>CAVVHK010000020.1:0-158589 GCA_963747865.1 uncultured delta proteobacterium | reverse complement strand
GCATTCAACCCACCCGTTACTCTGTAGGGCACAGGGGAGGGAACCGTGAAAGACCAGAAACAATGATCCCAAAGAGAAACCGAGCGGACTGCGACGTCCGGAAGAATTGACGTGTCAGGAGAAGTCATCGGGTATCTCGGACGCATCAGCGCTTTCCCCTGAAAAAGTCAGGCAACTCATTCATGAGCTGCAAGTCCGCCAAGTTGAACTCGAGACGCTGAATGAGGAACTGCGTCAGACGCAGGTCGCGCTCGAAGCCTCAAATGACAAGTACTCACAATTATATGACTTTGTCCCTGTCGGCTATCTCATTTTGGATGAATTCGCGGTGATCCTTGAAGCCAATCTCGCCGCCGCCGGACTCCTCGGCGCAGAAAGGGGTCTTCTAATCGGCAAACCACTTGCCGGTTTTGTCGACGAAGAAGTCGGAAACTCCTTACGTTTGCACTTCAGACAAGCCCTTGAAACCGAGTCAACTCAAACTTGCGATATCCGATTAGCGATTGAGGAAGGGAATCAAGTCTCCTTGCGCTTAGAGAGTTCGGTAATCAGGAACGAGGACGGGTCCCCTGAGAGGTTTCGAACCGCCGTAATCGATATCGGCAGGACCAGAGAGGCCGAGCTAAAGGAGAGCGAAGAAAGATTCCGACTACTCTATGAAAATGCTCCGCTGGGCTATCAGTCTTTGGACGAAAACGGCTGCTTCCTCGAAATAAACCGGGCATGGTCGGATTTGTTAGGCTACAGCCGTGAAGAAGTCATAGGCAAATGGTGCGGACACTTTTTTACACCCCCGTACAGAGAAAAATTCACAATCTATTTCCCACAATTCAAAGCTGCGGGAAAGATCCACGGTATCGAATTCGAAATGGTCAAGAAGGACGGTTCGTTGATCACCGTCGCTGCGGATGGGCGGATAGCGCACGACGAGCACGGAAGATTCAGGCAGACTCATTGCATATTACACGATATTACGGAACATAAACGGGCGGAAGAGGCAAGAGCGCTAAGTGAGAAGATCTACCGTCAGATGTTTGAAGGCAGCCGGGCCGTCAAATTACTCATAGATCCGGAATCGGGCGAACTGATCGATGCAAATCCGGCTGCTACGGATTTCTATGGTTATCCCACCAGAGATCTCAAGCAAATGAAAATCTCGGATATAAATGTCCTTCCGCCCGAACAGATTTTTGCAGAAATGACCAAGGCGAAAACTGAGCAAAGACTCCATTTCTTTTTCAAGCACAGACTCGCGTCCGGGGACATGCGGGATGTAGAAGTGCACTCTAGCCCTCTGGATCTGGGAAATCAACGGATCCTGTACTCGATAATCCATGACATTACGGAACGCAAGCAGGCGGAGGAAGCGGTAGATCAGGCCAACAAGAACTGGGAGCTAACTTTCGACTCTATATCCGATATGGTTATGGTTCTGGACAATCAACACAGGATTCTACGGGCAAACAAGGCCATGGCTGACGCTCTTGGGATGACCGAGCTGGAGTTGATAGGAAAATTCTGTTTTGAAGTTGTTCATGGAAGAAAGGAACCCATTGCTTTTTGCCCTCATTCTGAGCTTCTTACCGACGGTGAACAACATTCGGCGGAAGTGGTGGAACCTCGTCTCGGAGGGACATCTGACGTTCGAGTTTCTCCGCTGGTTGATGACACCGGTCTGGTCGTGGGTTGCGTTCATGCCGCTCGTGACATTACGAAGCGCAAAAATGCTGAAGAGTCCCTCCGCAAGAGCGAGCAGAGATTGGAACTTGCGTTGCAAGGGGCGGATTTAGGTTTGTGGGACTGGTATGTCGAGACCGGGGAAGCCACTGCAAACCAGCGTGGAGCGGAGATTGCGGGATACTCGCTTGATGAAATAGAGCAGAGCTTCAGCTTTTGGGAGAGTTTGGTACATCCGGACGATCACCCTCGAGCGTTGGAGAAAATTGTCAATCACATGAGAGGATTATCCGACAATTTTGAGGATGAGTACCGGGTGAAGCACAGAAGTGGCGACTGGAAGTGGGTTCTTGCGCGTGGAAAGATCACGGAACGTGACCTGGAAGGCAAACCGTTGAGAGTAACTGGAACCTTTCTCGACGTCACCGATAAGAAGTTGGCGGAAGCGCAAGCGTCTGAGGCAAATGAGTTGAGAGAAAAAATCGTTTCGGAATCGCCTATGGGCATAGCGGTTTTTCGGGCGGATGGACAATGTATTTCGGCAAATGAGGCGCTGGGGAAGACGATAGGAGCAGACAAGCAGGGTATCCTCACACAAAATTTTCGCAACCTGGCATCCTGGAAAGAAAGCGGTCTATTGGCTGACGCGGAACAGGTGCTTTCCGGAGGCGTCAACAACCAGCGCGAGGTTCATCTGACCTCCACATTCGGAAAGAGCGTGTGGGTGAACGCTCGTATGGCTCGCTTAACGGCCGGCGGCGAACCTCACCTCCTTATACTCTTAAATGATATTACGGAACGTCGAACGGCTGAAAATGAGCTGAAGTTCGAGAGGGAACAGCTTCTCTCATTGTTTGAAAGCATCAACGAGGTCATCCTCGTCATCGACCCCCAAACCTATGAAATCTTATACGCGAACAAGTTCACCGAAGATATGTACGGAAAAAGACTGATAGGAGGGGTGTGCTACGAAAGGTTAAACGGGCTTGACGCTCCCTGTGAGCGTTGCCACAATGAGAAGATATTGAAATTACACGGTCAACCCTATCGATGGGAGTATCGGAACCTCATACTCAACAAGGATTTCCTAGCGACCGACAGAATGATACGATGGCCTGACGGGCGTGATGTGAAATTTCAAATAGCTATAGATATCAGCGAGCGTAACAGAGCGGAGGAGGAACGGGAGCATCTGAAGGCTCAACTTCTTCAGGCCCAAAAGATGGAAGCGATAGCGACTCTCGCTGGCGGTATTGCACACGATTTTAACAACTTGCTCCAGGTGGTTCTGGGTTATTCGGACATGATGCTCTTCGACAAAAAATCCACAAACCCTGACTACACTAGACTCGAAACAATACGGAGAGCGGCTCTGGATGGAGCTGAGCTGGCCAAAGGGCTTCTGGCTTTCAGTAGAAGGCTGGAACCCAACGCCCGGCCGGTGAACCTGAACAATAAAATAAGGCGTGTCCAGAAGATCCTTGAGCGGACAGCGCCAAAGATGATTCAAATCGTAATCCTCTTGGCCGACAACCTTATGACCGTCAATGCGGATCCGGGCCAGATGGAACAGATACTTCTGAATCTTGCGGTAAACGCTCAGCATGCCATGCCCGACGGCGGTAGGCTGACCATCGAGACGACAAACATGATCCTGGATGAGGACTTTTGCAGGACCCATCTGGAGGTTCAGCCTGGGGAATACGTGCTGCTCACGGTTTCCGATACCGGCCACGGGATGGACGAAGAAGTGCGACAGCATATCTTTGAGCCGTTCTACACCACCAAAGGGCCCGGCGAGGGAACCGGTCTCGGACTCGCAATGGTCTTCGGAATCGTCAGGAGCCATGGAGGAGGCATTACATGTTATTCCGAACCCGGTGTTGGAACAACGTTCAAAATCTATCTGCCTGCGGTTGTGGAAGAGATGGAAGTGGATGTTTCGATGACACAGCAGATGCCCGCTTTCGGGACCGAAACCATCCTACTGGTGGACGATGAAGCGCGCATAAGAGAAATGGCAAGAGAAATGCTCCAGATGGCGGGATATACGGTCCTTGAAGCCGAAAATGGCGAAGAGGCCGTTAACATCTACAGGAAAAGAATGGCTGACATATCTCTGGTGATTCTCGATCTGATTATGCCGGTAATGGGAGGCAAACAGTGCTTAGAGCAGTTGCTGAAGATCAACCCTGAGGTCAAAGTGGTCGTAGCCAGCGGCTATTCCGTGAATGGAACCACTAAAACCGCCATTGAAGCAGGATCCAGAGGATTCGTCAGCAAGCCGTACCGCACGAAGGAAGTCCTCGGGATAGTTAGAAAGGTATTGGATGAAGTTGATGTCAAAGCGACAAGCGCCGGCGGCCTCGAACCGGTCTCTATGCGGAGCGGCGAAAGCGATTGACCCGCATCCGTAGGAGAGTTCCCTCCAACCGAGGCCTCACCGGCGCAGAAGGCCCCTCTGGGCACTGAGTTTCCCAGGAGGCTCTGGATTTCCGCCATCGATGATTGAGAGTCGGTATTGGCAATTCTGAAAACAGGGTTTTCTCAGTTGGAGTTTACTCTGAACAGGACTAAGCTCGCTTTTTCAGATTCGCTTCTCCGACTCTATTTCTTTACTGAAAGAGTGTGCTATAGTGCGCCGAGTTGAAAATTGCGGCGTTTTTCACATGGGCAGAGCGATAGAGTTGTCATTGCGAGCGCAGCGAAGCAATCTCTAATCGCGAATAACCGGGATTGCTTCGTCGTTTTGCTCCTCGCAATGACATCGTTAGGTTTCGTACCTTTGAAGCAATACTTTAAGTCTCCTGCGAGGTTCGAGTAGGACGACGATATCATATCGGCGCCAGTAAGCCGGCGTTTACATCGTATGTGTTATGCCCCACAAATGACAGGCAAGATGGTTAGATTTTGTAGTCCGTTGGGGTTCGGCTCCTTCCGATCACGATGAAAAAACGGCGCCCCGTGGACCTTGTAGGCTCAAATAATTCATGCTCCAAAATCAATTACCACAAAAGCTTGCGTTATTATCAAAAACGGTTGTACATCCCACAAGCCATTTATGGTATAAAGCTTCGCATCCTGTGGATCAGGACCGCCTGAAACGCACAATCCTTGAGGAGCTATCCTTGAAGGTACGGGGCTTCATTTAAGAGATGTGCAATTCCTGGACGTGATCTCATCAAGGAGCATGTTTCTAAATGCAGCTGTCACGGCCCGTTTCCCGCGCTTCGGCATTTCCCGTTTCCCTCATTAGTTTCACGTCAAGGGGGCAGATCGCTGGTAACTTTCCCATTGCCGGCTTACAAGGGACGCTTGCCAATTGCGGGGGTGTTAAGTGTGAGGGTGGTCATGACTATCGGCGTATCGGCCGCCGGGATTGCCGGATTACACTATGGATAGCGCTTTCTGCACAAGACGTTACGTGATGGACTACCAGGACGGTTCTGCAGAAGACTCGATATCGTCTAAGATGCCGGCAATTCACTAGATGTTAGGGGGTGTTTTATGTGCGGCAATGACCATGTGGGGCCAGTATCCCACCGCTTCGGAGAAACAGTAGCGTGGTTTCTCTTTTGCGCCGCTTCCTTGCAGCTCGCTTTCTTGCAACCGTACTTCACAATAATTCCCGATGAGCGGGCTAACATTTTCTCCGGAATACTCTGTGCCGGCTCCCTGCTGGCCGCAATACTATACGGATGTAAAGATAACGCAAGAATTAGATCCCTGGAAGGGATTGTATCTATCATATTGTCGGTGTTGATGATCTTGAGTAGCGCTTTCAGCTCAACCCCAAATACATCATTTGCAAGATGTTTTGTCATTCTGGCCGCCGGCCTTGGGGGATTCTGGTGCGCAAGGATTCTGCTCAACACCACAGTTCGCCAGGCCGCCTTTCAATGGCTTTGCGTCCTAGCGCTTGCCGGAATAATATTACTGAGTTTTGTGAGTTTAATTACCGCTGGAAACTTTTACTCCTTGGTGGACAGTCATTGGCACCCTATGGTGAGCCGATTACTACTGTTTTCCTTTGCCCCTCTAGCCCTCCTGGCAAATCCTTCTAGAAAGATTCGATACTTGGGCATTGCGGTACTTGTGTTGAGCTATGTAAGCCTGCTGATGGGAGGGGAGACCACCCGCCTGGAATCGGCTATCGCGATACCTATCATTATGGTCTTACTGGCTATTTTGCTGGTAAAGTGGAAAAATCGTTGGTTAGTCCCAATGTTGGCGGTCATTTTTGTTATGTCCGTGTTGGGGGGCTTTCATTTTGCCCGTAATCCCAAAGACATTCGAAAGCAACACATCTCTGTGGCTTACAGGATCGAAAATCTGTTCTTTTTCTTGGAAAATTGCCGAAAAGCATCCTGTTCTGGGAATAGGGATTTTGGCTCCGCGGGACGAGATGCTCAAAGATTACAACATCAGGTATCCGTATTTGTCCCGAGAGGATTTTATTACGTGGACGCGGGAATTGAGGACCTCAGAGGTAATGATCTTGACCTTCCTGGCGGATCTCGGCTTTCCGTTCACCATCATTTATACATTATCAATATTGACCCTATTGCCGTGTCTCTTCAGGATGGTTTTTCGGCCGCCGCCCAACGCCCATTTCAACGCCATCGGTACTCCTTCTACCACTTACGGGAGAGTTGCTTCACAGCTTTGTTCTGGACAACATGTTCCATCCGCAGATTAGTTGGTTCTTTCATATTCTCCTGGGATTAATTCCAGTTCATGCGCCCCTGGCCGATACGCCCGTTTATAGTTGGAAGACATTCGCCTGGAAGAGTATCTTGTTAATTACAATCGTAACCCTGGGTTTATTTATCGGGACGCTGATTCCTAAGACAATTCTCATGCGATAGCTTGCCCCGAAGTCGGTTTTCGGCTAACATGCCGGCCAAAATTTGGCGATTTGTGCGAGAATGAATGTTGATCCACATCCTGTATCATGCGGTAGACGGCTATGCCGCTGAGATTGTCCAAACGGCCATGCAACGGTCATTTACTTCCGCTCAAATCCGATGCGGTTCGTATCAGGACCTCCAGTCTCAACCGAAGGCTGCGGTCCTAATCAACCCACAGGATTCCGACCGGTTTCTCCTTGAGCGCCTACTTGCCGATGGCGGGAAGGCAGTGGCGCTTGGACGAATCGGACCGGGAATAGCGGATAAAATCCAGGTGGTTCTTGACACGGGACGCACGTTGGAAGAACGCCTTGGAGTAGCCGTTCCTGATTCCAACACGATGTTTGATGTCAGCCCGGCATCAATTCGATACACCAAGAACCATTGTCTGGGAAAAGCCGCTATCATAGATCCGAGACATTTGTGCAGGTATGATTTCACCGATGAATGGAATAACTTGTGCTACGGTCGAATTCCCATTACAGACCCCTATTGGGGGATATCATGTGTAGCTGAATGCCCCGAAGAGGGGGAGTTGGCTTGGTTGGAGGATGAGACCGGCGCACGGCTCACAGCATACGCTGCCGTCACCGACCGGCCAAACGGGTCGGCTCTATGGATAAATCGGACCGTGGGACCGGTGGACAGCTTGGAATGGCGATTGGTTGAAAAGTTCCTCTCCGACTACAGACCGGAGGACCTTCCTTGTTTTCCATCCATTAATGAAATTCCATTAGGCTTTGAAGGCGCAGTCACCATGAGGCTTGATTGCGATCAAGCTGTGGCTTCGGCTCGCCCTTTGTTTGACCTATACCGTTCCATGGGCTTGCCGTTTTCTTTGGCCTTGCTTACGGGATTGGCCTTTGACGACAACGACCGTGCGTTCATTAATGAAGTGCTTGATTTAGGCGGTTCAATCGCCTCGCATTCAGTGAACCATTTTCCAAATTGGGGTGGAGACTATGAAACGGCTTTCGCGGAGGGACAAAACTCGAAAACATGCCTCGAAAGTAGTTTTCCGAACAGCGCATCTCTGAAATACGCTGTTTCACCATTTCATCAGAATCCTGTTTATGCGGTCAAGGCTTTGGCGGATTCGGGGTACGATGGATTTGTAAGCGGAATCATTCACAACGATCCGGAGTTTCTTCTGGGGAGGGCCGGCCGAGTCCCCTTTGTAAAGAAAATAATATCTCACAGTCAGCCGTGCATGCTGCATGGCGACTGCTATCATCGATACGGACGCTCTGTTGATATTTACATACGTAGTTTTGAAAACCATCTCAACGCGGGGGCAATTTTCGGCTTTCTGGATCATCCATTCAGCGTCGATTATCAGTATGGTTGGCGGTCGGAATCGGAAAGAACCGCCGCGCACGAGGAATTTCTGAAGCATATTCTTGCAATTGACGGAATGTGGTGGTGCTCCACAAAAGAATGCCTGGATTTTCTGGTAAAGAGAGATTCCACGGTATTGACGCTTGACGACGCCGGAAAAGTAGTTATCAAAAGCCTCAAGGACAGCTCGCCGATGCGCTTGGCGGCCACATGGAAAGGACGTACGGTTGCCCAACGATGAGTTGACGCCATGCCCACGCATACATGTCGCGCCTGCGGGGGATACGGAAGTCCTTGACCATAAAGGCGGTTGCTCCAGGAACCGACTACCGGGAGATGTTCTCTTGTTTTCCACAGCGGACTGGGACCATCCCTTTTGGACGAACAAACAACACACCACCGTTCATTTGGCTAAGAAAGGCTTTCGCATCGTCTACGTGGAATCGCTGGGGCTGAGACGTCCCACCACGAATAAACGCGATATGAGTCGAGTATTTCGGCGCCTCGTCAAAGGCGCAAAGGGACTTCGGCAAGTCGATGAGAACATATGGGTTTTGTCTCCATTGGTCTTGCCCTTCCACGGAAATTCCGCTGTTAGAAAGGCTAATGACGCAATTCTGCACGGTTATCTCCGCCTTGCGACGAGACGGGTCTTTCGCTCTAAGCCAATTATTTGGGCTTACAATCCGATGGTCGCAAGACTCGCCGAGAAGTTGAAACCGGCCTTGCTGGTCTACCACTGCGTTGACAACTTGGCGGCCGCTCCTGGTATGCCATCGGATGTGATTTCAGTTTCCGAACAAACCATGCTATCTTCGGCGGATGCGGTATTTACCACAAGCCCTGAACTCATGCGGCGTTGTTCCGCCCAGGCTCCCCAAAAGACCCATTATTTTCCTAATGTGGCTGATTTCAGCCACTTCTCGCGGGCAAGAGAGGCGGGACCGATTCCGGAGGACTTGTTGGATATACCGACCCCTAGAATTGGATTCATTGGAGCGATAAGTAGCTACAAAGTGGATTTCGAGCTGATTTCCGCTGTGGCCGATAAAAAGCCGGAATGGCATTGGGTTATGATAGGACAGGTTGGGGAAGGACAGCCTTCAACGGAAATTCGGCGCTTGCAAAAGCCGAACATCCATATCCTGGGTCCTAGAAATTATCAGTATCTTCCTGAATACTTACGGGGATTTGACGTGGCGGTATTGCCCTGCCCCAAAAACGAATATACCGACTCCATGTTTCCGATGAAGTTCTTCGAGTATCTCTCGGCGGGCAGACCTGTCGTCGCAACCGACCTCAGATCGTTGAAGGATTATAAGGCGGCGTTCAGAACGGCGGATTCCCCGGAAGCTTTTTTGAACAGCATACAAAAGGTTCTCGATGGGGATCGTCCGGATGAGGCCGCGTGTCTGAGTCTGGCCATGGAGCATACATGGGACAGGCGTCTGGATAATATGATGCGAATTCTTGAAAGTTCCTATGCAAAAAAGTCGGGTCTGACTTATTGCGCAGAATAGTAGATTTCAGATCGACTCATTGCGGCGCCCGTGCAAAATGCTTGGCCGCCTCTGTTTTGCCGGCGCCGTCCTAAAGTTCATTTTTTTTTCGGCGATAGCTACTCCGCAACAATTGTTGGCGGCGCAGAGTACACGGATCGTGCGGATCGGTCGGTGAATTAGGAAATGTTGAAATGACTTTCTCACACTATTGGGATCTAGTTGTTGTTCTGACCAAGAAAGAGATAAAGGTCCGTTACAAGAATAATGTGCTGGGATATCTCTGGTCAATCGCTAATCCCCTGGCATTTGCATTGGTTTTCTATTTGGCTTTCAAGCTCGTGATGAAGGTTCAAGTGGAGAATTACGCATTATTTCTCATAGCAGGGCTATTTCCATGGCAGTGGTTTAGTAATTCTGTGGGAGTTTCACCTACCATATTCCTGGGAAATGGATCCATGATCAAGAAAGTGAATTTCCCGAAGGGCGCTGTTGTGCTGGCCATAGTGCTTCAAGACATGATTCATTTTTTCCTTTCGCTGCCTGTGGTTGTCTTATTTTTGTTTATCTACGGAAGCAGTCCTTCTTGGTCATGGATCTACGGTGTCCCTCTTCTGATTCTAATCCAGACTCTGCTAACATTTGGAGTGGCCCTGACGCTCGCGTCAATAAATCTCTTTTTCCCGCGACATGGAAAAGCTCACCAGTATTTGCCTGATGATGCTCTTCTATTTGACCCCGGTTCTTTACGCAAAAGAAATGATACCTCAGGAGTATCAACATTTAATCATCTATAATCCATTGGCCCCGCTTATGATTAGTTGGCGCAGCCTTCTCCTGGACGGACAACTCGACGCCACTTATGTTATTGTGAGTTTGATGTATGCGCTAGTGGCCTTTGGAGTAGGGTATTGGGTGTACGGAAAGCTGACATGGAGGTTTGCTGAAGTATTATGACGGAACCAGTCGTAATATTCGATAAAGTTACGAAAAATTACCCCCTTTATCATCATGTAACGGGTGGAATCAAACGGTTTGTGTTCAACCTGCCGGAAGCCATCCGATCCATCAGAAAGGCTCAATTCCAAGCTCTAAAGGATATTTCGTTTTCGGTTTCCAAGGGAGAATCTTTCGGGATAGTGGGCCGCAACGGGGCAGGCAAGAGCACTACGCTGGGGCTGATTGCCGGTGTGCTCAAGCCTTCGGCAGGGATTGTCCAGGTTCGTGAAAGGGTCTCCCCTTTGCTGGAATTAGGGGCGGGTTTTCATTCTGAACTAACGGGAAAAGAAAACATTGAATTGAATGGAGTGCTGCTGGGGTTGTCCAGAAAAGAAATAATGGGGAAGATGGACGCTATCATAGAATTTTCCGAAATCAACAGTTATATCGACCAACCTATACGCACTTATTCGACCGGGACGCTGGCCAGGCTGGGTTTTTCAATTGTGGCCCATTTGGATCCTAAACTTTTATTGATTGACGAGATTCTTGCAGTGGGTGATGCGGCTTTCCAGGAGAAGTGCATGACAAAAATGCAACATTTTAGAGAGACGGGCGTCACGATGATACTGGTTTCACACTCCTCGACTACTGTGGAACAAGTGTGCGACAGGGCGATGTGGATCGATCAGCACGTCGTGAAGATGATCGGAAAGCCGTCCGATGTCGTAAACGCCTACAATGAGGCCATGACATGAGGATTGTGGTTCACAAATTCACGGAAAGCCGGCTTGGCTATTTGCGACTGCTGGGTCTCTCTGAGGTTTTGCGAATTTATGTCGGTCTATAAAACATATCGGGATGATGTATTGGGGCAACATCGGAGACTTGACGGGTCTGAACCCGCCGAACACAATAACAACATTTTTGTGTCGGCAGGATAGCGCTACATGAGGTCGTACTTCAACATTAGAGATTGCTCATCCATGTTATCTCGAACGTCTCTAAGAAATCGTTTCCCGTTGATTGTTTCTGGCCGCCCTACCCTTTTCTTGCCGATCTTTTTCAATAAAATCCTTTGCGGCGGCCTTATAAAGGGAATATTTCCGCCCGAAAATTAGGTGCTTCTTTTGCAGAAGATCATCATTGACGCCCGCTTGGATGTCATTAACGAACTGTTGGGCCATAAGGTTTAGTGGGAACTTGGACGAGGCCAGTCAGCCCAGTGCAGGTTTGTAAGTCTAACCAAAGTTACCGGTATAAGGTTAACGGTTGAATTGCCGAAAATCAATCAACTGCGCCCTCATCCGGATCCAAGCTTACAAGAGATCGTGAAGCCATAGATTTCTTCCCCTGAAAGCTTTATTTGCTTCGCCAAGTCGAGTTCATCGCCGCCACATTCCATGGAAGAATGATAGAAGACGAATTTCCGTTAGTCGCGTATTCGAGAGTCCAATCCGCACTGTCCTCTGAAAAGGCTACTGCCGTACTCCAGTTTAAATTCCAAATTGTTTCCAACGCCGTCAAGTCGGTGCTTGCGAATATCGTGGCCCCTGAATACCCGGCAAGCTGCTGCAACATCGTCACTGCCTGAGAGTCAGGCGCATTATGTTTCCCGGCTATCCAGCACTCCCACATTTGAATTTGTGAGCTGGAGGTCATAACTTCTTTGAGTTCCGAAAATGCGCTTCTCACTGTTGGATCATTCGCCGCGCTAAGCGTGTTCCAGGTATGCCCGTCAGTGCTTGTGAGCGTTGTATCGTAGGATTGATCCCAAATGCAGTCTGTGCCGACGAAAAATTCGCCCGTGTTTCCGTGTTGAGTAACTGATAGAGTCCGGATGGGTGTTTGCTGCCCAAATACGCCGTCTGCGTATGAAATCAACTGGGTTTCGTATACGAAGCTATTAAGGTTGAAGTTGAATGGATCAAAGAAGACCACTCTGACATCATCTCGAACCATGTTATCCCAAGAAGAAGCATTCCAGTCCCGAACGTAAGGACTATTCTGCCCAAGGTTATTCATTGGTTGAACCTTGCGGATATATGGTTCAACAAAGTTCCACTGCCCTGTAGTGTCATCGGGATCATTCATCACAAAATATACATCCAGAGAAGCCGCAGCAGTCTTATCTTCAACATACCATTCCATTAGTGTCTTGTTTGTCCAATTTCCTGTGACCCAGCAGTGTGTGGCATTTTTTGACTTTACCGTGAAATATTGGGCCCAACTTGAATCACCCTGGTAAACATAATTCTCAGTGTGGATGGTCACTGGTTCGCCATCGTAACCGATCCCATCGTGGAGATCCACACGGAATTCATTTGATTGATGTTCCGGAAGAGAACTATAGCCGGCGTCCTTAAGGTAAAGAGCGCCTGTTCTCGAATCCCAACCGGATCCATTCCAAAAGGAGATTTGATTGGAACCGCCCGACTGGTAACGCATTGTTCCATCATATATCTTCCAAGCCCAATTGCTTTGTCCCTCGCTGTAGTACCATTTTGTAACGAGTCCACCCAATGAATCCTCTTTCCATGAAAGATTTCCATCCCAGTAAATCTTGGGCGCAACGTTTACGTTGATCGTTCTGGTCGCCGAAAGATATCCACCACTGCCGGTGTTGCCGAGATCCGAAACGGTTAACTTCAGGTAAGTGGACCCGGTAAAGTTGTCGTTAGGAGTAAAAGTGAGGCCGCTCAAACCGTTATTGAGTTTGTCGATAGTTCCTTTGACGACTATAGAGGAGCTTCCATTAGTCGTCCCGCTCATAAACGTAAGCCCGGACGTGTCGCTTAAGTAGGCTTTTGCATTCGGAGCGGTGATCGTAATCTGTTCCAACCCGGATCCGGCGTCAACATCCGACACACTAATCAAACCGGCAGAGAAAACTAAACCCGTGGCCTTAAACGTACTAGCGCTGGTCGGCGCTGAGACAATAGGAGCATCATTAACTGCCGTTACCGATATTAGTCCTGTGCCGGCCGGTGATGTCTCGTTACCTCCGGCGCCTGGCGCTATAAAGCTATAACTAAATGAGTCGGATGAACTGACCTGGATGCCGTTAACATAGTTATAATAATTCAAAGCGGGAGCATAATTGAATTGTTGCGAGTAATTGCCGTTATTGTCCGTTATGATCGGACCGGCGGAGACGAGAGTGCCGCCATTAATGGTTTGTATCCCGGATTTCCCGGGATCTGCGTCCGCAATTTGGAACGAGACTTCACCCACGCCAGGTTTCCCGGCGTCATGGCCCTTAAGGGTGATAGTCCTAGGAGTATCTTCCGCTGCTGTCATCGCTAGATTTTCAGCAGTAGGAGGATGAGCCGGCTCATGCACGCTAACCTTGATGTTCCCAGCTGCCGTAAGAGCCCCACCCGATCCTCCGTTAGCCAAGTCATTGATGTTGATGGCTATGTTTGCATCACCTGCAAATTGGACATCCGGATCAAACTTCATCCCATTAAGAGCGGCGTTCACGTGATCGATGGTACCGGTGAACTTGATAATGGAATCCTGTACGCCGTCGCCTACTGTCATTGACAACCCATTTGTCGAATTTAGGGTCATGGTTCCATGAGTCGACGACAGCTCAACAAAAACATTACCTGCCGACGGATCTACGTCGATGTCAGAAACGGATATTTCATTACCGATCCCCAATATCAACTGTACGCCCTGCGGAATCTCTTGGTCGGGAGGGATGTGGATCTGAGGGGCATCATTTACGGGTGAGACCGTCATTGTAATAAGAAACCGGCGCGCTGACAATTCTGTTTCCGGGATCGTTTGCCGGCAATGTTTCATCGGGAGCTACAAAAGAATACGAGATGTGATCGGGACCCAACGCGCTGCTGTTAAAATTCTCGTCGGGTGTGTATACAAAATCCTGAGTATAGTTGCCCATGCCGTCGGTTTCAATTTCTCCGATCGGCGCGATAGTGCCCCCGTGAATCGTCTGAATACCGACTTTAGCGCCGTCATTATCAAGCACTGTGAATTGCACGGTATCCAAGGATGGGCGATCCATATCATGCCCGATTAACGTTATGACAACGGATTGATCTTCCTGAGTATTTATCGCTACTGCATCGGCCGTATTCAAATCGTTTACGGGTGAGACCGTTATGGATATTGTTGCGGGTAAACTTTTTAACCCTCCGGTTTCAATTACGGCGTAATGAAATTCCGAGTAACCATTCCAATAACTTGACGGAACGAAAATCACCTTCCCGCTCATCGCGTCAGACCATGAGACAACATAACCGTCCTCACCTACCGAGGTTATTGCAGCGCCATTGTGGAAAAGGGTTCCTCCTGATGGAAGATCGGTTATTGATATGTGTGTCGGTAGATCAGCAGAAGATCCACCTGTTATCTGATCCTTACTGTCATCAAACCCCCATCCCGTAACCATAACACTGCTATTTTCGGCTAGAGCCACTGCAAAATTACCTGCGACAGGTGGATCATTGACAGGGTTTACCGAAATCTTCACCACAGCCGAAGGGCTCTCATCGTGGTCTGACACGAATGTGTAATTAAACCCATCATAGTGATTGTTATCGGTATTGTAATCGCCAACCGGGATGTAGGAAAAATCCTGCCAATAGTTGCCATTGCCGTCCGTATCCACACCAGTTAGTGGAATCAGTAAAGCATGGCTGTTGGTTGAAATCGCGGTGATCTTAGGATCCGCCCCATCGACTCTAAAGCCGACGTATCCTACCCACGGTTTGTCCACATTGTGGCCGGTTAACCTGATTACTTGGGAATGATCTTCGCTTGTTACATAATCATGGTTGTCCGCATACGAGGGATCAGGAACAGGCAAAACAGGCACATACAATACTTTGGATTGATAGCCTCCCGCATAGTTGCACATAACGCTTATGGATCCCGAGCCATTGAAATTCGAAACGAAGTCTCCGTGCAGGCAGTGGAGGGCTTCCTGCACATCAATTGCGGATCCCGTAATCTTTAGATTCCAGGTCTGTCCTGCAGAAGGCGTTTGAATGACCGCATTTCCCGTATAATCCTGCACGTGAATAGAACTGAAGCCGTCCAGGATGTCAAGTGTCAGCGTTAAAGCGCTCCCGTCCACATCCCGTATCGATACGGCTTCAGAAAGGGATACACTGGAAGAATCCTCGTTGAATGGACCTACAGGATTGAATGATAGGACTCGCGGCTTTACCTCATGTGTTTCGTAAAGATGCCAGTATTTCCATAGCTGGACGCCGTGGGAATCTTGATTCAATAAATAAAGATCCCCATTGTATTCTGTAAGCGGAGCATAGCTGTATGATATGAAACTTCCATCGGCAAGGAATGTTTCCCTTTGGCCGTCATTAGCATAAAGGTCTCCATCTGCCAGATAATATAGGGTATTGCCGAAAATTCTCATGGAATCGTAATTCCCTAAACCGGCATGGACGAGCCTGACGGCTGAACCATCATATTTGTACAAGTTGTAATCCTGGACGAAGAACAATTGATGATCAAAACCAATTAGAGAGGAGGGCGGAATCCACCCTTCAAAAATCTTTGAAATATTTGTTCCGTCATACTGGTATAGACCGTTTACCGTGCCCTCCTGTCCCAGGAAATAGACCTTCCCATCGTATTGTGTAGTTGTAAATACGTTAAATGGAGCGACACGACCTTCCGCCGCTCCGTCCCAATAGTACAACCCCACGGCCTGGCCTTGGACTTGATCCGAATAGTAGATCCGGCCATTGTCCACAAGCATCGGGCCCGCATAGACATTTCCATCATGGATTTTGGTGGTAGTAGCTCCGTTATAACAATACAAGTCGTTGTGACCTGAACTCCAGTCCACAAAATACACGTTATCTTGAAACTGTGTCAGAGAGTTGCCGTAAACAGATCCGCTCCCCCACAAAAGATGTGTAGCGGCCCCATCATAACTGTAAAGGTTTCTGTAAGACACATAATACAAGACGCCGTCGTAGTCTCTGAACGAATCAGTATTTATATAACCATCTTGAATCTTGGTAAGGGTAGAACCATGGTACCCGTAGAGATCGTAAGCAGATCCGTCCCAACCGGCAAAGTAGACATTATCACCTACGACTTTTAGCGCCCCTACAGAGTTGGCGTAAATAAGGGTGGAGCTTACCCCATCGTATTTGTGTAAACCGTCATTAGCGGAGAAGTAAACGTTGCCGCCGATCTCTACCGTTCGGTCCGAATATACACTACCCTGGAATACCTTGCTGATCGAGCTACCATCGTATTTGAAAAATGCCCAACCAGTGCCGTCATTCGCTGAAAAATAAAAATTGTCACCTAAGACTTTAAAGTCTCGCGGCTCATAACCGGGAACGCTCAAATCCTGAACCATAGTAGCAGGTTGCATACAAACCCAACCGGAGCCGCTGTTGAGTGACCAAACACCTGTCGCATGGTCCTGAGCTATAATTAGTTCTGAGCCATACACATATTCGGTTTTGTCCGAAAGATTTAAGACCTGAGGACCGGAGCTGTCATCCGCTATGGAAATGGACACAGTATAATGAGAACTTACTGCTCCCCCATCGTCGGTGATGGTATACCCAAACGCTGTATCTCCATTCCAGAAGTTTTCCGGGACAAAAGCCATCCTGCCCGCTGTTACGTATGCCCATGGAATACTTCTACCCAAAGTGACTAAAGTCTCAAAGCTGCCATTTCCATCAGAGTCCAAGTACAGGTGTCCGTTAATTGGTAGAGATGTTACAGTAACATGATCCGGTGCGTTCGCAGGTGAATCATGAGGGTCGCTAAAGGACCATCCTGTGAGCGCCACGTTGTTTCCTTCGGCGCCTCCTACGGAAAACGAAGCCCCCTCCGGTGGATCATTGACTGAATTGACTACTATGCCGGCAGTGGCTTGTATGCCGGCCAAGCCCCCATTATTTTCTACTACCGCAAAATGAAAATTCGTATTGCCGTTCCAATCCGCATTTCCTAAGAAAGTGAGCTTCCCTGAGGTTATGTCAGCCCACGCTATATCGAAATGCCCTGTCGAGGCCAAATCGGCAGCGGATATCTGCCCGTGACCAACAAGGCTCAATGCGCCATTAGCAGGCAGGTCCGTTATCCTCAAAAAAGCCGGACTATCTGCTGAAGAACCTCCGGGAACTTGATCTTTGCCGTCGTTGAACGTGAAACCGGTAAGCGTAATACTCGTATCTTCATTCACACTCCATGATATGTCTGAGGTTACCGGAGGATCATTTACAGCGTCTACGGCTATGTTAGCAGTGGCTCGTACGCCGGCCAAGCCGCCATTATCTTCTACTACCGCAAAATGAAAATTCGTATTGCCGTTCCAATCCGCATTTCCTAAGAAAGTGAGCTTCCCTGCGGTTATGTCAGCCCAAGCTATATCGAAATGCCCTGTCGAGGCCAAATCGGCAGCGGATACTTGCCCGTGACCGACAAGGCTCAATGAGCCATTAGCAGGCAGGTCCGTTATCCTCAAAAAAGCCGGGCTGTCTGCTGAAGAACCTCCGGAGACTTGATCTTTGCTGTCACTGAATGTGAAACCGGTAAGCGTAATACTCGTATCTTCATTCACACTCCATGATATGTCTGAGGTTACCGGAGGATCATTTACAGCGTCTACGACTATTCTCACCTCATCGGTATCTGTCAGAGCGCTACCGGACCCTGTATTCCCCAGGTCGTTCGTGACTATAGTAATAGACGAGTTCCCGTTGAAATCAGCGGCCGGCATGAAGGCCATGCCGTCGAGGGCTGCGTTTATATCAGCTATGGTCCCTGTGAAAGCCATAACGACGTCTGAACTCCCGTCGCCTGACGCAAAACTCAATCCCGTTGTATGAGAAAGCGTCATTCGTCCGTGCGCGGCAGTCAGCTGGATCGATATGGGGCTTGTCCCCGCGTCGGGATCGGACACGTAAATGAGGTTATTATGAGCAGCATCGAAGGTCAGCGGAACAATCGAATCCTCAACCATGTGCTGATCGGTCGGCGCATGATTCACGGGGGACCGATTCGGACCAATACCCGAGGTGTCTCCCAAGTAACTTGCGGGAATCCAAGCTTGAGCGTTGTAGTAAGACCACGACCTGGAAGACGGTAAATTCCACAACTCGCTTCCATGTGAGCTATCAGCGGCTGCGAAATAAAGCGTTCCATTATAATTGGCCATAGGTTGAGGAGAGGAATCTCCGGAGCCTGAGCAAATATCCTTGACCATAACGGTACCAGCGGTAGTTCCGTCGCTTTTCCACAGTTCATTTCCATGGACGCCGTCACTGGCCCCGAAATAAATGGCGCCGTCCACTTCTACCACCCCGGTAAAGAATCCAGAATAGGAATCCGCGGTTCCGGGGTTGATATCTTTTACCATGACAGTACCAAAAGTAGTTCCGTCACTTTTCCACAGTTCATTTCCGTGTACGCCATCGGTGGCCCCGAAATAAATGGCGCCGTTCACATTACTCAGACTGGATGGATCAGAATTCGCCGCGCCGAGGTTGATGTCTTTTACGATTACGGTACCTACGGTAGTTCCGTCGCTTTTCCACAGTTCATTTCCATGTACGCCGTCACTGGCCACAAAAAACAAAGTTCCATTCAGATTTACCAATTCGTTATTCGATGTCCAGGAATCTCCTGCGCCGGGGTTGATATCTTTTACGATTACGGTACCAGCGGTAGTTCCGTCGCTTTTCCACAGTTCATTTCCATGTACGCCGTCACTGGCCACAAAATACAGGGTTCCATTAACATCCGTCATTCTAATTGGATTGGAATTTTGGGAGCCTGGATTAATGTCTTTGACCATTACGGTTCCTGCCTGCGTTCCGTCACTCTTCCACAGTTCCCATCCGTGAGTACCGTCGTCGGCTGCGAAATAGAGAATACCGTTAATATTCGCACATACGCCATAATAGGAATCCGCGGAACCAGGATTAATATCCTTGACCATGACAGTTCCGGCTGTAGTTCCGTCGCTTTTCCACAGTTCATTTCCATGTACGCCGTCATCAGCCACGAAGTAGATGACGCCGTTTACATTCGTAAAGTCGCTAAATGAGGAACTCGCTGCTCCTGGGTTTATGTCCTTGACCATGACGGTTCCGGCGGCAGTCCCGTCACTCATCCACAGTTCACGTCCATGGACACCGTCATCGGCCATGAAGTAGATGACACCGTTAATACTTGTCGACCAAAATGTATAGGAACTCGCTGCTCCTGGGTTTATGTCCTTGACCATGACGGTTCCGGCCGTAGTTCCGTCACTTTTCCACAGTTCAGAGCCATGGACGGCATCAGTGGCCATGAAATAGAAGACGCCGTTTGCGTTCGCAAGGCTCCATGGGTAGGAACCCGCAGAGCCGGGGTTAATATCCTTGAATAGGGTGGGGACAGTGGACTCGGCGGAAATAGTCCCGCTCCAGAAATGGACATAGTCGTGCGTGAAGTAAGAATCACCAGTGTTCGAATCGTTATAGGTGTCCCATCCAGCGTCTGCGCCATATCCGTCGTACCACACATTCATAGGCTTGACGTGAAAGCCCGAAGTCGGGACCCATTTGCTCGAGTCGTAGTAAGACCAGGCGCCGTCGCCGGCATGGCTCCAGAAAGTGGCCCCGGCCGCTGTGCGGTAGGATGAGTAATAGGTTACCCCATCGGCTATGTACACGTCGCCCGAGTAAGTTCCACCGCTGACGTGAAACCATTGCTGAAGGGGCCCGTATCCGCCATCATAGGGGGCGTCGCCCAAAGCGTCCGTTCCAACCCATGCTTTGGTATTGTAATATGTCCAGGAGCCTGCGCCTGTATGATCCCAGTAATGTTTACTATCGTGCGTGAAGTAAGAATCGCCGGTGTTCGAATCGTTATAGACATCCCATCCAACGTCTGCGCCATATCCGTCGTACCACACATTCATAGGTTTGACGTGAAAGCCTGAAGTTGGGACCCATTTACTCGAGTCGTAGTAAGACCAGGAGCCGTCGCCGAAATGGCCCCAGAAAGTAGCTCCGGAAGCCGTGTAATCCGATGAGTAATAGGTCGCTCCGTCGGCTATGTAAACATCACCGGCGTAAGTTCCGCTGTTCACGGGGAACCACTGGTTCGCAGGCCCATACCCACCATCATATGGAGCGTCGCCGAGGTTGTCCGTCCCGATCCAGGCTTTGGTATTGTAGTATGTCCAAGCGCCTGCCCCGGTGTGGTCCCAGTAATGCGTATTGTCGCGTGTGAAGTAAGAATCGCCGCTGTTCGAATCGTTATAGACATCCCATCCAGCGTCTGCGCCATATCCGTCGTACCACACATTCATAGGTTTGACGTGAAAGCCTGAAGTCGGGACCCATTTACTCGAGTCGTAGTAAGACCAGGAGCCGTCGCCGAAATGGCCCCAGAAAGTAGCTCCGGAAGCCGTGCAATCCGATGAGTAATAGGTCGCTCCGTCGGCTATGTAAACATCACCCGCGTAAGTTCCGCTGTTCACGTGGAACCACTGGTTCGCAGGCCCATACCCTCCATCATAAGGAGCGTCGCCGAGATTATCCGTCCCGATCCAGGCTTTGGTATTGTAGTATGTCCACGAGCCATCCGCATCTTTATGGTCCCAGTAATGTGTATTATCCTTGGTGTAATAGACATCGTGAACATCGTTATATATATTCCACCCGGCAAACGCCCCTGAGCCCTGAAACCAAACGCCGGTCGGCTCACCGGGCTGGCCGCCGAGATCCGTGGAAACACCGCTCAATGAATTCGTGTCAAAAACGGGTTTGATCAAGTTTTGTGAATTGGTAGAATATTCCAGTGTCCAGTCCAAGCCCTGTCCGCCGGTGGCGTTTTCACTGGCGAACACTGTCGCTCCGGTAAGCTGGGCGATTTCACAGGCCAGGAGTTTGCCTGAAGCGTTTTGAGCCGTGTCGCAGGAATAGATCTGAATCTGCGCTCCCGGGGCCAGGTCCGAGCCGAGAGATTTCAATGAAGCCTCGTAGGCCCAGAAATTAGAAGCTGTTATGTGATCTTGGCCTACGTTGAACTCACCGGCCGAGCCGTGGTCGATTATGGCCAAGGCCCCGATCTTCTCGCCCGTGGATTGAGTCAAATGATCGAGTTGAGAGACAGCGTTTGACAAGGTTTCCGTGGCGCTGTCGAAAATGATGATTTGAGCGTTGTTCGCCAGGCCCGCGACCACGGAGTCAACGTTAGGCGTGGCGTTGGAGATCATGACCACGTTGAGGGTAGGGTCTCCTTGACTCTGAGTCGCGACCGTTTCAGGGGATTGGCCATTGCCGGAGCTATCCCCATGGGATGCCTCCGATTGGGGAGAGCCGTCCACATGCTGGTCGGCGGCGTGTTGATCAACATTGGCGACCGCCGCGTCCAAGACTATTCGTTCTTCAAGCTGTTCTATGGACACCTGATTGGCGTACAGAAGAGCCTCCCCGGAAAACAGCCTCTTCAATAAACTAAACATGGGTGTTTCTCCCTTCTTATAACAACGCGACGGCTTAATCGAAGTTGGCCTGTACCGAATCTTGCCGCAGAGGATCAACGTCAAGTAGACAAGAAAATCTTGGCCCCCCGAGAGAAAAGGGCCGTCCCGCCCTGAAACTTGAATTCTAACTTTCCAAAATCCGATCGGATTACTTTTTCGCACAGGCTAAGTCTGCTGGTCGAAGGCGGGCGGTCCTGCCCCCCCCCCCAGTTTAACTCAATTTTACGATGCCGCATATTTCTCGGTCAAGAAAAATACAAAGAATCAAGTCCAGTGAGATGAAGTTTTGCGAATTTATTTAGGTCTATAAAACATATCGGGATGATGTATTGGGGCAACATCGGAGACTTGATGGGTCTGAACCCGTCGAACACAATAACAACATTTTTGTGTCGGCAGGATAGCGCTAAATGAGGTCGTACTTTAACATTAGAGATTGCTCATCCATGTTATCTCGAACGTCTCTAAGAAATCGTTTCCCGTTGATTGTTCTGGCCGCCCTACCCTTTTCTTTGTTTAACGTTTAGGTTTGAACATCGTTATTGTTAGGCGAAGCTGGACGGCAATGTTAGGTAGTTGAGCAATTTCTTCAATTCATTGCCGCTTTCCGAGGAAATATTTGCTTTCAGGAATCCTGCCACGCATTCACCATAATCGTTAATCATCGACCAGCGGCACTGCGCCGCGAAGCCAAAGGGTTGGTAAACACCAAAGCGCCCGGGTCGAACGATCAGGCTTATTGTTTCATCCGCTTCCACAGTAATACCATTGACCTTTAGCCCTTTCAAATGAATATCACAAATTATTCCTTGGGTCCGTGGATTTTTCCCATCGCAAACAGGGATTCTATAGAGAGGGCTGAACCTTGGTAAAGAGCGTCGGTCTGACACGACCTGAGTAGCGATCAAGTCGGCGCCTTCCGGAATCGACCAGTCTTTGAACTTGCTTTTGATAAGGAGGAGTTCGCGAGTTTCAAGCTGATACTTCT
This sequence comes from uncultured delta proteobacterium, assembly GCA_963747865.1. Classification (GTDB taxonomy): domain Bacteria; phylum Desulfobacterota; class Desulfomonilia; order Desulfomonilales; family Desulfomonilaceae; genus JBBSBY01. The sequence goes on along the minus strand of CAVVHK010000020.1, from coordinate 135,732 downwards.
CCATCACCATTTTATCTCCCAAACCGGCTCTAATATCTGCCAGGATCTTTCCGACGGGTATTTTTCTTGAAATCAAGCTTGTTATGCCTTTGTAACCAAATCAAGCATTAAAATTCATGTGCGTCACATTAAAAATTGCGCGCCGCTTCCAGAGCCTCAATCTTGGCTACGCAGGCCCGGAACTCCTCCAGAGTATACCTGAAATCGTCATTGATGAATTTTACCCTGCACATCTCGACAGGCCCGTCCGAGGCGACATTATTGTGAGTTCCGGGCAGCCTCAGTCGGCCATCCAGTGGTACCGGACTGTCGCATGCGAAATAGCGGTTGATTCCCTTTATGACTCTCTCGCTGGAGACGACATCCACAACAGGAATTGCTTCATAGAGCAGCCAGTAAAGATGCAACCCTGTTCCTGATTCCACCACAATGGACGGTCTCAAGGGAAAACACCGGACGGCCCGAGCCGCTGTTTGAAAAGTATGAAAATAACTCTTTCCGGAGTATCTGTTCGGTTTCAGATCTATTCCTGCCCAGAAACCCGGTAGGAACGCAGGCTTGGCATTAGAGGGTTTCATGCTTTCTACGGGGCAAACGCCGAACATCACATTCTTGTCGTCCGGGAACTGAGCTGTCGTAAGAGAATCTATGCTGGGGAAAAACCTGGTTTCAACCCGGTGATTCAAAGGGCTGGAAATATATACGCTTACGAAGCCCTTATTCTTGCTGTAATAGGGCCCGAATAATGCTGTAAGGAAATCGAGGCGGGTAAAATAGTCCTTCTTCCTGGATTGAGCCGGATTCCGTTCGATTTGTGCCGGTCTGATTCGTGCGCAGTTTGAGCTCATAGCCGTCCCCTAACAAAGTGTTAATCCAATTCTCTGATCGCCTGTCCTGCGTCGGCAAGCGCTTCCGTAACTTGGCTCTTAGTTATTTTCGGTCGAGCGGCGAGTTCTTGTCCTTGGGCCTCCTTCTTCTCATAGCGAATAGAGAAGACTTTGGGTAGCTTGTCGAGCGTCTGTTTTGTCCATTTACCGATCTGGTTCGGATGGACTCCATACGCAGCCGCTATCTCAGCCACCGTTCTATCCCCCCTGATGGCTTCCAGAGCAATCCGGGCCGTGAAACTGTCGTCGTATTTCTTTCCAATGCCACTCAACCAAAGCCTCCTTGTGATGCCCCGGTTTCTACATCACCAAGGTCGGCTTTTCCGCCTTGACCCACCGTCCAGTTTTCGGGGTCCATTATACTTCCCTATTTTGCCGGCGTGTTTGAAGATCCTTTCGCATTTTGTCTCTACACTCAGGGCATATGCCGTGAGTGAACGATGAGTCCGAGTTTTCCTTGATGTATTGCTCGACTTCCAGCCAGTAACCGTCGTCATTCCGCACCTTTTTGCACCACGCGCACATAGGGATGAGTCCTTTCAAAACCTTTATTTTGTCGAATGCCTCCTGAAGCTCGCCGACGAGTCTGAGCTGCTCCTCATAGGCTGCCTTAAGTTTAAGTATCAAGATTACTACTACTGTGAACGAGCTGAGCAGGATTACAAAATTCCAGACGGGGATAACAAGGGAATCGGTCCTATGGCCTGCCCCGAGATCCGCCAACAGCCAAATTATCGCACTTACAATTGTGATGGCGATTCCGCAGCTCTTTCCGGCGTACCAGGCTGCAAAGCAAATCGGCGCAAGGTATAGCACCTCGACGCTGAATTCATATCCGGTCATAAAGTCCAGTAATCCAATTACCGCCACAAGAACTATGGCTTCGGCCATGGTTCTTGTGCGACTCCGTTTAGTAAGGGCTTCTCCAATCTTCCCGATCATCGAACTGACCTCCGATAGGTGTCGTCGGACTATAAGGAAGCAAAACGCCGCCTCGAGGTCGGGCTCTCTAGCTCGTTACGAAATGAGGCTGAATACCACTGATTTGACCCGCTATTCAGGAAGTTGTCGCGGTGGGCTGTCACGCTCTTCTTCAATGCCCGGCGCCCAGCCTTCAAACCGTTCGTTCAGCAACATTTCCGGAACCATTCAACCACTCCCATAATATATTGGGCCCTTAACGACCCGCAACCTCCCGATCTAGGGCAGAAAGAGGCTAGCTTCATGGCTTTCCACAAGAACACTATGAGATTCATAATGGAGACAAAGCCTCATTCTGAAGTAACCCTTGTACCACCATGATGCGCCCAAAGCCGTGTAACTCACTCGGAATATGGATTTTCACAGACCACTTGTAATCTATCACCCCAGGCCGGTTCATTGAGATTGACGTTAAGAAGCTCTATTAGGACTTGCGAACATGGACTATTAGCAAACTAAATATTTCCGCCCCAATATTCCGTACTTCTTCCGCAGAACATCATCATTCACGCCAGCTTGGATGTCATGAATGAACTGTTGGGCGGGTGCCGCGCTTTTTGTTTTTTCGTAACTGGTAGTAAATAGGGCTTGTTCTCCGAGACCTCATGTGCTTTGATTTGTATATCCAGTACAAGTTAAAGCAAGGAAGGAGGCCTCGGATGAATACGAAAATAGAAGAAGCTCAGGAGGAATTCAACTCTATTCTTCAATTCGTAGTGAATGGAGCGCTTGATCTGCAGATTCACGAGGTGGAAGATCGGATCTATCGGATGCTTCTTCGGCTGGGACGAATTCTGTTGGAGCTGTTTGTATTGTCCATGGGGACTGGGAAAACAGGAGAGATTTTGGTCAGCGCCGACGGCGGCTTGTACCGGTATCTGAGAGATTTGGGGCGCAAGTATTTGTCCATTTTCGGAGAGATCACGATAATGCGGGCCTATTATGCCGGAAGAGGACAAAAGGGGTTATTTCCCTTGGACGCAAGGCTCAATCTTCCCGACAGAAAGTATTCCTACGTCCTCCAGGACTGGATGGCCTCTCAAGCGGTAGAAACATCCTATGAACGAGCGGCGGCTTGGGTGAACAAGCGTCTTCATTTAGAATCAGCCCATAGACCGATTCAACGAGTGATTCAGGACTGCGCCTTGGCGGTCAATGAGTTCATGGACTCTCTTACCCCTCCCCATGTGGAAACGGAGGGACCCATTCTGGTTCACACAGTGGATTGCAAAGGAATTCGAATGCGACCCCAAGAGCGCAATCCCGACGTCGTGAAAACCAAGGACAAGCCCGGCGAGAAGCGGATGGCCTGTGTGGCGCAAGTCTACACTATCGATCCTCATTACAGGTCGAAGGAAGGCATAGTGGACAGCTTCTTTGGGTCAGCCGTTTTCAAGACGGTCAAACACAAAGATCCCCGTCGACCGGAACCACTGAACAGGCGGACCTTTGTCTCGCTCAAAGACAAAAAGTCCGAAATCTTTCGCCGCTCGTCGCTCTCGGCCAAGGTTCGGATTCATGGGACAGAGGAAGAGAAGTTGGCTCTTATGGATGGAGAAAAGGCCCTGTGGAGCCTTTCTCGCAAAGCGCTACCGGGTTGGTCCGAGACTCTCGACCTCACACACGCCGTGAAGAGGATTCGGCTCGCGGGCGAACTCCATCACGGCCCCGGAACATTGGCGGAGGACTACGGACGTGAGGCTCTGCTGTGTCTCCTGGAAGGACGTCTGGATGACGTGATCGAGGACTTCGATACGGCGTTGGATGACGGGACGCTTTCCGTCTCAAAGGCGAAAGAACTCAAGAGCGAGGCTCTGGGTTATTTTCGGAACAACCGGCATAGGATGTCTTACGATCGGAATCTGGCTAAGGGGCTTCCCATAGCTTCGGGAGTAATCGAGAGCGTCTGCAATTCCCTCATAAATATCCGCATGGAGGGAGCGGGCATGTTTTGGTCTACGCAAGGGGCCGAGGCGATGCTAAAACTTCGAGGAGTCTTCCTTGATGACCTTTGGGAGGAATTCTGGGAATTCAGAGCAAGGGCGGAGAGGAACAGGCTATACGCCAAATACGACAACATCCGTCCAGCTACCCAGGAAGCGCCTCGGAACCGGAAAGCGGCATGATGTCATCAACTGAAGAAAACGCGCCGCACCCCTGTTGGGCCATACTCATAGACTGGGCCGGTCGTAGTTCTCCAATTGCCGAAAACCATCGATACTTTTGCTTACGAAGAATTACCGCTTGTATGAAAAATGCCCGCTTTTGCTATTAAGCATAACTCAATTAGCTAGTGAATTCAAGAATAATGCTTCTGGAAAGGTTCTCGTCCAGGACGACACATTCTATCGATAAAACCCATTTATAACGGTGAACTCTATGGAAATCGGCTATAGTGAATGAGATTTTTTTATGATAATATTATTCGAGTGCTCGTTATCCGCGCTTACTTGAGAAGCCGGCAGTAATAGCGGCTCGGCCAATATGGATGGTTTTCTGTTGCGGGCGTAAGCTCCATCCGATTTTATGCTGCGCCGGTTCACCACGAAAAGGGGAAGCAGCCTGTCTAGGGTAAGAGGATTCGGTAACTCCTTCTTTGCTGCCCGTGAGAATATCGACGGAGATCGCTGAATAGACACCAACTACGGCAAGACCTGTGACAATCGTGGGGCTTTTGCGGTAATTCCCACTGAGACACAACGGGCATGCGGCCAAGCAGAGATCAGAACCCTTTGGAACTTCATTGTAAATTCGGGCTTCATGGAATTTTTCTCTATTCCGCCTCATTAGTTGCAATAAGTGCAACCCGCGCACGACGATAGCCGTGCGAAGGTGAACCCATGTATTCTTTTTTCAGCAGCGTAAGATCAAAACTGGTCCTCCTCTCTTTGCTTACCATAGCCCCGGTTTCTGGGGTTGATTCTTTACAACGCTTCGGACCGGTACCATCATGAGCGAATTGAGGCTCAGGCAGGCGCCATGAGAACGGTTCGTCAAATTGTTTCGGACCATCAACAACTGGTGGTTTCGACTCGTCAATTATTGGTCTCTCTGGCGCACTGCCCAACTGTGATCAACCACGATGGGACGCATTGTTCAGAGCTGTGCAAGGACATATTGGAAGGGCAGTCCGCGCTGGCAAACCTGGGAGCGTACGACGTCGAAGGCAATATCATTTGCAGCGGCATTCCCCTTGGTTCCGCGATTAACTCCGCTGATTTGCCCTATTTCCGGCGTGCGGTGAGATCCGGAGAATTCAGCGCCTCAAATTTTCATGTCGGCCGAGTTCATGGACGTCCCGCCATCAATTTTGCTTATCCGGTCTCGGACAATAACGGAAAGGTTTCTGGGCGCTACATTCGCGTCTTTGGATCTAGCTCGATTGGACCAATTCACTTCCAAGACGTTTCTGCCGGAGAATTCGTCATTGGGCATGCTGGATAGAAATGGCGTTATACTTTACAGATTCCCGGATGCTGCAAAGTGGATTGGTACAAATGTGTCGGACTTGCCTAATATTAAGGCTATCATGGCTAGAGAAGAGGGCGTGACCCAGGCGATGGGCATGGATGGAACGGAGCGCCTGTACGCCTTCAAGCGATTGGATGGTCAGACAGGAGTGGGATTTGCCTATGTTGGCATACGTGAGGCTCATGTGTTCGCGGAAGCCTATGCGATACTATTTCGCAGTCTCGCCCTACTGGGATTTGTGACTGTCTTGTCCATGCTTACGGCCTGGAGTTTAGGGGCACGCTTCATAATGAAGCCGATCAACGACCTCATGATCGTTGTGGAGAAAGTCGCCTCAGGGGACCTGAACGCACAGGTCGATCTTGGCAAAAGAAGTGATGAAATGGGCAGGCTGGCAAAGGCATTTAATGAGATGGCGGCGGAGTTGCGACACCGAGAGGCCGAGCACAACGAATCCGAGGAACGTCTAAGAAAGCTTTACGCTGAACACAAACTGATTTTGGACTCGGTGTGGGAGGGGATTTTTGTTCTGGACATGAACGGAAATCATACATTCGTAAATTCTTCAGCGGCAAAAATGCTAGGGTATGAAATAGAGGAACTGATCGGAACTTTCGGCCACTCCACATGGCATCATTCGCGAGCTGACGGTAGTCCGTATCCTGAGGCGGATTGCCCCATCCACTATACTCTGAAAGATGGGCAAGCCCGTTCCGTAAGAGATGATATCTTCTGGAGGAGGGATGGGAGGGGCTTTCCGGCAGAATGTATGACGGCTCCGATTGTAGTGGACGGAGCGGTCGTGGGCGCCGTCGTAAGTTTTCTCGATGTCACCGAACCGAGAAACGCCCGAAAAGAGCTTGAGGTAGCCCGGGAAAGATTGGAGCTGGCTTTGGCCGGAGGCGCTCTCGGACTCTGGGATCTTAACGTCCGGACGGGGGAGGCCGTGCTGAATGAACAGGCGGCGAGCATACTAGGGTATCTCTTGACGAAATGAACCCTACGTACGAGTCGTGGGAGAGTAGGATACATCCTGACGACAAGCCCTCAGTTATGAATCTACTCACCGACCATTGGGAGGGTCGCGCTCCGGCCTATGAGGCCAATTACCGGGTGCGATCCAAATCCGGCGAATGGATAAGAATTCTGGCTCGTGGCAAGGTTGTCGAACGTGGGAAAAACGGCGCTCCTTTGCGAATGACCGGAACCTTTATGGACATCACCGAACGCTACAGGATGCAAGAACAGTTGTACGAGACTACCGCCCGTCTAAGGTCTCTGTTGGACGCGTCCCCTGATATTATCTATTTCAAAGATCTCGATGGCAGGAATCGCATTGTCAACAAAGCGCTAACGGAGCTGGTCCGTATGTCCGAAAAGGATATGCTCGGTAAGACCGATGAGCGCTTGCTTCCATCAGACCTAGCCGAGCAGTGTTACAGGAGCGACCAAGAAGTCCTCGGCAAGCTGGACGTGATTCGCACCGAGGAGCGCATGTCCTCAGATGATGGGCAAGTAGTCTTTGATACAATAAAATTTCCCGTGCTGGACGATAAGGGCAATGTTATGGGCTTGGGCGGGGTAAGTCGAGACATCTCCGAACGCAAGAGGATGGAGATAGCGCTAAGGGAGTCGGAAGAAAGGTTACGGCTCATAATTGACTCTTCTCCCATCGGTATTAGAATTGCCCACGATGGCAAATATTCATATATAAACCCAATGTTCGTAAAAATGTTCGGCTACGACCGGGCGGAGGAAATAATAGGACGGTCCGTTGAAACCATCTATGCGCCGGAAAGCCGGTATCTGATCGCTCAGATGCATCTTGAGCGGATGGCGGGAAGGAAAGTTGCTCCTTATTATGAAGCCGTCGGCTTGACCAAGGCCGGCAAACGGATTGATCTCGCCGCCTGGACGACCCATATCAATTATCTTGGTGAGCAGGCGAGTCTTGAGTTCATCATAGATGTTACAGAAAGCAACAGCCTCAGATCACAGATTGTCCAAGCCCAGAAGATGGAAGCCATCGGCACTTTGGCCGGCGGCATCGCTCACGATTTCAACAATATACTGACCGTGGTCATGGGGTACTCGGAATTGCTCATCGAGGAGAGGGATGAACTTGACCCCTCTTGGACAGACCTTCAGAAGATAAACCAAGCCGCTCGCAACGGGGCGGATCTGGTGCAGAGATTACTTGCGTTCAGCAGAAAGGCTCAAATCGAACCTCGACCTCTAAACTTAAACCATCAATTGGAGCAGCTCCAACAAATGCTAGCCAGGACCATTCCGAAAATGATCAAGATAGAATTGAGGTTAACTGAAAGTTTGTCCATGGTGAACGCAGATCCCACACAGATGGATCAGATCCTTATGAACTTGGCGGTGAACGCCAAGGACGCCATGCCTGACGGCGGCAAACTGACCTTTGCAACGGCGAATGTAGTTCTGGATGAACAATCTGAGCGAGCCCAACTCGGAGCCCAACCCGGCGAATACGTCTTTCTGACGGTATCGGATACGGGTCAGGGTATGGACGGCGACACTTTGCATCACATATTCGAGCCATTTTACACGACAAAGGGGGCCGGCAAAGGAACAGGTTTAGGGCTCTCCATGGTCTATGGCATTGTCAAACAACATGACGGCTACATAACCTGTAACAGCGAACCAGGACTTGGGACCACCTTCAAAATTTACCTCCCGGCATTGACCAAAGGCTCAGACAAGTGGGTAAACCCTACACGGGATTGTGTGTCTATGGGCGGCGCGGAAACCATCCTCCTGGTTGATGACGAAGAAATGGTGCGGGATCTGGCGAAAAGGATTTTGGAGCGATCCGGTTACACGGTTCTTTCCGCATCCAATGGAAAAAAGGCTTTGGACTTTTACCGGAAAGAGAGGGAGCGCATTGCATTGGTGATTCTCGATCTTATCATGCCGGAAATGGGCGGAAAGCAATGCCTGGAAGAACTTTTAAAGATGGATCCGAAAGCCCGGGTAATCATTGCCAGCGGATTTGCGGCAGACGGCGGGACCAAGAATAAGGAAGAACTCCGCTGCAGAGGCTTTGTAAGTAAGCCCTACAGTATGGGACAAATGTTGGAGGTGGTTCGCGTGGTCTTGGACTCGGAGGAATGATGAATCCGAAAATGGTTGAGGAGTCAGCGATTGTTCATTCGGCCGGCGTGACAGTTATCGATTTTCACAGTTATCGATTACTGGGAATTCCTAACAACCTCTTCTTTTTATAGCCCTTAGAATGTCTTAAACTGATATCAAACGCTACCGGGCTATTCATTCGATGAGCGGGATAGTCCGCCATAATCTTCGGGTCGCCGAAACGGGCAAGCCACGGGAAGATTGAAGAATCGGGCACGAGCGGCCAATTATCGGTTCCCTCAAACGAAACGAATCAGAATGAACTAACCATAAGGCTTAAGGTATGAACCATGGGAGCCCACGCCGCTCAATACCCGCCTGGGATGGCGCAACGGTTCGTGACGCCTTGGTTGTGTAAGGTCAAACATAGCGTTTTGTACAGTCTTGAGCCGTTAAGGTCACGAAGCTCATACGACCGGCTTAGGAACATGGCGGTTCAAGCCGGTAATTGTCGGCATGGAGGCGCGACGTGAAAAGGCTAAAACATCTATTAGGTCAGAAGGAGTTTCTTGTCTGTGTTTTCTGCTTCTGTTTGCTATTGTTCAATTGGCCGTTAGTAAGTTTCGCGGACGGCGGAGAGCTGAAACGGATGTTTATCTATTTGTTTGGGGCCTGGGCGATAATTATATTTTTGATGGCTCTAGTGAGTCTCGACCTGAGCACCGAACCCCGCTCGAAAGCAAGTGAGAGTCATAAGAAACAGGAGCCGCAATGCTAGGTTCTATGAGCGTTATCACCGTTTTGTGTTTGTATATGGGGTTTCTGTTCCTGACCGCTCTGTGGGTGGAGAGGAAATCCTCCGCGGGCAAGAGTCTAGTCAACAATCCTCTTGTTTATTCTCTTTCATTGGCGGTCTACTGCACAGCTTGGACTTTCTACGGCAGCGTTGGAAAAGCCGCAACCTCCGGCCTTCTCTTTCTACCTATCTATCTGGGACCCACGATATCAATCGTGCTCTGGTGGGTCGTCCTACGAAAGCTGGTGCGGATCAAGACCACACACCACATCACCAGCATAGCGGACTTCATCTCCGCACGTTACAACAAATCCCAGACTGTCGCCGCGCTTGCCACTCTTATTGCATTGATAGGAGTGCTGCCTTATATCGCTCTTCAATTTAAAGGCATAATCTCTTCGTTCCTTGTAATCGCGTCTCCTGGTGAGGGGGCGCCGCCCGGGTCCACCGGATATGTCGGTCCCATTGTCGTGGGACTCATGATCGCATTTACCATTATGCTCGGCATAAGGCGACTCGACCCCACAGAAAGGCACCCCGGGCTGATAATGGTAGTGGCGGTGCAGTGTGTGGTTAAGCTAGTCGCCTTTCTAGCTGTTGGAATCTTTGTGACATATTTTATGTTCGATGGGTTCGGGGATATCTTTCAGCGGATGTCCATGGACTTGCCACATTCCCTGACCGCCATGTGGTCAATCGAGCGGGTTCCTCCCGTTACCTGGACCACCTATCTGGTCCTTGCCATGTCGGCCATTATGTTTCTGCCCCGTCAGTTTCACGTGAGCGTGGTTGAAAACTATGATGAACGTCATATAACCACGGCCATGTGGGTCTTTCCTCTGTACATGTTGCTTATAAACATCTTTGTATTTCCCGTAGCCATGGCCGGTCTATTGAAAGGATACTCGGCAGAGGCCGCCGATACCTTTCTCCTCGGGTTGCCTCTCCGAGCCGACCAGCACTGGCTAACCCTGCTCGTTTTCATTGGAGGGGCTTCAGCGGCCATGGGCATGATCCTGATCGAATCAATCACCGTTTCAACCATGATGACTAATCATTTGCTCGTACCGTTGATCACATGGATTCCGCGACTGAGTTTTCTGCGCAGGTATCTACTGAAATGCCGCTGGTTTGCAGTGGCCGGCCTGATACTCCTGAGCTACTGGTTTGAGCGGCAAGTGGGACCCGCTTATATGCTTGTCAACATGGGTATGATCTCTTTTGCGGCAGTCCTTCAATTTGCTCCGTGTATGCTCGGGGGGATCTTCTGGCGAAGGGGAAATGAGGCTGGAGCTCTCTTGGGACTTGGCGGAGGCTTCCTCATATGGTTTTACACGCTGCTTTTGCCTGCTTTTATAAAAAGCGGCTGGATATCGGACACGATTCTCAAGACAGGCCCATGGAACATCGGCTTCTTGAACCCTGAGCGGCTTTTCGGAATATCGCCGATGGATTCGCTAACCCATTCTGTCTTCTGGTCAATGGTTTTCAATATAGGGCTTTATGTCTTGGGCTCTCTCTACTTCAAACAGACTGAGGAAGAGCAGAGGCTCAGTCGAAGATTTTGTATCAGCCTTGACAGACGGCGCAGCGCGCGTCCGCTATGCTCGGAGGGAATCCGATATCGATCTCCAAAGTAAAAAGGTGATTATTCGGAGCCTGTTCACCCAGTTTTTTCCAGAGACGGAAGCAGAAGCCTTTACTGAGAAGTGTGCCGAAGCGGTCGGACTTGCGGGCAAGGAAAGAATCTCGATCACCGAATTAGCCGAGTTCCACAATGAAGTGGAGAAGCTGCTCGCCGGTTCCATCGGGGCTGCAGCGGCCCACAAGTCTCTGGCTGAAACATCTATGTTCACGAACAGGGAAGCCCGAGACCTTTCGGATGTCTATGCCGAGATTCTCTCCGACATGAAGGTCACGCCGGATGAGCTGAAACAAAGGATTGATTATTACCAGGAGAGAGCAGAGTTACTTGCGCGGCATTCCGCCGAAATCGAGGCCGGTCGGGCAACTTTCACCAGCATTGTGGAAAAAAGCCATGAGGGAATACTTGTCCTGGATGACGACGGCTCGGTCTTATACGCGAATCCGATGGCGTCGGTTATGTTGAGCCTATCTGAAGATTCGCCGAGGCGGCCGATGTTCGATCAACCTATTTGTCCAGGGCGTCGGATGGAGGCGCACATAATCCGTTCGGACGGTGAACCCGGGATTGCGGGTGTTCGGGTGGGGCGCACGGAATGGAAGGGGCGGCCCGCGTACCTTGCGACGCTTCGGGACATTACCGTTCGCAAGAAGGCTGAACAAGAGGTCGCTGAAGCCCGCGAAACGGCTGAACGGGCCAGCCGGGCCAAGAGCGAATTTCTGGCAAACATGAGCCATGAGATTCGCACTCCCATGAACGGCGTAATGGGGATGACCCAGCTTGCTCTCAACACGGAATTGACGGAGGAACAGCGTGAATACCTGGACGCTGTTGAGACGTCGGCGCAATCCTTGCTGCGAGTAATCAATGATGTCTTGGACTTCTCCAAGATGGAGGCGGGGAAATTGGAGCTTGTATCCGTCGATTTCAGCCTCAGAGACACTATAGCAAATACTATGACCACTCTGGCTGTGCAGGCTCACAGGAAAGGCCTTGAGCTGGCCTATGAAATTCCCGCCGAAATTCCCGACGCGGTCGTCGGCGATCCGGGTCGCATTCGGCAGATCCTGATCAATTTGATAGGGAATTCCATAAAGTTCACTGAGACAGGAGAGGTGGCGACATTAGTCAAATTGGTGTCTGAAACACAGGATGAAATTCATCTGCAATTTTCCGTGATGGACACCGGAATTGGAATTCCGGCAGAGAAGCAAGAAACAATCTTCCAGGCGTTCGAGCAGGCGGACTCATCCACCACACGACGATTCGGAGGAACCGGACTTGGTTTGGCAATCTCGTCTCAATTGGTCCAGATGATGGGCGGTCGAATCTGGATAGAAAGTGAAGTGGGCAAAGGCAGCGCATTTCATTTCATCGTCCGTCTCGGCCTGCAGGATCGACTCGTCGAAGCGTTCGGCGCCCAGGACACCTCGAATCTTAAAGACCTGTCAATTCTCGTCGTAGACGACAATGCCACGAACAGACGCATCTTGGAGGTAACCCTGCTTTACTGGGGAATGAAACCCACGGTTGTGGAGAGCGGCGCAGCCGCGTTGGCCGGCCTTGAACTGGCCCACTGCGAAGGGAAGCCGTTTGATCTGATACTTACCGATTGCATGATGCCTGAGATGGATGGCTTTGAATTGGCTGAGCGCATTACTCGGAACCCTCTTCTAGCGACGTCTACGATAATTATGCTCACCTCCGCTGGAGAGCGAGGTGACGGGGCCAAGTGCGTAAAACTGGGGATAGCGGCTTATTTGCTAAAGCCGGTCAAACAATCGGAGTTGTTTTTTACTATTGCCAAGGTCTTGCAAAAGCCGATTCCCGGAGCGGCTCAACCGTCTCTTATAACCCGGCATTCAATACGCCAAACCAAGCGCAGGGCCAACATCCTTCTTGCTGAGGACAATGTCGTCAATCAGAAACTTGCGGTCAAAACGCTCGAAAGGATGGGCCACGTAGTGTCCGTTGCGGCGAATGGACAGCAGGTCTTGGAGGCTTTGGATCAGAGGAGTTTTGATCTGATTTTGATGGATGTTCAGATGCCCATTATGGACGGATTTGAAGCCACAAAATTGGTCAGGGAGCGAGAAGAAGTCGGCGGGTCACACGTGCCCATCGTGGCCATGACTGCCCATGCGATGAAAGGAGACAGGGACAGGTGCTTGGAAGCCGGAATGGACGGGTATGTCTCCAAACCCATCGATCCCCAGGAACTCTTTGATACCATAGAAAGTCTGTGCTCCAGAGAGGAGACACAAGAAAAACCCCTGATCACGCCGTCCAGAGGACCAAGGATTCTTGATAGAACTAAAATACTTGATCGAGTCGGTGGTGACGCCGAACTTCTCAAAGAGATTGCGCATCTGTTCGTTGAAGACAGTCCCAGGCTCTTGGCTGAAATTCGCGCCGCCATTCCGCGAGGCGACGCTGAGACCGTGCGCAACTCCGCCCATACTCTCAAGGGATCGGTAGGAAACTTCGCCGCTGAAGCGGCTTCTCAAGCAGCCTTCAAGCTCGAAGCCATGGGCAGGAATCAAGACTTAACCGGCGCTCAGGAAGCTATGCTGGAGCTGGAAAGGGAGATCGAACTGGTAGTAGGAGAACTTGTTTCTTTGACACAGGAGATTGAGCAGTGCGAATACTCATAGCCGAAGACGATCTCGTCACCCGGCGCCTGCTTCAGGCGCACATTACGAAATGGGGACATGAAGTGGTGGTCGCCAAGGATGGCGCCGAAGCTTGGAATATCCTCAATGCTCCCGACGCTCCGCCCCTTGTAATCCTAGACTGGATGATGCCCGGAATGGATGGAGTTACCATATGCCGCGAACTTCGTCAGGGTGAAAAGCAACCCTATGTCTACATCATTCTGTTAACGGCAAGGACCAATAAGGCTGACTTGATTGAAGGCCTGGAAGCCGGAGCGGACGACTACATCGTAAAACCTTTCGACGCGCACGAACTCCAGGTGAGGGTGCGGGCAGGTTCCCGCATCATACGCCTTCAAGAAGATCTAATGGCTGCGCTGGCGGCTTCGGACTTCCAGGCGACCCATGACGCTCTCACCGGCATCTGGAACAGGAAAGCCGTCATCGACAGGTTGAAGGCGGAACTGGCTCGCTCCAAGAGAGAGGGCGGATCGGTTGGTGTTGTCGTGGCGGACTTGGACCATTTCAAACAAGTCAATGACACACACGGGCATTTGGCGGGAGACGCCGTCCTGAGAGAAGTGACGAGCAGACTGGCCGCGTCCATGAGACCATACGACGTGATGGGGAGATACGGCGGAGAAGAGTTTCTTATGGTTTTTCCAGACTGCGACTTGGAGTGCTCACGAGCGGCCGCTGAGAGACTCCGAAGCTTGTTGAACGAGAAACCGCTGGTAACATATGAGGGTGTTTTCCCGCTCACGATGAGCTTCGGAGTGGCCATATCCCACTCGGGTAACTCCCTCGACTGGGACTCCCTAATCAAACGCGCGGACGGAGCGCTGTACCGGGCCAAGAATAAAGGACGTAATAGAGTTGAGGTCTGGAGAGATGAAGATACTGAGTCATAAGGCAGTCCGTCGCGGAAAAACCAGCGATCAAAACGAAAAATATGGTCAACGACTTGAGGTCGGGCATGACCACCCCCCTAACTGATGCACATCTCATCAGGATAGCTGTTGGAGCCTACCAGGCTCATTCGAGCCCTTACTCCGGGCAACGGGGCGACGCTCAGGAACCCGTTGAGTCCGTTGGCGTAAGTCCTGCTTACGGGAAGCCGTCCGGTGGCATACCTCCATGGCTGATCCAATTGCGGCGAAATCGTATAAGAGCTGCATAGGACAGCGCTGAGCAAAAGAAACCTCAAAATCGGAGAAGTTCTCCCACACCTGCTGAGGAAATGTGATCATGGATCGGAAACAACCTCCTTCTTTTGATGCCCCCGATGACCAACGGATCTCTCCCGACTACCTCCAGGGGGAAGCCACAGAAACCATTGATCTCAACAGCCTCTTTAACGAAGATATGACGGAATCGGGCAGCTACGTTATTGGGGACGACATTTGGACCACTACCTTCGGAAAGGTGCTCCAGGCGCTGCCGATTCCCGTTCTACTGATTGAGCGGTCCTGTGCCATAGTGGCTGCCAATCAAGCGTGGAAGAAGATTGCCCAGGGATATGAGAAGATACAGGGCAATTCTTTTGCCCGGCTTTTCCCAAAGAGCTCTGTCTCTCAGGAAGGGGAAATTCTAGTCGATAAGGTCTTTTCCACCCGCAAAACAGCAAGTTGGGAAGCTTTGCTTGAAATCGACAACCACAAGATATGGGGGCGATTCACGTTTAGGTCCATGAGGATAAAAGACCAAAGGTTGGTGATGGTTCTGGTTGAAGATCTTTCCCTTGAGAAGAAACAACTTCTGATGGCCGGGAAACATAAGGAGGAACTTAAGAAGCGTGTCGAAGAACGCACTGAAGAGCTGAGGAAGAAAAATGAGGAACTGGTTCGTGAGATCTCGGATCGCAAGGGTTCTGAAGAGGCGCTTAAGGCGAGTGAGGAACGGTACCGGCGCATGTTTGAAGATGCGCCCTTAATGTATGTCGTCACGCGCAATGTGAGGGGCGCGCCCTTTATTAGCGACTGCAACGAGTTGTTTCTGCGTTCAGTGGGCTACACCCGGCAAGAGGTCCAGGGAAAGCCCTTGGCGGATTTTTACTCGCTTGAGTCACGAGCGGAACTGCTTGAACATGGTGGTTACGCACGGGCTTTAGCTGGAGAATTCTTCATCGGTGAACGAGAACTACTGACGAGAGATGGTAGAATCATCCCGACTCTCCTATACACCACCACAGAAGTGGATCCTTCCGGACAAGTGACCGGGACACGGGCCATGTTTGTGGACATCATCGAGCGCAAGAAAGCCGAAAAAGTAGCTCAGGAGCATATTCGGTTCCAACAAATATTTATGGACGTTATTCCGATTCCCGTTTTTTTCAAGGACAGAGACGGCAAATACCTAGGCTGCAATGAGGCTTTCTCAAAGTTTCTTGGCCGCCCTAAAATGGATATTTTGGGGAAGTCTGTCTTTGACCTGAGCCCTAAGCGCCTTGCCGACATATATCACGCCAGGGACATTCAATTGCTTAGCAGAGGCGGTGTCCAGAGCTATGAGTCGAGGGTTCGATCTGCAGACGGCACGGAACACGACGTAGTTTCCTACAAAAGCGCATTTCCGGAAGTGGACGGAAGCGTCGGCGGATTGATTGGGGTTATGCTCGACATAACCGAACAAAAGCAAGCTGAACAGGCGATGAGGGAAAGCGAGGCGAAATTCCGAAACCTTTTCAACAACGCCGAAGTAGGGATGTTCAGGACAAAGTTGGACGGCTCCGAAATCTTGGATATGAACGAAAAATTTCTCAAGATATTTGGCCGCACCCGTGAGGAGATGCGGAGTAAGCCCTCTGTGATTCACTGGGCTGATCCGAGTGAACGGGAGGAAATGTTTCGCAGGCTCAATACTGATGGCCGAGTCACCGATTTCGAGTGCAAGATGCTCAACAAGCAGGGCGAAGTGAGGATGTGCGTCACCTCGTTGCGCCTCTATAGGGAGCAGGGGATCCTAGAAGGATCTATTACGGACATTACGGAGCGCAAGCTCTCGGAGATAGCGCTACGAGCAGCAAATACCTACAACCGCAATTTGATCGACGCGAGCTTGGACCCATTCGTGACTATAAGCGCTGAAGGAAAAATCACTGATGTCAATAAGGCAACCGAGGAGGTCACAGGGTATTCACGGAATAAACTCATCGGGACGGACTTCTCCGACTATTTCACAGATCTTGAAAAAGCTAAGTCTGGATATCAACAGGTTTTCAGAGACGGCTCGGTGAGAGATTATGAGCTGGAAATCCGTCACAAGGAAGGACGATTAACCCCGGTCATGTACAACGCTTCCTTATATCGAGATGCGTTCGGCGAGATTGCGGGTGTCTTTGCGGCGGCCCGAGACATTAGAGACCGTAAGCGAGTTGAGGAGGCATTGCAGGAAGCCGGTTCATATAACCGCAGCCTTATTGAAGCAAGTCTCGACCCTCTCGTCACCATTAGCTCCGAAGGAAAAATCACCGATGTCAATAAGGCGACGGAATTGGTGACCGGTTATTCACGACAAAAACTCATCGGGACAGACTTCGCCGATTATTTCATCGATCATCAGAAAGCCAGGGAAGGATACCAACAGGCATTCAAAGAAGGAGAAGTCAAAGACTATGAGTTGGAGATTCGCAACAGAGATGGCCGCCTGACCCCGGTCATGTACAATGCTTCCGTGTATCGGGGCTGCTCAGGCGAGATTGTCGGACTTTTTGCGGCGGCTCGCGACATAACCGAGCGCAGGCGAGCCGAGGAAGCGAACTTACGGTTAGCCGCCATCGTAGAGACATCAGATGACGCCATTATCAGCAAGACCTTGAATGGCAGTATCGTTAGCTGGAATGAAGGAGCGGCAAGGCTGTATGGCTACAGGGCGGAAGAAGTCCTTGGACGGTCCATTTCAATCCTGCTTCCGCCCAATCGATCCGGTGACCTTACAGATATTATGACAAGGATCGGGAATGGAGAGGCTGTTAGACACTTTGAGACCACGCGGCGAACAAAGGACGGACGGATCATTGACGTGTCCCTGACCGTCTCCCCGGTCAAGAACTCATCAGGTCAGATTGTCGGCGCATCCACCATTGCCCGCGACATAACCGAGCGAAAGATCTCAGAGGAACTTATCCACATACGTTTGAACTTACTGGAATTCGCTGCATCACATCATCTCGATGAATTGCTTCAGAAAACCTTGGACGAGATCGGTGCATTGACCGACAGTCTTATAGGATTCTGCCACCTTATCAACGAAGATGAAAAAACCATTTCCCTACAGGCTTGGTCAACTCGGACAGTTGAGGAATTCTGCCAAGCATTAGGCAAAGGACGGCACTACCCGGTAGATCAGGCAGGAGTGTGGGGAGACGCCATAAGGGAAAGACGCCCCGTGATTCACAATGATTACGCCACACTCCCTGACCGCATAGGAATGCCGGAAGGGCACGCCGCCGTCATCCGGGAACTTATTGTACCCATTATCAGATCAGACCGGATCGTAGCCGTCCTCGGTATTGGGAACAAGCCAACAGATTATACTGAAAAGGACGTTGAAGTCGTCTCCCACATTGCTGATATAATCTGGGACGTTATCGATCGC
This sequence comes from uncultured delta proteobacterium, assembly GCA_963747865.1. Taxonomy (GTDB): domain Bacteria; phylum Desulfobacterota; class Desulfomonilia; order Desulfomonilales; family Desulfomonilaceae; genus JBBSBY01. Next base: position 117,600 of record CAVVHK010000020.1, on the reverse strand, counting down.
AAGCGAGCAGAAGAAGTCCTCCACCAGAGCGAAGAACGCTATCGATCTCTCGTGGAGAATCTTGACCTTGGAATCACATTGATCGATTCAGATTTCAATATACGTATGGTGAACACTCAATTTAGCAAATGGTTCCATAAAGCTGCCTCTGATTTCATCGGGAAGCGATGCTACCGGGAACATGAAAAGCGTGAGGCCGTTTGCTCGCATTGTCCGGGAGTTTCAACAATGTCCACAGGCCAAGCTGCGGAGGTCGAGACACAAGGGGTGAGAGATGATGGGACCTGCTTCGATGTGCGTCTTCGAACTTTGCCCATCTTGGGACAGGATGGTGTGGCAACAGGATTCATAGAGGTCGTCGAGGACATCACAGAGCGCAAGCGGATGGAAGAGGCTCTAAGGGAAAGTGATCAACAGGACCCGAACTCTCTTTGAGGATTCGATAGATGGCATTTACTCTGTTCTTAGGGCCGGAACTATAACGGACGCCAACCCATCTTTTTGCGAACTCTTTGGCTATACGACGGAGGAGATGATCGGAAAGGACATTCGCGAATTGTACCTTGATCCGGCTGACCGGCCAATATTCCAGAAGGAGATAGAGAAAAAAGGGTTCGTAAAAGACTATGAAATCAAGTTCCGCAAGAGAGACGGAACAGAGGTTGACTGCCTGCTCAGCTCATCTGTGCATTTTGGAAAAGACGGAAGTATTACCGGATATCGAGGCATCGTAAGAGACCTGACCGCACGCAAAGCGCTTCACAAGCAACTCCAACAGGCCCAGAAGATGGAAGCAGTCGGCACTCTGGCTGGGGGTATTGCTCACGATTTCAACAATCTTCTCCAGGTAGTCCTCGGGTACTCCGAGTTGGTTCTTGCCGACGTGGATCTGCCGGATCACTTCAGAGGTGATCTCAGCAAAATACTTCTGGCGGGGAGAAGTGGCGCTGACCTGGTCCAAAGGTTACTCACTTTCAGCAGAAAAACCGAGGCGAAGCCGCTTGACATCAATCTCAATCAGCGTATTCGTCAGACTGAGAAATTCTTGGAACGCACCGTCCCGAAGATGATCAATATTGAGTTGGTCCTTGCCGACGACTTGGAGCGCGTCCATGCCGATCCCACTCAGATGGATCAAGTATTGATGAATCTCGCCGTGAATGCCAGAGACGCCATGCCCGAAGGCGGAAAACTAGTCATCGAGACTGCGAATGTTATCATAGATGAGGATTACGCGATATCGCATGTGGAAGCCAAACCAGGAGCGTACGTCCTTCTCCGTGTCTCAGACACAGGTTCAGGGATGGATAGCGAGACGTTGGAGCACATTTTCGAACCTTTCTATACGACCAAGGCCCCAGGTCAGGGAACCGGCTTGGGTTTGGCGATGGTTTTTGGGATCGTGAAACAACACCACGGCTTCATCAACTGTTACAGCGAACTCGGTCAGGGAACCGTTTTCAAGATCTATATCCCGGCTGTTGTAGCTGAGTCCCAATTTCATCAACCCGTGGTCAGTTCCATACCCCAGGGCGGCGCGGAGACCATTCTTCTGGTGGACGACGAAGAATTGATCCGTGATTTGGGGAAAAGGATTCTGGAGCTATCCGGTTATACGGTCCTTACCGCGTCAAACGGGAAGGAGGCCTTGGACTTGTATAAGGTTGAAAGGGGGAGGATTTCGCTGGTGATTCTCGATCTCATCATGCCGGAAATGGGCGGAAAACAATGCCTTGAAGGACTTCTGAAGCTTGATCCAGAAGTGCGAGTGCTCATGGCCAGTGGGTTCGCTGCGAGTGGACAGACCAAGGAAGCCATTGAGGCAGGGGCCAGAGGCTCGGCGGTCAAGCCTTATAACATGAAAGAGTTGTTGCAGGCTGTTCGTGAAGTCTTAGACTCGGACTGAAAGCGGGACCAGTCAAGGGACCCTTTTTCAGAGTTCGTAGAACTAGCCGGATGGACAAGAAAGAGAGCCGCTGTTTGAAGCGGACATGCTTATCCACCAGTGTCGATAATCGGGAAGTCGATTTCGATCCTGCTTTGAAGCAAGGAAGAGGTTTCTGCAGATGGAAAACCGCGAAAGAACAGAATGGTTCGTTCCAATTGCTTTGATCCTAATTTTCGGCGTCCTGAGTCTAGGCATTGCGGCTACCGGCTTCCTCTATTACCGAAATTACGAAAAAAGCTATAAAGCCGAAGTGGACAGTCAGCTTTCCGCCATTGCGGATTTGAAGGTGGCTGAACTAGTACGCTGGAGAAAAATGCGTTTGCGGGACAGCGCCATCTTTCATAAGAACCCCGTCTTTTCTGCTCTGGTGAAACGTTATCTCGAAAATCCGCAGGATGTAGAGTCTCAGGTACAGATTCAAACCTGGCTGAGACATTTTCAGTCGTCCCATCAGTATGTGCGATTCTCTCTGCTGGATACTCTCGGTGTAGAGCGGATCTCAGGCCCTGACAAACCCAAACCGATCCCTTCTCGTCTTTTACGGCAGTTCCCCGAAATTCTGTCGTCGGGACAGGCGAGCTTTTTGGATCTTCATCGGGAGGATGAAGGACTGTCTATCCATCTTTCGGTACTGGTTCCCATTCTCGACGAAAGGGATGGAAACAAGGCTACAGGACTACTCGTCCTGGACATCGACCCGGAGCAATATCTTTATCCCTTCATAAGTAGTTGGCCGACACCCAGCCGGACGGCTGAGACTCTGCTTGTCCGCCGGGAAGGTAACGCCGCTCTTTTTCTAAATGAACTCAAGTTTCAAAAGAACACAGCTCTCAATCTTACCATTCCCCTATCCAACGAAAACACGCCTGCCGTAAAGGCGGTCCTGGGCAAGGAAGGGATCGTGGAAGGCGAAGATTACCGTGGTGAGCAGGACATAGCCGCAGTACGCTCAATCCCGGACTCTCCGTGGTTCCTCGTCGCCCGCATTGACTCCGACGAAGCCTATGCTCCGCTAAGAGAAAGACTGTGGACATTGATTTTTCTTCTCGGAGCCATGCTTACAGGCGCAGGTGTATCTGTAGGTTTAGTCTGGAGGCAGAGCACGCGCTTCTACCGGGAACGGTATGAGGCTGCTAGGGCGCTGCAGGAGAGTGAAGAGAAACTAAAAGCCGTGGTTTATAGCTCTCCTATCCCCAAATTTGTGATTGACCGCGATCACAGGCTAATTTATTGGAATAAGGCCTTGGAGGAAATCACTGGGATTGAAGCGGGGGAAGTGATCGGAACAAAACAGCAGTGGAAGCCGTTCTATAGCGAGGAAAGGCCGTGCATGGCCGACCTGTTGGTAGATGGAGACCTCGAAGGAATTTCTGATTGGTACAGCAAGAATGGCGGCAAGTCTAAACTCTTAACCGACGCGTACGAGGCGACGGATTTTTTCCCCATGCTGGGCGATGGAGGGAAATGGCTGCATTTTACGGCGGCAGCGATTAAGGATTCAACGGGCGCCGTCATCGGGGCTGTGGAAACGCTCCAGGACATCACTGAAAGCAAGCGAGCCAATGAGGAGTTGCGCAAGTCCAAGGGAGAACTTGAAACAAGAGTTCAGGAGCGCACCGCTGATCTCCAGTCTGAAGAACACAAACTCCGCACCATGATAGAAGGGATGGAGGAGGGTGTTGTGGTAGCCGACGCGGACGGCGTGGTCACGGAGGTGAATCGGTGGTTCCTCGGCAAAGTCGGTCTCAAACGGAATGACGTGGTCAACAGAAGCATGTGGGATTTTCACCCTCAGTCGGATGGGACTGAAGCCGTGCGAGGGATGATTGCCGCGTACAAGGCAGGGGAAACACGAGAGCGGAGAGTAGTCAACCGCGATCTCCTCGACATGCATGTGTCCTTGCGGGTTCAGCCATTATTTGAGGACGGCCTGTTCAAAGGGGTCATCTTGAACGTCATCGACGTGTCCGATTTGGTCGAAGCCCGGGAAACTGCCGAGCGAGCCAGTAGGTCGAAGAGTGAGTTTCTGGCGAATATGAGTCATGAAATACGGACCCCAATGAACGGCATAATGGGGATGACCGAACTTGCTCTTAGTACGGAGCTAAACGCTGAGCAGAGAGATTACCTTGACACGATAAAGATATCGGCTGACGCTCTGCTTAAACTGATCGAGGATATACTGGATTTCTCAAAGATCGAGGCGGGAAAACTCGACCTGATTCACACGAGTTTCAGCCTTCGCGATTCCTTGGCGGACACGATGACCACGCTTGCCATGCAAGCGCACAAGAAGGGCCTGGAACTCGCGTATGATGTCCCATTTGATATTCCTGACTCATTGGTAGGCGATCCCGGCAGGCTCAGGCAGGTCATGGTGAACTTGGTTGGAAACTCCATCAAGTTTACTCAGGAGGGAGAGGTCGCTGTTACCGTGGAGATGGAATCCGAAACGGATGAGCATGCTTCGCTTCATTTCACGATTCGGGACACTGGAATTGGAATCCCCCTTGAAAAGCAGCACAAGATTTTTGAAGCATTTGAGCAGGCGGACGGCTCCACAACAAGGAAATACGGCGGCACTGGCCTTGGTCTCACCATCACTCGCAAACTGGTGAAGATGATGGGAGGTCGTGTGTGGCTGGAAAGCGAACCCGACAAAGGAAGCAGGTTTCATTTCACGGCGTCTTTTCAACTCCAGCCTACGACTTCACAGTTAGGGTTCCCGGAACAGGCGATCAATCTTGAAGGATTATCCGTGCTGGTAGTGGACGACAATCTCACCAACAGACGGATATTGGAGAAAACCCTCATCTATTGGAAAATGACGCCGACCCTCGTAGCGAGCGCCTTCGAAGCGTTGGAAGCCCTACGGAAAGCCCAGAAACAGGGAACCCCGTTTCGGTTGATGCTGACCGACTGCATGATGCCGGAAATGGATGGCTTTGAGCTTATAGACGCCATAAACCAACATCCCGAAATATCTACTCCGACCATCATCCTTTTGACATCAGCGGGGGAAAGAGGAGACGCGTCCAAGTGCATGAGCTTGGGTGTGGCGGGATACTTACTCAAACCGGTCAGTCAGTCCGTCTTGCTTCTAACCATATCCAATGTGCTCCATACTCAATCCGGCGAAAGAGAAATGAAGTCTCTCGTAACAAGACATTCAATATTGGAGAGCAAAAGGAGACTTCGGATACTTTTGGCCGAAGACAATCGGGTAAACCAAAAGTTGGCTACGAAACTTCTTGAAAAGATGGGACATAGCGTGTCGGTTGCTGAAGACGGCAAGAAAGCCCTTGACGCAATAGTCCATGGGACATTCGATCTGGTGATGATGGATGTGCAGATGCCGGTACTGGACGGATGCGAAGCCACGAAAATTATTAGAACAGAAGAGAAGATCACAGGAAGACATATCCCCATCGTGGCAATGACGGCCCACGCGATGAAGGGTGACCGAGAAATGTGCCTCGAAGCCGGCATGGATGGTTACGTTTCCAAACCGATCAATCTCCCGGAACTCTATGAAACGATTGATAATCTGTTCCCGATGATCAAAAAGGATGGGGACCAGGAGCCTTGCTCTGAGCCCAGAGCGAATATTATCAACCGAGAAGCTCTTCTTGAGAGGGTTTCAGGAGACATGGATCTGCTTAGGGAGTTGGTGGAAATATTTATGGATGACAGCCTTCGGCTTGTGGATCGAATCCGCCGGGCTGTCATGCGAAAGGACGCTGATGATCTGGAAAGGGCTGCTCACGGGCTCAAAGGGTGTGTGCTCAATTTTGAGGCAAAGACCGCGGCCGACATTGCGGAAGTTATTGAGGCTATGGGAAGGAACCGAAATCTTACTCAGGCTCAAAACGTTCTAACCGAACTGGACGAACAGATCGGCGCGTTGAGAACAGAACTCAAATCAATCACGGTAATAGACGCTCCTGTCCTGGCAGGCTGACCGGAGATTTTCCTCTGAGCCGAAGAAATTTTCGGGCTCGCTTCGCACTTCCGCCTCATGGACCAAACCATCCTCTTCCGTCGGCTCCCATCTTAGCCAAGAGCCCTGTTCGGTCTGTGCGCCAATCAATTTGTCATCGACTTTGGCCGGCCGCGCCTTGAAACAATCTTCACCTCGTAGTTGCCCGTCTTCCAGCCGGTAGAGACGCTGGTATCCCTGATAGTGAATCAAGACGATGTCATGGACCTTGTGCCCCTGCGCTCGCAGGTCTTCAATTGCGTCCTGCTGTCTTGAAATACAGACGGCTAGTATTTCAGGGGCTTTTTCCCGAGGTATCATAAAGCGACCCAGACATCATTATTGCAGAGCCTAACGATCGTTGTGAGCTAATTGTTTTCCAGAACACGGCTACAGAAAATCAACCGGGAGTTTCTGGCGATCAAAGTGTTCGTATCCGGAAGTGTGACGTCATTTTCAGCCGTAAGTTGCGTTTCGGGAAAATTTGTCCGGATTCACCTTTTTGGAACCTGAATGCGATATTTCCTTGCCTTTATTACGACTTAGGCCGGTTTATTTCGGGTTTTCCCAGTCCGGTTCTGTACCGTCTTTTACAAAAGGGGCGGTCGGTTTGCGCCAAAGAGGCTACTTTACCGCCGGATGATTGAGGGCGATATCGCACGCTAGGCCGGCGAGTCCTGTTCCGGCGTCAGAATAATAGTTCCATTCCAATTCCGCCTGTAATCATCCACTGATTACAGGTCGCCGTCTCACTGTCCTTTTCTTCAACTAACGGTCCCATAGAAACCGGGTTGCTTAAGCTGAGCTGAAGACCGTCTAATTTGCGAAACTCGCCTCTCTCCCGAAGCCACATGTAGTTCCCTCTGGACCACAATTGCCATGTTAGTCTCGAACTGAAAGGAATATTATACTCAAAATTATACTCAATAAAATCACATGACTTGTCACGAACCCTGTATTCTAAATCCCACTCGAGCTGTACCTGAGATAAGCGGAGGGAGCACGGACACGGGGACAGAATGGTGGACAAGAATCTGAATATCCGATGAAGCGAATGGAGCCCACAGCAAAGAAGCCCTGTAGCGTTGGTCTATAAACTCCAGGCCAAAATACGGTAACCATAGGTTGGACGACAAACTTCCCGACCCGATAGCTGGGGAGACTTCCAAAATTCCGGGGATCTGAGTCACAGGAAGACCTGTCGGTTGTGGGTGAGCGAGACTCATGGACAGGCGCTCTCGCCTCAGCCCCACGAGCGCTGACCAAGTAGGTGTGATTCTATAACCTATGTTGCCTTCAACCGTCCACCACTCCGGATCCGAACCATCCCAATTCCTTGCGACGAACATCTCGTCGGGTGTTGATATACTCAGTTTTTTAGACGCGATGCCTTGGCCCCTGAAGAGAAGCGAAAAACCGGTGCGGGATTCAGCCCGAGCTTCCACCGATCCTATCGCCACGTTTCCATTCTTCAATGACAGCTCCAAGTCGGGTAACATTGCCTTGCTGATCAGCGGCTTAGAACCAATCGATTGAAGTGTCTCCAACAGTTGGGGGATATTTTGTATTGTTTCGTTGATCAGTGGAGCCGGATTCGGGATATTGACACTAACCGATCTCAGTTGATCCAACAGTTCGGGGGCTAGGTTGTCAGGTAAAATTGACTGGTTGATCAGTGGACCCGTAGCCCGCAATCCGTAGTTAGAAGAAGGCCGCATGGTGAAATTGAATCCCAGGTAGCCATAGCCAATTTGAGCGGTCAAACGTACGTAATGCATCCCCCGGAACACATCCATTATTGGCGCAGGTTAAAGTAGAGATCAACCCAGTGTTATAGTATTGCTGTGAACGGCAGAGGGGGTGGGTCCAAACAGAAGTCGTATACCCAGGCGGTCCCAACGGTGCGCCGGCCGGTATCTTTGGACCTCTGATGGTCGACGGAGGCGAGACTCGCCGGCAGTTCCCGATGTCTGCTAACCAAAGCAACGAGATAACTATAATTCCAAGTGTGATTATAAGTCTGTGTAACGGTTTCATGGTGAGGTTTCTTACCTCCTGACGCAAAGAGAGTGATCGGATGAGATCACAGTCATTTTTTCTCTATATGGGTCCGACCGGCCCGTCAAAAGGACAGCACTGCTGCAATTCCACCCGAAATCATCCATTTTGAGTAGGTTGCCGTATCGGTATTACTGTGGTGGGGCGAATTCACCCCTGGGAGAGGTCGGTTCACCGCTTCCTGATTGAGACCGAATACTTCATTAAGTCCTCCTCTCCAGCTGAGCTGAGCCCAATTGCCCCGTGTCCATAACTGTACCGCAAATCTGCTTGAAGTGTTCAGATCGTATTCAAAGCTGTACTCGACAAGGTTTGCCGATTTCAGACTCTTACACTCGTAATCGTAATTGAATGAGAACAGTAGCGAATAAGTGTGATTTTGAGGCCGGACCGCGAGCGAAAAGACATCACTGTAAGGGATCTTCATCGTCGTCCAAGCGGAAGGACCCCACAATACGCAGGCCCTGTAGCGCCGGCCGGTGAATTCTATCCCAACATACGGTATCCAGAGTTCCGACGAGAAATCCAACTGCACAGTGCGATTCAAATAAACAATGTTGGGAACGTTTACCTCATAATTGAACAACTGGCGTGATGAATCCCTCGGATTGAGGAGAGTCACGGACAATTTTTCTCGTCTAATCCCTAGAAACAAAGACCAAAATGGCGTGACTCTGTAACCCAGATCTGTGTCGATGGTCCACCACTGAAATTTTGCGTCATCCCAGCTTCGAGGGCTTACAAAGTTCGGCGCAGATCTCGTCTGGAAATTGGTCATGTCGCCCACAGGCGCCTCCGGTGTTTCTGCGGCGACGTCCTTTGGCGCGTTGCCCTGTATTCTCACGACGAGAAAGAATCCAGAGCAGGATTCAGCCTTGGCCTCTATCGACCCCATCGGTACATTGGCGCCTGGCAAAGTCAACTTCAGAGCTGTCGGAAACGAGATATTGATGGGGGTATTGGGATTGCTCTCAATTGTTGGGGGTTGCATAGCGAAATTAAGTCCGAAATGCGCGTAGCCGATTTGAGCAGTCAAACAGAATGGCGGGTTAACTCGACCACATCCCTTGTCAAAGCAAATCAAATTGGGAGCCAAGCCCTGACTGTTGGTACGGCATTTTTGAGGCCCACGCGAAGGAGGGGCCCAAGAGACGGCAGGCCCGTACCCGAGCGGCGGACAAGGAACGGGACCAACCGAAGGTGGTCTGATTGGTGGCATAGGAGGATTATTCCAGCAAGCCGCGATATCCGCCAGCAATAGGACGAATAACGAAGCGATTGCGAGCCTAAAGGTTAGCTTGTGCGAACGTTTCATGTTGGGGCAATCAACCTCCTATCGAAAGCCGTGCCACAATTATATCATTGTAATATCAAATATATCAACATATATCTTAAAGTAATTTATATACTATGGGCGTGAAATTTCCGAAACGTGGGGGCTCACGCTGCCGGCCATAGGAGGGATTATGGCGGTCCAGGGATTTGATCCCCGGCACAGATACCATCCTTGGTTGTCCCAAGAACCGCTGACCCCATTGCGAGTATCGGACAGCCTGTTTCCACCTCACCAGCTTTAGTCAATGACTATTGTTTACAGGCGTGCTTGATTCCCTTGATCCCTCCTGATGATGTGGGCCCAACAGAACTGAGGAGCGCCACGGTGATACACTTTGTACGCCGAATACATGTCCGAACAAAGGACGCCTTTGTACATCCCCCAAGATCTCTTTGAGAACCTTTGATCCCCTTGACGCGGCCACATGGAAGAATAACACGGCAGGGGCGACAAAGACCCAAAGCCAACGCCCTAGTCCTCGGGTCTTCCAGCCGGTCTCGTCGACGTTGAGGGCCGGCTGTTCCGATAAATCTTCCCTTGCCTCGGCATGCGCGCCGGCAAGTGATTCGGAGACCTCCTGATGAAGCTTGCAGACGGATCCAAGACATATGTCGACTCCGAAGATCGGTCTTTACGATTTCTTGACAACCACGGCGAGTTACTCGGTGGAGACCCTTCAAATGGGCAAGAAACGCGGTGAGCCCGGGACCGAAACCCGATCGCGCCTCTTCGGGGACCTTGGCCCAATTCTGGGTCCCACACGAACACCGTATGCATTCAAACCGATATTCGGTAACTTCCTTCTTGGGCTTCGGAATATCAAAGACCCGGCGCCGCCAATGTTTTCCGGTGAGTCCCTCGATATCCAGGTCCGCCCCGCAATGGTCGCATGTTTCCGGGAACACGGGAATGTATCGGTCAACGTTTTCGAGAGGAATCAGGTCTCTGTTGGAACCCTTGTGCCCGGGTTGGCCGCCTGGCTTACGTTTCCTGGATTTCTTCGGAGGCCGGGCCTTAGGCTTGCCGGCGGGTCCATCCGATGAGGGAGGCTTCGAGGAATTGGACGAGTCCCGAGTAAGTAGAGCGACCTTTCGTTCCAGCTCTTCTACTTGCTTCGTGAGACGCTCCACACTCGCCACCAGTTGCGGGATCAACTCAACGGCGGCCTCCGGATTCCCATATACGAGCGCTGCGACTTCTTCCCTTGTCATAAGCAAGAGCCAAAACTGATTTTTTGGATCATGTCAACAGGGAATTGAAAAGCTGCGCGATATCGCGCGAGTGGAGAAGGTCGAAATTGCGGCGGACACCAAAAAGCAGCGTTCCCTGGGCGGATCGCGGTGAACGGGTAAAAATTTTTCGTTCATTTTCCCGGAATTCGGTTTCGTCTCACCTCGATGCCTCCGGTATCTCTGTTCACGATTAATGTTTGGCGCCTTCTTGAAAGATTTTTTTCATTTCATCGGCTAGACGATATTAAATCTTCCCTTCCACCGTTAGCCTAACCACAAGAGACATAAGCTGTCGAATAAAAATATCGGACCAATCCTATTTTGTGATCAAGCAGTCGGGCGGAGGAAAAAATGAAAGAGGAGCAGCAAGTCTTGCGGGTCTTGCCGGCGAACAGGGGAGACCCGGAAGCGAGTCCCAGCCCGGTGAGGAAAGAAATCATCGCAATTCCAACGGGAAAATCAGGGATACTAGGCTACGTAATCGAAAACATAAGAGCGAGCGGCAAAGATCCGACTCGCACGCTCCTCGGGTTCTTTCTCGCTTGGACAGGCTTCTTCCTCCTATGGAAAGTCATACCGCCTCCCCAGAATCTGAGTGTCAACGGAATGACCGTGCTGGCAATAGTGCTATGGGCATGCGTCATGTGGGTGTCCGAGGCTCTTCCCGTAGGAATCACAGGAATCGGGGTCCCGACTCTCCTCATCGTTACTCACGCCCTTCCCTGGAAAGATGGCAAGCCTCCGCTGGCACAGGTCTTTGGCGGTTTTACCACGGAGGTTCTGTGGCTGTGCCTATTCGCCTTTTTTGTAGCCGCGATCATGCAGCTTATCAAATTGGATCGGCGAATTGCATTGGGATTACTCGACAAACTGAAAGCGTCAAATGTGGGACAGGTCATCTGGGGGATGTTTCCCGTAAATGTGGCGCTGAGTTTCTTGATTCCCGCCGCCAACGCCAGGGCAGCCACGCTGCTGCCCGTGATAAATGGAATCAACGACTTGCTTGGGGACTCTCCTAGAGAAAGAGACGCCAAGAAAGCCATCGTCATTCAAGGGCTGGTGTATGCGCCCATGATATGCGGGGTGTTTATACTAACGGCTCATCTTCCGAACATGATAATGGTCGGCATCTTCGAGAACCATTCATTCAAAAACCTTGGTTACCTGCAGTGGATGATCCTTCATCTACCGTATCTCGGAATGTTCCCGCTAACCCAGCTTTGGATCAAATACTACTTTCGAACTTCGGGCGTGGAAATAAGTGGCGGACATGCCGAGATTCATGCCAGACATCAAGAACTCGGGCCTGTGGCTTATGGAGAATGGGTGCTGTTGGCGCTTTTCTGCGGTGTGGGTATTCTCTTCATGCTCGGCAAGGGAAGCCCAATTTTCCAACTACATGATCAGGAACTCGGTGTCATAGGCCTTCTTGCCACTTTGATTCTTTTTGCCCCCGGACTATTCCCATTCAAATGGAAAGCGGTTCAGGATAGGACTATTTGGGGAACTTTTCTTCTCTTGGGGGGAGCAATCAGCATGACGTCGGCCATGACCCAGTCCGGGTTGGCGCAGTGGCTGGCTAATATGGCTCATAGTTCGGTGGTTGGAATGTCCTGGTGGCAGGTAGTCCTCGTGATGATGATAGGAACGCAGATCATGCGTTTGGGAATGCTATCCAACGTCGCGGCGGTAGCCATGCTGGCTCCCGTGGTCTTCGCTATGGCAGGTAAGCTCGGACTCCACCCCGTTGCGTTCACATTATTGGTCTGCAACACCGATACGTTCGCTTACGCTCTACCCACTCAGATAACCGCGGCGGTCATAGCTTATGGCACGGGGACATTCACCACTATGGATTATGCGAAAGTGGGTTCGGTAAGTATTCTGTTGGCGATACTCTACGGGCTGGTGGTCATTGCGCCCTGGTATGCCCTGTGGGGCGTCCCGGTTTGGAATGCTACCGCGCCGTGGCCGTTCTGACGCACGGAGACGTATTGCCGTGTTTTCCAAATGAAGGAGAAGAAAGGATGACCAGACAAAGTATAAGTACCAGCGATGACATTCTGGTAAGCATTGTTGAAACCGATTTGCTCATTATTGGCGGCGGAAATGCCGGATGCTTCTCCGCAGTGGAAGCGAAGAAGCTCAATCCCAGGCTGAAAGTGACTATCATGGAGAAGGCCCATATCGAGCGCAGCGGGGCATGTTCCGCAGGGATGGACGCAATCAACACTTATATTCCGCCGGGGAAGACTCCCGAAGACCTCGTGCGCTGGAGTCGTTCCCAGGTTGGAGGAGGTCCGATTCGAGAGGACCTTGCATTAAGCAATGCGCGAGAGCTTAACGAAGCTGTGGACGATCTCGAACGTTGGGGATTGCCGATATTGAGGGACGAAAACGGAAATGTAAAATATCGTGGAGCTTGGGATATCTCCATACATGGAGAGCAGTTGAAACCAATAATGGCTGAAAAGGCGATAGAAGCGGGCGCAGAGGTCTATAATCGAGTTGCCGCCACTGCTCTTCTAATGGATGAGAACCACTGCGTTGGAGCTATAGGGTTTGGAATTCGCGACGGGATTCTTTACGTGTTCAGAGCCAAGGCCACCATTGTAGCGACAGGAGGCGCTTGCGGGATTTACAAAAGCTATACCAGCGACGCGACTTCATCCCATCACCAGACCTGGATGTGTCCATATAATGTCGGCAGTGGTTACGCCGTCGGAATTCGGCAAGGCGCAGAAATGACCTCTATGGAACAGCGATGGGTAGCCACTCGGACCAAGGATTTCTGTGGACCCGTGGATACCATATCGGTGGGATACAAATCCGCCGTGATTAACGCCAAGGGAGATCGTATCCTGCAGAAGCATTACGCCCATCTTGGAGGCGACCAAGCTCCTCGATACATTCGAGCTAATGCTCCGATGGAGGAATGGCTAGCCGGACGTGGACCCACATACTGCGACACTACTGGCCTGACTCCTGAAGGAGTGCGAGACCTGAAAACCGATTACTTGAATGAAAGGCCCTCCTTTGTTCTATTTCTCGCAAGTAGAGGCCAGGATATAACCAAAGACCCTATAGAGATATATGGAAGCGATCCGTACATCGTCGGAGGACATACGCAGAGCGGTTATTGGGTGGATATCGATCGCATGACTACTATCCCCGGTCTTTTCGCCGCCGGGGAAACCGCAGGTGGGAATCCGAACAAGTTTGTGGGCGGATGCGCCGCTGAAGGCAAATTGGCTGCTCGTGGCGCCATCAAGCACATGGAAACAGTTACCCTACCACCCCTGGACCTCCAACAGGTGGAGCGAGAAAAATCCAGGGTGTTTGCTCCATTGCTTCGCGGGCCGGAATTCGACGGGATCACCCCTTTGGAAATGGAGGAGCGCCTCCAAAGGCTGATGGATGAATATGCGGGAGGCACATCGCAGTTTTACAGAACCAACGAGGAAAGGCTGGACTATGCTCTCAAGCACCTGAAGATGCTCCAGGGTCAAAGTGATTTTCTTGTCGCAGACGATCTCCATGATCTCATGATGGCTCACGAGGTATTGGAACGGTTGACCGTCGCCGAGGCGCTGGTTCAGCATCTAAAATTTAGAAAAGAAACCCGTTGGCAGGGATGGCAGACTCGTACGGATTACCCGGAGATTGACCCGAATCTCGACTGTTTTGTCGAAAGCCGACTCAATACTCAGACGGGTGAGATAGAGATGTTTACCCGTCTATATGAACAGATAGTGCCTGGAGACCGCTATAAACCCTGATGTTAGAAAGGACCAAACATGCCGCCCAAAGTTGACAAAAAGAAATGTAATGGTTGTTCGGGTAAGCCCGAGCCTCTATGTGTAAGGATATGCCCTGGCGATTTGATGGCGATCGGTGAAGATGGAAAGGCGTTCTGTCGATCTCTCCGGGATTGCTGGGATTGCATGTCCTGTACGAAAGACTGCCCGAGGAAAGCCATTGAGACCAGGATTCCGTACCAGCTTGGCTATCACGGCGCAAAGTTGGTCCCCTTTATGAGCAAAGGAGCTATCACTTGGATATGTACGGACATTTACGGAAAAAAGGAAAAATTCAGATATAGAAACCGTAACAACGTTGACTCCGACAGCGCCTAGGAAGAGTAGGTTTGGTTTTTTGTCCGGGGAATCCATTGCTGGAAAGCCAATTCCTCGGACTCTTCCACAACAGAGTCACAAGATTAGTGGTTATCTCCTCAAGTATTTTGACACAATCTCCTATCATTACCTTTTCACCGTTCCGAGTGGAATGACCTAAATTTATCCGCTTGCCGCCCGTTCGACATCTTGATAGAATAAAAATAAGCCGTCCCGCAGGAGCAATTCTTGGAATTATGGCACTTATCCGAACAGGACTTTTTTGCCGATCTTCAGGATGAGAAGCGCGACTTTCTTTCTCTGGCAAAAAAACGGGAAGCAAAAAAGGGAGCGATCATTTTTGTCGAAGGAGATCCGGGAGATTACTGTTATTATTTGGAGGCAGGGTCGGTAAAAATTTTTCGGGCGACTGCGGCCGGCAAAGAGCCGATATTTTGGGTCAGAAAGCAGGGGGATTTGTTCGGATTGGCGGAGATCATCGACGGGAGAGAACGCCTTTGCACTGCCCGCGCTTTAAGCCGTTGCGTCTTATACGAGATTCATCGGAAAGATTTTGAGACAATTCTTGAGCGCTACTTCACGGTATCCCGGAAAGTCATGGCCGTGCTGGGTCGAAGGATACGGTACCTGTTCGAGCAAGTCGAGAATTTGATGGTCTGTGACGTTACTTCCCGTGTCTCCAGGTTACTGGCTTATCTCAGCTTCAATTATCTCATGAATGGAAAATTCGAGAATGTCCCTGTTAAAGTTCCACTCACTTTCACTCAGGAGGATATAGCCGCGATGACCGGCTCGTGCCAACAAACTGTTAGTGAGTCCCTGAAACGTCTGCAAGAGGAAGGTCTCATACGGGTTTCTCGGAGAGAAATCACTATAATCAAGCCACTGGAAATGCTGGAACGAATCCACAGCGAACCGAGAGTTCTACCGGTAGAGCCTGTGCCATAACGGCAAGTCGATGTTTGTCAACCACTTGGGATTCCATATTCCGACACGAGAATTCTGCGTCGTCCCAAATTTGATGCAGCCTCCCCTATCGTAGTGAATCTGTCCCTGGTCATTCGCCCAGATAGCAGAGCGCAAGTTCACTGAAACTTCTGAAGGGATCCAGCCTCAGGGTTTCTTAAGACGGAGGCGTTACTCTCACGACTCCATTTCAATAGGTTCAGGCTTCGTGGGAGCCCCTTTTTTTCACAAGGTTGTCGAGGATACCCTCAAAGCAATGCCCCTTTCGCGGCTCAGGGTGGTTACTGAGTGATGTTTTCGAGGACCTTTTCAGGCTGCCCGAACTTCCGGGTTCCATCATATCTTTCCCGCGACTCATCGCCCGCCTCATAAGAGCGCTATTTGTTCGCCTCTACCTCTATATGCCGAGAGCCATAGGACACGGCCTTCAAGAGTTCGTCCAAAAACCTCTTCAAACCGGTCAGTGAACCCCCGTATCTCTTCATAAGCTCCGCGTCCGGAATCTCATTATGCAAGTCTGCTATGATTTCCGCCACCGGCACTCGAATCGTTTTTTTCGTTTTGCCTGGTTATACAATAGGGCGCTGACATACAAGATTCATCCGTTAAGGAATTTCTTCTGCAAGTCGGAGGGAAAGTTATTGGAAGCCCAGTGCGATGTAAAGAAATTTTCTCCATGGGCTTTGTACAGATAGTTGAAACCCGAGATTCGTGGCGCCGTGTCCATATTGCAGGAATCCGAGGATTTCAGGCTCCAGTCTGGCCGTAACCTGCTGTACGAAGAAAGGGTCCACGGCTCTTAAAGTAGTTACCCCTTCCGCCATTCGTGGTATCATTGCGCTATAGCTCTGGATTGACGTATCCTCGCAGTTCCTGAGAGTTGGGAAACGTCAGCCACGAACCCGGGCAAAGGGACTCCCATCAGAGGAGTTGACTGATAGTCCGAGCCACAATGTCTCTGACTATCAACCTGCTGGAGTTTGAGAGTTCCATTGTTGGAAGAGACCTAACAAAGACGGGAGAACCAGAATGCCGAGGAAAAGATCCCAGGGCGTCCGCAAAGACCAAACCAGTTCCAAACCCAGGAAGACCGGCAAGTCCACAAGCTCGCAAACGGATGCCTCTGTACCGGAAGCAAAGGTCCTCTTTCCCATCGTCGGTATCGGAGCTTCAGCCGGCGGCCTGGAAGCGTTCGAGAAATTCTTTACCAACATGCCGCCGGACTCGGGAATGGCCTTTGTCCTGGTTCAGCATCTGGACCCCACCCACAAGAGCATCCTGAGTGAGCTGATCAAACGCTACACCAGTATGAAAGTCTCGGAAGTGGAAGACGGCATGGTGGTGGAACCCAATTGCGTGTATGTTATTCCTCCCAACCGGCACATGGCTGCCCTCCACGGGAAATTACACCTCCTGGAACCGAATGAACTTCCCGGTCATCGAACTCCCATCGATTACTTCTTTAGAACTCTGGCGGAGGATCAGAAAGAAAACTCCATCTGCATTGTGCTCTCGGGCACCGGGACCGAAGGGGCGCTTGGCTTGAGGACGGTAAAGGGTGAGGGCGGTATGGGGATGGTGCAGGAGCCTGAGTCCGCCAAGTACGACGGGATGCCCAGAAACGCTATATCCACAGGCCTAGCCGACTATATCTTGCCTGTCGAAGAGATGCCGGAGCAGCTTATTGCGTACGTCCGACACTCCTTTATCAAAGTACCCGCTAAACCCGCTGAGCTAACTGTCAAGGGTGCAGATCACTTGGAGAAGATATTCATTATCGTGAGGTCTCAAACAGGACACGATTTCTCCCTTTACAAGCGGAACACAGTTCTTCGCCGCATTGAGAGAAGGATGGCGGTAAACCGCATCGCCGAGCTTTCTCGCTACGTTCGTTTTGTCCAGGAGCAGCCCGGCGAAGCGGACAACCTGTTCAAAGATCTGCTCATAGGAGTCACCAACTTCTTCCGGGACAAGGAGGCTTTCGAAGTCTTGAAGGAAAAAGTGATCCCAAAACTGTTCGAAAACAGGAGCGCAGATCGGCCCATACGAATATGGGTTCCCGGATGCGCCACAGGGGAAGAAGCGTACACTATCGCCATACTCTGTCGGGATTTCATAGATAATCTCAAGAAGCGCTTCTCAGTCCAGATTTTCGCCACCGATCTAAATAACGACGCAATCGAGACAGCCAGGGCGGGCGCATATCCGGAAAGCATTTCCACTGACGTTCCCGCGGAATTCCTCGGACGTTACTTCACAAAGGAGGGCGCTTTCTTCCGCATCAAAAAGGAAATACGTGACATGGTGGTGTTCGCTTTGCAAAACGTGATCACTGATCCGCCCTTTTCCAAGATAGACCTCATAACATGCAGGAATCTCCTCATTTACCTCGACACCGAATTGCAGAAAAAGGTGTTGCCGCTTTTTTACTACGCATTGAACCAGCACGGCTTTCTATTCCTCGGTTCCTCGGAAAACATCGGCGAGTTCACGGACCTCTTTTCCGTGTCGGACAGAAAGTGGAAACTGTACACGCGCAGCGATAGGGAGTCAGGCCGGGACTCGGTCCTTCATCTTCATAGACCCACAGCAACCGATCGCAGAATCACCGCGCCTGCGACAGCATATCCCGCTGCTAAGGAAAGATCCGGGCGCCGTGAATTAGTGGAAAAACTCATCATCGAGAACTACGGTCCACCAGGAGTTCTCGTCAACGAAAAAGGAGAAATCCTCTACATTCATGGTCGAACCGGCAAGTACCCTTGAGCCTGCTTCGGGAGAATTCACCGCTAAGAACAATATCTTGGATATGGCTCGGCAGGGCTTGAAGATCGAATTGGCCCAGTCCATCCGAAAGGCCGCAACGCGGAAGACGGAGATCCGCTCCGACCGCTTGCCGGTTAAGACGAACGGGGGCGAATCACTCGTAAACCTGGTGGTGAAGCCAATATCCGGACCGGCATCCATGAAGGGGCAGTTATTGGTGCTCTTTGAGGATGTCCCATTTGTAGAAGCGAACGAAGCGCAAGCCGAGCCGCCGGATTTTGCGGAAGCGTTGGAGCATCCCAGAACCCGGCAGTTGGAGCATGAACTCTCGTCCACCAGGGAATACCTTCAGTCGGCTATTGAGGAATTGGAGACCTCCAACGAGGAACTTCAGTCCACTAACGAGGAGTTATGGTCAGCCAACGAGGAGTTGCAAAGCACCAATGAGGAGCTGGAGACGTCGAAGGAAGAACTGCAATCGGTCAACGAGGAACTGAATACGGTGAACTGGGAGCTACAGCAAAAGATTCAGGAACTCACGAGGACGAGCAACGATTTGAACAACCTCCTTGCCAGCACCGACATCGGCACAATCTTCCTGGACACCCGGTTGAATGTTCAACGCTTTACTCCAACCATGACTGATTTCATCAATTTGATACAGGCCGACGTGGGTCGCCCATTGGCTCACATAGTTACCAAGCTCAAGTATGGGAGATTGGTGGAGGACGCGCAGGAGGTTCTCAGAACCCTTGTTCCTAAAGAAGAAGAAATCCAGACCAACGACAACCGCTGGTATTCGATGCGGATTCTTCCTTATCGAACCATTGAAAACGTGATCGACGGCGTGGTGATTACTTTTGTGGATACTTCCCTATTTAAACGGGCTCTGAAGGCCGCCGCCGAGGAGACTCAAAAGCGGGAAGCGGATATCATCAATACGGTGCGAGAGCCCCTGCTCTTGCTGGACCGGGACCTACGGATTGAATCGGCCAACGAATCATTTTACCGCACCTTCAAGGTCAAGCCGAAACAGACCAAAGGTAAGCTGCTCTGCGATCCGACCATTCCTCAGTGGGACATTCCTGCTCTCCGAGACCTTTTGGAGAAGATTCTCTCTGAAAAGACCGGGTTCGAGGATTTTAGAATGGAACATGAATTCGAGACCATAGGATACAGGACAATGCTGTTGAACGCTAGGATGCTGCGCACGGATATGGTAAAACCGGAAAAGATACTCTTGGCCATCGAGGACGTTACCGGTCGGAAAAGGACCTTGAGAACGTCCCTCGTGGCAGGCGCGATCAGATCCTCAGAGGACCTGTTAAACGAAACCGGGTGGAATTTTGTGAAGCGCAATCCGGGGTCCAGGCTGATATTTAGCCAGTCCGATTAGCTGAGATGAAAGGCATTCATGCATGACGCAAGACCGGAATCCAAAAAAAGAATCAGGGGATCTACGGAAGCGAGCTGAGGAATTGCTCCTTTGCAAGGCTTCGAATGTAGGAAACATATCCGAACTTCCGCAGGAGGATGTTCAGAAGCTTGTGCATGAATTGCGGGTCCATCAGATCGAACTTGAAATGCAGAATGACGAGCTGCGTCGGGTTCAACTGGAGACTGAAGGAATCCAGGGAGAGATATATCGATTTGTATGACTATGCCCCGGTTGCGTACTTCACTTTGAATTCCAAGGGAGTTGTTCTGGAATCCAATCTCACCGCAACGCTGCCTCCTGGGAACAGAAAGAGAATTGGTCGTTAACAAGCCGTTTTCTCGTCTTATGTCCAGAGCGGATGCGGACACTTTCCATATTCATCTCAATCGCGTCCTTGACACGGGAGCCAAGCAAACCTGTCAAATCAAATTGCTGAAGAAGGACGGGGCTTCTTTTCACGCCCAACTGGAAAGCATGGCCGTTAGGGATTCTGACGCTGAGGCTCAACTTGTGCCGAATGACAGTTTCCGACATCAGCCCTCTGAAGGAGGCGGAGGCTTTTCTGGCGCAGACGCAACGCCTTATATCGCTTGGCGAGATGGCGTCGGGCGTCGCCCACAACTTCAATAACATACTCCAAGTTGTCGTGGGTAATCTTGAGCTGATTCTCATGGATATGGAAAAAGGAGATCTTTCCAACGTCAGGGATAGCCTCCAGACGGTTTTGCATACGTTCCAGGGTGGGAGCCGAAATCGTCAGGCGCCTCCAGAGCTTTGCAAATATCCGTTGCCGGGTTTCCCCGGCCGAAAGCAAGGTTCTTGATCTGTCACAATTGTCAAGCAAGCGGTGGAACTTACGAGACCCTGGTGGGAGCTGGGCGCCTTCACGGACGAAAAGAAGATCGCTATCTACCTCGACCCGAGCAACGGGTGCTTCGTGAGAGGCAAAGAGGATGAGCTGTTCGAGGTGGTGGTCAATCTCGTCAAGAACGCGGCGGAAGCTCTTCCCGAAGGTGGGGATATGACGGTCAGGACCAGGATAGCAGGAGATCAGGTGGTCTTAGAGGTCCAGGATGCGGGTATCGGGATTTCCAAGGACAATCTCGGAAAAGTGTTTGATCCCTTCTGGAGCGCCAAAGGGGGCGTCAAACCAGGCATGGGTTTAGCGGTCTGCTATGGGATAGTGAGTCGCCACGGCGGAACAATCTCTGTTGAAAGTGAATTCGGAAAAGGTTCAACCTTCACTGTGAGGATACCGGCCTCAGATGAGCTTCCAGAAGAGGCGCAATCCGTAGCGGGGATGCCGATCCTCCGCAGTCTCACCGTCCTTGCGATTGACGATACGGAACCCGTGGTTAGATTCCTGAGAACAGCGTTGGAAAAAGCGCATTATAGGGTTCTGTCAGCCTTGTCCGGTCCCGAAGCCCTCGAAATCTTCAGGGGCCATAGCGTGGACGTTGTGATTTGCGACCTGGGTATGCCCGGTATGAACGGGTGGGAGGTTGGTAAGGAGATCAGGGAGACCTGCCGAGAACGGAAAGCCGCTAAGACCCCGTTCATAATGCTTACGGGCTGGGGAGGACAAACACTGGACAAGGCAAGATTAACGAATCCGGGGTAGACGTTGTTTTGGAGAAGCCGGCGGACATCGCCAAACTGCTGACGGCGATCCAGGAAGCGGTCCGCAAGAGCCAAGTGCCAAGGACCGGCTCATGATTCAGCGATCGAATTGAAAGATAATCCTGATGACCATTACCGGAGTGAGGCATGACCCAGGAAAAGCATTCAAAAGACAGGCTGTCCGATCTGCGACGGCGAGCGGAGGCCGCCTTTGTGAACGAGTCGGGAGATGGTTCGGACTTATTGTCGGATTTTCTCCCGAAGACGTTCAGAAGCTCGTGCATGAATTGCAGGTCCATCAGATCGAACTTGAGATGCAAAATGACGAACTGCGTCGGGCTCAACTGGCCCTGGAGGAGTCCAGAGACAGGTATCTGGATTTGTATGACTTCGCGTCGGTTGGATATTTCACCGTTGGACAACGATGCGGTTGTTTTGGAAGCCAATCTTTCGGCGCGGGCCTGCTGGGAATTGAGAGAGGATCCCTCATCGGTAAGCCTTTGACGAGCTTTGTTCATAAGGAGAGCCAGGACACTTTCTATTTCCATCGTAACCAAGTTCTGCAAACAGGAACCCGGAGCATGTGCGAAATTAAACTGGTTAAACCCGACGGCGCTTGGTTCCACGCTCAACTGGAAAGCGTCGCAATAGCGGATTCCCACGGCGAATTCAGCCGATTCGAGAACAATCATAGCGGACGTTACCATTCGAACCATCGCTGAGTCGGCGTTGCGGGAGGCTCATAATCAACTTGAACACCGGGTCCAAGAACGCACGTCAGAACTGCTGAAGACGAATGAGCGACTCAAACAGGAAATTGACGAGCGCAAGAAAGGCGAAGAGGCTTTACGGCGCAGTGAAGAGCGCTACCGTCAGATGTTTGAACGAAATCGGGCTATGAAACTCGTTGTGGACCCGCAAACCGGGGCCATTGTGGACGCCAATCCGTCAGCCGCGGAATTTTATGGATATAGCCTGGATGAGATGAGGAGCCTAAAAATCACGGACATCAACGTCCTAGCCGCCGAGCAGGTTGCGGCTGCAATGACCGCAGCGGAGAAGGAAAACATAGCTTCCTTTGTTTTCCGTCACAGGCTGCGTTCAGGGGAAATACGAGACGTTGAGGTTCATTCCGGTCCACTCGACGTCCGGGGTCGCAAGCTGCTCTATTCGATCATCCATGACATCACCGAACGGAAGAAGGCGGAAGAGGCGCTGAGAGAGAGTGAGCTGAGGCTGAACCTGGCATTGAGCGGAGCGGCGCTCGGGACTTGGGACTACGACATTCAGACCGGAGAGACTGTTTTCGACCAACGCTGGGCTTGCGATGCTGGGGTTTTCCTTGGAGGAAATCGAGCCGCATTTTAGGTCTTGGGAGAGGCTTATCCATCCAGAGGACAAGATCTCGGGTCATTGCGATCTGGAAGGCGCACCTGGAAGGCCGCGCTCCTTTGTACGAGGCCGAATACCGGCTTCGGACCAAGTCAGGTGAATGGAAGTGGATACTGGCGCGCGGCATGATCGTTGAACGCGATAAGGACGGCAAAGCCGTTGCGGGCGGCGGGCACGCATCTCGATATCACCGAACGCAAGCGAGCCGAGCAAGGCTTACGCCTCATGGAGGAACGATTCCGAGCGCTCGTTGAGGGAGCCCAGGACCTTATTTTCATGAAGGATCGTCATCTCACATACACGCACGTGAATCCTGCTATGGCAAGAATGCTCGGACTAGACGTGTCCGAAATCATCGGCCGCAAGGATGAGGATATCTTCGACAGACAACCGGGAAACATATCAAACAAGTGGATCTGCGCGTGCTCCAGGGAGAATCCATCGAAGAAGAATATACCGCTTCCATAAAGTGGCGTCCAGGTCACCTTGAATACTGTTCTCTACGCCGCTTCGGGACGCGGACGGCGCCATCGTCGGCGTCTATGGCATTTCTCGTGATGTGACGGAGCGCAAGAGAATCGTGCCCGTCCAAAGACCGATCGCCGAGGCGTACCCCTCCAAGGCCATGAGGGCCGCTCTGCACGAGGCTCGTCTTGCCGCCGCCACTGACAGCATCATTCTGCTCCAGGGGGAGAGCGGGAGTGGAAAGGACTATTTGGCGCGTTGGATTCACGACCACTCGAGGCGTGCGCCCGGCCCCTATTTTGCGGTGAATTGCGCCGCCATATCCAAGGAATTGGCGGAGTCGGAGCTTTTTGGGCACGAACGGGGCTCATTCACAGGGGCGCTCGGCCGGAAGCGAGGACTCCTGGAATTGGCCGAGGGCGGGACCCTTCTACTCAACGAAATTGGAGAGCTTACCCTCCCCTTGCAGTCCAAGCTACTGACCTTTCTGGACACAAGGTCATTCCTGCGAGTTGGCGGTGAAAAGAGCATTACCGTGAATGCTAGGCTTATTGCAGCGACGAACAGGAGTCTCGATACAGAGGTTGCGCAAGGCCGATTTCTTTCCCCCCTTTTCTATCGTATCGTAACCATTCAGTTTCGAGCGGTCTGCGATGGGCGCGGGAAGGCCCTTGAGTCACCGATTCCCCCAAAGTCCCAGTGGTGAAGATAGGTCGAAGGGTAAATTAAGGAGGTTTCAACGAGGGAAACAAGAGAAGGTATGGATCCGCTTTCGGATCGAGGGCCAGACGATCCAAGGCAAGCTTTATCTGAGTCGCCGGTTCACCGCCCAGCTTCTTGATGGTAACCGCTATCGTGGTCAGAATGCTTCTGACCTCCGCCCCCGCGTCGGTCACCGAACCGAAGCTCACTTTCCTGGCGATCACAGATGGCCTCAAATCTCTCTCAGCTAAATTGTTGTCCGCCGGAACCGCTTTATTGTCGGCCCAATGATAGAGCCGACGCTCATTTGCTCTGAAGATGTCCTGGATGCGACGGATGCCCAAATGCAGCGCAGGTAGGGCCATGACGCTCTTGATATCCTCCCGAAGGGAGGCGGCCCGACTGTAAAACTCATCATCGGATATAGGCTGACGGCGCAGCGCCATTGCCAGAGACAAGAGCGGGGCGGCTATGGCCACGAATGTCGCCACTTCCGATTCCTCGGGAAACTCCGTCTCCAAATCCTGGACCTCTCTCAGCAGATGGGCATAGCAGTATTGAATCTCACAGGGGACTTTGTTGTACGCCGCATAGCGGTCCACTACCAGCACGCCGGGCAAAGGGTCCATGCCGAAGACGGCCTGAGGGACCTTGGCGGAGCGGCCCTTGCCGAATTGAAAAACGCTCAGCTTCGGAGTGGCGAATAACCAAACGTACCCGTTTTTGCCATCGGTCCGCCAACTCGTCTCATCCGCATGCTTGACCGGCGCCTTGCGATATTCCGGGATGAGCTTGTTCGAAACTTCCTTAAAGAGACCAGCGCAGCGTTTGAACAACTGCCCAATGCTGCCCGCCCCGATGCCGAGAAACTCGCTAATACGCCCCATGGGAACGCCGTGGAGGTAATGCATTTCGACAGCGTCGGCTATGAGCTGATTACCATAAAGGCTTTTGGGCAGCACTCCCCGGGGCTGCGCCGTGACATTGCGACGACAATGCCGGCAATATCTCTTGGCGAGGCGAAAGGTGATCTTTTGCGGGCTTTTGGATGGGGTGTCTACGACGCTGCGCTCCGCCCATCCCTTGTTTTCGAGCGGGCGGCCACATTCCGGGCAATTTTCGCTTGTCAGTTCCACTTCCACCGAACGGTCAACAGCTTCTTCGTCGTGGCTCTTCCGACCGTTACCCTTGTGACCCGGCCGGCCTCCTCTGGGTTTATTCTCCTTCGGTTCCGTGTTCGGCTTAATCGGGACTTTGGACGACGGAGTGGAAGATCCGAATGGCCCATCCTCCACTTTGCGCTCCTGATAGCGCAACTTGGCTTGCAGACCCTTGACTTGCTCTACAAGTTCATCAATGCGTCGTTGCTTTTCGAGGCAGACCGGGCAGCCGTTTATCGCCATGACACAGGAACCTTGAATCCGTAATAGACCGTATAGTGAACCTACTACTCTCAAGGCTCAAACGCGAGAAAAAAATCTCACGTGCTGCCTAAGAAGATCCCCCAGGACGGCTCATACCCCGCGTAACTGAATGGATACATCGTATCAATGTGTTTGCTATACGCTTGCCGCCGCTGCATGATAGAATTGAAGACATTCCCTTACTCGTGGAAGAGATCATGTCGAAGCTGGCGATGGAGATGCAACTGACTTCTCTACCTGGGATCGGCGCCGAGTCCGTCGTTGCGCTATCCAGGTACCATTGGCCCGGAAATGTGAGGGAATTGCGAAACGTGGTCGAACGAGCATTGATTTTATCCGATGGAGAGACTTTGAACTTCGCACTCCCGTCGATTAACGCAAGCCACCAAAGCTGGTCTCACGTGTCCGGTTTTCCGGAACACAAGCGCACGCTTCACGATGTTACGGATGAGGTGATCAAATCCCTGTGTTTAGAGGCCTTGCGGCGTTGCGAAGGCAATAAAAGACGCGCCGCCCGCGTGCTGGGCATAGCCCGAGATTCTCTTTATCGACACATGAAGCGTTTAGGAATAGAGAGCGACAATCCGACAGCGGATTAATTCGGGAACCGATTTTAAGACATCGGATAATTAGTAAGCTATTGATAACACTGGACCAGGAATTATGTTGTCCGTTTTTAAGACATTGCTCATTTCTTGCCGAACCCTTCGTGTCTCACCCCCACACTACCTCTGCGACTAACCACTTAACATCACGGCTTTTATATAAAGCATCACCCACCAGCATGGCTTGGCACGAAAAGTGCATAGGCTAAACTGCAAGGGTTAAAAGAATCACCGCTCGATAATCTGAACCGCTTTTTGGATATGTGGACCATGTGTCGCAACAGCACGCCGTCTCCGGTGGTGTCACGGTGGGTGACCGGAACGAGATTAATTCCCGCCCATAACAAATCAGGGGGACGGAGGACACTACAATGAGTATTTTCGGAGTAGGTTTAGGAACCATCCTATTGATAGTTTTGATTGTATACCTCGTCGGGTAACAGGCGCGCATGCAAAATGATTACCAACAATAATTTCAATTTGGGCGCCTGATTCTGCTCAATTTCGCATAACGGATTCTAGCGGCAGTTGCAGATGGCGGAGTAGCGAAACCTACCATGGTCGGTCGCCCGGATAAAGAGAGAGCAGTAATGCCTATCGAAAGGCGAGTCAATGATTTGATTGCTGCAGGCCGGCGGCAGTTCAGCTACAGCGAAAGCCCGAGGCCCCGTAAGACGGTGAAAGCAAAAGGATTCTTTATAGAGGAGGTGACACCCTATGGATTACGGCCTCATCATGGTTGTGACGGCGCTCTTGCTGGCGGTTTGTGGTTTCGTAGTCCTGGCGCGGTCACTGTAAAGGGTCATTAATTACATGACCGCAGTGTACGGGTGGGATCACGTCTACACCGGACATTTCGCAAATTGCGTTCGCCAAGACGAGAAAAGGGGGAAGGAAAAATCATGGAAATAAAGTACCCAGGAGAGTGAGTGACATACTGAAAACCACATGTGGAGAATCGTCGCGGGGAAAAACTTGGCACAATACAGGATCTCATGGTGGGCGTGGATGGGCGACTAAAATACGCCATCCTGTCTCACGGAGGTTTCCTGGGAATAGGCGACGTGTTGATTCCGATCCCCTTTGACGCTCTGACGACGAATGTCGAAAAGGGAACAGCGGTGCTCGACGTTGATAAGCAGACCTTGGAAAGAGCCCTCAACTTTGAGAGCAAGACATGGCCCGACTTCACTTCTGCCGAATGGGAGGAAAAAATCGATAGATACTTTGCGGCCTATGCGGCCGGCGCAAGTCACCGGCAACCGGTGGATGAGGGATGTTTACAGCGAACAACCTCGCGAACAGATTTAAGAAGAGGGGTCGGCAATGTCTGTCGAAGAACGAATCGACGATTTGATAGAAGCGGGCTGGGGTGTTCTTGACTCGGATTTTGATCCGGGCGCCTTTCAGCGCTGGAGGCTAAGGGCTTTCGATTGCCTTACCACCATGTTTGGGCCGGACCATCTTTATACCAGACATTTCGAGAATTTCGTTCGACAAGGTGGAAAAGTGGAGCTTCTCGCCGCCGGCGGGATTCTGAGCGCAGCCAAAGAACAGGAGTCCTGCAACAGGCTGGGACGGTCAAAGACAAATGGAGACGTGACCTCCGTCCCCCTGATTGAAAGAATCGGAGGGCCATATAAAAGGTTGTTGATTTTGATCCGATAATTAATTAGTTGCACGGTCATTTATTGCCTAGATCCGGCCGGACGAGAATTGTGCCGGGCTGACCGGGACGAGACGGATTCATGTCAATTTGTACACAACCAGGCGTGAAGCTCTATTGGGGATGATAGGACGCTCCATCTCGTCTCATTAGGCCCTGGTGTGAGTTGCCCACAAACACCGGGGAAAGGGAGGCGGCGACATGAAGACGAAAGCAAAACTATTTTGCTCAGCCTTATTGCTCTCGCTAATTATCATGCTGCCGGTTACTGTCCGAGCAGAATCGGCGCCGCCGCTGTACGACAAGACTAAGAAGTATTTCGAGCACATACAAGACATCGAATTAATGCGGCGCAATATAGAGGAGTGCTATCAGTCGGAGAACCGCCCCCCTATGTTAGCGAGTTGGTCCGGACAATTCTCGACAAAACATGCGGAGTTGGACGGCAAGCTGGTGAATCGGGTGTTCGGTTCTCTCGCCGGGACCCCGGAATATGAAAGGTTTTTCATGGAGTACCGGACACTTATACAACGTCCGGACTATAAAGAGCTCCATACGGACGAACTGTTTGCCGAATACATGCGCCTACTGGAATCAGGGCGGATACGATTTTTGACTCAGTGGAAGGAGTGGGAAGAAAGTCTAGCGGAAAAGTGTTCGACTCAAGCTCACGAAGGATCGGCGCAGTCCATTCCAGTGAAGACGGTCACATTTGGGCAAGCGAAGTGTTCGCATGGAACCGAAATCGGGAGAGTAACGGCGGCCATACAGTGGTTCAGAGTACCAATGCCGGTAGGCGCCTCCACACCTTCGGATGTCGGCCCAAAAAACGTTTCGGGGATTGTTGTTCACGGAATGGATCAATCCTACTCAGCCGGCGGCGCCGTTCCCGCGATTGACGTAGTGGAGCTTAGTGTCCTTGTGGCACAGGAACGAGTTGCGCCTCCGGAAAAAGTCTCGATGGACTACTACGGATCGGTCAAGGGGATTCGGCCGGGAATCCATACGAATCTTAAATTCTCGGATGCGGTCGAGAAGGGAGTGGGGGCATGGGATCAATAGCAAAAAAATTCGTTAGTCGATCATTGATGCTCGGCCTGCTCCTATCCCTGGCGTATCTTGCCCTTCCAATGTCCCCGGCCGCCCAGAATTACCCTCAAGCGGTGATTCTGGAACAAAAGGTAAATGAAGCCACTCGCGTCTTGCAGCAACGGCAAAAGGACGAATTCTGGCTCCAGGAGCAGGCAAAAGCACAAAGACTTCTGGGGGGAGAAGTTGCGATAATCCTGGCCAAGGTTAAGGCGCAGCACGCAGTTTTCGAGCAGTGGCGGAAGGCCCACCCTTCCAGCCAACCTAAAATTAAGGCGAGAGCCGCCGTTCATAAGAAGCGTCTCCAATGCCGGTTCTGTCTCTGACCCTAGTCTTGCCCGGAAGGAGAAAAAAGATGGGAACAATTTTAATAGTTATACTTGTCCTTTTGCTTATAGGAGCGCTACCGACCTGGGGACACAGTAGAAGCTGGGGGCGTGGCCCCAGCGGCATCCTGGGTCTGATACTGGTCATCGTGTTGATCCTCTTTTTGATGGGCCGAATTTGAGTCCCATGAAAGAGGAAAACTCCGGCGAATTAACGCCACGCTCGACAAGGAGGGATCATGAACTGGGATCAGGTCGAAGGCAACTGGAAACAGTTTGAAGGCAAAGTAAGAGAGACATGGGGCAAATTCACCGACGACGAATTGGATGTCTTGCACGGAACACGTGAACAATTCGTGGGGAAGCTCCAAGAGAAATACGGGCTCAAACGTGAGGAAGCGGAGAAGGAGCTGGACGAGCATCTGAGCAAATGGTAGCTTCCCGGGCTCGCCCGGTTCCAGAATGGCAAGCAATACTCGTGTGGTGTTACCACGTTCACTTTGCCGTCTTTCTCGGGGCTTGCCGCTCGGGCTTTAGGGAAGCTCCGGAAGACGAGGTCAGACTTTGCCGGGACACTACACGAGCATTCGCACGTCTGGGGCAATGCCATGGAACACTGCGGTATGTCGTTTCGGCTGTATCGTGAATCGCACTCGTAACGCAAGGAGGTGAGCAGCATGAACCTGAATTTGACAAAGAGCTTGGGAATGCTCTTACTTGGCGTCTGGCTCATCGTGACTGGCCTGCTGACGGCGCTATCGGTCGGTAATCCGATTGTCCATGTTTTATTGGCTCTGCTTGCTATCGCTGCAGGCGTTTTTATTGTGCTGGGTAGGTAGATATGAATCGGAATCGATTTGCAGGAAATCTGAAGCAGTTGAAGGGTAAGATCCGTGAACAATGGGGATGGTGGACTCATAGGTATTTCAGCGTCTTCAGCGGAAGAATCCATCAACTGGCCGGCAAGATACAATCACTGTATGGAAGAGTTAGAAAATGATTTGAACAGGGCGCCTCGCTGTGCTTCTTGGAGAAGTATGGGTGAATTCCCGGATGGACGCCGTTTTTCGACTAGTTGTCGCAGGAGGAAGACATGAGAATAAATATAGCAATTGAGCCATTGATTGGGTTCTTAATAATAGGACTTGTCGCCGGTTTTCTGGCCGAACAAATTATAAGGGGCAGAGGAGCCGGCCTGGTTATCAATCTGGTGGTAGGAGTCGTAGGCGCCTTTATCGGGGGGGTCTTGTTCGGCTTCTTGAAGTTGTCTTTTCACGGACTCATCGGAACCTTGATTAGCGCTACGCTCGGGGCGGTGGTACTCCTGTTCCTGCTCGGATTAGTCAAGATCCTGCTCTTTCCGCAGAAATCCGGGTGGCAAGGTTGGAAGAACTGGTCCCGGGCTCTTGGACGCCGTTAGAGATTGAGTTCTTAAGGGCGAATCGGAGCTTGGTTCCATGAATCAGAATAAATGAGGCTTCTGCGAAGCGATTGTCCCATGGAGGAAGACATGAACATAAATCTGCAACTTCAGCCGGTGGTGGCATTGATAGCCGGCATTTTGATACTCGTAGCGCCCCGATTCCTGTCATGGATCATCGGGATTTATTTGGTCGTAGTAGGCGTATTGGGCCTGCTCGGTAGATAAGAGCGCGCTATTGAGTCTTGTCCCAAAAGATTATAAGGCATGCCTCGTCGTTCCGATCAGAGGCTAAGTATGTCATGGCGTAAATACGGCGCCGTATTTAGAGTCTCTTCGATCCTCGTCGGATGCGGTGACGAACGGGAACAGCATCGTTAGAGGCCTTTTGGCGATTGATGCGGTTCGCGTAGGCGCGCCATCCTACAGGAATACGTGACCGAACTTGTGCCATATAACACTAAGTACTCCGTGGCGTAAATACGGTTACGTATTCCGCAGGGTAACGCAGATGAAATTCATAGCCTCTTGCGCCCCGTGAGGGGGCGCTCTTCATTGGTAGCCATGGCTGGAACCCATGGTAGCCGGCTGTATCGACCGGTTTCTTCAACCCCGCAAGGGGTTGAAGACGGGATCGGTTGTTTTTCCAATCCATGGGCTGCGCCCATGGCTATTCATGGGGATTGCCCCTTCGGGGCATGTGCCACGGAATACGACACCGTATTTAGGAAAAGGCGCACTAAGGGATTGTCCTTATATAACCATCGCAAACTCCTGGACCTTTGCGCGTGGTTTCAGCGCATTGTGCGGCGCTTATACTCGGACGAACACTAGGTGTGTCTAAATCTCAAAGTGGGAATACCGGAAGACGATGAGACAAAAGGGGATCCAAATGCAGAAATGCAGCTTTTCAAATGAAGGAGGGCGCCGATGTATGCTCTTGGGACCATAATCCTGTTGGTCGTCATTTTCCTGTTCATGGCCATCAGGGTGCTCAACGAGTACGAGAGAGCGGTAATATTTCGGCTTGGCAGGGTCATAGATCACAAAGGGCCGGGCATCATAATACTGATTCCGATTATTGATCGAATGGTCAGAGTGGGCCTTCGGACCATTGCTTTGGACGTGCCTCCCCAAGACGTTATCACGCGGGACAATGTTTCGGTAAAAGTGAGCGCTGTCATTTACTTCCGGGTTATAGACCCTACCAAAGCCGTCATCGATGTTGAAAACTATCTGTATGCGACGTCTCAGCTCGCGCAAACCACGTTGAGGAGCGTCTGCGGACAATCGGAACTTGATGAATTGCTGGCTCAGAGGGACAAGATTAACCTGCAAATCCAAGATATACTGGACAGCCGCACTGAGCCATGGGGCGTCAAGGTCAGCATGGTGGAAGTCAAGCAGATAGACCTGCCGTTGGAGATGCAGCGGGCAATCGCCCGCCAGGCAGAGGCTGAAAGGGAAAGAAGGGCCAAAATCATCAACGCTGAAGGCGAATATCAAGCGGCCGCACGTCTGTCGGAAGCAGCGGTCATCATCGCCAAAGAGCCGATAGCGCTGCAGCTTCGGTTTCTTCAGACTCTGGTGGAAGTGTCCGCGGAGAAGAACTCAACTATACTCTTTCCGATTCCCATAGACCTTCTGGAGTCTTTCCTTCGAAAACCCAAAGAAGTGGCTCCGGAATGATAACGCCTGACCAATTGTCAATCTGAATGGCCGGCGTCCCAGGGTAAAATCTAATGAGCAGATGATACGGGAGTTTGAGATATTGTACGACATGGGTTGGCGCGGAAGCTTGTTTGTCGTAGACGACAATTTCATCGGAAATCAATCGAAGGTCAAGTCGTTCCTCGAGGCGCTTAAACCGTGGCAGGAGGCCAAAGATTTTCCTTTCATGCTATACACCGAAGCGTCGGTGAACTTGGCTCACGATGAAGAGCTCATGAAGCTGATGACCGAAGCAGGCTTTGACGCTGCCTTTCTTGGGCTGGAGACCCCGGAGGATCAATGTCTTGCGGAATGCGGCAAGCAACAGAACCGTTCGATGGACCTGGTAGAAGCCGTCAAGACGATACTACGAAACGGAATGGAAGTGATGGGCGGCTTTATAATAGGCTTTGACAATGATCCGCCGAACATTTTTGAACGTCAGATCGAGTTCATTCAGAAAAGCGGAGTGGTAAGGGCAATGATCGGCCTGCTCGAAGTATTGCCGGGAACCCGCCTTTACCGGCGACTCAAAGAGGAGGGACGACTTCTCGAAGATTGCTCAGGAGACAATTGCGACGGAGCCATGAATTTCATTACCAAAATGGATCCACAGCTCGTTCGGGAGAGATATAACGCGGTTCTGAATTACCTGTATTCCCCGAAGGAATACTACGCACGGGTTTTGGAGTTCCTCAGGACTCACGAGCCTGCGAAACGGCGCAAAATAACGTTAATGGGAACAACCGCTTTTCTAAATTCCATTCTCTACATGGGCATTCTCGACAAATGGAGTAACAGCGTCTACTACTGGAAGCTACTGCTAAAGACATTGGTGTTCTATCGCCGGTCCTTGCGTGAGGCGGTGACGCTCATGATTTTCGGCTACCACTATCGAAAGCTGTTCAGAGAGTGAGCAGACGTGGCCGGAAAGGTAATTGCCGAATGGTAACTGAATTGAACAGACGGCTCCCCGTGGGAGCCGAAATTGCTACGACAGAGGCAGTGCGCTTTCGGGTATGGGCGCCTCTTTGTCAAGAGGTGCAGGTTGTAGTCGAGGAGGGGTCATCGAATTCCACTGAATTGAAAGGGAGTTTTGAGCTGGTTCGAGAGGCGAACGGGTATTTCTCAGGGCTAGTCACTGGAGCAGGAAACGGAGCGTTGTACCGGTATCGTCTGGATGGGCGGGCGGAAGTTTACCCCGATCCTGCATCGCGTTTCCAGCCGCAGGGACCACACGGTCCATCAGAGATAGTGGATCCGGGGCTGTTCACCTGGACGGACGAGGCATGGCCGGGGGTGTTGATCGAAGGCCGGATATTGTATGAGATGCACGTCGGGTCCTTCACCCAGGAAGGCACGTGGGAGAGCGCTACCCGAGAGCTACCCGAACTTGCCTCCCTCGGTATAACGGTCCTGGAGGTGATGCCCGTGGCCGAATTTCCCGGTAATTTTGGCTGGGGATACGACGGCGTGAATCTTTTTGCTCCGACGCGTCTCTACGGACGTCCTGACGATTTTCGCCGATTTGTGGACAAGGCCCATTCATTAGGAATGGGGGTGATCCTTGACGTTGTGTACAATCATTTGGGCCCGGACGGTAATTATCTGTCGAAATTCTCTGATGACTATTTTACCGATCGTTATGAGACGGATTGGGGAAAAGCGATCAACTTTGACGGGCACGCAGCCAAGCCTGTGAGAGATTTCTTTATTTCTAACGCGTGCTACTGGATTGAAGAATTCCACCTCGACGGTTTGCGACTGGATGCCACTCAAAACATCTATGATCAATCATCGGAACATATTGTCGCTGTCATAACTCGGCATGTGCGCCGGGCTGCCGGCAAGCGTTCCGTTATTATGGTGGCGGAAAATGAACCGCAAGATGTGAAGCTGGTTCGGCCCAGCGATCAGGGCGGGTACGGTATGGACGCCCTGTGGAACGATGATTTCCACCACAGCGCCATGGTGGCTCTTACAGGGCGTAACCAGGCATACTATACGGATTACCTCGGCTCTCCACAGGAATTTATTTCCGCCGCCAAGTGGGGTTACCTGTTCCAGGGCCAGCGTTACAAACACCAACAGAAACGTCGCGGCGCCCCTTCTCTTGATCTAAAGCCGTCTGCGTTCGTCACGTTTATACAGAATCACGACCAGATCGCCAATGCAGCGGGGGGGCTACGATGCCAGAACCTCACCAGTCCGGGGCGCTACAGGGCAATGACCGCTCTCATGCTGTTAAGTCCTGGTACCCCAATGCTATTCCAGGGTCAGGAGTTCGCTGCATCAAGCCCTTTTCATTATTTTGCGGACCATGAAAAGGGCTTGGCGGGGAAAGTGCATCAAGGGAGGAATGAATTTCTTCAGCAATTTGAAAGTCTTGCTGCGCCCGACATGGAAGCTCTCCTCCCCGATCCCTCGGACCCGGCTCTGTTCAGACAATCAAAACTCGATACGGCAGAACGGCAGCGGCACGAGGGAATTTACGCGCTCCATCGCGACTTGTTAAAACTGCGACGCGAAGAGCCCGTGTTTCGCGCCCAGCGACATCGCGGACTGGACGGCGCTGTCTTGGGACCGGAGGCCTTCGTTTTGCGCTTCTTCGGAGAAAATGGAGATGACAGACTGGTTGTGGTGAATTTTGGCCTGGACTTACGCCTTGACCCGGCGCCGGAACCACTGCTGGCCCCACCCGAGTCCATGCGTTGGAAAATCATTTGGTCGAGCGAGAATCCGAGATACGGCGGATCCGGCACCCCTCCCGTAGATACCCCTGACAACTGGTGGATCCAGGGTCACGCCGCAGTGGTCACTGGGACCCAGGAAAACGGAAGAAGGCAGATCATGACCGATTTGATCCGCAGAATTCCTTGTCGTACGGAAGACGCGGTCGAAACCGGAGAGTTGCTCACCCGCGAATGGCTTGTGGCAAACGGATTGGGTGGCTATGCTTCAGGGACCGTGTCCGGCGTCCATACACGGCGCTATCACGGGCTTCTGATTTGTGCGCTTC
Organism: uncultured delta proteobacterium; assembly: GCA_963747865.1. Taxonomy (GTDB): domain Bacteria; phylum Desulfobacterota; class Desulfomonilia; order Desulfomonilales; family Desulfomonilaceae; genus JBBSBY01. The sequence continues at coordinate 82,303 of CAVVHK010000020.1, read as the reverse complement.
CGGCTCCGTTGGGACGAATAGTCATGTTGAATGATCTCGCGGAACAAATTGTTCTTCCGGATGGAACGAACGTGCGACTCGGCTATGAAATCAAAGCATGCAGCCCGACGCAGTTGTACGGGCCACCGATCCTGTCGGAATTTAGGTTGGAATCCGGTATGCCGGTCTGGCTCTACACAATAGGTAATTTCGTCTTTGAAAAGAGACTATTACTCCCCCATTTGCAGAATAGCGTGCACATTATATACCGCATGCTGTCCGGCGACGGTCCGGCGAGGCTGGATTTATGCCCGGCCGTAAACTTCCGCATGCATGAGGCGCTCCCGGATACTCCAATTGAGGAAGACTACTCGATCACTCTTATTGGCCGCAATCGTTACGAGATTTCCTCAGGTCGCTCTATGCCGCCTCTCCGAATTGCGCTTTATGGTCAGGGTCCGGCTTTCATTGTAGACAACGAGAACGATTGAACCAATCGTTTTCTGGATGGAAGAAAGGCGAGGATACTATAGCAAGGGCAATCTTTGGAGCCCGGGCCATTTCCACCTGGATCTTCAAGAGAATCAGGATGCGGCGCTGGTCGCGTCGAGTCACAGTTGGGAGACCATGCTTGCGCTGAAGCCTGAAGAGGCTTTTCTGTTGGAGAAACAGCGACGTGAGCAGCTCATTAGTTCGGCGCATCCCGCTGCGCGCACTGGGAGAGCGGCGGAACTGGTCCTAGCCGCAGATCAATTCGTGATTAAACCCGCGGGGCGCAAGGAGGACGCTACTCGAGCCCAAGCCACCGGGTACGAACTCCATAGCGTTATAGCCGGTTACCACTGGTTCACAGACTGGGGTCGCGACACCATGATCAGTCTAGAAGGGCTCACGTTGACTACAGGGCGCTATATCGAGGCGGGCGCCATTGTTCGCACCTTTGCTCATTACATCCGAGATGGACTTATCCCCAATATGTTCCCTGAGGGTGAGAAGCAAGGCTTGTACCACACTGCCGATGCGACGCTCTGGTTTTTTCATGCTATCGAGCGATACCTGGAGATTACAAAAGACCGCGCCATACTCCGGCTTCTCATTCCCAAGCTTCTGGACGTGGTGGATCATCATATTCGAGGCGCCCGCTTCAATATCAAAGTGGATCCCACCGACGGCCTTCTCTCTCAGGGACAAGAAGGTTATCAGCTCACGTGGATGGACGCGAAGGTTGACGATTGGGTCGTAACGCCGAGAGCCGGCAAAGCGGTGGAAATAAACGCTCTGTGGTACAATGCGCTGAAATTGCTGGAAACGTGGGTTACCGAAGAACAAGGAAGTCACGCGGCAGCTTATCTGGCTGACCATGCCGCGAGGACTCACGCTTCATTCAATGATCGCTTCTGGTATTCCGAGGGCGGTTACCTGTATGACGTGGTAGACGGACGTGATGGCGACGATCCGGCGTGCCGTCCCAACCAGGTTCTCTCAATATCGCTGTCTCATCCTGTTCTTGAGCGTTCACGATGGGAAAGCGTCATGAATGTGGTCACGGAACGACTACTGACTCCTCTTGGACTCAGATCGTTATCACGGGATCACCCGGACTACAAGCCGACCTACAGCGGTGACATTCGCTCTCGAGATGCAGCCTACCATCAAGGCACTGTATGGGCTTGGCTTATCGGCCCTTACATTGACGCATGGCTGAAGCTGCGCCCGCAAGACAAATCGGAGGCGCAGCGGCTTCTGGTGGGGTTTGTAACGGAATTGGACGATGCGGGAATCGGCTTTATCAGCGAGATCTTTAACGCTGAGGAACCGCATAGTCCGAGAGGTTGCATCGCACAGGCTTGGAGCGTGGCCGAAGTGCTCAGATGTTGGGTGAAAACCTGCGGCACGGACAATCCTGAAGAACAGTAATTCGGACGCCCTACCGGCCCCCTATCTCTAACAGAAGGTTTAGATCATGGACCGATTCATATGTATTCATGGACACTTCTATCAACCTCCCAGGGAAAGCCCTTGGTTGGAGGCAATTGAGATTCAAGATTCAGCGTTTCCATACCACGATTGGAACGCACGGATTTTGGCTGAATGCTACGCTGCGAACGCTTTGTCGAGAATCCTGGACTCGGAGGGACGAATCGTCCAGTTGGTGAACAATTATGCGAGCATAAGCTTCAACTTCGGTCCAACTGTCTTGCTCTGGATGGAGCAGTACGCCCCCGAAGCCTATGAGGCAATTATCGAGGGGGACAGGCAGAGCATAGAGAAATTTTCAGGCCATGGATCTGCTTTGGCCCAAGCTTACAATCACATGATCCTCCCGTTGGCCAACAGTCGTGACAAGAAAACCCAGATAATCTGGGGAATAAAGGATTTTGATACCGCTTTGGACGCAAACCCGAAGGATTGTGGCTCCCAGAGACGGCAGTAGATCTTGAAACCCTGGACATAATGGCACAATACGAAATCGGATTTGCCATACTTTCCCCCGGTCAGGCACAGCGGGTTCGGCCCATTGACGGTGATGAATGGCAAGATGTGAGTGGTGAAAGAATCGATCATACCATGGCTTACCAAGTGTCACTACCGTCAGGCCGCGTCATGAATCTGTTCTTTTACGACGGTCACATTTCACAGGCCCTTGCATTTGAAGGATTGCTCAACAGTGGAGAGGAGTTCGCCAAGAGGTTGCTGTACCAGACCCCCGAGGACCGGTCATCCGACCGCCTCGTCCACGTCGCGACTGATGGCGAAAGCTACGGGCATCACCATCGCGGCGGCGACATGGCGCTCGCATACGCTCTCCATTACATTGAATCCAATGGGCTTGCCAAACTGACGAATTACGGCCAATACCTGGAAGATCATCCACCGACGCACGAAGTAGAGATCTTTGAGAACAGTTCATGGAGCTGCATTCACGGAATAGAGCGGTGGCGGTCGGATTGCGGTTGTAACAGCGGTGGGCGCCCGGATTGGAACCAGGCTTGGCGAGCCCCCCTGCGTTCGGCCCTGGACTGGCTCCGAGATGCCGTGAATCCGGCTTATGAACGATCGGCCGGACGGTTTCTGACCGATCCGTGGGCGGCTCGAGATGACTACATCGACGTCATAGTGGATCGATCACCCGAGCGAATCAGCGCATTTCTGAAACGCCATGCGACCCGACCGTTCGATTCCGGGGACGAGATCAAAATCCTGGAGCTCATGGAGCTGCAACGCCACGCAATGCTCATGTACACAAGTTGTGGCTGGTTTTTTGACGATCTTTCCGGGATAGAGACGGTTCAGGTCATACAGTATGCCGGCAGGGTTCTTCAGTTGGCCGACCAACTCTTTAGCCGCTCCTTCGAACTTGAATTTCTCGAACATCTTGAACTTGCCAAGAGCAACATACCCGAACACAGTGACGGCCGCACTATCTATGAGAAATTCGTCAGGCCTGCCATGCTCGACTTGAAAAATGTGGGCGCCCACTATGCCATAAGCTCGCTGTTTCAGGACAACGGCGAACGGAACTCGATCTATTCGTATTCTACCGTCATGGAGGATTACCGCAATTTTCAGGCGGGAAGCACAAAGCTTGTAATCGGACGCGCAAAGGTCACTTCAAAAGTTACGCACATATCCACGAGCTTGTGCTTTGGTGTTTTACACCTTGGTGATCACAACATCGCCTGCGGCACGGGTGAATATCAAGGAGCGCAAAAATATGAAGCGCTTGTCAAAGAGATTTCAGAGGCTTTCGCCAGAGCCGACTTTCCTAGGACCATACTTTTGCTGGGTAAGCACTTCGGGACGTCCACGTACTCTCTGACTTCGTTGTTTGGTGATGAGCGACGAAAAGTCCTGAACACGATCATGGAGCCGACTTTGAGAGAGGCAGAGGCTTCATATGGCTCTCTATACGAACACCATGCTCCGTTGATTCGGTTTCTGAGCGGGGCCCACGCGCCACTGCCCAAGAGCCTAGCCTTGGCAGCGGAGTTATGCTTGAACGCCAAACTTCGCAGGGTGCTTCAAGAAGAGGGCCTTGAGCCCGAAGTCGTACGGCCTCTTCTGGAAGAAGCTCGTTTGGCCGGAGCCACTCTGGATGCGACTGCTTTAGGATTGCTACTGGCAGTCAACGTTGAGCGTCTGGCCGAACAACTTCTCGAACAGCCTGACGACCTTTCTCGCATGGAGAGGTTGAATAAGGCAGCAAAGCTAGTCCGGACATTACCGTTCGAAGTCAATATCTGGAAAACCCAAAACATCTGTTACAAGCTCGTTCACACATATTGGTTTGATTTCAAGGCTAAGGCCGGCCTAGGCGACAAAGACGCTCAGGAATGGATACACGCCTGCACTGTCTTGGCCAGGAATTTTTGGATTCGGATACCTGAGAACTCGGCAAGCGCTGATCTGCGATGAATCGCAAGACCGGAAAGTCCATTCATGAATAGTCCAATAGCGACATATCGAATTCAGTTCAGTCCTTCGTGCGGTTTTCAGTCCGCAAGTGCGGTTGTCCCATATCTGGCGGACTTAGGAATATCAGACCTGTACGCTTCTCCGATCTTTAAGGCGGCAAAAGGGAGCCTCCACGGCTATGATGTGGTTGACCCCAATCATTTGAATCCTGGGTTGGGAGAATTCTCAGACCTGGAGCTGCTCTCCGCGGAGCTGCAAAAGCACAACATGGGATGGATTCAAGACATTGTCCCTAATCATATGGCGATGGATTCGGAAAATGGAATCCTGATGGATATCCTGGTCAATGGTTACAAGTCGCAGTATTTTAACTTTTTTGATGTGGATTGGGGTCATCCCCCTGCCGGCCCCAACAAGAGACTGCTGGCTCCATTTCTTGGCAAGTTCTATGGAGAGTGTCTCGAGGATGGGGAGATTGCGCTCACATACGGTCCTGATGGATTTAAGGTTGCGTACTACGATTTGGCTTACCCGTTGCGAATAGAATCTTATCCAAATCTTTTTAAGAACTTGTCCCGTTTGAAAAGAAAACTTGCCGAAGACGATCCGGACTTTATGAAAGTCTTGGGTGTCCTCTACGTCTTGAAGATGCTTTCTTCGAGCGATGACCCGGATGAGCGATCTAACCAGATAAAACTGATTCACCGTACTATGTGGGAACTCTACAACACCAATGCCGCAATAAGAAAATTGATCGACGAAAACTTACAGGCATTCAATGGTGAAAAGGGAAAGCCCGAGAGCTTCAACCCCCTCAATGACCTTCTTTCCCAACAGCGCTTCAGACTTTCATTTTGGAAAGTGGCCGCGGAAGAAATAAATTACCGCCGCTTTTTTTGTATTAATGGTCTCATTTCACTAAGAATGGAAGACGAACGTGTTCTCAGCCACACACACGGCCTGATCTTCGATCTGATTGAAAGACAAATCGTAACAGGATTAAGAATCGACCACGTCGATGGCCTATACGATCCGACAACCTACCTTCAAGAATTGAGAAAAAGGGCGCCGACAGCCTATATAGTCGTTGAAAAAATCCTCAATCTTAAGGAGGATCTGCCACATTTCTGGCCGGTACAGGGAACGACCGGCTATGATTTTACGAATTATGTCAATGAATTGTTTTGTCAAAAGGAAAATGTGCAAGCGTTCAGCAGGATCTATTCCAGCGTCACGGGCTCAAAGAACTTGTATGAAGATGTGGTGACCGACAACAAGAGGCTGATAATCCAGGAAGATATGGCAGGCGATGTCCACAACCTTGCCCAACTCCTGAAAGACATCTCCAGCCGGGACCGTCATGGAAGCGACATAACCCTCAATGCGCTGCAAAGAGCTTTGACCGAAGTCCTTGCCGCGTTTCCGGTATATAGGACCTACATCAGCCACGCCGTGGTGTCGGACAACGACAGGAAATACATGTTGGATGCGGTAGACCGGGCGAGCGCCAATTTTCCCGCCCTATTACATGGGCTCACGTTTCTACGAAGATTCCTGCTCCTGGACTTTCCTGATTATGTCTCTGATGAAGAAAAAAAGGGCTGGCTCGTCTTTGTCATGAGGTTTCAGCAATTCACCGGACCGCTCATGGCGAAAGGAGTTGAAGATACTACACTCTACGTGTACAACCGGCTCGTGTCACTCAATGAGGTGGGTGGACGGCCGGATCACTTTGGATGCTCGCTTGAAGAATTTCACGCCTTCAACAAGAAAAAGAAAGACTTGTGGCCGGATTCCTTAAACACCACCTCGACTCATGATACCAAAAGAGGCGAAGATGTCCGCGCCAGAATAAGCGTTTTGTCCGAGATGCCGGAAGAGTGGCTGAGAAAACTCCGAAACTGGATCAAGATAAACAGGGGCAAAAAGAGACGTGTCAGCGGCTTAGCCGTTCCGGATAGAAACGACGAGTATTTCTTATACCAGACTCTTATTGGAGCGTTTCCATTCTCAGATGCCGATTACCCCGATTTCATTGAAAGAATAAAGGAATATATTGTCAAAGTTGTCAGAGAAGCAAAGGTCCATACTGCATGGCTAAAGCCCGACATCGAATACGAAGACGCCTATGTTTCATTTGCTGAAAAAATCCTGGCCCGTTCAGAAAACAACGCATTTCTGAAAGACCTGATCCCCTTCACCAAGAGAGTTGCTCATTTCGGGATGCTCAACTCCCTCTCGCAAACGCTTATTAAGATAACATCACCAGGTCTGCCTGATTTCTATCAAGGAACTGAGCTGTGGGACCTAAGCCTCGTGGATCCTGACAACCGTAGGCCCGTGGATTTTGAGACAAGGCGCGGAATGCTCGCAAGCATCCGAGAACAAGAAGATTCACATATTGGCCGACTGATCCAAGATCTTTTTTCGACGAAGGAGGATGGAAAGATTAAGCTCTTTCTCATTTATCGGGCGCTCAAAGCGAGAAGAAGACATCGAGAGATCTTCCGGGAGGGCGCTTATCTCCCCCTCGAATCAGCCGGAAGATTCAGAAGCAATGTTATCGCGTTTGCCCGGAGGTATCATCAGCAATGGGCCGTTGTCATTGTTCCGAGATTTCTCAGTTACCTGGTACAAGAGGGAGATTTTCCTCTTGGAAGAGAAGTGTGGCAGGACACAGAGGTGATAATGCCTGACCGGACGCCGTTAGAATGGCGGAATGCTCTCACAAGCGAGGCGCTTTCCGCAGGCAATACCCTGCCTGTCGGAACCGTATTACACAGTTTTCCTGTGGCGTTACTCATAGGTGAACGTAAGGATCAGTATGCTCAAACCCTCTGAGTGGAAACCCTCCGTCGATATTTCAACCCATGGCGGCCGACCGCCGTTGATCAACAAGTGTCCATTTAGCAATAACAGTCAAAGGTTACCGAGGTGAAGATGTCCACAAATGCCGACGCTCAACCCTTTATCGTAAAAGATTGTGCGCTGCTGAACATTGCAACCGGGGAGAAGGCCCAAAACTTAAGAGAAATGAGAGATCAGTTGTTTGACGTTTCTCTCGGGAGCATATACCACCATTTTTGGGGCGGGCTTTTGCGACACAGGTTCGATGAGCCTCAATACTACAACGATTTTGCAGAATGGGTTCGCTATGCCCTTCAGGACGGTATTCTTGCTGAACGATTATCCATTATCGACCCGGCTGCTTTTGCAGATCTGGAATCCTTACGTCAAGAGCTGCTCGAAGTCGTTGAACAGAGGTTGGATGAGACCGAAATGATTAACATGGCCCCGCTTGACATGCAGTTTCATTTTGTCAGCTCTCAAATACTAGTGTTCGACACGGGAGAAACTATTGGAGCGCCGGAGCAATTGGCGGAGGCTGTTTCCAAAATGTCGGTGGGAAGCTTGTTCTATCATTTCATTGACGCTAGACGCCGCAGCTCTGAAATGATGGACGACTTCCGCTCGTGGTTGAGGACTTACAGTGATGGTTATGAGGGCCTTTGCTCACAACTGGCCTCAGTAGATCCCTATTTTGTATCCCTTGTGGAACTGCGGACGCAACTGACAAATTTGTTTGCACGTTGGTTTCAAGGAGTGTCCGCATGACATCTATTCAAGATTACGCGGCGATGGCCGGGGACAAAGTGATCAATCAACTGCGCCAGCTTGCAAGGCCATTAAGTGGAATGAAAGTAGTGCACGTGAACTCCACTTATGTGGGTGGAGGCGTAGCGGAAATTCTGACAAAGCTGGTTCCCCTTCAGAGAGATCTGGGCCTCGATGTTCGGTGGGAAGTTATTCGGGGAGAGGAGAGGTTTTTCCAGATTACAAAGGGGTTCCACAACGCGTTGCAAGGCATAACCGTCCCTCTGGATGATAGGTCTTTCAAGGTTTACGAGGAAACCGGCGCCCAAAACTCGGAAGGGCTCCGTTCGATCCTTGAGGAGGCGGACATAGTTTTTATACACGATCCGCAGCCACTACCTCTGTTGAGGTCATGCCCGAACAGAAAAGGCAAGTGGATCTGGCGATGCCACATCGACTTGAGCCATCCTTATCGACCGGTGTGGAAGTACTTGCGTAACTTCGTCATGGAATACGACGCGAGTATTTTCTCTCTCGCGGATTTTTCGCAACCCTTGCCGCACACCCAGTATCTGATGCCGCCCAGCATCGATCCTCTCAGCGATAAAAACATGGATCTAACCGAAGAGAAAGTCCAGGCCACCAAACTTGAATTCGGCTTGGACCCAGACAGACCAATAATGCTCCAGGTATCACGCTTTGATCGCTTCAAGGATCCTCTCGGCGTGGTGAGAGCATTTCGGTTGGTCAAACCATTCGTTCCGGCCCTTCAGTTGGTTCTCGCCGGCGGCGGAGCCACCGATGACCCTGAAGCCGAAGCGGTCCTAGCCGAAGTTCGTAGCGAAGCGCGCGCCGACAGGGACATTCACGTGCTTCAGCTACCTCCGGATGCCCATGTCACTATCAATGCCCTGCAGCGAGGTGCGGACATAGTGCTTCAAAAGTCTCTTAAGGAAGGATTCGGACTGACCGTGACCGAGGTCATGTGGAAAGGAAAACCTGTAATAGGCGGCGACACGGGAGGAATCCGTCTTCAGGTCGTGAACCACCACACAGGCTTCCTGGTTAAGACTCCGGAAGGGGCTGCTTCGCGAGCTCTATATCTCTTGCGTCGCCCGGACACAGCCCTCGAAATGGGTCACAAGGCAAAGGAATTGGTACGGCGGAATTTTCTGCTGACCAGAAATCTGCGAGAATATTTGAGCATTATGCTGGCTCGTATGTTTGGTGACCCGGAGAGAATAGAGCTTTAAGGAAATGCAGTCCGAAGTCCAGCGAAATTTGAGAGGATGCTTTCTGGGTGGGGTTGGGGCAGACCAGTATTTTATGTGGAACTGTCGCGTAATAAGGAATTGCCAAGCGATCAGCTACTGACTCGACCCCTTATCCCTAATAGGAGACCGATGTGGACCAACGTCCGACTACATTTTGGAGCGTTCCTTGTGACGAAATGCTTCAGCGGCTCGACAGTACGGCGGATGGGCTAACAGGCAGTGAAGCTAAGCGGCGGCTATCCCTATACGGGTCTAATCTTCTGAAGCCGAAGAAGAGATCCGATGCGCTAACCCTACTGCTTTCCCAATTCAACAGCCCGATTATCCTGATCCTTCTCTTCGCCACAGGATTATCCTTCTTCCTGCATGATCACGTGAATGCTGTCATAATTCTAGTAATTGTTTTGGGAAGCGGTCTTCTCGGATTCTGGCAAGAACGGGGCGCAGCAGATGCGGTGGAGAAATTGCTGGCAATCGTTCAAATAAAGACGCCGGCGCTTCGGGACGGAATTGAAAAGAAGATCCCGCTGGAAGATATAGTTCCAGGCGATGTGGTTCTCATCAGCGCAGGGGAAGTCATTCCAGGCGACTGCCTGGTTCTGAATCCGAAGCTCTCTATGTCGACGAAGCCACATTGACTGGTGAAACGTACCCTGTGCGAAAATCGCTCAGGCCGATGGACGTAGAAACACCGCTTTCTCAGCGCAAAGGTGTCCTCTGGATGGGAACTCACGTAGTCAGTGGGAGCGGGAAAGCCTTGGTCGTCAACACAGGAAAGCAAACCGAGTTCGGCAAAGTGTCGGAACGTCTTAAGCTGAGGCCACAGGAAACAGAATTTGAACGGGGGGTGAGACGATTCGGGTATTTCCTGATGGAAGTCACCCTGATGCTGGTCATAACGATCTTTGCGGTCAACGCGTATTTACAGCATCCAATTTTGGACTCGTTCCTATTTTCCCTTGCCTTGGCTGTAGGATTAACCCCTCAACTGTTACCGGCGATCATCACCATCAACCTCGCCCATGGAGCGAAAGACATGGCGCGAGAGAAAGTGATCGTCAAAAGGCTCGCTTCTATTGAAAACTTCGGGAGCATGAACGTCCTCTGTTCGGACAAGACCGGCACCCTCACTGAGGGGGTGGTTCGGTTACACTCCGCGCTCAATGTGGACGGCGAGTCAAACGAGAAGATCCTTCTCTACGCTTATATAAACGCGTTCTACGAGACGGGCTTTGTGAACCCTATCGATGAAGCCATTCGGGCCTATCGTCAGTTTGATCTAGCCGGGTACGAGAAACTGGACGAGGTTCCGTACGACTTTGTGCGCAAACGATTGAGCATCCTCGTGTCGACACGGAATGCGCATCTTATCGTTACCAAGGGCGCTCTGAGGAATATTCTTGAAGTTTGTTCGTCAGCCGAGACCGCCACTGCTCAGATTGTGGACATTCCCTCGGTACGCGACGATATCGAAAGGCATTTTGAGGAGTTTAGCAGTAAGGGCTTTCGGACTTTAGGGATTGCTTACAGGGAGGTGGGATCTGAATCCAAGATCAGCGTCAACCACGAAACCGGCATGACGTTCTTGGGATTTTTGGTTCTTTTCGATCCGCCTAAGGCGGACATTGTGGAGACCATAGGCCTGCTTAAGCGCCTTGGTGTTTCATTGAAGATCATCACCGGCGATAATAGACTCGTGGCTGCTAATGTGAGTCAGCAGATTGGATTGACGAATGACCGGATCCTGACCGGTCCGGAACTCAGGGACATGAGTGATGGCGCTTTGCTGAAGAGAGTCGTTGATGTGGATCTCCTTGCCGAAGTCGAGCCGAATCAGAAGGAGCGGATTATCCTTGCTCTCAGGAAAGCCGGAAACGTCGTGGGGTACATGGGGGACGGCATCAATGACGCGTCTGCGCTCCACGCCGCTGATGTCAGCATTTCAGTGGAGAGCGCCGCTGATGTAGCCAAAGAAGCGGCAGATATTGTTTCTGCTGGAAAAGGACTTGGGCGTCCTTGTTCAAGGGGTGAAGGCAGGGAGGATGACTTTTGCCAACACACTGAAGTACGTGTTCATGGCGACAAGCGCCAATTTCGGAAATATGTTCAGCATGGCCGGCGCATCCCTTTTCCTGCCTTTTCTTCCGTTGCTGCCGAAGCAGATACTGCTTACCAACTTAATGACCGATTTTCCTGAGATGGCAATTGCCACCGACACCGTGGACAGCGAAATGGTGGAGCACCCTCGGCGCTGGGATATTAAGTTCATTCGCAAGTTTATGCTGGCATTTGGTATCTTGAGTTCGGTGTTTGATTACCTGACCTTTGGCTGCCTTCTCCTCATCCACGCCACCGTAGATCAATTCAGAACCGGCTGGTTCATGGAGTCTGTGGTTTCGGCCTGTTTGATTGTGCTTGTTATTCGAAGTCGGAGACCGTTCTTCAAGAGCAAACCGGGAAAATATCTCTTGTTGGCCACCCTGCTCGTTGTCGTTGTCACGCTGCTTCTGCCGATTTCACCACTAGCGGGTCTGCTGGAATTTCAGCCCCTACCATTTTCATTTCTCCTCATGTTGGGGGCGATCTTGCTTACCTATATTGTTGCAGCGGAATTGCTGAAGAAAGTTTTTTACGCAAGAGTAAAGCTTTGAATAAAGCCAAGACCATGCCTGAAAGACGGACTTAACCGAACGCCTGGTTGAAGACCCTGTGGTAGCGTGCCTCCTCAGCCGGTTTGTTTCAGAATGGGCGTGGATCCAGCCGGCCTATGAAGACTTCGTCGGGAGGGACTACCTAATCGCGAAGGACATCAGTTCTGAGCTTCCCTCGAATTCTCCGTACCCACACCTCTTTCAGTTGCCCCGGATGGTCTCATGGAGGCTGATTCATACTGTGGCAGTGATGACGCAGCCGTTTCAGAGCATCCTGAATCTGTAAGCATTCAGTAATTTCGTAGAGCCTTGATAGCCTTGTCAACGCCACGTGGACCGAGAGGTGCGGCTATCGACTCAAAAATAGATGCGAATTCTACGACTTTCCCCGGATTGTCCAGTGGGTCAGCTTGGCGAAGTATGAATCGCACGTAGGCCATTAGTGTTGTTCCTATCTTTGTGTACGCTGCATGTTCGTCTTTATTCTGGCTTTCGATATGAGCTTTGAGAGCTCTCTCAACACCTTCCGGACCGAGAGGTTCGGCGATCCGCCGAAAGGCCGCTGCGATTTTGACCAATTCGGCTGAATGGTCTTTCCAGGCGTTGGCTTTGTTCATGGAATCTACGAGGTGTGTCAACGCTGCTCCAATCTCTGAATAACCTTTAGTGCCTGGCATTTCTCATCTCCTTGACCGTTCCCCGGTCTTTAATCGGTATTACGCGGCAAATCGCCGACATCAGTATCCCCAAATTAATTCTTCGACCGATGTCCGAGCATGCTTCACCTCCGGCCTCCCTGGTTGACCTCAATTTTGATCAGCGCCTTCCGAGAAATTATTATACCATGTGGAAACTTTCACTCAAGTCGGATGTCAACCTTACAGTGAAGATTGAAAGGAGTTCACTAAATGACTAGTCTAACATCGCTTATCAATTCAGGTAAAGTTATTATGGACGAGAGGTTCGACGCACAGGTCTTCCTGAACTGGCAATCCTCGGCTTGTGTGACCCTCACGAACTTGTTGGGTCCTCTTCACTATTATACCCAGAACTTCAAACTGCTCACCTCTGAGAGAAATGAACGTAGCGTACTGACCGGTGAGGGTATTCTCATTGCAGCTCGTGAAATTACTACACCTTCAGCCCAAGCGATGTAGGACTGATCAGATGATCACAACGCATGGTCTCGTCGCCGAGGCGGCCGGGGCAGAAGACTTCGCCGGAAAACTACAGCGAACCACGCTGGTCGGCGATTTTTCATTTTGGGACCACTTTTGGGTATTTACACTCTGAGTCTTCTCGATTTATTCGCCCGCACGACCGAATGTCCTGTCGATCCCCCTCTGATGGACGGTTGAGGATCAGATCCGCCTCTCGAAAAGGTGAGGATTGGACCTAGGCTCCCTACTTATACTATTCTACCGAGACGGCGTCATGGCAATCGCCAAAGCGAAAAGGGCATTTGTCCGCTTACTGCTAAGAAAAAAGCATGAAAGTGACTGATCCGAATGAATCAGCTCACGCTGGGAGGCGGCATGTTCATGTAGCTCACTATTACCAAACTGTCTGCGGGTGGTGGGCAATTCTGAAGATTGTGCTTGCCACTATAACGATGGCCGGGTACACTTAAGAAAAGGCGGAAAACCGGTTCACCGGGGAGGATTACCTCCACTCCCACCCTTGGGACTGAATTCGACGCGAATCGGATCTTGTTGAAGGAGCGAGGGGCCATCGAATGACTGGTCAGGATGCTGCTACCCGCAGGATGGAGCTCGCACAGCAGATTTCGGGTGAATGTTTTCCAGGAAAGGAGATCAGCCATGGAATACAAGAGCATCGACGGTCCTGTCTATTCTCGCCATGCCTTGAGTCCCCCGATCATCAACTCCGATATGGGGACCAAATACGGCATCAAGGCGCCGTGCCTGGTGGAACCCGGAGATTACGCCGGTATTAAGGTGGGTTCCAATGTGAAGCTCAGGCTTTTGGTGGACGGCGGAACAAAGAAGATAACCTGCCATGGCGCCATCGATTGGGTTAGATCAGATGAGGCTACAGGCAAGTGGTACGTTGGCTTCGGGAGTCTATCGCTCAGTGACGACGAATTCGCTATTCTCGAACGGAATTTCGTGGAGAAAGCCGACAAGCCGGTTGAATTCGTTCGGAAGATCAGAGAAAAGGCCTTGGAAGCCGAGAGTGTGGCAGTCGCCGATGTCGCTCGTGAAATCATGCGACACAAAGCCGTAAATTTTCCCGTGAGCGTTATAGAAGCTATAGACGCTATGCGGGGAGATACACCGTTTTCCGAGTTCGTGGTAAACGCTGTGAACGCATACATCAAAAAGTGAGAAAGCCGCTCAATTCCTAGTGTTATGTCTCCGTCATAGCTTTACAGACTGCTTTGCTGGGGAGTTCTCCAGGTAGAGCGCCGGAACCGTTCAGGCGCAAAGGCTTTGGGGAGACGCTACACTAGGAAAGACCACGGGATGGAAATCTGAGACGGGTAGTTCAACGTACCATGGTGTTAGTTTTTCCCGCGCCCCGCCTGTAAGTTCTCATTTTGATATCGACTATAGCTTATGCTATTAACAATGTTACCGGTGGGATCGCTCGGCTGGTCAACAGACCCCGCCGCCATTCCATGGACTTGGCCCACACAACAAAGCGGGGTTATAAGCTTGAGGGATGACGAGATGCCGCAAAACGCAAAGAGGAGGACAGGCGATGTGGCGAAGAGACACGTTGAGATCAAGGTTCTTGCGATCCATTATCCCTGAAAGAATACCCTGGTTTGCTGCCCGTCTATACGACCAAATTGCTCACAGCGCAATCGATACCTACTACAAGGAAGTAGCGGAGCGAGTCACGTCCCACACCAGTCAGGGGTTGGTCTTGGATGTCGGCGCCGGTCCGGGCTATCTCCCGATTGAGATCGCCAAGATGGCGCCCCAGATCACAATAGTCGGAATCGACTCGTCGAAAGAACTGGTGAGGATAGCTCAGACAAACTCGGAGAGGGAGGGCCTCTCGGATCGAGTCCGATTCTTGAAATGCGATTGCAACAAGCTCGTCTTTGCAGATGATTCATACGACCTAGTGATCTCCACGGGTTCCCTTCATGCCTGGAAAAATCCGGTGATTGTGATCAACGAATGCTTCAGGGTCCTGAAAGCTGGGTGTGAAGCCTGGTTATTGGATCCGGCAGACATCATCACCCCTGAGGCCCTACAGCTCCTGGGGGAGGCCTCAAGGCGATGGACAGGGTTGCTCAATGGTGGGGTTCTTTCACTTCCAAGCTCACTCCACCCTACACTGTAAGGGAAATGGAGGAGATTATCCGCCGGACAAAATTTCAGAAAGGGACCGTTTCGGAAGGAAAATGGCTCACTGTCAAGCTGAGAAAACATCCCAGCCCGCCAACTTAAGTTCGTCGGCGACCCCTACTTTTCGCATATGCCCAAGATGAGAAAACCGCGTAGAATCATTCTCAAGCCCTTATAAGAAAGTTCCCTCGGGAATAGGACGGACTCCCGCTCTTCGATCAACTGGGTAAGTGGTCTGAGCACGATGCTTCCGTTTGCCCGATGGCCCGATACTTCCAAGCTGTGTTCGGCTAGGGTGCGATAGGAAAATCATGCTTGACCGGGGTAGTTCGCAGCGGTATGCTCAAAAGAGACTTTTCATCAACATGACGTTGGTCTTGCCTGTCTTGGGTCTTGTGAATGACCACACGGGGGACTTTGGGGAGTCGAGGGAGCATCTCGCTTCCCGTTATTGACGATGAGACTCTCGGAATGGCAAGACAGCCGCATGATTCCGGCTAAGCAAATAGAGCAGTTGGCCGGTCCGAGGAGGGAGAGACATGCAAAGCGATCAAGATAGTTGGGTATGCGCTCACTGCGGCTATACGGATTCGGGGAAATTTGTCGGCGACATTTGTCCCCAGTGTGGATTAACCTATTGGAAATGCTCGAATTCCAAATGTGGGTTCCTGATAACGGCATCAGCGCCTCCTGAGGCCTGTCCCGAGTGCGGAGAAAAGTGCCCATTCCTTAACGTCACCTGTTATGTGCCGGAGTGTGGGGGACCAAGCAACATCGACCCGCGTTTGTAGCTTCAAAACGGC
Organism: uncultured delta proteobacterium; assembly: GCA_963747865.1. Taxonomy (GTDB): domain Bacteria; phylum Desulfobacterota; class Desulfomonilia; order Desulfomonilales; family Desulfomonilaceae; genus JBBSBY01. The sequence continues at coordinate 66,263 of CAVVHK010000020.1, read as the reverse complement.
GCACGCGACGGGGACAGATGTCTCTATGGAAGCGATGGTTGCTGAAAGATTGGAGCCAGCTTTCTACCTAAGGAAGGTCCCTGGCCCACGGAAGCGGACAACGGCGGGTCAAAGATTGGAGGAATGGCTTGCCAGCTTGCAATACCCGCCTTGTTTTGCTGAAGAAAGGAGAACACTCACATATTGATGCGCCTGAAAAAAAAGAGAAAGAAATCAGAAATGCGGAATTGCAACGGCGCTCGGTTGGTTAAATTCAGAAATCGGCCGGCGGAGAACTTAGCTTAACTGGTTCGCTTACGGCAAAGCCGGAGGCTTGAATTCGTAAACCGCTCAAAGCGGTTGGCCTGAAGGCAGCTTGGTCCGTTTTCCCGTGTCTCTTGCTGACTCGCCCCCGCTGCCATTTCCTATGGGATTTGGAGATCGCAGCGACGTGAAGCTGGGACGCCAAAGCTGTGTCATTTGGTTTTTCTGGAGTTTGCGTTGCCTCCAGTCAAGCAATTGCCGTGACAAGCGCTAGGAGTCCCAAATATCACTACGATTTTTCAGTATTCGGGTCATCCGACGTGGCGCTGAAGTGATCAATCACTTCGCACTTTCTGGGTATTCTCTGCGCACGTGAAAAAATTCCTGCTCTGAGATTCCATATCAAGGGAATCCTTCAAGACGGAGATCCAAATATCCTGGTCGGCATTCCTGCTTGAAGCTGCAAAAAGGTCTATCGCCTCAGAGGATGGGGCGTGATTGGGAGTTCTCAGGCTCACCATTTCTTTAATAGGGTTGAGAACTCCACTGTGTTCATTATCGAGTCATCCTTACTTACGCATCGGCGACCAGACGCCTAAAGCAATTCTGGAGCGTCTGGCGTCCGTTTAGATCCGTTCCAATCTTTCTCTCCAGTTCCACGTCGCACCCGACAAACTCCCGTAACTTTGTATCAAGCGTGATAAACCGCCCTGTGAAGCCTATTGCCCGGAGTTCGTCTTTAACCCTGGCCAATGTCCCTGGCGAAATCGCCATGGGCCAATTGAAGACAAGGCCTTTGTAGGGGTCGTCCAAAACGGTTAGAGTCCAGGTAATAAAAAAGTCCGCTGCGCACGTATTCCCGAAATCGATATCGGTTATCCTACACCTAAAAATCCCCATAGGTAGGTCTTCGCCCTTGCCTATTTGACGGTTACCGTGTGTCATGGGCTCATGAAATCCATATAACATTTGCATATTTCCCTTTGTTGATGATTTTGGCTTTCTCGGCATATTGCAGAGAAGTTCGCCTCTTGGCCCTGTATAGCATCAATCGCATTAATTAGATGCTCTTCTGTGCTCATGCTTGGTGTTTTTGATTGCTCATACGAAAGGGAAGGACGCTGTTACACACTTTCAGCTTGTATGGCCTTGAGATATGGCCCCTCTCCACCATCGCAATACCTCACTGCTTGGTGATTTCACTTTACCCGCGATATGGGGATATATATTGATTCTGCTGATGGTTCTTACTTTCTCATCAATTCGATGATAAAGACCGTAGCTCCTTGATCTTCTCATCTCTCAGCCGATGAAAAATCCTATAGGTCCCACGGTCACAGCGTCGCCCTACCGAATCCATGGTCAAAGGCTATGCTCTGGTCGGATAGCGCCGGTATTGCATCTCTCGGGCTCTCAGGCGAGTGGGCCTCCCGGTATATTCCAAAGAAAGCGCCTGATTATATTCATATCTCGAAAAGTGGGGCGTCACGGGTCTAACCATCGCATTTTTTCAACCATCTCCGCCGTCCGCCCGCAGATAAGCACAACGTCACATCCCTCCCGGCGCACTGTGGAAGCCAGTCTACAAGGTCGTCGATCTTTCCCTCATAGCCTAGCACCTGTAGATCGCGCTTTAACCATGGGAGGCTTCCTTCTATGAGCGGCAGTCGATAAAGGAAACGTTCCCCTTTCCGTTCACCATCCTGGACTGTCAAATCCCATTCATAAATGAGGTTGGCATGGATCGTGTAGAGGCGCATTTCATCGACTTTGCAGCGTATAAACTCTATGGTTTCAGTTGGGGCTTCTATTTTTCATCCTCCCTGGTGATTTTCATTCCCTTCAACGCGAAGGAGCAGTTTTATTTAATTGAACATTTTGGCTGGTCACCTGATTTCATGAAAAATATCTCCGAAATTTATGGCTGATAACCCACTGCGCGTTCCGTCCGCTGGTTCCCGCGAATGAACCTTTCCACCGGGGGGCGGTGAGGCCGGGTGGATGTTGCCCGGCCCATGATATATCTGCATTATCCTTGAAACTACCTAAAGGGGCGATCAATTAACAATGGATAAAGGATCCTCTGGATAAATCAAGAAATCAAGGTCCACCATTGACCACCCGTTGATTTTGTCTTGTTGTAACCACGACCCGTGCAGAATCTCTTTCACTTGGGCCGAGTAAGAGCTCCCTTTCTTGTTGCTCCTGACCAGAAAAATTGAATGAAAGGACAGGTTCCACAAGTCCCGCAATAATTTCTCTGGCCTTAGCTCTGGTTTCATCTCCCGGAGTTTGTCCCAAAGCTCTTGAGAGCATTTTTCCCTGTGGTCCTGCGCCTCAAAGGAACTGTTTTCAATCTGGCTGTCTGTCATAGTCCCTTCCTTTTGAAATTCATAATTAAAGGCATTTCCACCCGATTGGTGGGGGGACAAAGGACGTTCTTCCCTATCAGGTGTCGCAGGACAAAGCAAGATATATTACTCACGCCTCTATCCGAAAAAAGGTGGCTCCTACCCTTTTTACAAATGAGTCAAGCCTTCCGCCTGGATGTATCAGAGCTTAAGCTGAATTCGACGAGCAATTGTGAAATCTGAAAGCTCTGGAGAGCATGTCAAGTCGCCATCGACTCTAGTTAGGTGACATCCTAGACAATGTGGAACGCTAATATAAGCAAACTCACATAGCAGGTCGCTCAGCCCCCCTCTCAGATTGGGCACGTCGGCGGAAGTATTGGTGAATTCTAAGGTCCTGCGCATGGGTCAGGCTGTGAGGCTTCCAGTTCCTTTTGGACGGGGGATACCACAACCTGGGAGCTCCAAGGAAATTGCGGATATCCCTGCCGGCCTGCGCCCCGAACGGTTCAAGAGTTTTGTCGGAAATTTGCGACGCATAACAAACCGCTTGCTTGCCACCCAATCTTGAGAATTTGAGTCTTGTCTGCCGGGGAGGCTATCGCGCTATCCGGATATAAGGGGAGACTCTGCTTACTCCTGGCGTGCCCAGGCCATGCTGTGAATCAACTAGACGGGAACAAGCTTGCGTTGCCCGCTGAATCGGCGGAATTGCGAAGCCTATCACTGAATATCTAGAATTTCGTCATTCCACTGGTAATCCACGTCTCCCCCATGCGCTGCAAACATGTCAATAAGATCCTGTGTGCAGGGCACGCAGTATGGCCGGTTTCCAGCGTCTACCCAGCCCTCCGCAAGCCTGATATCGTTACACGTAAATTGTCTTTTGCCTGGGTCACCGTTTAACCATAGCAATGCCTCATCGATTGCCTCTGGCGCTGTTTCTCCAGTCCCCCAGATCACGCCAAGATAGATAACGGCATATCCAGCTCGATCCACTGACATGATCATCTCTCCTTGCTTGACTGAATGATTCCTGATGGTTAATCAGATTGGTCAGTTCGTCTCAGGCTTGTCTATAAGATTCTCCGGGGCTTCCGACGTATGACCACAATAAATACTCAACCAAAAGGCTGAGACCGCCGCCGCTTCCCTGCCTGTCTGCCTGTACCTTTTCGGCAGCCAATTCCAGGTTTTTCTCATTGATATAAAACCCCTAGATTTTGAAGGGACTTGAAGGTACAGTGTTATTTTACAGATGAAAGCACGCAAGAGCTTCCCAACCCGCAATGATTGGACTATGTGGTTATAGGGTGCATTGGGGACTGTCGGAATATCTCGGTCAGGGATACCACAGGAACAGCTCCGGACAGCGATAATATCCTTCAGAACACTGCCAGGCCCCACTGAGGGTAGCTGGTTCACATCGCCCACTAGAATCAGGGTAGCATGGATGGGAACGGCTTTTAAGAGATTGTGCATTAGCACTGTGTCGATCATGGAGGCTTCTTAAAGAATCGTCCTTGGCGGTAGCCGCTTTACTTGGGATCGGCACGGGACCTTGTCCGAAGAGACCTTCCCCAAGCCTCTTCATATAAGAGTCATTTGCCGCAAGGAAGAGAAAGGCCTGTTTCTGAAGAGCAGCTTTTCATAATGGGTTACTGCAGAATAAGGCGCACAATAGTTCCGGAATCTTTTTCAGATTCTACTTCCACCCGACCTCCGTGCTGCCGAATTACCGAATCCACTAAAACTAATCCCAAACCCGGGCGGTCCGGACGGGTCGAGAAAAAGGGACTAAAAATAAGTTCTCTATCTTCGGCGCTTATACCCATTCCATGATCTTTAATTTCGAGCATAATCCCCTCAGGGATGGGATAGAGAGCCACATCGATCGAAGAGCCTTCGCGAGAAAATTCGATGGCGTTCTCAAGCACTTTGCCGATAGCGGTTTTCAGGAGCGCTTGATCAAACGTAATGACTAATTCTTTGGGTTGTGAGTTATCAAATTCTATGGAGATCCTCTTGGACTTGGCGGTGATCGCCATTTTCGATATCGCTTGCTCAACGACGTAGCCGATGTTTCCGGGAATCCGGTTCATTTGAGGTAAATTGCAGCACTCCTCTACAGATTTCACAACGGTCTCAAGCTTATGCACGTCATTAAGTATGCCATCGAGAAATTTCTCTTGTTCGAGGGCGGAGACTTTTCCACTTCTGAGGCGAGAGGCAAATCCGCCGATTGTGACGGTTCTATTTCTTATTTCGTGAGCAACGCCTAGAGCCAAGCCCTGCAGAGTCTTCACTTGCTCCAGAGCAAGCCTTTGTCTCTGCTGAATCAATTCCTGTTCTCGTTGTCTCAATACGAATGTTTCAGTGATGTCTTTTGACAGGATTACAAACCCGATAAATGAATCGCTGGCTCCGCTATCGCCCAATAGATAAGATGTTGTAACTCCTAGACGTCTGAGAGATCCGTCAGGATGATGATAATCTACTTCCTGGTATTTTTTGATGTGTTTATTCCAAATCGCATCAACCACTATCTGATTGAATTCATCGTTTTCTTCCCTCACGAACAAGAGAGGTCCCAAACCTTGTTGTCTCAATTCTTCCTGGTCATATCCGAGAACGTCTTTCGTTATTCTATTGGCATGAATTACTTCACCATTTTCAATAATGATAATAAGACTATCACTTATGCTTTCAAAAACGTGATCGGATATAAGCGAGTCTATCTCCACGATTTACCTCTGGAATAACACTCCGGTTCTGACTCTTGGGCGCTCTGATACGCTGAAAGACGATATCCTTACTCACTACTCCCTTCCTCAACGTTATCTTTATAACTTCACAAGCAAACTTAAGCAATGTTTCTGATTCGTAGCGCCACCTTCTCAGCCATGACGGGACCGATGCCTTCGATGAGCCCGGAGCCAAGGTATTTCTCGATTCCCGCAACGGTCGCCGGCACAAGTGTCGTATAGCGTAATATCTTGAACTGCTCCCCGAACTTCGGGTGATTGACCCATTCACCGGTGGCCCTTACTACTTGCCCCGGTGGTGGAGGCATGAGGGTTCCCACCACTGTGACAAGCTCACGGTAACCTGGAACCTTGAGCCGAGCGATTGTGAAATCCGCCTCATCGTTGTAGAAGGTCACACGCTCTATCTGCCCTTGCAAGGTTGACAGGCCGGGAGGGTCGCTATTTCTGGAGGAATTGTCGTTCATATCCGGATTGAAACCCTAAGAAGGCTTCTTTAGTATGTTGAACCGGACAGCCGGTCTTAACATAGCCAAAACCTTAGTTATTTGTTTGGATTCCTGAGACGGATCTTACCAGAGAAAACTCTGGTTGAACACCCGCGAAATCTTGTGGACAAGGCATTTTCAACGGGATAAAGATGGAGCCGTCGCACTGAGATTAAGAAGCGACGCACGTCTGGCGTGACCGGTATAGACAAGGCTCAAGTTACAAGATGACGACCTGGTTCGTATATGTCCTCAGATGTTCGGATAATAGCCTGTACTGCGGAACAACAACTGATTTGGACCGACGCTTGCAAGCTCACAACACCGGTACAGGGGCCAGGTACACGCGGTCAAGGTCGCCGGTACGGTTGGTGTGGTATAGACAGGCGCCGAGCAAATCGGAAGCGTTTAGAGAAGAATTCAGGATCAAAAGATTACGCAAAGCCCAAAAAGAGCTTCTTCTCACTTGCGACAAAGGCGGAATGCTCGAAAACTCAAATCCTATAGGAGATGTTGCGATGACAAAGGCTGAACTGGTGGCAAAACTGGCGGAAGAGACAAACGTTACCAAGAAAGCGGCTACGGCCATGCTGGACTCACTGGTGAAAACGCTGCAAACCAGCCTCAAGGATGGCGGTAGTGTGAGGATCGACGGTCTGGGCACGTTTGCGGTTGCCGATCGCAAGGCCCGCGATGGTGTGAATCCGCAAACCAGAGCTAAGATAAGGATTCCGGCTACGAAAGCCCCAGTATTTCGAGCGGCAAAAGCTCTGAAGGACTCGGTGAAGCCGGTTCCGAAGAAGACCGGCAAGAAGTCGAAATAATCCGGGTAAGGAATCCTTAGGAAACGCTTTATCCAATACCCTATTACTCTTTTTGCGTTAAATCTGCCAGAATCATTGGTGATTTATCAAAAACAAGAATTCTGAAAAGTCCTGAGGGGTTAACGTCTGACAAATCGAGTCGAAACAGTCGCTATCCCTGAAAGAGCCCAGGAGGTATCGTAATTATGCAAAGGCGCCTATTACCAGCGCGATTGTTCATGCGTATTATGTTGGCATCCGCTCTCAGCTTGCTTTGTACAATCACCCAAGCGGATGAAATAATACTACCTCGCCCAACCCTGGACGGGAATGTCTCAGTGGAAAAAGCGCTGGCTACGCGAACTACGGCAAGAAGCTATTCCTCTGCGCCACTCACTTTAGCTCAGGTTGCGCAGCTCTTATGGTCGGGAAACGGCGCAATTCCAACCGATGCGATTTCATCGGCCACCCCGAGAGTAATACCGTCCGCTCGGAAAACCTACCCCATCGAGTTGTATCTCGTATGCGGCGAAGGTTCGGCTCAACAAGTCCCCGCGGGTGTTTACCACTATAATGCTGAACGGCAAACACTGGAAAAGATAATGGATGGAGATCAACGCAAGCCCATGTCATCGGCATGCAAGGGTCAATCCTGGGTAGCCGAAGCTCCGGTTTCCCTGATCATCGGGTCAGTGTTGCAGCGATCCGAGGCTACATCCGGACCGGAACGAGGGATAAACTTCGGAGTGATGGAGGCGGGCAACGCTAACCAGAATATATTACTCCAAGCCCTAGCCCTTGGATTTGAGACCAATACAGTCGGAGGAATCCGAGACGCTGATCTCTCTTCAGCTCTGAAGCTACCCTCGGACGTGAAGCCCGTTGTCCTGGTTACGGTTGGGAAGAAACGATAGCTCGTGGCGCCGTTTGGCGCCATACGCCACTATCATACCTCAGACTTCCTTTGTCGTCTAACCTTGCCCTAGCGTTCTACAAGAGACTGCTTTCTTCAGTTTGCTAGGATCCATTCTTTTCCATTCCGTCCAGTCAAAACAACCTTTCAAGGTTTGGTTTAGAATACTATTCGTAAGCCGCTAAATTTCAAGGAGTCATAAGCACCGATAATCATTAAGAGTTGAAATTCCGATGGGGTACAAATTGTCCCCCATCGTTTCAATCGCATCTCCAAAGCCTTGCACGTCACGCAAAATCACATTCCCCTTGCATGCCTATCAATTTCAAACTTGCCGCGGGTGAAAATTTCGTTTCGGGGCATCAGCGGAGAGAGCATTAGGCGCCGCTGCGTTGACTTCGGAGCCAGTAGATGCGACTTCCCACGGCGTGACTACCTGGAGACGCTCGCTGTGAAAGAATGCTGCTTTTCCGACAGCGGAACCATCGAAATCCTTCGTGTCCGCTGTCAGTCATTAAGCCTTGTAGACCGTTACTTCAGGGCGGCGATATCTGCGAATTGGTCCAGGGCCTGGGGATTGGCCAGGGCGTCTCTGTTGGTAACAGGTTTTCCTTCGATCATGTTCCTCACAGCGAGCTCAACCTTCTTTCCGTTGAGCGTGCACGGAATGTCCGATACAGGCAGAATAAAAGCCGGCACGTGCCTTGGGGAGGCATTGTCCCGGATATTCTTTTTGATCTTGTTCTTCAGATCTTCTGTCAGTTCCACGTTGGGAGCCGGCTTCACAAACAGCAGCACGCGCACGTCGTTCTCCCGGTTTTGGCCCACAACAATGCTGTCGGAAATCTCCTCCATCGCCTCAACCACACGATAGATTTCCGCAGTTCCAATGCGGACTCCGGAAGGATTGAGCGTCGCGTCTGAACGTCCAAAAATCTTCACTCCGCCGTGCTCCGTAATTTCAATGAAATCCCCATGATGCCAGACACCCGGAAACTTTTCGAAATAAGCGCTCTTATATTTTACGTAATCCGGGTCGTTCCAGAAGTAGATCGGCATGGAGGGAAAGGTCGCCGTGCACACAAGCTCGCCTTGCTCGCCGATGACGGGTCTCCCTCGGAGATCTGTACGCTTCGACTTTCATGCCAAGGCCGCGGCATTGAAGTTCGCCCTCATACACGGGAAGTATGGGGGAACCCAACGCAAAGCACGAGATTATATCCGTGCCTCCCGAAATTGAGGCCAGATCGACGTCGCTCTTGATATCCCGGTAAACGTATCGAAAGCTTTCTTCTGAGAGCGGAGATCCGGTGGAACAAATTGTCTTGAGGCCGGAAAGATCATACTTTTCGCCTGGTTTCAGCCCGGATTTTTCCACAGCGGCTATGTAACGAGCGCTGGTTCCTAGAATTGTCATTTTCTCGTCTTGCGCCAATTGGAAGATAGAGCCGGCGTCGGGATAGAACGGCGATCCGTCGAACAGTATGATGGTGGCGCCCACAGCGAGGGAGCTCACCAACCAGTTCCACATCATCCAACCGCAGGTGGTGAAATAGTAGATCCGGTCCTCTCTCTTGAGGTCGCAGTGCAGAATTAGCTCTTTCAAATGTTGAATCAGCGTTCCTCCTTGACCGTGAACCATACACTTGGGTAACCCCGTGGTCCCGGAAGAATACATGATGTACAGAGGGTGATCGAAGGGGAGTTGCTCGAATTCGATTTCAAGGTCCCGCTGCTTCGAAATGAAATCGTAGTAATGTTCCGAATTAGGGATCGCGCTGATGTCCGCCTTTTCACGAGTGTAGGGAATCACGACCACTTTTTGGATGCTGGGGAGTTGTCCCAGGATCCCGCTTATTCGTTCAAGACAGTCGTGACTCTTGCCGTTGTAGTAATAGCCGTCCGCCGTGAAAAGTATCTTGGGCTCAATTTGTCCGAATCTGTCCAAAACCCCTCTTATGCCGAAATCAGGCGAACAGGAAGACCAAATAGCCCCTATGCTTGTCGTCGCTAGCATTGCGATTACTGTTTGGGTCATATTGGGAACGTAACCCGCTATGCGGTCCCCTGCCACCACTCCCGCTCGTCTGAGAGCCTTCGCCAGCCGCGCTACCTGATCGTAGAGCTCGGCGTATGTCATGCGATTGATTTCCTGGCCCTCTCCTTTGAACATGATTGCAGGACGGTCATCTCTGAAGCGCAGAAGGTTCTGAGCATAATTGAGTCTGGCGCCGGTAAACCACTTGGCGCCGATCATTGTGGGTGAGTCTTCGAGGACCTTCTCATAAGGCTGAGAGGCGATTACGCCGCCGAATTCCCAGACCGACGCCCAGAACTCTTCCCTGTTGTTGATGGACCAAGCGTATAGGGATTGGTAATCGGAGATATTGAGCGAATAGCGCTCGTTCACACGGTTGATGAACTCAGTGACATTGGCTCTTTTTATCCGTTCCTCTGATGGCCTCCAAAGGGGATCCATGTTGTGTCTCCTTGAATCACGATGGGTTAGTTTTGCTGAAGGTTTCGAGTGAAAAAACTTGGCCCGCTCGAAAATCGTCGCTTGCCGGGGCGGTCCAGTGTCGGAGCGGGCGCTGAAAAATCTGCGCCCGCCCATATGTGGGGTTAGGTCCCGTAGGATGTGGTGAGCCTTGCGAACCGCATCGTTCGCGGTCTTTGCTCGACAGATGCGGTTCGGGAAGCTCCACCTCCTACAAAAATCCGTAACCGAACTTACGAAATGGTGTACTCAGTAGTCCCATACCGCGTATAGGTCGAAAAATTGGTTACTTGGGCTAGTAGATCCCCGTGAGAGAATAGAAGGCAATTACCACGAAGACCATAGCGGTCTTAATCAGCGTCATCATGCCTATGTCCGGATAGGATTGCTTGTGTGTCAGGCCGCAGACCGCAAGCAGGGTGATAACCGCCCCATTGTGTGGGAGTGTGTCGCACCCTCCGGAAGCCATTGCCGCGACTCTGTGGAGAATCTCCGGGGACATGCCTATGGAATTGGCCCAGGAGAGCCAATCTTTAGACATCAAATCCAGCGCGATTGACATTCCGCCCGAAGCGGATCCCGTTATTCCAGCCAAAGTTGTGACCGACACCGCTTCCGAAACGAGAGGGGTGCCGCCGATCTGTATCCCCAGCAAAGCATGCGCTATCGCCTTGAACCCCGGGAGCGCGGCGATGACATTACCGTATCCCACCTCTGAAGCGGTATTCATAATGGCTAGAAGTGACCCGATTGCGCCTACATTCAACGCCTGCTGGAGTCCCCCGCTTTTTGGCAAATTTTTGTAGCCCAGTATCAACGCCAGAATAATTCCGAACACGAGAGCTATGACCAGCGACCATATCCCGATTACATTTTTTACCGCCGTCGCCATAAGAGGCAGCTTCATGTCCGCCAAGGGGGCGAGGATGTCGGGATTCCAAGTCCAGATACGGGGGGATGATAAGACAAAGTTTATGACAAGCACCGCCACCAGGGGCAGTATTCCAATATACCACTTGGGCAGAGTGACGTCCTCGGCGGCCGCCGGTTCGTTCAGCCAGTGGTCGCCATACCCTTCCCCTCGGGTGGTGGCTCGCTTGAGCCGAAATTCAAGCCATAACATGCCTAATACGAAAATCAAGCAACCACCTAAGAGTCCGGCGATCGGCGCAGCGCCTGCGGTGGTGTCATAAAATTTAGTAGGGATGATATTTTGGATCTGGGGAGTTCCGGGAAACGCATCCATAGTAAACGTAAACGATCCCAGAGCGATGCACGCCGGAACCAAACGCTTGGGGATGTCGGCTTCCTTGAAAAGGGAAGCGGCGAAGGGATACACTGCAAAGACGACCACGAACAGACTGACCCCGCCGTAGGTTAGGATTGCGCAAGACAAGACCACGGCCAGAATGGCGTGTCTATGCCCCAACTGCTTCATGATGGCGTGTGAAATGCCTTTGGCGAGGAGGGTGTCCTCCATGACCTTGCCGAACACGGCCCCTAGCATGAAGACAGGGAAAAAGGACTTAATATACACAACCGCCTTGGCCATAAAGAGTTCCGTGTACAGACGGCATGACGGGAAGCCCTTGAAGCGACGCCGCCAGCAGAGCGAAGACGGGGGCGAAGAGGATGACGGAAAACCCCATGTAGGCCATGTACATGAGGAGAAACAGACTCAGCAGAATGCCCAATACTTCCATTGCCAATACTCCCTTGTGGTTCCGATAGGTAGGATCTGTGGGATCCGAGACCGGCTCAGTACGTCAAGACCATGCCGCCATCGAACAATAAATCCCCGCCGATGAGGTACCTGGCATATTTAGAAAATCCGAACACAAAGAGGTTGCCCACCTCAACGGGCGCCATCATTTCTTTGATGCGGGATTTGCCCATCATTACGTCCGTCACCACTTGGTCGGGAGTGATCCCTCTCTGCTCCGCCTGCGCTGGAATCTGTCGGAGAGCAAGGGCGGTTTTCACAAAGCCGGTGCTCACGGAAAAAGATCTAATCCTGCCTTCGCCTTCCGCTGAAATCGATTGAGAAAGCGCCTTCAACCCGAACTTAGTAATGTTGTAAACCGGCTTGTTAACAGTGCAAATATGGGCATGGACGGAAGCCATATTTCCTATGACCCCGATGCCACCTGGGCTCTTTTTCATATGCGGTATAACAAGTTTGGACAGGTAAAATGGAGCCCTGAGCATGATCTGTTGCATCAGATCGTATTTTTCCATGGGAAAATTCTCAACGGAGTCAATGTGTTGCATGCCGGCAATGTTCGCCACGTACCGTATTGCCCCCAGCTTGGAGGCCTCTAAAACCGCCTTCTCGATGTCCGCGTCTTTGCTTAGATCGGTGGGAATAAAGACCATTTGACCTCCGAGGTCGCCGGCCATTTGCTGAGTTTTTCTTCCCTCCTCCTCGTTGAGATCAAGGCCAACCGTCAAGAGATTGTTGGCCGCAACTGCAAGAGCGGTAGCCCTGCCAATACCGCTGGCTGCGCCGGTGACAATACACACATTGCGTGCGCTGAAGTCCTCGTCTACGATTACGAGTATGTCCTCCGGCCTGATCGTGGGTTCCGAGATATCCATGGGGTCACCTCCGCCTAACGCTTATGATTGGCCATCCGCCCTTGCAACGACGGCGCCAAGAATTCCAGGAGGCCGAAAAGAGCGATTGATTGACGTTTTTCTGAGACAAGCGGCCAGATGAGCGCTCTGAAGTCAGATAAAAAAACTTGTGAAAGACTCAGGCCAAGCGCACAAACTTGTGGTAAAATAGCCACATGTCGCCGAATTGCCACAGGAGCTGTAAAGACATGACAACCGACGGACCTTGCAACAAGTGTGAGCATCGAGACCGGAACTCGCCCATCGGCGCTCCGGAGCCTAAGCATTGCGCCCATTTTGAGCTTCTCAATCTGGTCCTTGACAACATACATAGTGGGGTGGTGGTTACAGACTCCGAGGGCTACGTAACGTATTTTAACACCCCTTACGGCCAGTTTCTGGGAGTCGACCCCACCGCCCAGATCGGAAAGCACTGCACCGAAGTAATCGAGCACACGCGAATGCATATCGTCGCTAAAACTGGAAAACCGGAGTTTAATCAGAGCCACAGAATCATGGGCCAAAACATGTTGGTCCAGCGGATACCGATTAGAAAAGATGGAAAAATCATAGCCGTGTTTGGCCAGGTGATGTTTCGGGACGTGCGAGATATGGGAAAGCTTGCTCAGAAGCTGTCCATGCTGGAATCCAAGGTGGATTTGTATGAAAAGGAGCTGATGTCCTTGCGCTCCACCAAGTACACCATCGACAGCATTGTGGGCGTCAGCAAAGCAATTTGCGCTCTGAAAAAGGAGGCGCTCAAGGCGGCCGCCACCAATCTCCCGGTCCTCATAACTGGAGAATCGGGGACAGGCAAGGAATTGTTTGCGCAGGCTATTCATCACGCCGGCCCCAGGCCGGTCGCCCATTCGTTCGCATAGATTGCGCCGCTATTCCCAGAGACTTATTGGAGTCGGAACTTTTCGGATACGAGCCAGGCGCCTTCACTGGAGCCCTCGCCAAAGGAAAAGCCGGGAAATTCGAGATTGCCCATGGCGGGACGGTATTTTTGGATGAGATTGGTGATTTGCCGTTGGAAATGCAGCCCAAGCTGTTGCGAGTATTGGAAGAAAAAGAGGTGGAGCGCCTTGGCGGCGCCTCTCTGAAGAGGTTGGATTTTCGATTAATCGCCGCAACGAATCAACCTCTCGATCTAATGGTGGAGAAAGGCAAGTTCAGGAACGATCTCTTCTATCGCCTCAACGTGCTGTCCCTCCATATACCGCCCCTCCGGGAAAGAAGAGACGACATTTTTCCACAGGCTCGCTACATCCTGGAGAAGCACGCGAACGACAGCCACACGGCAAAAGTCCAAATCGATCCTGAAGTAGAAAAAGTGCTAAAGAATTATAAATGGCCAGGAAACAGCAGAGAGCTTGTGAACGTGCTTCAAGGAGTGGCCTCACTACTGGAGGGAAACATGATTCGGCTCGGGGACCTACCATTCCGCCTCTACAAAACACAACGACGCTACGCGGGATCGGACGATTTCGCTCTCAAAAACGTTCATCACAAAGCTGAAGAAGCGGCTATTCGTTATGCGTTGGATATTACAAACAATAACAAGTCTCGTGCTGCCGCCCTCCTGGGCATCGACCGCACGTTGCTTTACAAAAAGTTGAAAAAGCTCAAAATCGTTAATACTAATTCAATTTCAGAACTGTAAAATTGACAAAAGCTTCTTTGCGAAAGGGGAGCCTTCGATTTCTCGTCTTTGCTTGCCGATTCACCTAAGGGACAAGACGGTGTCGATAGGCGTGGAAGAAATGCTACACCGCGGGGCTCATTCGAGGGGGAAGTTGTGCAAATGAAGTGGAAGGGAAGGAAATATCAGTCTTGATGGGCGTCCTTGCGGATGCGATCCCCAAACGCCCCGCGAATTTCCAATGACGCTATAGACCAAAACCATTCCGGAGCGTTTGCCGAACAGATTTTTATTCACGGATTGCGCATGACTTGGATAACACGGTGTGAAACGAGCGGAGAGATGAGGAACCGATAACGGCTTGCACAGCAAGACCCATGAGCTTGGCGCGACCCCTGTGTCTCGCAGACATGGAGTTCTTTTGCGGGCGAATGAGAGGCGCCTTAGAACGGCCTGACGCGCCCTTTTCCTCAGTCCCGCATCCATATGGTAACAGCGTGAGAGGAGAAGGACACATGAATATGGATCTGATTTTCGGACTCGTAATGATGGGTTTGACTGTTTGAATCGTAGGCGCAAGCATTTTGTTTAAAATCACGCCCGATGACGAAATCGGAGCGTCGAACGGTCGTAATTGCTTCAAGTTCTGCGTTTACCCCGAGCAGACGTGTTCCACGGTATGCAGCTACGGTTGGCAGTGAGGTGAGTCGAAAAGATTTGGAATACGCCTTTCTTCAAGAATAAGTTAAAGAACTCCCTTAACCGGCGCTGGATGGTCGGAGTAGCGACCACCGTTCACTTGGATATTCCCATTGCCCATTGCCTTTGGTAATCTTCGAACCACCCCGTGCCCCCCCAAGTTTGTTGAGTTAAATGACCCCCGGCAGAGCCGGGGGTCATTTAACTACGCTCTTCAGGTGGTTAGGCACATTCTGAATCTTGCGGCGGGCGAGTGGATGGATGAGCATGGAATGACTTGGTTGGCTTCCCCTCCCAAGATCAAACTCCTCGGGGATGGCGACAAGCGCAGCTCGTATCCGCTATCTTGGGAACAGCAACTAAAACTGTTTCAGTCGCTCCCCAAGTATCTTGCGAAGATGGCTGTTTTCGCTGTGAACACAGGTTGCCGCGAACAAGAGGTGTGCGGCCTGCGCTGGGAATGGGAAGTTCCAATTCCCGAACTGAACACCAGCGTGCTTATCATTCCGGCGAATGTAGTAAAGAATCGCGAAGATAGGCTTATCGTGCTCAACAGGGTTTCAACGGCAGTGATCGAGGAAATGCGCGGTATTCATCCCGAGCATGTTTTCACTTATAAGGGAACGCCACTGGGAAACATGAATAACCGGGCATGGAAGAACGGAAGGGAAACGGTCGGATTAAGGCAAGTTCGGGTCCACGATTTGCAACACACCTTTGGGCGTAGATTACGTTCGGCAGGGGTTTCTTTCGGGGATAGGCAGGATTTGTTAGGTCACAAGTCTGGTCGGATTACAACCCACTATTCGATGGCCGAAATAGCGAATCTTATAGTAGCGGCAAATACGGTTTGCGAAGAGCAGTCCTGCAAAAGTCCCGCACCGGTTATCCTGAAAAAGAAATTCCGCCCTGTGCCCGTCAAGCAAGTGGGCGGAAATCTTACTTAATTCTGGAGCCGGGGATGGGAGTTGAACCCACGACCTGATGATTACGAATCCCTGACTTCAAACAGTTACCCCAATATAATCAAGTCCTTCTCTTTTGACACCCGTTGCCAACTATCAGGACAGATCAGGACGTTACATAGCCTATTGGCACAAAATTGGCACAAGAGGCTCCAGTCAAGAATTGGGGATAACCTAGCTTTGAGAAAGCTTTCCGCCATTCACTGGGATAACTGCGATTTTCCAATTCTCTTCAGATGTTTCTTCGCCTTCGATGCTCCCTATTGCTCCTCCAAGACAAAACAGGTGTCCCGTTGGGGACCGGTACTCAGACAAATCAATCTATTGACCAGAACGGCTTGCCATCTCAGACCACGTTGTCCAAGCGAAGCCTCAGGAAAACTTGGCTTTAAGGATTCACCTCGAACCAGCGACCACCTGAACCCCATTCACATGATGGGTAGATACAACTAATCATATCGAGATGTTATCAAGACACCCGGTTGCAAACATCCAGCACAATCCATAACGGTCCATAACAGATGGACACAAAATGGACACAGCCTGTTATGAATGGTTTTTCCATGGTGCCCGAATCTCTTTGACCTGGGAGACCGCCGTATGAGGGCGACGACACTGCTAATAAAATCAAGGTCTTTCCCAATAGCCCCAACAATTTCAGTCCCTATTGATCCCTGACAGTGCCTCAAGGTGACAGTAAAATGTGAACATGGTTTCAAGAAGAAAGGCCTTTGGCAACTGTGGCCGTAAGCCTCAAGAAGCGTTACGAGGAACAGGCTACTCGAATGGAGCTCGCGTTCGATCTGTTGGCCTTTGATCCGAAAGCGGATCGATATCATACCTTGTTTTCCACGCTAAATCCTCCTTAATCCGTGATCCAACCTATCTCCTTAAAAGCGGAAGTCGTGGGGGGTGACCCCAGGGCCTTCGTACGCCCATCTCATGCAGCGTTTAAGTGAATCCGTGAAAGCGAACATTTTCTTTGACGGCGTCGTATGTTAGATGTATGTTTAAAAAGCGGAATCGCTTCCTTGTTTCAGAAAGATGGCGTCAATCGTATCTGCAGGGCAGTCATCGGACAGGAAGCGACGGGCATCTGAATTCAAAAGAAACCTTCTACTTCGGGCAAGCAAAACCACAACCTGAAAGAAAACGCCGTCACCGGATGAGTCCGGTTCATTCGGGCTGGGATGGTGTGTCTCTATATACAGGCGGACTGTATTTTAGGCCATGTTACAGTTTCTTGTGCAACTGGACACATATTCTGGAAAACTTGGGGGTGACATGATGAGCGACTCGCAGCGTTGTCGTCTGATCAGGGATGTATTGATCGGGTTTCTATTGCCGTTTCTCGTATCGGTGGGGTGCCCTGCTTTAGCTCTTGCAGCCGACCCAATCAAAATCGGCGTCATAGACGCCCTCTCGGGACCAGCTAAGGCCGCCTTCGGAGAACCGGCGCTTCTCGGCTGGCAGATGGTGGCTGAAGACATTAATTCGAGAGGTGGACTCAACGGACGTCCGATCGAAATCATCACAAGGGATGACCAGTTCTCCGACGCAAAGGCTGTGGCGGCAGCCCAGGAACTCTTGCTGAAGGAGGGCGTACACTTTCTGGGAGGGACCTCCAATAGCGCATCCGCTTTGGCTGTTTCGGACCTTGCGAAGGACCATAAGAAAATTTTTATGGTACACGTTTCGCGAAGTGAGCGAATCACGGGAGAACATGGCCACAGGTACGTTTTTGCCGCGTGTCCGAATACTGTCATCGAGGGAAGGTCCGGCGCACGCTACGCAAAGTACAGAAAGTATCTCAAGTGGTACATTGTAGGCGAAGACTACGAGTACGGCCGTTCAATAGCTGGAAATTTCTGGGAAGAATTTAAGAAGTTGCAGCCCGGGGCGGAAAAGGTGGGAGAGGCTTGGGTTCCTCTTGGAACCGCTGACTATTCTCCGAACATGAAGGATATAACCGCCAAGAATCCGTCAGCGGTATTTGTGGCCTTTGGCGCTTCAGGGATGGCGAGATTCATGTCCCAAGCCGTTAAGTCCGGGGTCTTGGAAAAAACACACCTCTTTCTCAACTTCATGGCAGACCCTGCGCTGAACTCTCAATTGACTGATAGCCCGGTGGGCGAAAACGCCCTGGGAAGCGGTAGTTATCTCTGGTATTATCCGAGCTCTCCAGGAAACAAGGAATTTGTGAAACAGTATTATGCATTTATGAAGAAGAAGGGCGAATCTGATCCGATTCCGCCTGGGTCCGCCTTCTTTTCAGGATACTGCGCCGCACGTTTTCTAGCGGAGGCCATAAAAAAGGCGGGCGCTGTTGATACGGAGAAAGTCGTAGGCGCACTGGAAGGGATGACGATTGAAAGCCCTATCGGTCCGATCACAATGAGAGCTTGCGATCACCAGGCGACGGCGCCCGTTTATTGGGGGCGCATGCAGCGTGGTGAGGCGCGTGGTCTTCCCATTATTCTGACCCCATATAGTGTGGCCGCAGAAGATCTGTTGCCGAAGTGCGACGAAATTGCTCGTCTCAGGAACCGAAGCGCTCCATAAGGGCGGCAATAGACGGAGGCGGGTATCTTACCGGACTTCACACCCGCCTTTGTTTACGAAACTCAGAGTATCTTCATCGTTTGAATATCTCAATAAAGTGAAAGCACATGTCTTTATAGGCGGACAGCTCTCCTTCCAATCCGGCAACCTTGGCTTTCATCTCTTCGTACCGCGCCTTGAAATCCTCTTCCGGTTTTGAAACAGCAATAGGTTCCACTGGTATTACAATCAGCTCAGATTTTGCCTCAGCAGGTATAAGCGGTTCCTGGAGGACTAAAGGAGCCAGGGAAAGCTCCGGGGGCGGTGTTGGCTCCGTAGGAGAAGCTTCAGTGGGCTTGTCTGTCACCGCATCATCAAAAGACATGCTGGCATTTTGCCTGCGCAACCTTGCAGCAAGATTAATAAAGCCTTTCACAGCTTCAGAACCACCGGATACCGGTATTCTTAATTTATCGTCCTTGATGAATCCCTGCAACCTGAGATTGGAAATTATTACTGATAACCTCTTGGAAAGCCCTGTTCCCCTTACCTTCGCATAGGCCTCTTTGGGATCAAAATACCCTTCCGGATCAGAAACTTTTATAATTACGCCTACCAGGTTGTCTATTTTTTGACCGGGCACAGGAGCTTCCGGAGTTGTTAGTTCCGGCTCTTCTTTCGGTTTCAGAGAAGCCACAACCGCCTTCCTAAGTATTACTTTACCTTTTCTCACTTCCACTGGAGCCGACTCGGCGACTCCCACTTCTGAAGTTTCAGCGCTTCTGAGAGGCTTTTGTTTCTCAACAATCTCTTCAGCTTCGGCAAAGCTCAACTTCCTGCCTTGCAAGCGCGCCGTTTTGGCAATGTTAATGAACCTTTTCACCGATTCTTTGCCTAGGTGGCTCGGCACTCGTAACTTGCCGTCTTTTGAAAAAGAGTGGTTTTCTAACTGGTTTATGGTAAGCCCCGCAACCTTTTGCAAATCTCTTTGCTGACTAAAAGCAGATCGTAATTCAGACGGAGAAAAATAACCCTCTTCGTCCGTCAGTGCCATGATCTTGTCCACGATTACGTCGATCTTCATTACGTCCATAATGCTATTCCTCGTTTAAATTGCTTTCGGGCTCGCCAATTAGGTCTGGATTGAAACGAATCCTGTAACTTATGTTTGCTATAAGGTTTCTGCGGTTGGTGGTCGATAGATTGGTATACAGAAGCTTGGCCAATCGTCTGTGGGAGGAGAATCGGTATATCCATGCTCTATTCTGGATTCCCGGTTGGGTTTAATCACGTCTGACGTTCAAACCACCAGCCCACTCGGCGCTCTGCCAAAAGAAATCTACCGTATCTTTAAAAGATTGAAACTAACCTATCGTCAATGGTTCGTCTGTTATTCCTGTGAAAGCGGTTCATGAAAGTACTCCTCAGATCCTGAAATTAGGTCTGAGAAAGGCTTCCATGGTAACCTGGTATCCTGCAGGGATTGTCTCCTGACGTCTATATAAAGGTTCCAAGTTTACTATTTTTTAACACGTTAGAAGCGTCTTTGACAAGAGCTTGGCTCCCTTAAATTTCCTGGTCAAACGCCTGCCAACAACTCCAATTTCTGCCCCCCCGAATCGCCACAACCTCCCATCCTGGTGGGACAGTGAATTTTGGAAAAACTTACGTTGACAGGGAGGTCCGGTCCCATTAAATTTCTCTCGTCCGCAGCACACACCGTAGACGTGAACACCAAGGGGAGGAAGAGAGATGACCAAGGAAGAACTTGTATCACAGCTTGCTCAGGAGGCGGAAGTTACCAAGAAAGCAGCTGGTACCGTCTTGGCTTCACTGGTAAAAACGATTCAGGGTGCCCTGAAAAATGATGAAAAGATCCGTATAGATGGACTCGGGACATTCCTTGTAGCAGAGAGGAAGGCCCGCACAGGAGTCAATCCGCGTACTCAGGAAAAGATCAACATTCCCGCCACGAAGGTCCCGGCGTTCAGAGCCGCAAAGGTTCTCAAAGACACAGTGAAGCCGCCGCAAAAGCCAATTGAGAAGAAGGCTTCAAAAAAGACAAAGTGAACCTGAGGGCGCCTCTTATGAACAAGTCGGATTTGATCGATATCTTGTGCAAACAGTTGGAACTCCCTCTAATGAAGGTCCAGGACATCGTGAACAAGGTTTTCGATACCATGGCCAAGACTCTGGTATCCGGAGATCGGATTGAAATAAGAGGGTTCGGTTCTTTTACCGTAAGGGATTACAAAGGGTATATCGGGCGCAATCCAAAAAGTGGTGAGACAATCACCGTCCCAACCAAAAGATTGGCTTTCTTCAAGCCGGGAAAAGACCTGGCTGAAGACGTTAATAAAGAGGCTGCCGGGGAGTAATTTCACTAATACCGCTAACGGATGGACCTCATACGATCACGGGAACAGGCTCTCAACCCAAATGTGGGTTGAGAGACTGTTCCATCTGGTATTCAGTAAAAAAACGGTAGGCGTATCCTGGCCAGCGCCTGGGCTCAGAGCGCTGGATATTTTGTCAGAACGAGAACTCTTTTTGCAGGAAGATTGCCCTCCATTGATGCCTTTGTGGAATATCCGGAACCGCCATCTCCTAATCCGCAACCTGCCTCCGGTCGCCACTACGAGTAGGTTTTCAAAGTCAGTCTGAGGCCTTTTGAGCCTCCAGGCGCCCCTTGTTGTTTTGCCAACTCGAAATAATGGGGCAGTGGGCTTATGCTTGTGCAATTCTTGTCTGTTGCCGAAGGCCCTTGCTATTTTATGCTAAAGGCAAGTATCTGAATCAAACTGTGGAAGCCCACGGGCGTCGTCAACTCGTAATAGTTGAAAGTCGTATCCCCGGCTGACCATGGTTGACGAACGCTATTAAGCCGTAGCCTCACTGATTATGTGAGAAGTTAGAGCGGTACAGTTTCTTTCAAAACTCTCCTTTTCAACAGAGTGTATACCCCTTCTTTGGTGGCCACTTCCACTTTTCGACCCAGAAGGTCTCACAAATCGGCAATAAGTTCAGTCCTGTCGAAAAGGCTTCTTCCAGGCTCCATATCAACCAGAAAGTCTATATCACTGGAATCTCGGGCATCTCTACGAGCTACATACCCAAAGACTCGTACGTTTGTCGCTCCATGAAGAGCCGCAATCTGAAGAATTTCTTCTCTCTTTTCTTTGACAAGCTTATTGATTTCCATATCCAAAAACCTTTAAATCCGAATATTTTTAACATTGTATTGAACCAGCCGGACGGACTCTGGGTATTCGATGAGACTCCAAGGAGTTTGAATATTTAAGCTCATAAAGAATATTTATAACCTGTGATTTCAAAACCGGCAGATCTCGCTCGAAAATATCCCATATCCGTTCCAAATCTACTCCAAAAACCAGTTCAAGTTTTGGAGAGTTACAATAACCGGCGATGTACTGATAGTAACCTATAATTATAATCCATCAGGAACCGAACCGCCTGAAGATCCCCATCGTTGACGAAAAGAAGCTTGCCCTGTTCGTTTTAAGACTTTCCGATCTTCTACCACGATGGATATTAATCTACTTAGCCGAACTTGTATGAATCATCAAGTTATCTTCTTGAGGTTATCCTCTAATTCCAATTTAGACTGAATAAAATCTTTAACCTCATTGACTGAAGTTTTCGTGTGACCGTACCGAAACGCAAATTCAGTAATATCTTTCAGAGCTTCAATCAGAGCTTCAATTTTTGAAAAATAATCAGTCCAAGTCGTATATTGGATTTTGTCAATTCCCGGAAGTAACTTATTTAACCCGGCAATTTCCTTGGTCCCCTCCTGTAGCAGCTTTAAATCCGCTTTAGTTTCATCAGAGTCCATTTTCATTTTGGCTTTGAAAACAGACAATGCGCGTGCCGGTGATACAGAATCGTCTATAACAGGCACAAGTATTGTGGGAATTTTCGTGAGATTTCCCGATATCTTGTGAACCGTCTCGCAGTAAGATAGCCATCCTGATTCGGCAATGCCGGAGATCAATTTCTCGGACTTAAAACCTAAAACTGCATCAATTCTATTCTTACAAGCTTCCAGAGTTGACTTGCGTTCAATCCAAGTTTTTTGCCATTCCTGCAGTTGTTTCAAACATGAAAAATCCAGAAGGGAAATCTTCACATTTGCACTCAGCCACGGGGTCTTCGAAATTTCAAGCTGACTGCTCATGTACCATTCATGAAGTCTACGGATTTTTGAAAAATCGGTTTGAACCCCTTTGAATAATTTTCCAAAAGAACTCTTGAATTCAACATTATTCGAGAGTTGAATTTGACGTTCAAGCCAATCGAGAATTCGAGAGATTTCAAGCTCTCTTTCGGAGTTTCTTGAGTTTTCTCTTGTTCTTGGAAATTTGGTTAAATGTTTTTTTTGCTCTATGCCGCTTCCCGCTAATGATGTTTAAGATCGAACCACTATTAAGGAACGTTCTTGCCGCCTCTTGCAACCCTTCTACTGATAATTCTCTTAAATCGTAGTATTTTTCGAGATCGCTATGTAAGGATATCAAATCAGCGCATTTTTTTTCCGCATCCTCGATAAGTGATGCTACACCAGGCCTAGCTAGTGAAGGATGCGGGGAATCCAAGAGATCTAAAGGAGCTTTGGAGGCTATTTTCGTTAGAGTAATGAGGGCTTCAATTGTCCCGGGCATTCCATCGAATTCAAGATTGAGCTGCCCGGAATCATTCTTGAATAGGAAGAGAGCGCTTATCATCTTCCTATGTAGATCAGTTAATTCTATGCTTATTTTTGCTATCTCGCTTATCGGACTATCATGAAGATAGTATTTGGCGCATGTTTCGGCTTTTTTGATCAATTCTGAACTTATCGAGTCAGGTTTTTTGAGTTCAACTGGATTTTTGAGAAGAGGAGCGCTACCAGGGGAATCATCGAAAACTAGATCGTAATCATTAACTATTTTCTTGACTCCGTAATAAGCATTCTTTAACTGATCTTTCTTTTCTCTGAGTTGATACATTGCATCGACCAAAGTATCTATTGTCTGATCAAAAACATTGATAGGATCAACTTTTAGCATGCAATCCAGAATATGCACGAGACAAAGCTCATCATCTCTCATTGTACTGGTTCAGCGGAAATTGGACAGACGCCTATTTTTGTTAGACAGTCTGGGTTGATGAATCGAATTTCTGTTCCGCCCTTCGGGCGGGGATTTTTTGAGGCATGTCAGGGTCTATCGTCCGATGGATGGAAGTGAGGATGGGGCCAGGAAGAGATTCCCAGCGCCCAATCCATCGGCTCGATGAGCCCTGGCCGAGCTATCCCTCGACGGGTTGCTTCCCAGCAGAGCCTGTCTCCGTTTCACTCGGCGGCTTCAGTTTATCATATTGTCCAGGCGTTGTCGCGAGGTCTTTGCTCTGATTGGACTTTCGCCGCAGCCTGCGTTGTTCCCGGGCATGCTCCAGCTTCCGATCTCGTTCGGCAAAAATCTTCTTGTCTCGTCTTTCCAGTTTGTCCCTGGGAGCGACATAGCCTATAGCGCTGTGAAGACGCACATTGTTGTAATGCTCCACGTAGCCTACCACGATGCGCCGGGCGTCATCCACGCATAAAGGAGTGCCCGGCCGAATGCACTCGCGCTTGAGCGACTGATGCCACCGCTCGATCTTGCCGTTGCTCTGTGGGTAATGGGGCGAAATCCTGACATGTGTCATGCCGCTGATCCTAATGAACTCTTTGAAATCCTTGGCGATAAACTGAGGCCCGTTGTCTGAGATGATTCTGGGCTTTGCATCGGGAACCTTCTCTTTTGCTCTCTGGAGAATGATCTCCACATCCGCCTCGGTCATCGACTCGCGGATATCCCAGTGCACGATATATCGGCTGCAACCGTCCAACACGCTGCACAGATAATAGAATGTGCCGGAGATGTTGATATATGACACGTCCATGTGCCAGTGCTGATGCGGATGGAGAGGCTGCTGAAAACCCGTTCCCTTCTTTGACAGCGTGGGCTTCCAAGGACGCAGAAGCCCCTCCTTATTCAGTACCCGCCAAACCGTGGCCGGACTTACCGCAACCACGTCAGAATCCAGCATCATGAAGGTCAATCGTCGGTAACCTTCCAGGGAATTGTCATGGTAGAATCGAATGATCGCTTTCCTTTCCCAGTCTTCAATCCAGAAATCCCGTGGAATCTTTCCATTGTGCTCGTTGACCATTCCGTATCGGGCTCGCCAGTTGTAGAATTTGCTCCTGGAGATCCCCAACCAAAGAACAAAACAGACGACTGCGATCTCCGTCAGTCCAGACCATCGGTCAACGAAATCTACAACGGTGTCCCGGACGTCGTGAGGCACCCAAACGGCTCTCAGATCTCCCCAAGACTTTTTTTTAGAGCAACATGCTCCTCCATTAGTACCGCCAAGACCTCGTCCTTGCGCTTGATCTTGGCTTCAAGGGCTTCAATACGACGCTGATAGCCACGCTCCTTGCCGTTGCCGTGACGCTCAAACGCAGCCGCCCCATGCTCGAAAAACTCCTTCTGCCATCGGTAAAACACGGTTGGCTGAAGTCCCAGTTCATCGCACAAGTCCGACACCGGAACCTGGTCAATCAAATGACGCCTGAGAATCCGCACCTTCTCCTCGCTGGTGTAATTCTTTCTTCGCCCCTTCATGGTGTTCCCTCCGCTGCCTTGTGACTATCTTAACGGAGGCTTTGTCCAATTCCAACTGAGGCGAAACATCATAACGAAACCGCCTCTTCCAATACACGGGCCCGAATATATGAATGCAAAGCTCCGACCGTGACTACATGGACCCGCCTTCCGAGCAATCCTTCGAGATCAGCTATAAGTCCTCCTGGAAACCAGGGGGAAGGATTTTCGCCAACTTCAACGAGTATGTCGATATCACTTGATTCACCGGCTTCTCCACGAGCTACCGAGCTGAACAGACGTATATTCTTGGCCCCATGCCGGTAAGCGATCTGCAGTATCTCTTCTCTCTTTTCTTTGATCAGTTGTTCGATTTCCATAAGCCTCAAGCCCTTTAAACTCTTCTATTCAAGCTTTCCCGATTCCTCAAACTCCCGGGGAGACGTGATGCGGATCACGAATGAATTCTAGAATGTCCCATTGGGCAATGCGTATGTGCTCCACAAAATGCCAGAAAGAATACGGAGTGCGCAGGGCCTTGCTGTTGATATTCTCCAAGGGGAAGTCCGCAATTGTATCCTCGAAGCTCATGTGAGCGTTCCCGCCTTCCAGCAACGCCAACAGCTCTTTTCTTACCACTTCGTCCGCTCTCATGATGTGTTCCTCTCAGCAATTATTTCACTCTTAAGCAGTTTACCATAACGATGTTGTTCATATAATGGCTGAAGTTTTCAGTACCGAATCTTGCCTTTATTAATTTAAATGGCGCTCCAAGTTCCCAAAACGACCTTCCCAAATACAAAAACCGCCGAATCAGCTTAGCCGACTCGACGGTTCGATTGTCTTGTCTGGTCGAGGCGACTGGATTTGAACTAGCGACCACCTGAACCCCATTCTTGAATGGATGGGATTACTATTAATAAAAACAACCGCTTCTCTGTTGCCACCCGTTGCCATGTTTTACGACAATACAGGACGATACAGCACCGATTGGTGCAAATCTGGTGCAAAAGGATTTTTCGAAAGATCCCGTGGCGTCCCTCGGTGATAGGCCATCATATAAACCAATTTGCCTATAAGATTCGTTTCCCCCGATCCGTTCCTTGAGCCCTGCATCCCGAATGCAATTCCATATGTAACAAAAACAACAACTTGTCCTAAACACCCAACCATTTCAAGCCCTGTCAGTCGTTTTCGGTTCCTGTGAGGTCGTTTCAGTGCCTAAATTGGTGTACTGGAGGTGTACAACATCGGGCCTACCTGGACCGCTGAAGGACACCGCCGTGAGAGGGCGGCGCAAATAACCATAAATCCTGAGACTTGCAGCGAAACCTTAACAAATTCAAGCCATTCCAAGCCGTATTACGCCGTATTAAACCCTTTCGGTTCATAAAAATGTTGGCAGAATGTTGGCAAAAAAATCCAGCTAACGCTGCCACCGTTTTTTTCCTGACCACAACCAACCAGCGTTTTTTGTGAAACCGAGAATTTTTTACGATCAGCCTCTTGACAAATCTTGCCCGGTGATTAAATTTTTGTTCATGAAAATTTGAGTGAATTGGAGTTCAGAATTTTGTCAAACGTCCGTTGCAATCAAAGAAAGGAGAAAATAGCAGCCGAAAAAGGCCTCAAACGAGGCATGTGGGATCTCTTTGTGTTCACCGCTCTGGGGAATCCGGGGGCGGATCATATTGGTACGCCCACGCAGGTAGTTCGTTCGCAATTTAATTTTAGCCGCGTCAATTGGAACAGCCATTGTATCCCTTTAAGAAGCTGTTTGGCTGGGCTTCTTAGCTCTTCGATCCGCAGAAAAAGTTTCGGACCCGTCTCGATACCTACCTTTATATCTTCTCTCATTCTCTCCCTATATCACATTAAATACTTGTTGTTATTAAGCTATTCGCTGTTACATTATATTATGACTAATGATTTTTGTTACGACACCTATGACAATGGGGGCATTAGCAAGTAAGCATATAAAAGAGATACATTACAATAAGATATCTTAGAATATTAGTTCATTCTGTTTGATTGCTCAAGATTTGTACGGATACTTAGCACTAAGTATCAATCTCCAGGAGGATTTTGAATGGAAGATATTGAACCCAAGATTATGTTCATGTCAAGGGACATCCCTGAGTCTCAACCGGTATGTGTTTCAAATCAGAGCCATGAAGACCACGAATCCAGCAGTGGAGAGTATGTGTGTGAAAACAATATAGTGATTTATCTTGAATTCAAGGACTTCTTGCCCCCACTGAGCGATGTGGAATACAACGCGTTAAAGGAGAGTATTAGGACCTACGGTTGCCGTGACAGAGGCGTCGCATGGAAGAAAGATGGTAAACTTATTTTGCTGGATGGCCACCACCGGTTGGAGATTTGCCAAGGCCTGGGGATACCCTTTCCGGAACCAATAGGTATAGAGTTGCCATCAAACATCGCAGCTATGGATAAGATGTTAGAGATTCAGACCGGAAGACGGTCCCTCAACGATTTCCAGAAGATAGAAGTGGCTATGAAATTCAAAAAGGCGATCCAGAAAGATGCCAATGAAAGAAAGATCGCCGGCAAGAAGGCTGAGGGAAGGCCGATACACACTCACGTAGTATTAGCTGAGAGAGTAGACGTTTCGCCAACCACGATGCAGAAAGGCATGTACATATGTGAAAACGGTGACGAAGACTTAAAGAGAAGGCTCCGAGACCGAGAGGGAAAATTATCGATACACGGCGCGTATAAGGAGCTGAGGAAATTATCTCATTCAGAGAATCCGGAATCGGAATCAGAAGACCAAGACGTTCTAGAAAACCAGCCCGAACCGGCTGATTCGGAAAATGGCGTGGATGACGCTCCCTTGCACGAACAGGAGGGCGGAACAAAACAAGAATTGAAAGAGGAGGATCATACAACAGAATCGCCCGCCCCTGAATTGGAGGGGAAAGAGCCGGAACCGCAATCAAGGGAGACCGCATTAGAATCGGCATCGGCGAACACCGTTGTCGACCGCCGGGAGACCCATGAGGTACTCACACAGGCAACTGAAAAACCGCCGCTCGCTGAGTTCAGAAACGAGGCGGCACAGGAACCCGAAGTAGAAGAGGAGGCCGAGGAATCGCCTGTCTTGGAACCGGTGAAACTGGAGCCCGCATCGCATTCAAGTAATACAGCGGCGGGGAACTTGGACGCTAATAAAGGCGATGCAACGACAGCGGAGCCTGTAAGCGCTGTTCATACATCGGACGTTGAGTTCGGAGGAGAAACGCAAACACAACCGAAAGGAGAGGCAGAGGAAGAAGACTTCAGTGAACCGGAATGTTACTCCGGCCAGTGTGAGGCGATAATTTGTGACCCTCCCATCGACGGTCCCCGTGGTAATTATTCCGTTTGCGACGTTGCCGATCAGTTAATGGTTCCCATAAAAAAATTTGCAGCGGACGATTCCATTTTGTTTCTTTGGCTGGATGAAGACAAGTCAAAGGAGGGGCTTGAGTTAATCGAGGCTTGTGGTTTCGCATACGCTGGCACAATCCAAGTGTATAAAGAAACCCCGGGGACCCATCTTTTGAGTAGAACGCCTACATCCAGGCAATGCCTAGTCGCCAAAAGAGGAAATCCCAAACCTCTGAAAGGACGACTCACACCGTATTATGATGGCCCTATGGAGGAAGACGGTAGGAAACCAGTGAAATTTTACGAAATAGTTTCACACGGGTATGCTGTCAAAGGGAAACTTGACATATTTCCTGATAAAAAGAGGCCCGGCTGGTTGCAATGGGCGCCGCCAGTGGAATCGGAACAAGCGGAAGCTGGCCCTGAGCAAACCGCTCCGGAGGAAGACTTTCTGGAGACGAATGCCATGAAGGATAGCTTCAGGGATTTGGACGAAGCCAATCTGGAGATTGGTCAACAAGTCTTTGCTTCGGCCCCCAAAACGTACGCCAAGTTGGTTGAGCGAAAGGTGATCGCTCAGGCATGCGAACCGTCTAAGATTTCAAATATGGATTACGTCTAACATGAGTCGCGGAAGTGGTGTTGTGAGCCAACGCTTGCGGCGCCATTTCCGTTTCTTATGAATGTTTCTTAATCTGCAGGCCTTGATGATCGCAGCCGTATTCGACTGCAACCCATATTCTTACGGAATAAGCACAGACAGATGGAGCCAATGGAGCATATGCCCCATCAATTTCCCCCACTTCACTGTAGGCCATTATTGGTTAAGCCAGTCCTCGCCTTTTCGTGGTGCATTGTCACACCGTTAGGCAATTAGCCGGATATCGTATCTTCCGTGTACGCAAGTAGATGATGGAGCAACGGTATCAAGATTCGGGCTCCAGCGTCACAAACACACCTGTCGTTTTCATCGCAGACACGCTTTTGACCGTGAAAGAGATTATTCCTGATCGTATATAGATTTTTGAAGAGTTCCCAAGAACTGAGGTTGAACAATCTCACCCGCCTTTGCTCTGGGGGCGAATCCCCGTCGATGTATTTCATGTTATGGACAGGTATGCCAACCTCCGGCTGATGGCTTCCTACGAATGTGTTTTGAAAAATTCTGTAAATCGTCTGAAATTCTGGTTGGTTCGATAAAAAGCGAAGTCTTTCTTTCTCCAGCACACTGCCGGAGTTGTTGCGCCTATAAGCATCCGTGGGATGGTTGTGTTCCGCAAAGGCATCGTAAAAGTGATTGAAGGAATACCAAGCGAAGAAAAAAGATGCAAAAGGATCCCCCTGGGCCCCATAGTGCTCGGCGTACCTCAACGCACCCGTCATAAGATCCCGATTCAGATTGGGCAGATGAACCATAATGCGGCCTCCTTCAGACATGTAAACGCCCAATTATGCAGGCTCATTGTTTAACAGACCTTAAATCCTGATTATTCAATCCACTTTTTATATGGACTATTCTGTTAGGCTAAGAGGGATCTGAGTTGCGGTTCTTGGCCCCAGCCCAAGACCGCTTCGCGGTTCAGGCGGGTAGCCTGTAGCCCAGCATATCCCTCCCTCTTGTACGCAGCGGGACACTTCCATAAAAGTGCAATGCCAATTACGGACTGGCTCAAAGAAACAGCACCGGCACATCTTTTCATATCTTGCGAAACGATTTCCTTGAGGGGTAGGCGCCTCCGTGGCAACGCGGAATTGATCCGACAAGGCTTCAGCATTGAGCCCAACGGGTATAGTCGGGATTACCAGGAGAACTGCAAGAACGGTCAAAAAGATTTTCATCTTCTCCTCCCGAGCCTAGCGGACAAGGCCTCCTATGATCAGAATTCTCTCGCATGCACCCTTGTATCCTGTACGTTAAAGTCAACGCATCTGTAATTCATGACGAAGGCGAAGCACAATCTGTCAACTGTCCCAACTAAAGTTATGTCAAAAGCAAATCGTGGGGCAAGAAACAACCCCAAGGTAGATTCCCTTTAAAGCAGGTGAAGCCACACAACCAACCGGTATGGTCCCTCTTTATCACTGATTACATGATCCGCTGTAAGTGAATGTCCATCAATTGTACCAAGTCTGACCGCATTTTGCGAAGACGCTCCCCAGACGGACCAAGATCTTCTTCTGAGATAATTGACCGCAAGCGATTTCTCCACTCAACGAAAATATCTTCACCGGGATATTTGTTGGGATCTATTTTAGGATTAGAGGCTAGGTTGTCGTTATCTGATACAAACGATTCCGTCCCTAGGCAGTTAATAAAGTCATTTACTATCAATGACGCTATCAACCCTTGTTCTTTGTTTTTGTCCAATGCCAAGGGATCATTGAAGGACTCTCTAGAACTTTCGGCCAATGTTTGTTGGAGGTTGAAACGTTCTCTAGCCGCTCTAACTAGGTGTTTCGTGACGCTGGACCACCACTCGTCAGACAGACCGCTTTTTCTCCGAATGTCTACGTCACTTGCTACATTTGTGAGGACTGATTCCCATTTCTCCATTATTCGTCCTGCGAACCGGGCAGCGCGATCTGAGGAAGGAACCCAAGCATCCGTGTGGTCCTCGGAAGCTCCATCCCCACCTAAGAACGTGTCAGAGAAACCGGGATCTTCCAGCGAATCAGGCCCTTCCTCATCTGCAAACGGATCGTCTGGATCCAGATCAAGCCCCTGTCCAGATTTACCCGCTGCACCGGCTGGTTCGGTGCCCCACTCGTCTTCTCTGACAGTCGCATCGTAAATATCGACCACTATGTTCTCATTCAAATAACAATTTTCTAGGAGCGCGCCAAACGAAGACGTGCTTCTTCTCATAGCTCTGTTTAGCTCACCTACACGAGTCTCCGCCATTTCCCGTGCGGCACTCTTGGCGGGGTCTTCCTCTGTAAGCACAGCCAGTGATTCTTCTAATGCCTCCATAACCCTGTCAATTTCCTGGCTTAAGACAGCGTTTTTTTGACTGGGCCTTAAATTGGCTATTAATCGCTCAAGAAGGAGCTGAATACCGTTTCGTCCAGGGGTAGCAACCTCCGACCAACTCTTTTCGATTCCGACTGTTGAAAAATGCCGTCTCACCAGGTTGTTCTCCATATAATAAGGTTTAAGTTCCGCTGTCCATTCGTCGAAGCCCGAGCTAAAGCGTTCAATGCCTGATTCTTTGTCAATTTTAAACATTCCAGTATTCGCTTTAGGATTGCGAACCCAAAAACAGTTGCGAAAAGAACCACTTCCATCCCACTTGTCCACCCAATTCTGTCGACTTTTGCCAAAGAAGTCAGCAAAACCGTTCCTCAGTCTATTTTCCCATCTCTTCGTTGAGTTTGGAGGTTCTCCCGCTGTCTTAGTGAGGGTACTATCGAATTTAGTGAAGACTACATAAAGCGTCACTTCTTTGCCGTTTCTATCAGGAGGAGTGCTACCGTGCGTTTGCGAGATCCATTTTTCGACCAATCTTGGAAGCGAAAGGGCTGATGGATCATCAGGAGGACAGCATAAGACTAGATTCGTGATCTCACGGAGTTCCACATAACGATTGAAAAGATAGCCGACTTTTCCTCTTATAAATGCCTCAGCCATGTAATCCAGAGCTCCGACTGTTTGTGGAGGAGCGTCAATCTGATCCCTCGAAAAATTGTTTCCAGTTGCCTTGGCTCCCGGGAAATCCAATATATCGACAACACTCATTACAGAACCGCAATTGTCGTGGGGCACATACAACACTATTTCGGCAGTCAGCGCCGAAAGCAGACTCCGCGGTAGTTTTTGTATATGCCCTTTCGATGTGCGGAACTGGACTTCCTCGTCATCTCTGCGGCGTAAGTTACGTTTCAAATTGTCCACATTAATGATGCTCCGATCCCTCGGCAAAAGACAAGTCGGTTCGGCCCAGATTTCTTCAGACTCAATAGACTTCAGGCTGTTGACTAGATCGACAAATAGTGCCGTGAACGCATCGATGTTCCCCCACAAGTACGATAGGATCCTAATCTGGCTATCCTCGGAAGCGCAGGATACCGACCGATACAATTCTTTCCAGTAATCTTTAGCAGCCATACCGTCGAGGCCATGGCCCTCTATTTCGTTAACGACGTATCGTTCGATTTCCCGCATTTCGGCATAGGTCAAATGCGTTTTTGCAAAGAAATTACTTCGGAAACACGCTGCTTCAGCGGTGATGCCTAAAACACCGGGAGAATTTGCGGGGTGGGAGCATTCATAGTAATATCCCATGGCGAGGATTTTAACGAGGTCCGTTACACTCAACAAACGAATGTGAACAGGAAATCTAGGGTCTGGAGGGTCGACCAAACGTGTCGTGAATCTAGTGACTTGGGCGGTGGTCTCTGCTCCCCCTGTCGGACAGATCTGGGTCAAAAAATCCACATGGTGCCCGTCGGATAGTAATACATCCAAAGTCTGATTCTCGCCTCGGGCAAGTTCGTTAACTAAGTACGATTTGCCTGCGCCGCTAGGCCCAAAGAGAGCAATTGTCATTGGTCTACCCGCCACCTTAGCTATATTACGGGCGATACGATGATTGTCGTACAGATCCGAGACAATTCCCTCTATCATAGCTTGCGTATTCGTTTGATCCGCTTCGGAGAGTTCGTGTTTCTGCATCCAATTGATCAAATCACTGGTGAATGCGACAAGGTTTGTCGCTCTATTCTCGACGTTTTCGTCTTCTTGCTTGGAAAGGCAATTGTTCATTGGTTATTGCTCCCTCCGCACCTAGTTATCGTGAAACACTGAGTCTGGTTGGACTGGGGATCTTTGGCCATTACGCGTATCGTCACGTTTTCATCTGAAGTTGCTGGAAGAACATTTAGCGTCCCGGTTTTCCCTATCATTGTACGTACTCCCGGATATTGAAGATAGAATCGCTTAAGGTATTCTTCGGTTTGCTTTTCTGACTGACCGGGAAACATGATAGACCATTCCCTTACGTCTCTAGCGTCACTCTGTAGATAGATCTTGCCGTTGAATCCGCGAGTGGGACTATCGGGAGACTGCACTTCTGTTGGCCGAACAGGCCGTTGATTTGTTGGATTTTGGGGAAGACATAATACTTTTTCCGCCTCATTCTCATTCGTCGATCCGGGTGGATTCACAACCGGCGGATTGTCCGTGATCTTATACTGATCTCCTGGTGGCCGTTTCCTAATGGCATCTATTTGTCCTGGCTGCTTATACAACAAAACCAACAGTACCAATACGACTACACCCAATAACGCTGAGATTGCCCACGGTAAGCCACTTCTCAGAAATTGGGGACGCCTCTCAAAGTTTTCATTAGGCTTGTCCGGGGGATCTTTTTCGTCCTTTCGTCCAGAGTTCGGTTCCCGTTTCTCAATTATTCGGTTTTCCAGATCTTTTGGCGGCTCTGTTTTTTCAGGGAGATCGTCGGGTCTGATTATTTTGAAGATATCAGGTTGTTCCTCACCTTTAGGGACGCGATCGCAATCTCTGATCCCCCATCCTGCTATGGTGGGTCGCTTGTCCATAAGACAGACGTATGAGAAGTCGGGAGGCCCTTTTATCTCGCGGATAATCTTGGACGCTTTCTTGTCTTCTTGATCATCGCTCAAAGTCAAGGTATTAGCTAGTTCTTGTATTTCGTGTAAGAACGCTTTAATCTCGTTATTTACAGATTCTCTATCTCTGTCTGAAAGGTTTTCGTAATTGTCCCAGTTATCCGAATACTCAGCGTACCATTGGATTTCGCCATCTCCTAGATTCTCTCCTTTGGCCAAAATATTTTGGATCTGGTGATTTCTAAAAAGATCATCGAGATATCCCCAATAGTCTAAAACGGATCTACCGTCCAAAAAAGTGTCAGCCGCTATTTTGTCTCGCCTTATAGGGTGTCTCATTACCTTATCGCTCCCCCAAAGTCCTCTATTTCTGAAAACAAACCGCTGCCTTCTTGAATACAGATCCTTCTGGCAACTTCCGAATCAGGAACTCAGTCATCGCCGCAACTCGTGCCCCGCCGCCAGGATTGGAACCTGAAATTGATTGAGTAGCAGCATTGGGCGGTTGCCCGACTACATTGACAAATTCATAACCTTCGGTCAAGGAATTCAAATACTTCGCAACTTCGTCCAACAATTCTCTGTGCGAATGGAAATTCATGTTATTGATAAATCGTAAGAATCTGTTAGCGAAGAAACTTATTTGGTTAAACGTATACGTCTCATTTTTCCAAGGCAATGTGTACAATGCATTGAAACAAATCCTGTCGCGAAGTGGCAATTCCAAGTCCGAGAGTATCCGTACCAATTGATTCTGACCTGCAAAAGCCATTCTTAATTGAGTTAAGACATCGTCTGAAGATTGCTTCACTGACTGAATTTCCGAAACAAGTTGCAGCCTCGCCTCGTCAGCCTTTCTAAAATCGTCCCTCAATTTTGTGATTTCCTCATCCTTCTTACGAAGATTAGACTTGTATTCTTGAGCAATCTCGCTAACCCTACGATCCCGCTGGCTTATGGTTTCAGAAAGTTGTTTTTCTTTTTCGCAGAAAGACGCTATCTTATGCTGTGCCTCCTGGAGCTGTTCAAAGTAATAGTTTGCATTTTCTTGGGCTTTTTTGCGATCATCGATCAGTCCGAGCATCAATCTGTCTCTTTCCTGCGATTTCCGGCTGTCGGAATTTATGCATTCACTTTCCCAAGCTATCACAGCATCCATGATGGAACTCAAGTCTTTTTGACACACGTTAATCCGGCGGGTGACTTCCAATCTGGCAGTGGTGGTTCGATTTCCCGAAACGTTTTCATGGAAAGGCTGGCTTGACATATCGGTATCTTGGGTTGTCACTGCCGTATTTTTTAACGGCGTTTGCGGTAGCACGGGAAGGGGCCTAATTGCTCCCACGTCCGAACTTGTATCTTCTAGGGATGAACGGTCGATCGCGGATACCGCCGTTTCAGAAGATGAGCCGGATTTATTGATGATTTTCATGCCGTTTTCTTCAAATGGATCCATTAAATCCCCCAATCAAGCTACCAGCCCAAACGGTTAGTAGATCTTTGGCCTACCATAAGCGCCCTTCATCCAACCAATATCGGTCCTGCTCTAATGTCCTCAACTGTATGCAAACGTCATCTTTGTAAACCATTCGATCAACAGCGTCTTTAGCGCGATAATAGCGTATTACACTCTTATCTACCTGATCCTGAGACAGGGCCAATTTTATTGGAAAGACAAAATTCTTTTCCCTGTTCACCGAAATTTCGTACAACATGTTACAATGAGCTAAATTGCAGTCCAAGAATCTTGAACCTAACTTTACCGGTCCATTCACTTCCAGAAATCGCTTGGCTCTGCGGCCCTCAGGGAAAAGAATGTCCGCTTCATCAACCCTGTTGGCTCTCAATTCTCCAACGAATAGATCCGCATTCTCAATAACCCTTTTGTCTTCACTGATGGACAGGTCATTAAGCATCCTCTGTCGCCCAGCGAAATACCAGAGAGCAGAGCCCACTGCTACTGTGGTTTTTGCGTCCTTGATCCTGTTGCTTCTCTTATCAAAGGGATACCAAGATCCGACCTCAAAATTTGTCAAAGATAAGATCCTGCTCGGAGGGATAGGGCAGAAATCCACCAGAATATCCCTCACCGCAGGTATCGCAGAGAATTTTCCTGCTAATAGAACGACATCGCATTTGTAAAGTGCGATCGCTTGAGCAAAAATCTTAAGCATTGACATCAGGGTAGAGCGAACAACTCGATTAACTTCTCCCTTGCTAATTCTCCATCTGATGTTGTCGAACGGATGCCATCCTACACCAGGAATTGGGTTGATGAAGTTCTCCAGGAAGGAATGCATTACGTTGGTGTCATAGTGCTTTCCCGCTCGCACAAATATATCGAAGAAATCTTGAAACATGTGGGTTTCTGGACCATCGTGCTCGGCAGCGAGTCCAAGGAAAGAGTGGCTCAATGGAATGAGTATCTGATCGAGCCATTGTTTGCGCCTTTTCTCGAAGATTGCCGATGTATCAGGCGGGGAAGATGAGAATAGATCTTTGAAGTGCTGTTTGACCAAGCTCTCTGAGCCGGGGTTATTCAGGGACAAAGCCTTTACCAACATAGGAGATACGAGGTCCTTGATCACTTGCTTAACAACTTCATCACCTGCTACGGAAAATCCTTCCTGACAAAGTGACGTGCTATGAATAGCAGATCCCTGCTGCGGCCTATAATCAGTTATCATCAAATCGGAAGTTCCCCCGCCGATATCAATGCTAGCCAATCTGAGTGACAGACTTTTTTGTGCACAGCAATCCGACGGACTAGTCCTACGGGTCCTCCCTAGCAAGCGAAACATGCGATCAGTCTTACCCAAGAATTTTGTAGACATAAGAGAGTATAGATATACCAACTGAGCACAGGTAGCCTCGTCAAACTCGAATTCCACTTTCGGCATGGGGTCTTGTATGCTGCAATAAGCCCAAAAGAGGGTAACAGCCTGTGCGACTCGAGATTCGTACTCTTTTTTTCTGCCCTCACCATTCCGTTTGGTGTAACAATGACTATGGATTTCAGCAACCTCCTTGCATCGGGATTTCCCTTTCTGTTCCGGTACCTTGTGGAATTTATCTGGCTAAAAACATGATATAGTATTTCGATCATGAAAAAAGTCATCATGGCACTTCTGGGATACTGGGGATTATGTGGTACGGAACCGCCGGTAATTGAGCGGGGGCAGCCTTTATCATCCATTTGATTCAGGATTTCTCCCCGGATAATTAAATCCCTGCCGTCACGCGTGGGTGTGGAAAAAAACCATGGATCTGGTTCCAACTCTTTGGACCAGAGGTATCGTTTGGGTGAGGACATAATTGCTTGTCCTCTCATTACTTGAAGGTCAGAAACGAATTGTTCTTCAGTGCGAACGGTATTTCCTAGTCGCATGAGAGATGGAATCCGGAAATTGGGAGACCAGTCCAAACCAGAGAAAAACTCTCCATCAAAGGGCGAAGGCATAAATGCACAGCAGGTTTCAAACGGCTCATCGTAGACTTCATTTGGCTTGTAGACATTCCGTATGGCCAGTTTTTCAAACGATCTGGGAACAACATTTGCATTGGATCCTCTTTTGTTTTCTGCCAGAATGCCACAAGTACGCGTGTTGCCCACATCCAAGAAGAGATGCACCTCGAAAGGAGCGCCTACATCGGTGATCAATTCGAGTTTAGGAAGAAACCTAAATTTTGAAAGGATGTTGAGCAATGCTATATAGTGGGAATATTCAGGATAAAAATCATTGTCATTAACGGGTTTTATGTGTGCGCCAGCACTGGCAACTGCCGCCTTCAAAAAAGTAGACCGCCAAAAGCAACTCGACGTAGGATGTAAGCTGACGAGGTGATTTAAATGGTTTTCAGGAAATCCAGAAAAGTCATTATTAATGGGGCCTTTAACAACAGAAGTGTCCACACATAATACTAGATCAATGGTTTCGACTGATGGTCTGGAAAACCAAAGTCTTACCCAGTTATTGGAGTCGATTTCCTGGATACCATTTCTTGTCTCTCTTGCTGTAAATGGAACCGGCAACCATTTGTGAGACAGTGATTCGAATGCTGTTTCTCCAGTGACAGCAAAAAGTCGCTCGGGACTAATAGGTTCATTCCAACTGTCAAAGTAGTTCCCATCTCCAGTGGAATTAGGGTGTGGGGTGATGAATGTCCATGAAAATTCATTGGGAGGCCTTCTTTCATTATGGTTTATCTGCCGAAAAAAATATTGTTCCTCATTTAACAAATCGACGGCGGCCTGCCCCGGTTCATTTCTTATCAACTTTTCTTTTATGTGAATGTACTGGAGCCCAGTGTCTCTCAAGAGCCGTTCGGTTCTCATGATCTTCCTCTTCAAATGATGGGGCCGGAGCAAGAGCTCATGCGGGGGAAGAATTTGAAGCCAAAAAAACACAGAATTTGCGCTATGGTAGGCTGAGATAAGCGACCCTGTCAAGATAAAATACGGCTCTAAAAGCGTAAAGATGAGACTTTCCTTTGGGCAGTTAGGACTAGCGGTCTTGTCTCTGAATTCAAAACCTAATCAAGGCCAGTTCAAATCGACAGGTGACCTGTATTGCTGTTGTAAGAGATTTTGGAAACTGTTCTAGATGATGGGCTCAACTTTCCACAGCCCCCTGAGCTCTAAGCCCTGGTGGATCCTCTGAAAAGAGGAAGACTGGTTTTGGGATCAAGTATAGCCGGGCTTTCCCCATCAAGCCACATTCCTGAGCGTTCTCAATTAGTGTTTCCGCAGGACCCGTAAATAGAGACCGCGGGTCTCTATTGCATTCAACATAATGGCTACTCTTCGTCCTGCTTTTCGGGTTCCTGCACCAGTCCTTCAGTCCTGAACTGTGTTATCAGGCTTGCTTCGGCGGCCTCCATACGTTTCTGCGGCCATTCTCAGAATACCTTCCGTTCTTTGTCCGGACTCGTTTATACGCTTCAACAGCCCATTCATTCGCATTGCCCTCGCCCTGAGCATGTTCTGGGTTTCCTCCAGGAACTTGCCGACCACCCCTGAGTTCGGTGGCAGGACGGTTAAGTTGTTGTCCACGGGGGCCAATTCAGTCGTGATACGATCTCTTTTCGCCATTGTCGCCTCCTTCACCATTCCTTGCAGTTTTTCGTGTAAGGACACTGGCCGCATTGCCAATCCTGTCGTGGAATGAACACGTCCCGTTGAATACCGTTCCAAACACTATACAGAAACTTGATGAACCGATATCGTTGGTCCGCTGTGCGGCTGGTTTCATATCTTGTCAGTCCAGCTTCTTTGGTCTTGAGCAACACATCCAGCCTCAGTTTGAGATCATCGGGATTGAAGCCCATCGATTCCGTGGCCAAGGCGTAAGCCGTGAGTTGAAGATTGGAGTCTACATTGCTTTGGGATAACTTCTTTGAGGCGGTCTTCAGGTCAACAAGGGTAATGTCTCCATCCGCCGACTGCTCGATCAAGTCTATATACCCTTGAAATATAGGTATCCCTCCCAGCGGTATTTCAAAGAACTCCTCAACGCCTATCACCTGAGAATTGTGATCTGCCGACTCGTGGAACACTGTCAGCATATTCTTGGCCTTCTCCAGCAGAGAGTTTTCGTTGTCCCCGTTGAAGTATTTGACACCTTCCGCGCACCGCCATTGATCCCGATAGACGTCCAGCATCTGGTCTGCTCTGAGGTGGTCTCCTTCAAGACGGCTTTGATGGAAGGCGGCGACGGCTTCGTGTATTGCCGAACCGAAGGCAAGAGCCGCGGAAGTGAAAGCGGGAGGAATGTTGTCCACGTATTTGAACCTATATTGGAGTGAGCAGTTCAGATACATATTCACCTGAGAATACGACAAGTGGTCGTGATCCATAACAAATCTCCTTTCCTAGGGCAGAACAGACTAGTCCCGTCCTGCCCTTCAGACTTTTCCGTTTGTGTGTTGGGATTGTTTCTAGGCGACTTCTGTCTGTAGGTAGGTAATCAGTTGGGAAGCGGCTTCACGTTGCAGGTCTTCAAACTTCATAGCCTGAAACGGTCTGAGCATTGACAACACATCTTCATCCGCGTACTGGGCTTTCTTGGTCAACGTGTATAAGGCTCTACATTGGGCTTGCGTCGCATTGCCATTGTGTTTCACGGCTGCTTTGGTTCCGTTCCCATTCTCCTCTCTTGGCTCAGGTTCAGGGTCTGAGGGAGCGACGTGAGAAACTTCTTCGGCGCTGGTGTATTCACAGCCTATGCCGCTGAACCGTAAAGACCTTGCGATGGCTCTTGTCTCAGCCAACTCAACCAATGAATCGGCTAGTCTTGCGTCCCTCTGGCTTGAGGCGGTTCCTGTGCCGTTGAATTTTCCCTTTCCCGTTTCCACGGTCGCCTTAATCACGACAAAGTCTGAGTCCAGCCTGAGGATTTCGGTTTGGATGTTGAGGCTCTCATTGGTTTCGTGGAGGATTCTCAGTCTTCCGCCTACCACGGGAAATACTTTGGTTTGCCACTCGGCTCCTACTTTTACCCTTCTGCTTACCAGTTCGTGATCAAGAAACGCTGCGTTCATTTGCTCTCTCCTTTCTGGTCGTTAATCCAACTATCTATAATTATTTGTGCTATCTCCATTGCCGCATGCATCACGATTCTCCAAACGAGGTACTCATCTGCTTCTCCTTTCTTTTGTGCAATATCCATAAGTCTATAAATATATAGGAACAGCCGTATGTGATGATAATGAGACGTGTGCGTTAGGATAGAGGGAAGGGGGATGTTGATTTGTCTAAATTAAAAGAAATATAGGGAGATATCACCCCAGGCCTTGATCTTCTTTGGTTGTGGTTGAAGAACCGCGTGTGGCCCCAAAGCCTAGCGCCCGTTACTAACACTTTCTAGTCGGGACGACTGGATTTGAACCAGCGACCCCTGCATCCCGAATGCTGATAACCAGCCAATTCTGAAGCGGTTGTTTCGTAATTCCCCTGAAAAATCAATACCCATCGAGCATCATCGGGACGCATGAAACCCTATAGGTTCGTAAAAAGTCACGGGAAAATCACGGGATGATTTCCGTAGCAATGGGACCGAATGCAGGCATCCAAGATTCCAATCCGCTGTGCGCCGTGAGAGGCCGGTTAGAATCTGAATGAAAACGACTCCTTGTTGAAAAACACTCACGATTTCAAGCCCTCGAAAAACCTGTCAAACCCCGGCGACCCCTGCGGACTCCTAGGTGTGTGATCAAAAGGTGAATAAATGGATTTGAAAAGGAATCTGGGCTGAGCAAGCTACTCCTGCACAAATTAGATTTCGTGCCTTCATTCCGAAACGGTATTTGGGCCATCAGTGTCTTTTGAGCACTGTTCAACACTCCCTACAAAACTGACATCCTCCTGAAACATGTGTTCGAAAGGGATTTCCTTATCTTTGAGGGATTCAACTCTAATGGGCTGTGCCATCTGGCTCTTGATGTGAGGATTCAGAAGATCCCCACGAAGTAGAGGTAAGTCGATCAAGGTCTTGCTTGGTCTTGCCATCCACCTCAAGCAAGACTTTTTGAAAATCTTGAGCCCACCGGTCAGTTTCGTCGCTTACAGCCGAATGGACTCTTGCTAGAAAGTCTCTGCACAGGTCTATTCCCAGTTTTAAGCTATCGCCGTCAGGTTGTTCATCGGGCAGAGCCAGTCTGAATTTTTCCCAATTGATTCGGAACTCTGAAGTTAATCGTCCAAGCACTTGGCCAACTTGCACGTATCGAATCCACCCACTCGTCCACCCGCAGAACCGATCAAGCGTTACGAGTGCGGCTGCCACCGCAAGAAAAACAGGGGACCACAAGGAAGAGATTCCGGGTCCATTGGTTGTCCTGCAAATCTCTCCAAAGATCGGAATGACTCCCGATGCCGTCAAGGCAATGATCGTACTGACACGAAACAAATACCCAAGGATCTTTTTGGCTCGCTTTTTTCCAAAATACCACTTCACGGCACGATCACCCTCCTGACTTACGAAGCCGTACAGCTTCTCCAGGGAGACAGCGGCATTGCCAGCGGTCCACTTGAGATCCTCAGGAAAACAACCGGGCACAAGATCCGTGTCCTTATCCAACATTCGTATTTCTCCCCTTTCGCTGGCTCATATCTTCCGATGTTCCTGGCTGCTCACGCTCGAGGACCGTTATCTTACGCTATGCCGAGAATATATCGTACGATTAGCCCCAGAAGACCGGCCACCGTTCCGTGGGATAAATCGATGGCTGGTTTGGCAATATTTCAGATCGGCCTGGCATGAAAATCGAATCAAGCCATGTTACATCATGCACTGGAATCTTCTGTGCGAAGAATATTGGCTCTCACTTCGAATTGCTTTCGTTCTCCCGGCTGAGGCACGAAACTCGCCTGTATTTCATCTGGGATCGGGATAAAGATGCGATCCTTAAGAACGATGGTGGCGGTGGGATATGGACACCCCCCTGCAGGTTCAACAACTGCTTCGCTGGTCTGAAGATCGTAATAGAGACCGAATTGACCAGAGTGGTGCAAGAAGATGAAGAGCGCCTTCTGGCCTCCCCACACTATTGAAGTACGATGCGGCTGAAGAAAGAATTCACCCATCTCTTCGCGCACCTTGTCAGTTATGGCGAGAAAACAGTGATAGCCGCGTAGAGAAGGTTCATTGCCATCTATTACTAGCAGCTTAGCTGCGGTCGTAGTTTCCAAGCGTGTGATTGCAGGAGAGGGATCTAAATTGGGTTCCGTTCCAGCAGAGGCTTGTTGAAGAACCTGTTCGTTCTGAATTACGTCCGGCAGGACGTCTCGTGCGCTCGCGGCAGCATCGACTACTTGCACGCTTGCAGTGACAGCTGCCTTTGAACGTTCAATGGCCTGCTCCATTGAAATAAGGCCTTCGCTGTAGTCTCCCCAAATTCTCGGGAGATTTCCGATGTCGTCAAATGCAATTTCAAGAAATTCCCGAGGGCGCCGAATGGCCTTTAGAAATGCCTCTGCGCCCTGTCGGGTGCTGCTGGGTACGTAGTCGGCGACGCGAGGGAAGATAACAGTTCTTACAAAGTCCTTCGCCATGCTGCCAAAGGCTGAGAACTCCGTATCATACAGCCCCAGGATGAGCTTCACTGTCTGACCTTCGGGATTTAGCGTAACGCGTACCCGGTCTGGCTCTTTCTCGACAATTGCTGGCAGCCCGTGACTAATGATCCCAAATTCCACAATGCATTTGAGAAAATAGTCTGACTCCAGGATCATCTCGACACGCCACGCAAGCCCGCTTTCCGCGGTGCTAAACTGATCGCTTGTTCGACGGTCCTTGACGACAGGATTATCTGATATGATTGAGGTATTCGCCTGTGAAGTCAGATAATTTTGCTCGCAGAGTCTGCGAGGATTATTGCGCGGAAGCACGAGTAGCGGCGTGTCATCGCTGGCGTGCATCATGATTATTCCCGGATCATTGCCTGGATAAAGCATCATCGGATTTGACTTGGAACGCTCGGACACCTCGCTAAGAAGTATTCGATCTCCCGGCTGCACATTTATCTTCATGCGTCCGCATAATTCGTAACGATTGTGAGCAATGACCCAGTTCATAAATGGCGTACTCAGGTCGCATTCATCCCTGCCCGCCAATAACATTGAGGTGAAGGCATCGATTTCAACCATCATTGATTGCAGGATCTGCAGACCATCCACTGTAATTGCCTCACGCCCTGCAGTCGGTTCCAGGATAAGTAAGTCAGCAATTCCGCCAAACTGATAGGCCGAGTTTACCGATGCCGTTGCGAGTCCAAAACCGCTGCGAAAAGCTCGAAGAAGAGCTTGGCCGCTACGCAATAAAATGCTGCCGGAAATAGATATCCCGGACCAAACCAGGTTGGTCAACTTCATCCAAATATCCGCATTATTGGAAAGTACGATCAGCAAATCAGCGCTCAGTCTTTCTCCAATCGTTGCGTTGAATAGCTGGTCACGCCAAGTCTCCGGCACCTGCGGTACTATATGTTCAACGGTTTTTTGGCTGACGAGCTCGCCATTCACATACACCGGCACATCAACCAACGACACGAACTCGGCGATATAGTTTCGAGCCTGCTGAACATTTATGTGGGAAACTGAAGTGACATGAGCTGTGATTATGGTACCCGG
Source organism: uncultured delta proteobacterium (assembly GCA_963747865.1). Taxonomy (GTDB): domain Bacteria; phylum Desulfobacterota; class Desulfomonilia; order Desulfomonilales; family Desulfomonilaceae; genus JBBSBY01. The sequence goes on along the minus strand of CAVVHK010000020.1, from coordinate 21,979 downwards.
CTGTCCCTTTGGGGGAAGTGTCTGGCTCTCGATGCAATTCTCCTTTAGGGACAGCTTAGCCTTTTCCGCCCGACATATTGTTCGTTCACCTGTGGCAGCACTCTCGGTTTCGACAGTTAGCACGTCAGCGATCCCGAAATTCGCCATGGCACCAATCCCGAAGGTTCCCACGACCCCAGCCGCTCTCGCAGCTACATTGTTCTTGCTGCTGCTTCCGGCAGTCCAGTAATGCTGGCGGAGGTCATCGGGAGTCATACCAATCCCATTATCTGAAATAGCAATATTATCTGGGGCCAACGATACATCGATGCGAGGCTGGAAGTTGGGTTCTACTGCTAATCTTTGGCGAACGGCATCGAAGGCATTCTGAGTGTTTTCGCGGCAGGAGAGCGAGCGGAGATTGATAAATCTGTTTTGCCAGCAAATCAATCACTCTCTCGGTTTCAATTTCGAAAGGGATTAGCTCCGTGTTCATTGTCCCCTCATCATCCTTTTAGTTCTTATCTGTTCCTCAAATTCTCTTCGCATAGCCATATCGAGATTCGTGTCTCTGCTGAGGATAGTTTCAGCTCGATCCAACGCATTGGTCTTGATGAGCACTGATATCAGAAATACGGTCTCCTCAGCTGTATGAGGCTGCGCCAGCATCGTCGCCAGCAACGACCAGTCTTCAACCTTGAGCGCAGCCTGAGTAGCTATTCTGCGGGCATGAGACGCAGTTGATAGATCGACGCCGTTCAGAAGATCAAGTGCTTTTCGCGGATCACCAGCATGAAATGCTTCTTCAGCTTGCAGTATCGCACTTTTAGTGTTTTGTTGACGTGCGTCGATCGCTCGACCCATCGCATCAGTATTCGCTTGCAATGCAAGCTCAAGGAATCCTTGCGAAAAAGCTCCACTGTTCTTGCGAGAGAACTGCTCACCTTCCACCATTTCCCTAACATGGACGCGGGCGCGACGCAGACTGTCATCGATAACGACAATATTATATTGTCTGTTCACGCCTCTGGGCAGTTCCCGATTGCTTGCACAAAGCGAACCTGCACTTACAACTGCCATGGATTGGGTTTCGCTGAGGTAAACGTAGTGGGTCGTCGCAGCGGCAACGTGCTGATGCCCGTGCAGACCAAGCTGAAATCCCAGACCGGCCATTTCGTGAATTTGCTGAACGTCCATGTAGTCCTCCCGCAATGGAGGTCCGTACAGGCTATGGTGCCAGACAGCCATTTTCAGGCTGTAAGAGCGCGGAATGTCCCGCAGAGCAAGATAGCACCTTGCTACAGTTCCTTGAGTGATCGCTCCAGAATATGAGAAGCAGTCATTGCCATTGGTCGAATCGAACGCCGCCACCACAATCTGACGATCATGGAGTTCGAATAATTGAAAACCGCGGTTGCGGTTGATGGGCATTAATAGAGGAACGCCCCTATAGAAATTTTCGACAAAATGCCAATACGCACTCATACGTCTATCATATCGGTCAGCATCTCGAATGCGGTAGAGAGATCGCTTCTCCCACGACCACCTATAATTGCTATCACTTTCGACCAGAACTTGCCTAACATCCTTTGGGTATCAGATTCTGGAACAAGTTCCATAGAAGTAAATGAAGTGTTCCAGCAAATGTCATGATTCCCCGGAACAATAATTAGTTTGCTGCGATCCCCGTTCAGAAATCGGTTTATCAGACGATCAAAAAAAGTGCGAGCGACACTGTATTGCTCCTCGATAGACTTCTGCCAGTCAGGGCAATCAATTGACGCTCCTTGAATGAGATCTCCGCTCACGATAATCGCATCGGGGGAAGGAACGATCGGAGTTTCAGCCAAATAGCGATCACGATCTGCGAGCAGTGCGGCGATGAGGGCGTCGTTATCGACAGGCTCAGCAGGAAATCGGTGCAAATCAGAAATGTGGAGAATCGAAAACATGCGCTATTATCTCACCCGTTGCATCAAGAAATTGTTATGATCATTATTGAGAGTCGGTTGGACTTCGTAAGCTGTCAGCACCTCATCGCCATAATGGTGGATCTGATAGCCATCCGAGAGTGCGATCAGCGTCGTGTCTCCATTGCCAACAGGGAAGTAGGTTATCGAGGGGTCCATGACAACATCCTTTCCACCCAGATACAGTTTTAACATCCATGTGGGAGAATCAGATTGAAATCCTTGGCCTACCTATCTAGGCCTTCGATCTCAATCCTACGAGCCACCATTCAACAGCCTGAGGCCAACTTGGACTAAGGAATGTGAATCTATAGAGAAGCTCATGACATCCTAACCCACAAGAGGCTTAGCACCGACCTTAGGCTAGGCATTGCCACTGAGTGTTCAACCACCTCCTCGATGTTCCCTAACCTCTCGGAATCCAGCCACGCATCCGCGTCGACCTCTTCAGGGTCTTGAGACAAGCCACCCCCGGTAAAGAAATCGTAAGCCAAGGTTCTTCGATCAAGGGGTTTGTTTACCTCTACAAACGGCCAGAAATCTTCACTCTTGAATACCCATTTCACTCTTCCGCCAGTGCAAAAAATTGCTGCACACATCTCTGGGCAAAGGCGAACAAATTTTAGGAGCGTTGCGGTGAGTGAAGTTCTAAATTGAAAGGCCATTTCCCGGACTGGATCAAAAGTGACTTCTTTAACATCACATCTTTTCGCCACTAAATTCGCAGGTAGCAGCAACTCTCCAGCGAAAGCATTTGCTTCACTCTCTTTGCCAGGGTCGTTCAGTGTAGCTATCATGTCTTTATCGAAACATATAATGTCCGAGTTCTTGCCGTGACCTAGGACATAATGCCCTAGTTCGTGAGCAATGCTAAATCTCTTGCGGCCTTCGTACAGCTCGTGATGTGATACCCTGATGATGGCCGTCCCTCCCGATCTGACGAGTCGAGCCGCAGCACCTCCAAGCGGCCCTTCTATGACTCCAGCTCCAAGATCAAAGGCAATGTCGCGGACCCGAATGTGCTCAGGGGCATCTATCCCATATTGTACAATGATTTCCCTAGCCTTTCGCTCCGCAGATAGGTACTGGCAAAGGCAGTTCATTCATCTTGTTTACGCTGCTCCGCAACTAGTCGGGCCAACTCCGCATCTTCGTAAAGACTGTCTAGATCTTGATCATTCTCTTTCACCAAGTCCCTGTATGCTACGGCGGGGCTCAGCAATCCAGCCTTTAACAGACCTTTCAAATTCTCCAATTTTTGTTCTCGGCTTAGGCCAGAAAATTCGGTCAGTTTTTCTCGTAAGGTCTTTTCTAGGCGCAATCGTTGTTGCCGGGCTTCGTCAAGAGCTGATCTTTTCAGTTGGCTCAATTTGCTGTTCACATTTGCCCTGAGTCTCAACATTATCTGCTGATAATGGAATCCTTCCTCTTCGATATCTTTTTGAATATCGAGAAGTGATTGCCCTTGGCTATCACCAAGCGCAGCAGCCAAGTTATCCAAAATCTCCGTAAAATCTTTAGCTTTTCCCATTTCTCTCTCCTGCGTTTTCCTAAATCTTGTCGGACTCGTGCCTTAATCTATGGCTGGCGCAGGGATGCGATTTTGCGACGGGTTTCTTTTCAACACATTGTTCACTCTCTTAATGCCCCATTCTACTGTTTCGGCAATTTCAGCAGGTTTGGTTATTCCGTCATGGAGGCACATAAGCATGAGCCCAACTTCTTCGTCCTGCTCTGCAATTCGGTTAAGCCAGTTCTGTAGCTCCTTGCTCTGTTCACGATGCAGCATCAGTTCTTCTGGGGTACGTGCTTGTGGCGAACAATTGGAAACCGCAATCTCTTTTTCCACTGAATCAAAGGATTGAACGGCCGTATCATCTAATGCCACGAATTTAATACCACATAGACGTTTCCGTTCATGAGAAGCCATGGATCGTATAATGTAGGTAAGGTGGAGGCCTAAATCCGGGTATTTGTGGTAATCCCATTCACGCTCTCCGCTGAACAGTTTTGTACACGCATCATTTACCATATCCTCTGCGCCGGGTGGCGAAAGACCCATGGATTCAAAAACTTTCACTTCCGATATCGCCTGCTTCAGCGCTTTTGATAACGCGTAGTCCCAATCCACTTCCATCAATTTTTGTCGAGTTTCAGGGTCCAAGTTCGAGGTATCGTCCGATTGCAAGGGAATCCTCCTTGGAATGCATTGCTACTATAAGCCCGAGTGAGAAGAAAATTTGCCACGGGTGGCGAAAAAACAAACGCCATCGGCATATGTTCTCAGAGGTCCGTTAACGGACCCAAGCAAGAACATTGTGAAAGGATTTTCAAAATGGGTAAGGACCAACATGTTGTCCCCCACGACGGAGATTGGGCGGTTAGGGGAGAAGGAAACAAAAGAGTCACTTCCGTTCATGGGACTCAGGCTGAAGCCATCAACTCGGCAAGGGATATAGCTCGGAATCAGCATTCTGAAGTGGTCATTCACCGACGCGATGGCAGAATTCGAGACAAAGATAGTTATGGTAACGACCCTTGTCCGCCGAAAGACAAAAAACACTGATCCAACCGACTGGGGCAATGGTGCAACGATAGCGTTTCGGGGTGGACAAGAACCCTCATTCGACCTTGCGGCTCTACCGCTCGGGAAGGCACCATTGCCTAAAACAATCATGCTGTTCACGCGACCGCCTGTTGCTGATACAGGTATTTCTGGAATCCCGAAAACAACCTCCCGATCTCGTCAGGCCTCCCGAGATCGGCCACTGCGTCTGCGATTGAGTTATGATACTTGAGCCGTAGCAACGGCGTCAGTTTTTCCTGATCAAGTTCCTCCACGCCGACTGTTACGTAGTGAGATAGCACGAAATCTAGGAATAACTTTTGTTTATCGCTAAACCGCCCGTGGATGTACACCTTGGCATTGGCTGCCCGCTCCTCACGGGTCACTGTAGGCAAAGCGTAAGCTACGTAGGCCAGCACGTCAAAAAGGTCGCTCTTCTCAGCATCAATGATCCTCTGCATCTCGACCAGTTGTTCGCCACCGAAACCGCTTTCGGCGAGACCTTGTAAGAGCTTTTTCCGAGTATCTGGAGCGCTCCAGATGAATCGGAGTTCGGTTTCGTCCTTGAAGAACTCTGGCAGCTTTCCAAACAGCATCTCCATGAACTGCTGTGCGGACATTGGGGTACCATCAGGGTGCCAGAAGGTTGTGGTCATCATGTGTTGGATGGTCCGTTCCTTGCCATCGGCGAGTTTAACCTTGATCTTTTGCCGACGTTGAACAGGATCTTGGTCTTGCTGGCGTGGTGTCGGTTGGTCCCTTGGCGAAGTTCTACCCCTGCCTGTCTCGGGTTCAGGATCTATCGGTTCTCCATCCCATTCTGGATCGTTGAAGTGGTGGTGGGCCTGAACGAAATCGTAGATCGTGAAATAGTCCTTTCCCTCAAAGAGCCGTGTGCCCCTGCCTATAATCTGCTTAAACTCAATCATCGAGTTGATCGGACGCATCAGGACAATGTTGCGGATGTTGCGGGCATCGACCCCCGTCGATAACTTTTGGGAGGTGGTCAGGATTGTGGGGATCGTCTTTTCATTATCCTGAAAGTCTCGGAGGTGTTGGTCTCCAAGGGCTCCATCATGCGCAGTAACCCTCTGGCAGTAATTCGGATCTTTGATGCTCTTCATCTGATTCACGAGGTCCCGCACGGCCAAAGCGTGATCTTGCGTGGCGCAAAAAACCAGAGTCTTCTCAGTCTGATTGATCTGCTCCATGAATAGATTCACACGGTATGCCTCTCGCTCCTTGATTTCTATTATCCTGTTGAAGTCGTTTTCCACATAGCGCTTGCCCGTTTCGACCTCGCCCTCAATAAGGTGATCGTCGGACGTGTACACATACTCGTCGAGTGTGGTTGAGATCTGTTTCACCTTGAACGGCGTGAGGAAACCGTCGTTAATACCTTCCTTCAGCGAGTACACGTAAACTGGCTCGCCGAAATAGGCGTACGTGTCGGCATTATCTTTGCGCTTGGGCGTGGCAGTGAGGCCGAGCTGAACCGCTGGTGAGAAATAATCGAGAATACCCCGCCAGTTGCTTTCATCGTTAGCTCCGCCACGGTGGCATTCGTCAATGATGATGAAATCGAAGAAGTCAGGAGGGTACTCGCCGAAATAGGAAGATGGATGGCCATCCTTTGAGGGACCGCTCATGAAGGTCTGGAAGATGGTAAAGAACAGGCTACCATTCTTGGGCACCTTGCCCTTCTTGCGGATGTCCGCGGGTTCGATACGGACGAGAGCGTCTTCTGGAAAGGCGGAAAAGGCATTGTAGGCTTGGTCGGCGAGAATGTTACGGTCGGCTAGGAACAAAATACGGGGACGACGGGAGGGCTCTCGGCTCAGGTTCCAGCGGGAGTGAAACAGTTTCCACGAAATCTGAAAGGCGATGAACGTCTTGCCCGTGCCAGTGGCGAGCGTGAGCAGGATGCGCTGCTGGCTCTCTGCAATAGCCTCCATGACTCGTTCGACGGCGATGTCCTGATAGTATCGACTTGGATGTGATCCCCCCTTATCCTCGAAAGGCACGGCTGCGAAACGGTCACGCCAAGCATTTGCTTGGGCAAAGGTCATGTTCCACAGTTCGTCGGGTGTGGGGTAGCGTCGAACCTCGCCTTCTTTTCCCGTTTCCATGTCGATGGCGTAGATGCCCTGACCGTTGCTGGCGTATGCGAATCGCACGGCCATCTTTTCTGCGTAATCTTTGGCCTGCCCGACCCCTTCCGTCAGCGGCTTGTTCCACGCTTTGGCCTCTTCCACGGCCAACTTGCGGTTGCGATAGACCAGCACGTAATCAGCGATTAGCGGTTTCGTGCGACGGCCATGGCCTTCGAGACGACCAGCGGTAATGTGGTACTCTCGCAGGATCTTGCTGCCATCCGCGACGCCCCAGCCAGCGGCTTTAAGTGCGGGATCAATGTGCTCGGCTCGGGTTTCGGCTTCGTTCATGGCTCACAATTCTCCCGAGAATGCTTGGTGCAGCAGAGCCTTTTTGAACTCGTCGAGAGCGATCTGCTTGCGCTGGTAAACCGATTCGAGGCGCCGGGTTTGCGCATCCAGTTGGTTCAGTGCGGAGACAATCTCCTTTTGGACCCCAATCCTTGGGAAGGGAAATTTTTGATTCTCGAATGTTCCAAGATTGATGTTGTCACGGGCCGTCCCCTTGCCCTTCTCCTTGAGAAGCGGCTTAAAGGACTGAAGGAGATATTCCACGTATTCATTGTCGGCAACCTCTTCGTCAACCACAATGCCGATCACGCTGTCTGGAAAACAGGCATCGAAGTCCAGAATTGCCGTTTCTCCAACCGTTGCTCCTACGATAGCGATCCCAATGGTTCCCCTCGGCCATAACTTGCTTTGTGCCAGACCAATCTCGTTGTAGGTTTGGGTGTAGTCCCTGATGAAATGACTTGCGCTGCTGATGTCTCCTGTTTGAATGAAGGGGTATTTTCCCCCGTACAGCTTTGGTTCGTTCCGTGGCCGATGCTTTGATTTGCCTCGCCCAAAATCCTTGGACACATCTCGTAATTTCATTTGCTCCCACCCCGATCCTCGCTCGATGAAAATGGTTTGGAGGTGGCTTTCAAATAGGGCGCGTGCGTTTTGGCGGTTCTTTTCGTCGTTGGCTTTGGCGGCGGCAATGGCTTGAAATGCTTCGTCGAGGATGCTCACGATACGCTGCTGTTCAAAAAGCGTGGGAATGGGAATATTCGTATAAAGTTTTCTGATCACGCTTGGATGCGCCTTTTTCACCCAATCAAAGCGGATTTCAGCGTGACGGAGCGACAGAACGTAATACAGGAACTTGTAATCCAGCCCCCCCCTATCCAAAATTCTTAGAACGCCGCCGACATTCGTGACCGAAAACTTATGCTTCGGCCGATGAAACAGTCTGCCTCCCCCGTCAACCGACCATGTGATAAGTTCTTCATCGAACATGTAGCGGCCGTATTCTCCGAACTTCCCCTCGTTTTCCTTGGCCGAGGAATAGACGGGAAAGTTTCCGGGGCAAGATTCCATATCTGCCCTAGATATGATCTTCCCGCGTGTAAGCTGAATTAATCCGCGTTCGACCAATTCATCAAGCGTTGTTACCGAGAAATTCTTCACAACAACCCCGCGATCTCTCGCAGCACTTTCGCACTCTCTGCATCAAGTGCGGCTATTTCGTCCATGATCTCTTGGGGACTGCGATGCTTTACTCCCTCCCCTCCGTTCGGATTCTTGACCGAGAGGTCGAAGGTGGTCTGGTCGATGCTTTTGGCATCCACGCTCCAGCTCTTGGGGGAGTTGGCGAAGGTCTTCTGTAGCTCCACGAACTCGGCGAGGTCGTCATCGTTGAGGGGATTCGTCTTACCGAGGCTGCGGCCGGGATCGAGCTGGTAGTACCAGATCTTTCGAGTAGGCGCTCCTTTCTCGAAGAACAGCACGACGGTCTTCACGCCTGCTCCTTGGAATGTGCCACTGGGACAATCGAGCACCGTGTGCAGGTTGCAGCTTTCCAGCAGCAGCTTGCGTAAACTCACGGAGGCATTGTCAGTGTTGGAAAGAAACGTGTTCTTGATGACCACGCCTGCCCGACCGCCAGCCTTAAGAATCTTAATGAAGTGCTGGAGGAACAGGAAGGCACTTTCACCGCTGCGGATGGGAAAGTTCTGCTGGACTTCCTTCCGCTCCTTTCCTCCGAAGGGCGGATTGGCCAGCACCACGTCGTAGCGGTCCTTTTCCTGAATGTCCGCGAGGTTCTCGGATAGGGTGTTCGTGTGGATGATGTTCGGCGCTTCGATGCCATGCAGGATCATGTTCATGATAGCGATGACGTAAGCGAGGGACTTCTTTTCCTTGCCGTAGAAGGTGCCGTTCTGGAGTGTCGCAAGATCCTTGGTGGTCAGAGTGCCTTTGGCCTTCAGATAATCGAACGATTCGCATAAGAATCCCGCCGAGCCGCATGCACCATCGTAGATCCGCTCGCCGATCTTCGGTTTCACCACCTGAACAATGGCTCGGATGAGGGGCCGTGGTGTGTAATACTCGCCGCCGTTGCGTCCCGCGTTCCCCATTCGCTGAATCTTCGCCTCATACAGATGCGAGAGTTCGTGTTTCTCCGTCTGAGAGCGGAACTGGAGTTCGTCAATGTGGTCGATGATCTCCCGTAGGTTGTAGCCGCTCTGGATCTTGTTCTTGATTTCACCAAAGATTTCGCCGATCTTGTACTCGACAGTGTTCGACCCGCTGGCCTTTTGCTTGAAGCCGTGCAGGTACGGAAAGAGCTTCAGGTTGGCGAATTCGGTCAGGTCATCCCCAACCAAGGCCCTGTTGTGGTCAATCTTCCCGTCCCCGTCCTTCGGTGCAGCCCAACTTGCCCAGCGGTAGGGCTCGTCGAGAATGAACGAGTATTCCTTCCCTTCCAGCTCGGCCTCCACCGCCTTGTCCTGCTCGAAGGAATCGAGGTATTTGAGGAACAGCAGCCATGAACTCTGCTCGGTGTAATCGAGTTCGCTGGAACAGCCAGCCTCCTTCCACAGGACATCGTCAATGTTCTTAAATGCTTGTTCAAACATGGGCGCTCTTTTCAGGTCAGATTCAAAGCCTTGTGAATTTCCGCATGCCTCACAGCGCAGCTTCAGGGGGGCCATGAGGACCAGATCCGCCTTGCCCAGCTCTTTTCTACAAACCCAGAGACGGCGTCGGGTTTGTCGGCCTCCGAATTGTCCTAACAATCTTGCTCAGCATTATCGTCAGCCCAGAACTCTCGCGCTTTTTGGGGCAACCTGCAAGTATTTTCAGGCTCTTGATCCAGTTTTGTCCGATGCAGGGGCGTATCCCCCGTAATATCGCGCCGACGTGTGTCAAATAAGGACATTTTTCGCTCACAAAAAAGATCTGATTTGGAGTGTAACCATCCGAACGCAAACAGGGACTGGTCACTCGGTGGCGAACCCGACCGTAATCATGGGAACACAGTGAGACCCTGAGACTTGAAAAAAGACCCTCGATTTGCTGAAAATTCCTATGTCCATTAGCCTTACGCTCCCTGTCCGTTGTGTTGATACAGTCAAAACCGATGTTGCCCATGGCCGTTCGTCCAATCCTTTGTCTCAACCCCCCACAGCCAATCATGTGGTCTAAGTATTGATAACCCTTCGGCGCTGACCGGCATTTATCTAACCTAATTCCTTTCTATGAAAGCCGATATGTCGCTATCGGGAATTCACTATTCAATGGAGGTAACAACAATGCCCTTAATTGGTATCAGCGCCGTCGTCGAGGAAACCGGCATACATCCTTCGAGTTTGCGTCGTTGGGAAAACTTGGGACTGCTCAGGCCACGACGTTTGGACTGTGGCGGCCAATCCATACGAGTTTATTTTGAGGACGACGTCGCCCTGTTGAAAACCGTAAAAGCCCTTCTTGATGAAGGATACAAACTCACCCCAGCCTTTAGAAAGGCAAAAGAACAATTCACAAACTCAAATACTGGAGGTCTACAATGAAACACTGGGAGAATATGGACGCTTTTTGTTCAAGGGAAGGCATTTCTAAGTCATGGGTAGCCTTAGTAATAGGAAACGGGATCGCCCCTGAGTGCTTCGTGAAATACGAGGGGGACAATATACTGTTACATGAGGATCTATCGGACGCCCTCTTGCTTTCAGCCACGCTTTCGGAGTTTGAAGACATCGATTTCTTGGAATCCATACAGTCTATTATGGACGTGGCGAAGAAACGGTTGGCGAAGGCAGCAGAGGAGAAATCAAACTAAAGAATGCGAGTGGCGGGAGCCTTCGCTCCTGCCCAATTCTTCTTGAAGATCATACGCATACCTTTCCACAAAGTCACATACCCCTTGCCCCGCACAAGCCTGATCGTAATTTCGTCTCACGCCCCATTGTCCTCATACACAGGAGAGGTTGTGTTTTGGTTTTGGTTAAATTACCAAAACGTAGAGCCATAACCCGAGAGACATTTGCCGTTGACCGTAAACACAGGTCCGACTCAAACTGGATTGTGCAGGACGTGACTGATGTCCGGAGCAAACTCGATTTATATGTGACCGTTAATCGGACATAACTTCTTTCTCAAAGGCCAAGAACCTTTTCGGATGTGGGCGTTCCAATTTAATTAGAGTTGCTCTCAGGTAAGGATTTTCAAGGTATATCAACCGACTGCGGTCATAAATCGGGAAAGGAGGCTCTGAAAGATGGTCAGAATAAATCTGGCAAGACATCATTTCTGGGGCAGGGAAGTCGGCGTCAGGGAATGGAACAGAGTGTCCGCCATTGCGGAGGAATGCGTCACCTACGCTTGGATTTTCTTTGGCGTGACTGCGATTTCTTGCGTGACATTCGTAGTCTTGGCCGTAAAATGATCGGATTCGGCATAGATTTAAGGATGAGCCGCTTATCCATACGAGCCTGCCTTCACTGAAAAGCGATGAGCGGTTTTGTCCAACCATCCCCGAAGGCTGTCTAAGGTTTTTGCTCGTCCCGCCGAAATTCCTCGTCAAAGAGAGGAACATTTCCAGTCTATTGGTGTCATAGTCTAGTAAAAGCGCACGGCCATAGCGGTTTATAGTGCGCCTCAAGCAACCTCCTATATATACTATATTTTCTAATCAAAATCGTTGGGACACCAAAGAGCAAGCTTCGGCTCGCTCTAGGTTCGGAACCGAACCTTCAGATTTAACCTACTATCTCCATTTAGCGAGATGAGTATTTCAAATCAGAAGGAGGGTTCCAAATGACATTACACACTTTGTCCTCTGCCGCTCAAATGCTGGGATGCAGGAGCAGCAGACTTAAAGGCTGGATGGAGAAAGGGTATATCCCTGAAACTCGCATCCATTCAGGAGCGACCCAAGTCAGGGTGATTGATGAGGAGATAATCCCGAAGATTAAACGGGTTCTTCAAGGGATCGATGAAGAGGGTCTCACGGTTCAAGGGGCGTTTAGCCGCTATTTCAAAGAAGGGGAGGTGAACTGGGAATAGTCGGAGGTATGAGGTGATCGGTATTTAACAAAAAGGGAAGCCGAGTAGCGATCCGAGCTTCCCCCAAAACAAAATTATCTAATAAAGGATGTAGGATGGATAAAATTAGTAATAAACGTAATGAGACAAACAAGAATGCAGACAGTAATTTTTACGCGTTTATAGATGAACTAAAACGAAACGTTGATATCGTGAGCATGGCACAGTCCCTTTCACTGAATGTGAATGAGTGCGGACAGGCGATGTGCTTTAATGGTCACGACGAGAAAACACCCAGTTTGACGTTTTACGAGAATACTCAGAGATATTACTGCTTCGGCTGTGGGGCCAGTGGGGATGTAATTCAACTGGCGCAAGAGGTTGCTGGCTATTCTTTCAAAGAGGCGATTATGTGGCTTGCCGGGAAAGCGGAAATGGATGTCAACGAGGTTTCTGAGACGTGCGGAATAGAGAGGTTGACCAAGGTCAGCGATTGCCTGTCCGCAGCGGCGGATTATTACCAAGGTCGCTTGACCGCCGACAACGATTACCTGAACACCAGAGGGATCGGATATGAGACGGCAAAACGATTTAGGATCGGGTATGCTGATGAACGTCGCGGATTGCGTTCAGCCCTTGAAGAGAAAGGGTTTGATGAGGAGATTATGATCGCCTCCGGCCTGATCAAAGAGGACGGGGCGGACTTCTTTCAGAATCATATAGTTGCGCCCATATTGCGTTCCGGACGAGTTGTGGATTTTTACGGTCGTTGTCTGAACGGCTCCAACGGCGACAGACATTGGAGATTGCCCAAAGGCGGGGAGATCGTTCAGAGCGGGTTGTTCAATTGGAACCCCAACGCAACAGAGATAATCCTTGTTGAAGGGGTATTCGACGCTCTTTCACTTATTCAAATCGGTGAACCCAGCACGGTGGCTACCCTTGGAACAAATGGCTTAACCGACCCCCTCCTTGAAATGTTCAAGCGGTCGAAGATCGGCTCCGTGTATATTTGTTTTGACGGTGACGGCTCGGGAATAAAGGCGGCTTTGAAGACAGTGCGAAAGCTTGAGAGCATCGGCAAAGACGTGAGGATAATAAGACTGCCTCAAGGGGAAGACCCAAACTCTTTTCTGAGCCGAAAGCCCGACGCGGATTTCAAGGCCCTGAAGGATGAGGCCCAGACACCGTTAGAAGCAAGCATTGAAGAAATTAAACTTCTTGAGACCGAGGATGAGAAAACCAAGGCCGTCACCGCATTATTGGAAACGTATACCGACGCTTCGCCCCTAAGGCAAAGGGGCGTTATTGAGTCGTTGTCCAAGTCTTTGGGCATAGGCAAAAAGACGCTTCAGGAGGAGATGGATTTCCTAGTGGGCAAATCAAAGGAAAAGGAGATGGACCTCGGCGAATACGAGGAAGTATTTGACGTTAAACTAATTTCCAACGCCCTGAGCTTCGTGGATGACAAGCTCTTCATTACCGTTGGGAGATTGCTGAAAAACCGTGAGGACTGGGCATTGGAAACAATGAGCTGGATAGTGTCCTCAGATCAGGATTGGTTCCCTTTTGAAAAAAGCGAGTTGAGCCGACGTGGCTATTTCTCCAAATCAGACCATGCGAGCCTTTTTGAATACCACCGGAGGTATTCCCCCCGGACCGTCCTAGACTTTGTGGAAGGCAAACGCTCGGGGAACATCGTTACAGCTCACAAAGCCGTTAGGGAAGTCCTCACCCATTATTTGGACTTTTCCGATCCAAACGTGTTTGATTTCTTGACCGCTTGGATAATAGGAACCTATGTTCACGTGATCTTCAACTATTATCCCTATATCCATTTCAACGGCACCAAGGCGGTTGGTAAGACGAAGGCGTTGAGGTTGTTAATGGGCTTGTGCTTCAACGGAACTGGATCGGCTTCGATGACCCCATCCTCACAATACCGCCTCATCGAGCTGACGCAACCCACTCTGTGCTTGGATGAGGCTGAAGACCTGAGCAGCAAAGATTACTCCGACAAGAGGGCCATACTTCTGGCGGGCTATGAAAGAAACACTCCGGTTTTCAGAACCGAGCGCATAGGCGACACTTACGTGCCCAAAGCCCACAGCATCTATTCGCCGAGGGCAATGGCGTCTATAGAAGGGCTTGAGGATGTTATCGGTTCAAGGACGGCTCAAATCCAAATGCAACGCTCCTTCGACGAAAAAATTAAGCAGAGGGAGGTAAATCTTGGTGACCCGGCTTTTGAAGCAGTCCGAGACGAGCTCTTTCTTGCCGCAATGACGTGCGCTTCAAAGATAAACTCGATTTACTGTTCAATGGAAAAGCCGGAGGGAGTTCGGTTTGGGGACAGGGAATACAATATATTTAAGCCGATTTTCTCCATAGGATTAGCTACAGGGACGACGGAAATAAGCAAGGCGTTAATCGCCTTCGCCAACGAATCATACAAGCGTAAGGTGGAGCTTCACAATGAGACTTCAGAGGAAAACATATTGCTGAGACACCTATTACTAGCTGTTAAAGAGGATGGCAATTACAGGTCTGATGATCTCCACAGCGGCTTCATAGAGTTCATAAAGGCCAGCGGCATTAATATTGGTGGCAAAATGACCAAAGAGCGAATGGGAAAGTTGATAAAGAAACTGGATCTGTGTGAGAGAGCGTCCAGAGCCAAAGATCGCAAAGCGACCGTTTATTATTTCAAGAGAGAGACCGTTGAAAGAATAGCCGACAATTATCAAGCGGCCTGACAGGTTCGACAGGTAAACGACAGGATGAAAAGACTATCCTGTCAACCCAAAACACTAGGCATATTAATAATATAATGAACATTATGACAAGATGACAGGTAAAAAGAAAAAGATAAGGGGGATTTTTTTAGGGGGTTGGGCAGGGGAAGGTCTGGGTCGCCGGGCCTTCTCTTTTTTTTTTCTTTTATTGGTGATAATGCTGGGGTGAAAAATGGAGGGGGTATTATCCGGATTTGCCTGTCACCCTGTCGAAATATCCAAATACTCTTGGTTTTATCGGGTTAAAATGACCGACAGGTAGTTTTTCCACCCTGTCGTAGTCCTGTCGTAATTCAAGTTTACCTGTCGATCATTGCCCCTCCCTATCCTCAATAGATCGTATATCGACACGGATGCTACGCATGCGACCTTGAAAGCCGTCCGTCACGAATATTATTGTTCAAAATCGAGAGAATGAGTAATAGTATTGAGAGTGAAATTACGGGCAATCACAGGATCTATTCCTTTTGTTGCTTCTGTAGAGCAGCTAATAGAAGGTGGTACAAATGGAAAGCCAACGCAAAATCAAGGCAAAGAAATTTCTCAGGGACTTTCGCACAGGCATTACCCTTGAGGACCTCATGGAGAAATACCATCTCTCGACTACGAAATTGGAGAATGTCTTTGAAAGGCTTATGGCGGCAGGCGTGCTGGACGAAGAAGAGCTCAAGCTTCATTTGCCGGAGCCAACTGTACAGTCCCTTATTCACGCGCTTAGAAGCGTCAGGCGGTGCTACCCCACATTCTTTGTTCCTGTTTACGATCTGGACGACCTACAAGCGGAAGGACATCTGAATGATATTAGCGAGGCCGGTCTTAGCGCGGCAGGGATCGAAGCGATATCTGGAGAGGAAAAAAGGCTTATTATTGGGGTTAACCGTCTGACCGGTATTGCTCCTTTTCTAATTGAAGCCGTTTGTCGATGGAACAAGATCAAGCCTGACGGCAAGACCGTTTGTGGTTTTGAGGTGACAAGTTGGCCCACGGAAGTAAAGGACGCTCTTCCAAAACTAATTGAGTCCCTCACCATTTGTGATCAACAATAGCCTTTGATGTCGGTGAACATTAAGGCTGGTCCGGCACGCGGATGGGACAAGCGCTGACAAGCGTAGGTGACTTCGGAGGAGGAGTAGGCGTCGCAACTTGAGCCAGAACGCAAAGAGAACGATTTTGAGCAGTCTTGAGGGGTCTCCCAATCTTTTAGCTGCTGAACATCAAATATCGTCGCCAAAGTGTTTCGAAGAACGCGCGAACACTAAGCGTGGCCGCGCAATTGGGAGTCGGTCATCATATTTCGCTGGATAGAGTGGTGTCTGCCCAAACGCCTGTCAATTCTTTCATAGGTCGCCTAGTCCCCTAAGGTTCGCGATGTGCTGTCGTTTCTTAATGCTGAGCCTTTATTCTTTTAACCAAAGGCTATCTCCTAGATTAAGGAGGACTTCGCCTTTCGTCTATAAACTCAACTGATAAGCGCATACCATTCAGCAATACTCCTTGTCCCTCCATAACATCCGTCCATCAAAACCGTGTCTTATATATTCAAGTAATTTTATATATAGTTTATTTTATTAGGCATTGTTCAATGGTCATAGAAATATCTTTATCCGTTTTGATGATATCGTCGAAACAGTGAAAGGTCGATCTGACTGTCAACCATCGCCTTGTCTAATCAGAAAGCTCTATATAGCAAAACCTAAACGACTTATCTTATATATTCACTTAATTGACTATATCGTATTGTTTCTTCATCCCTTTTCAGTATCTATATTTCACTGTTTTGTTGTATTCGTATAAACAGCAGCACACTGACACCATGGATTCATATGCTTGTTTTGTAACACCAAGTGTCCCTACAATAACAACAATAGCATTTACAAGCTCTTATACACCAATATTTGTAATCGTATCTGTTTATAGCAAATTATACATGATATATTAATATGGTGTCATAGGTGTATCGACTGATTTATAAGGTGCCTACGTTAGTATTGCTTTTGTTGATTTTATTTTATCATTTCGTGGAACATTAGGTCTCGCTAGGTGTCATATTTAACATAGGGCAGAAATGTCACCTCAATAAACTAATCACAGGTGTCGTCGCAATGGAGTGGCTACCATTTTAGGTGGCTGTGCCAAAACGAGCCAAATCGGTGGCGCCCCGTGCCGCCATATTGAAAGGAGTAAACTGATGAATTCTTCGTAAACCAAAGTAGTCCGCAAGGGGAGCCTATTCAGCGCAAGCATGGATGGGACATCGCATACCAGAGTCAACAGACGAGAGGATGGGGGGCTTAATATCATTAGTAAATATACACGCTACCAAAAGAGAAGGTTCCGTTTGGCTCTGGCAATGGCAATGAAATCAACGTAGCGTTCAAGGACAATTAAATGAATACGCATTGCCCAAATAAAACAATAGGATACGAAATGACAATAAATTCCAATGACAGTGTGACTCAGAAGAGTGAACTCTGTTTTGAATGCCCCGAATGTGGGGGAAACGGCATAGTGGAACATCTGGTCAATTATGAAGCTATTTTCATCCACGAGGACGGAGATTACGAGACGGGTGAGACGGAGTTCTGGGAAGAAGACAACGTTGAGTATACCTGCCTAAATTGCTTTAGGGTAATCGTGGACGATAAGGGAAGCCCGATAAGGGAAGAGGACGAGCTAGTGCGGTTTCTCAAAAACGAGCCTGAGGGAGCGCTCACGCATCGTTCACAGGCTAGTGGCCCCTTTCCCGTCAATAATGGTGAAGAGACCTCCACTGCCGACGAGAAGGACGTGTACACGGACATACTTCCATTTATTTGCCCCCAATGCGGAGGCCATAGGCTTGACGCAGTAAACCACACGGCGACCATCCTTAAGATATATGAGGACGGAGAAATGGAATATGCCAAAACCTATGGTGGAGATTTTGACCATTTTCGCTGCCACAATTGCCTAAAAGTGGTTGTGGATGAGGAAGGCGAGAAAATTGACGACCCCGAAGCCTTGGCCGAATACCTCCTATGCCATGACGCAGACGACGAAGAAGAGAAGGACGACGATGAAGATTATCTTCGCGTTTCCAAAGCAGTAATACATTAGCTATTACAGTGTGATTGATGAAGCTTAGGCAAAAGCCTACCAATCATAAATGCTCATCGGGATGAGGGGCTGCCTTTAAGGAGCCCCTGTTAGACGAGCCAAGAAGAAAGCGGCTGCCAAAGCCATACGTAGACCAAATGAAAATAGAAAAGGACATGAATTAATGCAAAGAGAAAGAGCGGAATTAAGTATGGAAATTTACAAGACCTTGTTTACGGCGTCAGTAGACATCGCCCGTGTGCCATGGCTCAACATCACCGTTAGCTCACATTCAATGGCTATAGAAGGGCCTACCCCACTAACCTACAGGTTGGCGATCAAGGAAGACGGTTTCTTTTATGAAACCCTACCCGGACTAGAAGAAACACAAGACGCAGGTGTCAGGCACTACGGAGTATTTTCTGTGGCTTGTATTTGAACCCATAAGGGAATGGATTCTGGCCCAGGCGGAAAAGGATTGTTCTGATATGTCTCATCGAAAGATAGTTTTCAACGAGACCGAACTTGATGGGGTGGAAGACATTTGGACCCTTGCCGCCTTATGGAACCGACTTGTGGAAAAGCTAGGGTTCCCTGACATAAGATTTTATGGAATCGAAGAAGAATGGAATTAGGAGCACATCGATTTTTAGCGAAAGTTCCCTTAGCCTGTTGCGCGTTACAACTGGCTCGTCGGAGGCGAAGCCTAGGTTTAATCCCGATTTCAATTGGACAACTGAGAAGTCCACAGAGATATTTGGCATAGAACAGCAATGAGATCAACACCTAGCAGTACAGCTGGAAGTTTTGTTAAGTCTGAAGGAAATTTCTATGAAAATACCATTTGATGAACGTAAAGGCGAAAAGACGGAGTTGGAGTTCACTTGCCCATTGTGCCGAAGCAATGAAATTTGTGAACATATAGTCCTTTATGAACCCGTTGTCTTCTACGGTGATAACTCTTTTACAGAATATGGAACGAAATGGGGCGAACCCGCCAATGTAAGGTACACGTGCTTGATATGTGGTTGGCAAGTCCGCGACGAAGACGGTTCCATAATCAAAGATGACGCCTCCTTGACGCTGTGGCTGATGGGAGGCTGCAAGCCCCCCCAATATCCCTTAAGACCCAGCGGCCAGCCGGTGGAAGACGTAGCGAAAAAGCAAGCCCTTATGTTTAGATGCCCCGTTTGCGGGGGACATGTGCTTGAAGGAATAGGATGCGCGGTCGGCAGTTTGAAAGTATATGACGATGGGTCAACACTAGGAGACGATTTCCATGAGGCAGGCCCTCTTTCTTATCACTGCCATGATTGCGGATTCCTGTTAGTGGATAAGCAAGGAGAAGCCATCTGCGAGCCCAAAACGGTCGTGGAATGGCTCCAAAGCTCTTGCGCTACGGGTGAGGATGAATGAGATAACGATTAAAATTGACCTCGTTTTGGCTAGGGCGCAGCGGTTTCGTGGGAACAACCCAATCCTGAGACGTCAGTGGGGTCAAATGAAAAGGAGAGATCAATGGATTAACACACTGAGCTAGTAGCCAAGGGAATTTGTTGCACATGAGGAATCACGAAAAATGTGAAGCCGGACATAGACCAGCGGAGACGAATGAGATGAGAGGCATAATACCAATACTAATTATAGGCCAGCGCAAACCCAGGGGCTCCGAAATGGTCGGACAACGGCGGACAGTTAACTCAAACCCGAAAATTGCAAATTGAAAGGTATGAATTGATGAGCGCCAATTTAACTAATAATAATACCAGCAAATGCGAAGATACTAAAGATGAAGCGATTGGAGATGGGATGACTCCAAGAGGAGTAGAGATCATTAGTCACGAAATTTACAAGACGTTGATGGTGGCGGCAGTTGATGTACTGAACATCCGTCGCATGGCGATAACCGTAGACGAGAATTCCATTGTCGTAGTAGGCCCTGATCCGTTGTCCTACAAGGTGCAGTTAAAAGAAGACGGCTTTTATTACGAAACTCTGCCTGGGCTTGGGGAGCATAAGACCGAGGCATCGGAGAATGACGCAACTTCACTTCGCATAATGTATCAACCTCTAAAGGACTGGATCGAGGCTCAGTTCTATAAGGATTGTCCGGATATGACTAATCGTCGTCTGATATTTAATGGTAAGGAGCTTGATGATACGAGTAATATCCGGGACCTAATTGACTTGTGGAATGATCTGGTGGCCCAGGCGGGGCAATCCGATTTGGAAATTAGTGCGGATGGCCTGTCGGAATCGCCAAAGGAATACGCTCAATTCGTTCGTGAATTTTTGCAAGCCCGAATATTGCTGAACGAAGAGCGACGACAGGACAACTACCCTTGCCTTTGAGGATGATGAAGACAAGTCGTATGTATGAGGTTAACAGCAAAGTTCACAAGTCCTATAAAACAATGAGGAATATAAGAATGGAACGAGAAAAAGCCGAAATTAGTATGGAAATTTACAAAACGTTGATAGCCGCGTCGTCTGACCTGAGACTTGGATACGTTGACATAACCTTTGACGGGAGTTCGTTAGTCATACAAGGGCCTGCCCCATTATTCTATAAAGTGGCGCTTAAGGACGACGGCTTCTATTATGAAACGCTCTTAGGTCTGGAGGAGCATAAGACCTCGCAATCGGGAGACGCCGAAGATTTCTTCGCACTCGTGTGCGAATCCTTTGGGGATTGGATTGAAGCCCAGCGGCACAGGGACTGCCTTGATATGTCCTATCGGAAGATAATTTTCAACGGTGAAGTCTTAGACCGAAGCCAAAATATCTGGAAGCTTGCGGAGTTGTGGAATCAGCTCGTGACGGACGCAGGTCTCCCTCATTTGGAAATTAAGAGGGATGAGGCGGAACCAACTAAAGCGGAACTTGATTTTCTATGGGAATTTACACTGGGGATAGGAAAAATGGGCTGGGCTCGTCGAGGACGGTCTGTTCAAATGGCCTAAATGTGAGGATTTGATGCGATAGCCTGCCTCGCGAGGCCATAACCCGAAATTTCGGACCGTGGTCGAACGAGGGCAGGCCAAATTCATGTGGATGTGACAGCACGCATATATACTTACTAATTTGTTTCGTAATAAATTACTCAAAGACATAATAATTAATCTAATTTTTATTAAAGGTATTCATATGTCAGAAATTAATACAAAAGATTCTAAGGTTTCCAAATTAAAGAGCCCCACCAGATGGTATGGCTCCAAATATAAGATGGCTTCTAAACTAAAGGCGCTGATGCCCGAGCACGAAAATTACGTGGAGGTTTTCGCAGGAGGAGCTTCTCTTCTGTTCGCAAGGGAACCGAAGGGGCTTGAGGCGTTGAATGACTTGGACTCAGGCATAGTCAATTTCTATAGAGTGCTGAGAGACCCTGAAAAGTTCAAAGCGTTTCAGCAAAAGGTGGAATTAACCCCATACAGCGCGGAGGAATTTCGGTACTGCAAAGAGACTTGGCGCGACTGTGGGGACGATGTGGAAAGGGCGTATCGTTGGTACATCGTAAACAGAATGTGCTTCGGCGGTGTGATGAGCGGCGGGTTCGGGCGATCCAAGAAGAGCGGACGCAAGGGCATGGGGGCAAATGTGAGCAGTTTCCTCAACACGATAGATGCGTTGCCCGAAATCCACGACCGTTTGAGAGGAGTACAGGTCGAGCACTCGGATTTTCGCGATGTGATCAACATATATGATCGTCCCGAAACTCTGTTTTACTTGGATCCTCCATACGTAAAATCTACCCGAAAGTCGAAAGAGGTTTACGATCACGAAATGAGTGACTCGGACCACGAGGACTTGGTGGACATTTTGCTGGGCATCAAGGGAACGGCTATGCTGTCAGGCTACGATAATCCCATATATAAGACGCTGGAATTCGCTGGATGGAAACGTCACGATTTTGACGCCCGTTGTTGCGTTTCAAATAGCGCCCAGAATGACGATAAGAAGCGTACTGAGTCGGTCTGGGTTAGAAATTAATTGATGCTGTTGGTCGCCTCGTTCCCCAGTGGAGCGGGGCGATTTTTTTGACTATGAATTAATTTTGGGAGGAATTGCTCTTGGAAGATAAGGAATTGTTGGGTAATGACGGGGTTCAGACGAGAATTGTGTTGCTGCGCC
>CAVVHK010000019.1:0-31512 GCA_963747865.1 uncultured delta proteobacterium | reverse complement strand
GGATTTCCGCAGGACCAAGAGTGGTGACTGAATTGCAGTGAAAGAATCGGTCCATGGCGTGTTCATTCAGTTAGGCGCTGTTCAGTATCGGCGCTTGAGGGCCTCGGACATATTCTGATTCTTTTTCCGACCTGTCTTCATTATTGGCGATAATAGAGCTCTCGAAGCCCCTCTCTAGGCTACCCCCCCAAAAAAGTCTCTATGCCCGGGAACTGTAAATCATAGGCGCTTTCTTTACACGCCGAGCGAGGCTCCGTTTCCTCTCTTGACAATCCAGAACCCAAAATGGTCGTCATATTGACAACCATTTTGGGATTCCTGTTTCGCCTGTTTTCTCGTCCCCATTGACGGAGGATCATTGTAGTTTGGTTGGGCAAGCCTGGCAAGTTTTTTTGCCATCAAAACCGATCATTTATAACGATCCGAGCCAACATGACGAGGAGAGGGAGCCCTTGGAGGGGTAAGAAGGAATTCTTTAATGATCTTAGACACGTCGTCGATTCGGCGAGAAGTATGTGATCATGGGTGAATTAGGTCAATGCTAATATTTAGCTTGATGAGTTTATGATGTTTGGCGTATAATGTGTCAACTTTCATGAATTTTCTCACTCTTAGCCCCATGACTAACTTTCCCTGAAACCTGTCACGGGGCATTTTTGTCGGTTTGCCTTGGAAAAGCCCCATCCCCGCTCCAATTTCCGCTTGACATTCCGACGCCCATCACCGGAATATAGACGTTGTTCATGTTCAGTCAGAATTAACCATTGTTCTTTTATCCCCTATCAACATTCTCTCATCTCATTTGGAGGCGTTCTCATGATACCTCCGGAAAAAGCCGCTGAAATACTCGCCATTTGTATTTCAAGACAGCAGGACGCAATTGAAGAGCTACGGGCGCAAGGACACGAGGCCCATGACATCGTCTTGATTCATTACCACGGATACCCGCGTCTTTACCGGCTGGAAAACGGACTTACAAAAGCTGAAGATTGTTTCGAGGTAAGACCGGCCCGAGCTGATGACAAATTGATGGGAACACAAACCGAACAGGGATTCTGGCTCAGGTGGGCAATTGATGGGGATGAAACCATGGTTTATGAGATTGAAATGTGAGGGCGTCCCTGGACTTTCTCGCCACACGATGTCATTTGCAGTGGATGAATGCTAGGATTGACAAGAAAATGCTTGATTAGCGGGAAATAGCGTGTATTAAATGTCGCTCAATGGAGGCTTACTATTATGCCCATTGTGGCGGACATCCCCAAAGACCTGGAGAAAGCCCTCGAAGAATTTCGGGTCTCCCGCTTTTGAGCATTTCAAGCGTTATGCGCTCGGATTGATCGTTTCGGAAAATTTCACTGTGGAGGGCATCAATCGGCTTTTTATCCAAGCCGGACATCCTAGTTCTCTTAACCGATTCCTCACCGCCGGTATCTGGAAACATCAAGAGGTCAATGATGCCAGAGTCGACATTCTCAAAGCTCAAGGCGCTCTGTCCGGAAAGGGATGGTTGGTTATTGACGACACCCTGACTCATAAGACCGGCAAGAAGATGGAAGGCGTCGGTATTTTCTGGGATCACAGCGAGAAGAGATATGTGTTGGCGCACAATATCGTCACTGCGGAGCTCGTGAGCCCAAAAGGAGACAGCCATCCTATCGAATTCAGGCTCTAGCTCAAAGAAGCTCAGGCTCTTGAGAAAAGGGTTCCGTTCAAAACTAAGATAGAGCCGGCCCCAGACCTTGTGGAAGACGCCCTTGAGCGTGGTCTCGAAATTCAAGGGGCGCTCTTCGACAATTGGTTTGCTTCGAAAGATTTCATCAAGTTTCTTGAGACCAGGAAGCTGCATTGGGTGATGCAACTCAAGTCCGGCCGCCATGTAAAGATTAAGGGGAGTTACCTGGCGATCAGCAAATTTGCCGCCGGCCCGCCCAGAGGATGGTTCCGAAGAGGGGATATAGGCGACAGGATTTATCAGATATTTTCCAAAGCGGTGGACCTCAAAAGGGTTCGGACCATAATCAACCTTGCGGCTTGAGCATTCCGCAGTGGATATTAGCGCCGGAAAATCGGCAAAATTGGCGGAGAACGTGAGGACCCGAAGAGCGCTAATCAGGCTGGTTTCCGTATCTACCGACACGCCTTTGAAAGCTGCATGGTTTCCTCCACCTACCATTGGGAGCTGCCTGAATTCCTCAGCGACTGGCCGCCGTGAGTATGAAGTTTTATGCCAAGCCATTTGGCCGAAGGCGCGAGTAGGTGGGTAATTCTGTCGAACCCAAGGGACTGCTTTAGCGAGCTATGACGCTCTGAGGATGAATTCCCGCGGTATCCATCATTTTGCGGCAAGGTGTTCGTCAAATGGAATTTGACCGACCGGACATTTTTGCAGTATTTTCGAAATCCCCACAAGGATTGTGTGCAAGACAGAGATACCGGGAACCATTTTTGTCCGGCAAGAGGATGATTTGTGCATGAACAAGAATTATGTAGGCCAAGAGCCCCTAATTCGACGAAGTTCAGGTCTATGCTCAAATATGTTGGTCAGCTTCGGGTTATTGTTTGCGGTAACCCTGATATTGACCAATGTAGTGAGAACATTTGGAATTCCATTTACAACCTATTCCGGATCTTACGGCGACGAAACGCTACAAATTTTGAGACACCTTAATCTGGTGGCAGACCTTGAAAAGGAGCGTTTGACCTTATGGTTGGAAGAGCGAAAGGACGACGTTCGCGCCCTTTCCAGGAATCCCACCACGCTGGCTTTGCTTCCTCGGCTGCGCAAGGCGATGCTGGAGAGCTTCGACCAGGGAAGGTCGCATCATGAGATGCGGGATGAGCTATTGAGGCAGGAGAGTTGCCGGACTGTCATCCATCGGCTCAGAGTGATTGAAAACACACACAAAGTTTATAAAAAGATACAAGTGGCGGATCTTGAAACCGGGATAATCGAGGCTTCTACTGAAGAGAAAGATATGGGCGTTAATTTGTCCGAAAAACCATACTTTCTCGGAGCCAAGCGGTTAAAGGGAGATGTATCGATCAAGGTTGAGGATGACCAGTTGGGCGGAGCGTCCTACATAATTTTCTCTCAAGTGATGGGAGATCCCGACGATAACGTCCAGGCATCGGCAATGGTCGTTATGTTCGTAGACAGCGCTTCTTTACTCAGACCGTTGCTAAATACCGGCGATGCGCTTGGAACAAGCGGTGAAGTCCTCCTTGTTAACCAAGATTCTCTGCCTCTCATACCTCTGAAGCACCCATTGCCCGGCGGAACCCAAGCTCGAGAGTTGAAAACTCGGATCGCAACCACACCTATAAGCAGTGAAAGCAATTCAAAAAACGGGATCTTCCGTTCGGAGGATTATCGTGGAGTTCCGGTGCTCGGGGCTATCCGAATTATCAAGGTAAGCTCCGACGTTTCATGGGAGCTGATGGTCAAGATAGACCGCTCTGAGGTCCTCGGGCAATTATGGCGAAGAGTCCTCTATACCGGGATTCTCAGCATCTTTGGACTCTTAGCGGCGGGCGGACTGGCGACCGCTCTTGCGAAAAGAATTTCCAGGCCGCTAGAAAATTTGAGTCGGGTCGCCCAGGAGGTAGCGTCCGGCGATCTGAGCGCCAGGGCTCAGGTGAAGGGATCGAGAGAGGTAGAGGTCCTCTCCCAGACGTTTAATTCGATGATCGAACGAATTGAAGGTTGGAATGAAAAACTCGACGAGCAGGTGTTCAATCTCTCAATTCTTTGTAATGTATCAACCACCATTGCGTCAGCCGTTGATCTGAACAAACTGCTCGCTATCGTAATTGACGAAGTAAATAAGGCGTTGTTGACGGAAGCCGCAGGGGTGCTCCTGTATGACGAACATCGAGGAGATCTCTACTGGCGCGAGGTTCAGGATACTGGAAGAATATTGGCGCCTCAATCGGATATTTTAAGATTACCGCTCGAGAGAAGCATCGCGGGCTGGGTTTTCAAGAATAACAAACCCGCGAGGGTGAATGACACGTCGAAAGATCCTCGTTACTACCCTGAAATGAGTCTGAGAAGTGGGTTCGATATCCGAAAGGTTCTCCAGGTCCCTCTCAACGCCAGGGACAGGACCATTGGGGTCCTGATGGTCATGAACAAGATTGGCGGAGATTTCAGCGATACCGATGAGCATTTGCTAACGTCCATGGCATCCGGCATCGCTTTGGCAGTTGATAATGCTTCGATATACGAGCAACTGAAAAAGTCGGGAAAAGATCTCGAAATGATCTACAGATCAAGCATGGCGCTCGCCGGAACTATGGATCTCGACCACCTTTTGAGGGTTGTAATAGGCGAGCTTAAAACTGCTTTGGATACCGAAGCGGCCGGAGTCTTATTGCACGATGAAGCCCAAGGAGATTTGTATTGGCGGGCGATTATGGACGACCAAGGCCTTATCGAACGTCGGACTGATGAGATTCGGCTTCCCATGGAAGGGAGAGTGATCGGGAATGTATTCCAAAGTGGGGAGCCGGTTCTCATCAATGATCCCACCACCATTGAACATGATTTCACACCTCTTGAGACTAAAACCGGTTTCACAATACGCAACATGATTATTGCGCCTCTACACACCCGTGAAAAGACTATAGGTGTGCTCGTAGTCATGAACAGGCGAGGAGGCCAGTTCGTAAGCTACGATATGCAGCTTCTCTCATCGCTGGCCGGAGTTATAGCGATGTCAATAGAGAACACAACATTTTTCGAGGAGATGCTCACTTCATATCGAGAAATGGAAGAGTTGAGTCGAGTCAAGACCAAAGTTATTAATCATCTTTCTCATGAACTTCGCACGCCGCTTGCCATAATACAGGGCACAGTGGTTACTATGTGGCGGAAGCTGAAGCACCAGGGCAATAATTCGTTTGATAGAGCATTGCAGCGTATTGCGCGCCGGTTGGAAAGTCTCAATCGTCTAGAGGCCCAAGTTGAGAGCATAATGATGACCGGATACGCGTGGGAGCGGCGCCAGATAAGTGATTTTTTGAGGGCGGCCTTGGAATTGATGGAACTGCAAGGAGAGTACACTCCGGCAATTCATGAAGCCCTAGAGGTTCTTAGTCACTGGTTGCAAAAAACCTTTCCAACGCGGGCAGATGCTCCCGAAAGGATCAATGCCAAGGAATTTGCCGAAGAGATGGTTGCGGAGATTCGCAAAAAGGCCCAAGACGCTCATCGTGGGGTCGCATTATATTCCGACTTTCAGCCCGGCGCAGATCTTCTGATTCCTAGACACGTGCTCCACGCTATTATGGAAGGACTTATCCGGAACGCAATCGAAGCCACACCGGATAACGGGAGAGTCGATGTAACCGGCAGCGTCAAGGGAGACAGCTTCATTCTGGTGGTGAAGGATACAGGAATTGGAATACCTGAGAAGGAAAGAGAGTTTATTTTTCAAGGTTTCCATCCGACGCAACATACAGAGGATTATTCAAGTGGGCAACCTTACTCATTTAACGCCGGTGGCAAAGGCATAGATCTTCTGAGAATCAGGATGTTTTCGGAACTCTATGCGTTCCGCCTCACTTTCACTAGCCGATGTTGTCCCAAATCGGCAAGCTCCCCAGACGAAAAGCCGGGATCGCCAATTGCATGTTCGGAATGTCAATACAGCCGAGATTGCGTTAATCATTGCGGTTCGGAATTTCGAGTAGATTTTCCATTGGCGGACAGCGCAGTTGCTCAGGATCTTCTCAAAGAGGAGAGGTGGGTTCAGGATTCAATAGATAAAGATACATACGAACAAACCTGTTGAATTAAGAAGTCATGAACGGCAAGTAGCAAAGTCAGAGGGCGGGGATCGGACTAAACACTCTCCTGGCCATTCTCTATATCGGTTTCAACCGAATGCCAGACCTTATCGATGTCGCAATTGTGGCCTCGGGAACTGCGTCCACGATCCAAAACCTCACTCGCCTCTAAGCCAATGACGTGTTTGAATTCGTCTCGGGCTTCCAGTATTCTCTCCTCGATCCAAGTCCTCCTCGCTCAATGGAATGTTTCCACAATCCCATTAAGCATAAACGGCCTCGGAGAACACCTTGGGAATCATGAGTTGATTGAATGAAGAAACTTCTGATTTACGGGATTACAAAGGAGCAACAATGAGTGAGATTCCTACAGACCTAAAAGAAATGTTAGAAAGATTGCACAACGAAGGAATGGAATTGATGGCTCACTTTGCCATTTATAACCAGCTCTTCAATCACTCGAAAAAAAGATATGAAATTGTACATAAGTGTTCTCCGATGGCGATTTACTTCATTCAGAATGCTCTTGAAAACGAAATTCTGATGTCTCTCAGTAGATTGACGGATGAACCTAAGCAGGGTGAACAAGAGAGACTAACGTTTCAACAATTCCATAGGTGTCTTGAGCAGAGCGGCGAAACGAAAACTGCAGAGAAACTCAGAAGCAAAATGAAGGCAATCCGTAGGGATACCGAGTTAATTCGTAAGCATCGCAACACGCGACTAGCACATTTAGATTATAAGATTTTAAGGGGAGAAGACCCTAGACCCGACCCCCTTTCGATCGAAGACATGGAAAAGGCAATTGAAGCCTTCCAGGAGTATTTTAGCGAATTTCAACATTGTTATGACCCGAATACCGAGTACAGTTATGATTTACCCGCAACTCGCGGAGGAGACGCTTTGTTTATCGTATTATTGCACGGTTTGCTTTACCGTAAAGCGGCAGATGAAAAGAGAATTCCGTGGATGGAAATACCGGATGAATGGAAAGAAGCCTGCGAAACTAAGCCTATCACGCCGCCCGGCACGCCTAAAATATTTATGAAACGATGAGGCTCCTGCAGTTCGGCAGAAGATACTGACCGGTTCATTGTCTCAGAAGATCTTTCGGCATATGCCCACTTTAAAGGCTTGGCCATAGTCTGATTAAAATAAAGGATCAGTCGCAGGACACCCGGATCATCGTTTGCATTCAAGAACTCGATTTAAATGGCCGCACGCCCATTAACGTGTGTTTGCGTCGCTTCGGATCCAATGGCTTGGAGAGGCGGGAGGGAATTCATGGAAGGCAAAAACCATCACAAGGTAAACGTAAACATAGCGCGTAGCGTCTGTTCCGCAATCTGATACCATTTCGCAATTCAACAAGTAACTTGCAGATATGGGAAGTTTGTCATTGATCTCACCCTTTCAAGGTCCTCGTGGAGCTCCAGCAATCCTTGGCAGTTTAGACTAGCAGTACACGGTATTCAACGTATATGGAAAACTTTAGACTTGTTTGACCCTAATGTTTACACAGACCTGATTCTCGACACTGAGACAATGGCTTACTTGCTTAACTCAGGTAAGGATACATCCAGATATTTATTGAGCCACTTGGTACATGAGTATTTATCCGAAGAATATCCCCTGTGGCACCGGGCTATCGCCGACAATCCTTGTCCCGATTCAATCAGAGCTATCTTGGCCTACGACGCTCATCTAATTTACGACTTGGCTTATGTACTGCTGGACAAGATAAATAGGGCCGGGGCTGACCTTAAATTCATGTACTTCCATGTTCAATTACCCCTGATAAAGATTTTGTTGGAAAATGGGTCATCACGGTATAGGAGTTAACGGTGAGGCTGCGAGCTCAGTCTATGATGAACAGTTGCTCAGGAGGAAGAATTTGGCCCGAGAGATTTCCGGGAGTCCTGATTCAGAACTTTGGAGGGATGAACTTGTTTATACATTGCTACAGGAACGCTGTATTCCCTTTTACTCAAGGGACAAGAAAGCTACCCAGAGTGACTTGAAGCTATTGGCCCCGCAACATCCCTTAGCCGCCCAGATTTTGGAATGGCGGAATTTGGGGACTGACTTGCAGTTCTTAAAACAAGCCCGGTGGGCGGATCGTGTTCATCCTGAGTGGAAAATCATTTCCCGAACTGGACGTATATCAGCTTCAAATCCTGCGGTGAAGAATGTGAATAAGCGGACCTGTCGTCCTCTGCTCGTGCCCGCTCCCGGATGCGCATTAATCAAAGCGGACTATAAGCAAATGCAGATGCGGCTATTAGCCAATTTCTCAGGCGACCCCGAGCTGGTCAAAGCCTTTCAAGAAGGAAAGGACGTTCATTGGTTGACCGTGGAAATGTGCGGCATTCAAGGCGCAACGGACAAAGAAAAGCGGGACCGTGCCAAGGAAGTCAATTTCGGTATCCTGTTCCAGATGACCCCTTTGGGATTGGCCCACAAATTAGGTACGGATATCGCATCGGCCGCAAAATACATCCGGGCTTTTTGGAGCCGCTATTCGGTCGCCAAGAAATACTTGGATGGAATTGTCGCAGATCTGAAATCCAAGAGCGACCCCAAAGAGCGATTTGTTGAGAGCTTCTCGGGTCGCAGGAGAGTCTTTGATAAAGATTTTGGCTCTAATGAATACCGGGAAGCCCGAGCCACGATATTGCAGCAGGCGGAAGCGGATGTGCTCACTTTGGCTGTGGTGGGCCTGTATGGGATATTCGGGAAAAGAGACATGAAGAGTCGCATCGTGATGCTAATCCATGACTGTATTTGGGTGGAGGCTCCCCTAGAAGAAAAGGATGAGGCCCGTAAACTGATGGAAGAGACTATGAGAAATGCCGTAGAGTATCCTCTGGTTCGTCTGGACATTGAATTCCAATAATTGTGATAGCCCGCTTACGGTGGCTAATTGACAGAATTCGCGTCGGATGAGCTTCACTGACTCCTGACATTGATCTTCCAGTGACTGGGCCAATCTTCACCTTTTCCATCGATATGAAACAGGCTTGTGTACCGAAGTCTAACCGATATGGAGGAAAAGATTCGATATCGAGAAGGGGGACCACCGAAAGCGCTCATACGGTAATTTGGGCATCCCTGTGCGGACTAACACGTAGGGCTGCCTAAAAGTTTCCCCTGCCTGGCCAGTTAAACTGGAATTGTGGCTCGTGTCGGCCGTACCTTATCATTGAGCGGGCGTTCGTAAACCGTATTGGGGAAGGGACCATCAAAAATCTTGCGTGTGATATCGAGGCGACTGTAATATAGTATTCATCTATTGACGGGCTCTTCATCAACGGGGCAATGTTCTTGCTTTTGCGGTTTAGTGGTAGGGGCGCAGACTGTGTTCTCATAAGATTGACTCTTCCTATGCAGGCGTAGGCTCAAACTGCCCGAAGTCATACGCCACCGCAATTCGCCGATTTCTCCCGTCGAAGAAAGACAATGAGCCCGAATTCTCACACGGCATAGCAAGGTTTGCTACATGGGAGGGGGAGGGATGAGCGCTGAGCCGAACAATGACCCCAATGAATTCACTTCCGATTCGCGTATTCGGCATGATACGATTCACTCAAACTTAGTCCATAAACTATATACTCGGGGGCCGGAGGGTTACTCAGGGGCTCTCTTGGGCGCGGCCATTTTGGTCGTTTCGCTATGGAATCAGTCGCCACGGATGGACCTTGGACTATGGTTGGCCTTTTATACTTTGATTAACCTATCACGGAGAATGCTGGTCATCCGATACTTCAAAGTGGGAGTAGAGGCCGCCGATCCACTGATATGGGAGAGACGATTCGCGGGAGGGACAATTGCGGGAGGGGTCCTTTGGGGCGTAGCCGCCATTTTTCTGTTTCCCGAGAATTCAATTCCGCACCAGTACATGTTGGCTCTCTTCCTCGTAGGAATCAGTTGTGGCGGAGCCGCATTCTATTGGCCGTCCAAGACCGCCTGCGTTCCGACAATTCTGGTAGAATTGATACCGCTTTCCGTCCGTTTCTTTTTCAAAGGAGACGAAACGGGAATTGTGACGGGAATTGTGATCCTGCTCTTTTGCGCAGTGGTATTGCGCATGGCTCTCTACCTGAACCTGTCCGCGAAGGAATCTTTGATGCTGGGACAGGAGAAAGAGGGCCTTGTCAAGTCCCTTCAGAGAGCCAGGGATGAGCTGGAAACAAGAGTGGAAGCAAGGACAGCCGAGTTGTCCCTTATCAACGATGAATTGCGCCGTGAGGTAAGTGAACGAGTCCAAGCGGAAGAGTTTTTGTCCAAGTCCGAGGAGAGGTACCGTCTGCTGGTGGATAATGTTCAGGAGTCGATCTTTGTGGCCCAAGATGGACGCTTAACCTTCATGAACCCCACAACCATTGAACTGTTTGGGTATTCAAAATCGGAGCTACTGTCCAAACCATTTGTTGAGTTTATTCATCCGGATGACAGAGAACTGGTCTATAAAAACCATCTGAGAAGAATTACGGGAGAACAAATTCCCCAACGCTATCCCTCCAGAATCTTGCACAAGACTGGCGCCGTAAGATGGGTCGAGATTACCAGCGTAATGATCCATTGGGATGAGCGGCCGGCCGTATTAGTCTTTATGACGGACATTACCAATAGCAGGGAAGCTGAAGACGCCCTTCGCCATAGCGAATCGACGCTACGCGATATATTGTCTACTTCCCCTGTCGGCATTGTGGGACTGGCTGGCGACAGAACCATAACATGGGTGAATGAATCTTGTCTGGATATGTTTGGATTTCAAAACGATGAAGTCGTAGGGCATAGCGCCGCAATAGTGTACCCATCCGAGGCCGAGTACAACCGGGTTGGAAAAGCAATATACGAAGGCGTTAAAGCAGGTAAGGTCACATCCATTGACGCTGTTCTAAGACGAAAAGACGGTTCCCTTTTTGACGCTTACATCAGGATGAAGGAGTCGGGTAAGCCGGATCTGGCCATAGCCGCAATCTCTGATATGTCAGAGAGAAGGCGAGTAGAGGATGCTCTACGGGAGTCCGAGGAAAAATACCGGCTCGTCGTAGAAAACGCTCAAGAGGCTATTTCGGTCGCTCAGGATGGAATGCTCCGATTTGTCAATCCCAAGACGGTTGATATTTTGGGATACTCTGAGAACGAATTGCTCACCAAGCCGTTCAGCGAATTTATTCACATTGACGACAGGGAGATTGTGCTTGAGCGCCACGCCAGAAGAATGAGGGGAGAAAAGTTTCCGACCCGCTATTCATTTAGGGTTGTCTCCAAAGACGGAGCGCTGAAGTGGGTTGAAATAGACTCTGCTGAAATTGTCTGGGCAGGAAGGCAGGCGACCCTCACTTTCATGGCTGACATCACGGAACGGATTCGCATGGAAGAGAAATTGAAGGAAAGTGAAGAGCGGTACCGGACCCTTGTGGAAGAAAGCTTTGACGGCATGTTCATCCAGAAAGGCTTTGAGATAGTTTTTGCGAATGCGCGGCTGCACGAGATGTTGGGTTATTCAGCGGGAGAGTTAAGGGGTCTCGATCATTGGGTCATTTATCATCCGGATTATCAAGCTCTTACCCGACAAAGGGCAATGGCGCGGATGCAAGGGGAAGATGTTGTCTCTCAGTACGAGGTTAGGCTCCAACGAAAGGACGGCGCAGCCTTTGACGGAGAAATTAGCGCCCGTGGAGTTAAGGTGAAGGGCGAGCCCGGTGTCCTGGTATGGGTCAAAGACATCTCCCAGCGAAGGCGCTCTGAAGAAGCTCAAAGACGGCTATTCACAGCGGTAGAGCAGGCTGCGGACGCAATAATGGTGACTGACGCCAAAGGAAAAATTGAATACGTGAATCCGGCTTTCGAGAAGGTCACCGGGCACACACTAATGGAAGTCGTGGGTCAGAACCCCAGGCTCCTGAAAAGCGGCGAACATGACCAAATGTTCTACAGGAATCTATGGAATACGATCACACGGGGCGAAGTCTGGACCGGTCGATTCATAAACAGGGCAAAGAACGGAAAACTGTACCACGAGGCTGCGACGATTTCGCCGGTCCGTGATTCCATTGGAAAAATAGTAAACTTTGTTGCGGTGAAGCACGACATGACGGAACATCTCAAGCTTTCAGAACAACTCGTCCAGGCCCAGAAGATGGAAGCGATAGGGACACTGGCCGGAGGTATCGCTCATGACTTCAACAACCTCCTTCAGGTCACCCTGGGCTATTCAGAATTCCTCTTGGCGGAGAAGCGGAAGGATGACCCGGAATTTGAGGACCTTTCAAAAATTTTCCAAGCGGCCAGAAGTGGAGCCGAACTAGTTCAGCGGCTGCTCACGTTCAGCAGAAAAGTGGAGTCCAAGCCCATTCCCCTGAATCTCAACAAACAAATTGTCCAAGTGGAGAAACTTCTTCGACGAACCATTCCCAAAATGATTGACATTACATTAGATCTTTCCCCACAACTTATGGAGGTGGAAGCGGATCCGACACAGGTTGAACAAATCCTGATGAACTTGGCCATCAATGCCCGCGACGCTATGCCTGACGGGGGCAGGCTTACGATAAACACGCAGAATACCAACCTCGATGAGGAATACTGCAAGCTCCATGTTGGCGTCAAACCTGGCGTATACGTGGCGCTCTCGGTTTCAGACACAGGCCGCGGAATTGACGCCGAGACGGTAGAGCATATATTTGAGCCGTTCTTCACCACCAAAGAGATAGGAAGAGGCACAGGGCTGGGGTTGGCCACGGTCTATGGAATAATCCGGCAGCATGGTGGTCACATTATCTGTGAAAGTGAGGTGTGTAAAGGGAGCGCATTCAGCGTCTACTTTCCGGCCATTTTGTCCCAGCTTGAGCATGTTGCGGAATCTGTTCTGGAAATGCCGGCCTGCGGAACGGAAACCGTTTTACTCGTAGACGATGAGGACTCGGTGCGAGAGCTTGGAAATCGGATTATGACAAAGAATGGATACAAGGTGCTTACCGCCGCCAACGGCGAAGCGGCCCTGGAGGTTTACGGTAAAGAGAAAGAGCGCATCGCCCTGGTGATTCTCGATCTCATCATGCCCATCATGGGCGGCAAAGACTGCTTGAAGAAAATTCTCGCGATAGATCCCCATGCAAAAATACTCATTGCCAGCGGCTACTCGGCGGACGCCTCCACAAGAGAATTTATTGAGCTTGGAGCGCAGGGCTTCGTATCCAAGCCTTTCAGACTTAACGAACTGTTGCGGCAGGTTCGTAAGGCGCTGGATGAGAGATGAATACCTGGGTTAAGCACGCCCATTCCCCGAAGGAGACATTAATCTGGAGGAAACTTGCATGCGGAACTGACGAGATCGAGATTTTTCGGGCCGGCACATCAGAAAAAACCGTTCCGTGATTTTGCCGATCGTGAGCTTGGGGTATCCTTATTCTTTTCAAAGAGTCCCCATTATGATAAAAATCCGCCAAGAATGATTTCTTAGTTAAGGCGAACCGATCATAATGGGGGAACCGCAATGCCCAAATCAAAAACACAAAAGAAAGCCGAACGTACAGAGTATGCTATGGCAAAAAGGATGCCGAGTTCCCTGGGCCAATTACGCCGGGCGATCCGGGCCAACGCACACGAACGTGATTCTCTCATCCCCATATAACAGCTGATTTATTTATTATCATTTCTTAATTTACAGCTTGAAAATCTATTTGATTGTGTTAATTTAATTGCTTAGCTGATATGGAAAGCACGTCCGAGGGGGACAATTCGCAGCCGTTTAGGTTTGTTACGGGAGAGTAAGATGAAAGAAAAAGGACAGAAAAAGTCAAAAGCAAGGACTGCCAAATCAAAGATACCTGGAGATGAGCCGCTGGTTGAAGAAAGCATGAAACCTGTGGATTCCGAAGGAGGAGTTTGCGCCGCTGCGGATGATCCGCAACCAACCGTCGTCCCTGAGAGAACAGAAGAAGCGCAAGAGCCACAGCAGTTTGAAGTCAGTGATCAAGCAGCCCCGATAACATTTCCATCTCCAAAAGTCGGAAGTCAAAGTCCCACAGTTAGTGCGATTTCGCAAGACATATTTAAAGGACAAATTAATGCCCTGCGGGAGTCCGAAACAATAAGAAATGATAAAGGTGAGGAGGTCGCTTTTGAAGGAGAGGACAAAGAGCAGTTCATCCGGTTGGCCGAGGAAGCTTACCCCGTCGCTGAAAAGATGGCAATGACCATGACGGAAACAGGCAGGTTCCTCCACAAAGTTCGGGACACGCTCAAGCCCAAGAAGCTCTTCCTCGCGTGGATGAAAATTACAGGATTTCCCAAGCGGAATTCTTACAACTACATGCATGTATACGAGCGGTTCGGTGACAAGCTTCCACTGTTTTCACACCTCGGAATAAGGAAACTTTTGGCCGCTGCTCACCTAAAAGATTGTATTGAGTATGTGGAAAAGCACGAAGAGACAATAGCCAGGGAGCCTGCGGAAGAGTTTGAAAAGAAAGTCCGAAACCGTGTGGAAGCACGCAAGAAGAAGAGCAAGGATGGCAGAGGCCGGAGGCCATCCTATACCACGTTAGGAGAATGCAAGCTGAGACTTTCGAGCGACGGGACAAAGATCGCAGTAGAGGGATTGTCAAAGAAACAGCAGTCCGCATTATTTGAGGCAATTAAAGGATGGTTATCACAAGAGAATGTCTAAAGTTGCAACGGTTGCAAGTGTGAGGCGTCCGCCATTCGCATTCGCAATTAAGCCAAAAGAGCATCTTGAGATGTGGTCTAGGAAGGCGACACCTTCAGATAGCAATCAGGGCAGATTTATTTCTTCAATCCGCTTGAACAAACGCCCTCCGCTTGATTCGAGCCAATACAGTACTTGCAGATTAATCGGAATTCCATCAAAATCCCCACAGTTTCTAAAATCTGTCCTCAAGCCGTAACATTTCTTGCCGAGGGCGGCTGCAAACCCGATTTCACTTGCCGTCCCTGAGTCTACTTCTGGCCCGTCCACCACGCCCAAAACAGCATCGCAAGATCGTATCATTTCTTCGTTAGTTTTGCCGATTCCCCTAGCTATTTGTTTGAAAGCCGTTATACGGGCAGACCAATCCTGAATTGCACTTGCTTCTTCAATGGCGGGGCGGAATGGACCTTCCCAAGGATCAAGGACGGTGCAGCCCAATTCTGCAAGCCGCCGCCTGATCTTGTCTCTGTAGGACTTCAGCTCTGGAGCGAAGCCGAGGGGGGAGGCGAGATAGACTTTGAACGTATTTGTTCTGAAACGCATCAGGATCTCCATAGAACGAAATTACATTCTTCGAAAGGGAATGCCTTCCTCACAACATAAAATCGCCCACAAGCGTTCTCGTCGGCCTTCAAGGCGATATATGAATAGACCACTGACACAACCAAAGCAAGCAATACAGTCTGCATTGGAAAGAGGAGGTGCACGGTGATCCAATTTTGTGATACTTTATCGCATAAGGAGCGGACCACAATGGAAATATCGGAAGATCCCCTGGAAAGACGAAAGTGGATGCTGAAATTGTGGCGTGAAGATTACGGCGCACGCTTCTCTGTCTTCGATCCTGACGACCAGCCCGCCCCTGAGATGGAAAGCTGGCTACCGGACATGTGGGAACCATACAACCCGAAGCCTGATCAGGAAGGAAATTATGATCCAACCGTAATAAGGCATCTTCGATGGTTTCCGGAGACAAAGCAATTCCTGCGAGCTCGTTATCAAGTCGTCATCGGATCAGACCTTTTTTTCGATTGCAAGGCGATGCAATGCCAGGGACGCTTCACGGAGAAGATTCCATACGACAAAGAGCGTTTATGGTATTTGAGAGCCCTACGCATCGGAGCCTTTCTCTTCGAGGGCAAACTGGGCGTCGGATTCAGTTGCCGTTCTCTCAAGTGTCAGAGGAAGAAGTGTCCCTTGAATATCAAGAATAAGAAACGACTCAACAGAGTCGATATTTATCAGCTCCTCCAGATCCTGGAAGGCAAGAAAGCAATGCCTCTTGTCCGAGTGGTTGAAGAAGTGTCCAATTGGTTCGATCTCCCTGTTCATGGTTTTGGACGCGCACATTACGCCGTCCCGAAGCAAGCTGTATATCGTCAAATCAAGCTGTATCAGAAAAATATCCCGACGCTCATTAAGAATTTTTCCAATCTATGCAAGCGCTCCCCTAGGGTCTATTTTGACATGAAGCCGCCCACGGACAAAGTTTATGAAAACCATTTCTTCTTTCCCGAGGCCATACTTACAGAGGGGACGTTGAGCAAGATCAACTCGCCCGCCATCGTCACATACCTTTACTTGTGGATGCTGAAGATGGAACAAGCTCAGCAGAATCGATTCCAATTTGAGCTCCCTGCCCCGGCGGAAATAGAAAAAGATTCTGAATCCAGAGGGTTCAAGATTTCTCGTCGAAGTATCGAAAGACATATTGCGCTACTTGACGCCGACAAAAGTGTCATTCATTTTTTGGGGTCCGATTTCATAAACGGGTACATCAAAAAGTGCCATTTTTCTGGCTCCGAGTGCCCATTTCGATCCTGTTTTTGATGTATCCACTGACAAGTTCTCATTCTGGGCATATTAGATTAATAGTCCGTGTTCCCCTCCGGGGCACGGTTCCTCTTTGGTAGTTGTTGTATTACATGAATTATTCTCTAATTAGTTAAGGATTGATCGAGACAGGAATATAGATCAAGAGATGAAAGAGGCTCCGGGGATTTTAGACTTGAAGATCTTCCACAGTATCGAAGACTTTATTCGGGAATTCACAATCAGTGACACGCTAGCTCTTCAGTGCG
Source organism: uncultured delta proteobacterium (assembly GCA_963747865.1). Classification (GTDB taxonomy): domain Bacteria; phylum Desulfobacterota; class Desulfomonilia; order Desulfomonilales; family Desulfomonilaceae; genus JBBSBY01. The sequence continues at coordinate 14,916 of CAVVHK010000019.1, read as the reverse complement.
CCCTTATTTCTTCCAGAAGACTCTTCGTTGATCATAGGGTATTTCAGCCCCGGCCCCTCGGCAAACAAAGGAAATATTCATCTTCATGATGTGCAATCGGACTCTTGGAAGGACCTGTATACAGGCAAATATTTCCGTGTGGCGGTACATGGCCTCAAACCGCATACGAGAAGTTCACCGGCTCAGAGGATCTGGATGTACAATGTGACCGAATAATAGATACGAAATTGATGGCGTACTTGCTTGATCCCGGCCAAGATGAGGATCACGGCTACAATCTGAATGCGCTCGCACATGGGTACGAAGATGATTACCCGGTCATGACCGGCGACGTTGTTTGCGTTGGGTTATCCCGAATTTCTTTACCAGAGTCTGTCTTACGATGCGGAACTAATTTATCGGCTGGCGGAGTCCCTCAACACCGAAATTGACCCTGACCTGTGCCGCTTGTACAAGGAAGTAGAATTGCCCGTTTCTTCCGTTCTGGTGCAGATGCACCTGGACGGCATACAAGTGGACCGGCGGGGCTGTGAACAAGCATTGGAACAAGCACGACAAGAGCTTCAATTCTTGGATGCAGACATTGCCCTCACAAGAAAATGCAATCTGTTCTCCGCCAAGGACGTGTACTGGTTGTTCCATAACCGAGGGATAGCATTACCCGAAGGGATCGGTGATTATTACCGACTGGATGAAGATGATCTCGAAGAGCTTGCCAATGTTCATAATTCAATTTTGGCTGAACAGATACTCAGATGGCGCAAACTGACCCGAGATTTGAGATTTCTCGGAAGCTGGAGCTGCAACGGACAGATTGCATCCCGTGTGGAGGCTTACACGAACGTCCACGGGGCGAATAACAGCGACAAATCCCCCCGTGCAAAATATTGATAAGAAACGATACAGGCATTTCTTGAAAGCGGCGGACGGATACGTACTCATAAAGGCGGACTGGAAAGCATGTCAGGCACGAATATTGGCGCATTTGAGTCAAGATCCTGCATTGATGCAGCTCTTTAATGAAGGTCGAGATTTTCATGCCGAGACCGCCGAGATGTTTGGACTGACGAGCCGAGATGAAGCCAAACCAATCAATTTCGGCATTATATTCGGGCAGGGACCCCGAGCTCTGGCACGAGAAGTGAATAAATCCTGGAAAGAGCAAGGGCTTGACAAAGAAATTGATGAAGCCCAAGCCGAGAATATGATCCGTACATTTTTCGACCATTATCCCCTGAATAGAGCCGTACTTCGATAAAATGTACGAGGAGCTTGTGGCGGCCCGAAAGCTGGAAAAAGTACTCAGGAATCCACTCACCGGGAAAATCCGGCGCTTCCATATGCGGGCAAGTGGCAAATTAAGGCGGATCATGAAAGCCACGCTCCTACAGCAGGTCGAATCCCACCTGCTAAAGCTTGCCCTTATCAGGCTGGACTCAGAATTGAAAGTTCACAGTACAGGCTCTCGTATCGTGATGATTATCCATGACGCCATCTGGATTGAAGCGCAGGAGGAAGAAGCTGATGGGGTCAGGCATGTAATGAAAAGAATCATGACTACGGCGGCGCAATTGAGCGTTCCTCTGGAAGTGGACATAAAGTGAACCGATTTGCCTCGTGAAACTTTGTACCACGAGCTTTTCCTTCCTTCACAGTACCCTCCTAAAGGTGGTCAATCCAAAGAATTCATAGAATGACTATTCTGGCACTGCAAGAAATGGATGTTCGCTGCTGAAGCCTTCTTCGATGCTTTTGTCACATATATCTCCGAATTTTTTGCCGAGTCGTCCCGAATAGTCTGTCGATCTCATCATGATGAATTTTCAAGAACTCAAATCCGCCTCTCATAATCACCATACCGATTTTGAGCGAACTTTGTCTCCCCAAGGATCTGGCGAATGGTCTCTCCTTGAGGGATAGACCTTATCAAAAGAAAGAGGGGGTTCATCCAAGTGAAAAAAACCTCATCAGGGGACGGGTTATCATCTTGGAGATTGGTCTTGATGTGGTGGCCGACCTAATCAAACAACGGAGGAAGCGAAACGGAACTTCTCGTGCACTGGATAGTAATTCTCTGGGTCGTCGTGACGATGATCGACCTGTACGAACGGCTAATAAACGCCCTGCCCTGGGCCGGAAGCCAAAAGGATTTTGCTTGTCGTGAGCGGGCCTTGTAGTCTAATCGAACATAAAACTATATTTATGGCCGCGGCAGGTTACACGCTTGGACCATTCGGACCAAGATACAAGGATAGCCTTGCACCTGATTTTCACCAACAAGAGTCGGGGCCGACCATGCCCACGGATCGACCGACCAAGCTATTTTGTGTTTGATTAATAATATTGGGAACATGACCAACCGACCAACCTTTCTTGTTAGAGAAAGCAAGCAGGTGAAGACGTGAGCTGATATTCCTGTCTTTTATATTCCGCTTTGATGAGTCCCTCGGTCAGTTTTTTTCGCAACCTTTCGGCATTTCAGGAAAAAACATATGACCGACCCCCTGTTTTGCTCAGTCGCATGCGGACAATCCCTTGGTCGGGAACGTGACCTCGGACAGTGCGGAGGATCGAGGAGACCAAGCGGGACGACCGAGCCCATAGAGAAGTATACTAATGATGTCAGTCAGTTGACCAACCAACCGACCTTTTCCGATGATAAAGGATAAACTGAGCGAAATAACCCCCGAAGCTACCGCCTTCAGGCGGTTGGAGCCTTCACTTCCTCATAATCGTAATAGCCTTAGGGGTTCATATCCCCGCTAATGAAACTCAAACGCCTTCAGAATTGCAAGAGCGGGAGTCAAATCATGCAGGTCTACCACGAGTAGCTGTTCTCGAAAGCCTCATTCTGGGGAATCCGCCTTTTCCGGTCCATCTAATAGGTAGCGCCTGGTAGCCATCAGCCCGGCGAAAGCCGCCACTCCCAGAGGGATTTCCCAGAAAGCGGTTTGTGGCTCCAGCATTCTTCTTGCGATGACAAAAGACAGCAAATTTACAAGGGAAGATAGGTCGTGGGAGATGAGAGTCCGCACGATCTCCATGGCTATTGTCATCAACAGGACTCTTTGACCAACCTCATGCAAGGTGGCTATGGAGTCCCAGTCAAGCCCGAAAGCGATTCTTAACGTAGCTAGGAAGAAACATGCCACGCCCAGCAAAAGGGCTAGCGCTATGATACGCTCACACCATTCGACGAGCAGCCGGTTGATCGACGAAATACGTTCGCCCAATTTCATTAACGCCCCTTTCTCCCCAGTTTCCTGTGATGGCAGATACCCCGGCCTCCTTTGAAATTATCCCAAAGAAAGTTTGATTAGGCTTTCATTTTCTTGAGCATTGTTTGGACCATTTAATTCTGTCGAGTCTTAAGCCACGCAGCAGTCAGAAGGACCGTCAGGATAGCATGCACTGCTACTGCAGGCCACAACAGCGGGCCGGCCCATTCGCCACGTATTCCGAGGTAAGCGAGATAGACAGTCGCCAAGGCGCCGTAGGCCAACATGCCGAGCAAGGCCAATCCAGGTAAACAGGAGATACCTAAGGCAATCAGGGCTATGCCAGTCACACGAGCTACCGAAATCGAAATTCCGGTAAGCTCGGCGCCGAGCAATAATCGCCCCACGAAGGCTGGAACAAGCAGCAACGCCAAACCGGTGGCCACTTCGGCCACGGCAGCGAAAGTCAGCGCTTTTTCAAGATTCGTGCTACACCGCCTTCGAAAAGCTTCAACTTACTTCCTAAGGGGTTCAACGGTTACATCACACGTTCAACCTGGTTTGGTTTACAATCTGGGGGAAATGGGCCGCCTCGAAACAGGCTGCCCGATTCCTCCATCCGCCCCTACCGATAGTCGTGCGCCGCTGCTACCGCCTCCTCCTTGATCGCCTGCTCCTCGGCGGTCAATTGCTCCTGGCCGAGCTTGTAGGTTATCTTGTCGATCGTGCCCGTGAACTTAAACGGCAGCTTGTAGCTGTCATCCACAGGCGTACGGGTATCGAGCCCGATGTCCAAGGACTCGTCGAGAGCCATTATGAAGGGGATTGTGTGCTCCATTTTTTGGGTAGCCAGCATCTTGCCATCGACGGACAGCGTGCCGGTTCCGCCTTTTCCGAACCCCGGCCCATCGTACTTGAAGTCGAATACGATGGTATGCTTGCCCGACTTGAGGGAACGCCCCAGCCAGTCTTCGGCGCCGACGCCACCTTCCCAGCGATACCGCTTGAGATCGAGCAGGTTGTAGACGAAGACCGGCTTGCCCTTGAGCAGGTACAGACCATAGCCGCCGAAACGTCCGCCCATCGTGACGATCATTCCCTCCGCGCCGCCCTTGGGAACGGTGATCTCGGCGGTGATCGTGTAGTCCTTGTTCAGGATGCTGGGCGCATTGCCGACGGGGATGCCGGCATTTTCACCCGTGTAGGTGAACACGGTTCGCCCGGCGGTCGCGCTGGGCCGCGGCGTCAGGAGGCGCGGAAGGATCGAGTTGTCCAGCGGGAAGACCTGGTACTTTCGCCGCCTCGGTCAGGAACAGCGCCTGCATCTCCTTCAGCTTGTCCGGATTCTTGGCCGCGAGGTCGTTGTACTGCGAGAAATCTTCTGCGATGTTGTAGAGTTCCCATTTGTAGTCCTTGACGTCCGGCAGCTTCGCCGTTGCCCAGCAGCCAGGGCGGGGCGGGCGGGGTCGTGCACGCATACCAGCCGTCGTGGTAGATCCCGCGGTTGGCGAACATCTCGAAATACTGCGTCTCGCGCTTCGATGGCGCGTTGGCGTTCGCCTTGTCAAAGGTGTAAGCCATGCTCACGCCTTCGATCGGGCTTCTGCTTGATGCCGTTGACCATCTCCGGCGCCTGGATGCCCGCGGCTTCGAGGATCGTCGGCACGATGTCGATCATGTGGTGGAACTGCGGCGGATGCCGCCGACATCCTTGATGTGGCCGGGCCAGGAAATGACCATGCCCTGCCGTGTGCCCGCCGAAATGCGACGCCACCTGCTTGGTCCACTTGAACGGCGTGTCGAAGGCCCACGACCATGGCACCGACATGTGCGGATAGGTCTTGTCGGAACCCCAGGATTCGTAGTACAGCAGACTGCTCGACCTCGGGGAGCTCCAGGATGCCGTTGTAGGCGGTCATCTGGTTGGGCGTGCCCTCAGCGTGCCTTCGGCGCTGGTGCCGTTGTCGCCGCTGATGTAGATGATCAGCGTGTTGTCGAGCTTGCCCATGTCCTCAACCGCCTGGATCACGCGGCCAATTTCGTAGTCGGTGTAGGCGGCATAGGCGGCGAACACTTCCGCCTCCCGCGCATACGATTTTTTTCTGCACCGCAGACAGCGAGTCCCACTCGCGGCAGTGATATCGGGCCACGGCGTGAGTTGGGTGTTCGGCGGGAATCACGCCGAGCCGCTTCTGGTTGGCGAAGATCTGCTCGCGCAGCTTCTCCCAACCCATGTCGAACTTGCCCTTGAATTTTTCGATCCATTCCTTCGTGGGCTGATGCGGCGAGTGCGTGCCGCCGGGCACGTAGTACAGGAAGAACGGCTTGTCGGGCGCGGCGGCGTTAAGCTCTTTCATGTACTTGATGGCCTCGTCCGCCATGTCGGTGATGAGGTTGTATCCGGGCTTGCCGATCCACGGAAATACCGGGGTATGATCGCGATAGAGGTAGGGCGTCCACTGGTCGGTCTCACCGCCCATGAAGCCATAGAAATACTCGAAGCCCATCCCGCTCGGCCATTGATCGAAAGGCCCGGCCGCGGCTGTACTGAAACGACGGCGTGTTGTGGTTCTTGCCGAACCACGACGTGGCGTAACCGTTGTCGCTGAGAATTCTGCCGATGGTGGCGTTCTCGGGACCAATCACCGAGTCATAGCCCGGGAAGCCGGTGGACAATTCGCCGATTACGCCGAAGCCCACCGAGTGATGGTTGCGGCCGGTGATCAGAGCGGCCCGGGTAGGCGAGCACAGCGCCGTAGAGTGAAACTCCGTATAGCGCAGGCCGTTCTTGGCGATCCGGTCCATAGTCGGCGTGGGAATGACCCCGCCGAATGTGCCATACACGCCATAGCCCTGGTCGTCAGTCATGATCAAGAGCACGTTGGGAGCGCCCTTTGGCGGCACGACGGTTGGCGGCCACCACGGCTTCGAGTCTTTGGCGTCCTCCTTGATCACGCCGCCGAACTTCGGCGGGGGCGGAGGGAGCTGTTTCCCGTCTATGGTGGTGGTGGCGCTGGGTGAACCAGGCTCTCCAGTAACCTGTTGAGCCGGTCCAACGCAAGGCCAGACAGTGATGATGCAGACCAGGATGACGGGTATCCAAAATTTTGTCCTCATTGGTTTCCTCCTAAAAATTTCCGGTAAAGAAACATCCTCACTGAGCTAAACGAGCCCACGCCGATAAACGGACTCGATCCGCTTAAAGCCGTGTTATTCCGGTAACTGGGTGCGTCCCTTTTGGAACAACGGTTGTTCACTTAATCCTGGGAAAAAACACATCGAATTTCTGTCCTATAGCGGCCTGAAAGTAGATCCCTTTTAGTTGATCGGTTTGAGGATCATAGGTCAGAGTGTATGTACACCCGGGGTAGCCGACGTCACGTAATTCGATGCAAACCTTGACCTCTGAACCGTCTCTTGAGGCTTCCGCTTTAGAAACCTTAATTGGATTAGGATTGTAATATGCCGCATCGATTTTCCCGGTGGAGTCAACGTCCTTGATGTCCAGGATGTAACCGCCGTCCGGACGCCGCCAACGACCTTCCAGGAATGCAAATTCGGGAATCGTATTACTTTTGGAGTCAGAGCTTTGTGCGAGAACAAGAACAGGTTGGGGTTGGGAGATGGCGTATGACTGTTCGCAAAAAGAGCACGACAAAACCAGCGCCACCAAAGCAACTGCGAAGAAAAGCGCATGCTTTTGGGTCGGAATTCTTTCCATTGGAGCTTACCCCCGGGTCATTTAATAGACCAAAATAGATTCAAAAGAAGTTATCAGTGGTTACAGCCATATAAATTGCGTCCGGAATCGGAGTCCCATCGCTTCAATATTCCCCGGATACCTGAAGCGCCATGCACAAGGTCGACCACAAAACTAAAAGTCGTCAAAGTCTTTACAATTTTGAAATATAGCCAATTCTATTTGCCCGTAGTTTGAATTTACCGCATTTCAGACAAGTCCTTCAAGCCTTTTTTCTCAAATGGGGCACCTACAATCGGAATTCGTTATTGCAGGGAACCGGGGGGGTGTGCTATCATGCGACCCTTATAGATATAGTCTTTTGTCTCACGGGGATTCGGGGCGAGCCGTTATTTGTGGGGTCCGAAGCGTGTTCTTTGCTACAGGGCAAGCTTCAACTCATCTGATATTAATTTTTTGTCGATGAAACAAATCAATCACATTTCGGGGCGGTCACGGGGAACCAGAGGCCTGTAAGTCAGACTGCCAATGACATGACAATATTCCGCCCTGTGGGCCCGCCTAAGTCTTAGATTTAAGGCTAGTATTATCCGTCCATTGGTCCACAGGACGAATGAGATGGACTGCAATTCCAGAGGGATCTTTGCTTGATGTGGAGGGTCGTAGGATGAAGCGTCTTTGGGCTCCTGTCATTCTCTTGTTGTTTTTTCTTCCCACCGGTCTCTTGGCTCAGAGCTTGACATGTATGGGTATGCCTGATTGGATTACCCTTTCGAAAAACGTTAAGGTGAATCCATACGCTCAGGTCGGGATTCAGCACGTCGGGTCCAACGTGAACCTTCCGGTTCAGAACGACGCTCTTCCAGTCTTGCCCCTAAATGTTGGGGACTTGGACATATCTTTGCAAGACGGCAATTTCTGGGCGGGCATAGTAGGTCTAAACATTATCGCCAAAGAAAAATACAGCCTCTTCGGCGCCGCCGGTGGGTTCCTGAATAGGCAATTTTTAACCTCCGGAACCGTCCCGGCTAGCTTGGATGTTTTCAGTAAGTCAGCTACTCTTCAGTTCACCAACAGCAATGTTGAGAGTTGGTTCATACAAACCGGCGTAGGTTTAGGACCATTGTTGTTCGGTTTATACTGGGACCATTTTGCGTTCACCCTGGGTGAAGCCGAGAACGTGTCCGGTCCTAAGCAACCCAACCCGACATTAAGAGGAGACATTCTCACCCGGACTTTCGCTCCTTTCTTCGGCGTAGTCCTGCCATCGGGCGGAGCCATGCTGACGGTCACTTACAGCCCGTGGGCCTATTCCAATACCGCTCTTTCCATCACCAACTCTCAAGGTATCCAGTCACAGCTTCGCTATACCTGGCAGAAGCCAGGGGACCTGATAAACGCCATGTTGCAATACAATACCCCGATTTCCTCTTCGACGTCCTTTGGCCTGTGGTGCAACTATAGTTGGATGAGGCTAAGTCAAGACGCGGACCTGGATTTTGAAAACACACCGATCCCTCTCGTTTCTCGCAGCAGGACCGTCACCGCTACTATGACAAAGTATATCGTGGGCGGCGGTGTAACCTTGGGGGTCAACTTCTAATTTCTTGGATTCAGGTGAAAATCAAGTTTTAGAGGTTTGACTTAGGTTATATAACCTGATGACTCCCCTTGCACTATAATTAATATGCTGTTCCAAATGACATTTCTTCTATTCAACTGGGCTAATGCGAAAGGGAGAGACCTCGGAATTGACTGATTCACTCCATATGCAGGGAACTAAGGCTTCTGGAAAGCGACCCTGGCAAGAGCGAACGGTAGAGAAATCAAACTCGAAGAGCGGGGTAATTCTGTAAAAATTGATGATATTGAATACGTGAACAACATTTTTTCGTTAAGTATGCAGCTTTGAATGAGATATGTTTTACACAAATCTATTCTTGTTTCCATCAACATATTGTCGCAAAGTGGGGGGCTTCCTTATTGAGGGTCAAGTCGTTCGTGAAGCCTTCAACTTACCGTAATTGAAAGTGAAAAGGCATGACCGACTTTGTAAATGACACGTCCCAAAATGGAACAGATCGACAGTTATTACGAAGTTTCAATCCCATCCTTGGCCTGAAGAGGACTTCAAGATCAGTCTGCCATCCATGGGTTGAGTAGAGCAGATCACTTTCCCTGATAAGAAGCCGAATTTGAGAATATGCACCGATTGGTGGCGGCGTGTTTCTCCCGATTTTGTGCCATTTTTGTCGATCTTTTCCACCGTAGAGATCACGGACAATCAATATGGTCATTCAGTAGGTTAAGGATAGGATTCCCCATAACTAGCTGATTTTCGGAATCCTTGGTAACGCATCACGCAGTTGCGGAAACAAAGTTTTGGTGCGTCATTACGGCAGGAAAGGGCAAAATTGGAGGCGCCGAGTTGAGAAAAGGCAGCCTTGAAGAGAAAAAAGCGTATTCAGTTGGGCCTGAAGCTGGTAATCTTGCAATGCGTTCAGAATTCGTTGCGAGAGGTCCTCGGTCATGGACGGCAGGCAAGACCCCCACGTTTTGTTTCAAGAGGTTCAGGATTTCCGCAAGTCGGGTTTATTCACTGCTTTGCTTATCGGATCTGCTGTGACAACCATTTCAGGCTTTCTCCTCTGGCTTAATTTCCCACCTGATAGTTCACAAAGGGCCAGCATCCCGTTATTGGCTCTGGGTATCGGGGCGGCGGCGGCAATTGCGATCCTCATCCTCGTACTCTGTGCGAAATTAACGACGGAAGTCAAGAGGAGCGGCTTGTATATTCAATATTTCCCATTTCCACCTGTCCCCCCAGAGAATTCCTCTGGAGCACGTTATTCAATTCGAGATAAAGACCTACAGGCCGATCAGGGACTATGGAGGTTATGGAATACGGTACGGCGCAGCGGGCAAAGCATATAATGTGAGCGGAGACAAAGGAGTGAATCTAAAATTCACTACGGGACGGGATCTCCTTATAGGGTCACAAAGACCCGAGGAACTTGCAAAGGCCATCGAGCAATTACGTCCCATTTGCAGGATTTCTCATGCTTAGTTATTGAGCCTCGTGCCTGAAATCGGCATGGACTTGAGCGGGCAAATAGAGACCTTTAAGTCTCTATATAATTGTACGTTCACACAAATGGAGCAGTATCAGATGTCGTTTTCCGACTCGGTGTCATTCCGTTGAACCAATCCTTCTCTATTGAACTGCTCCTGCAAAGCAGTTTTCCGCTGCCTCCATACGTTCCGCCGCAGTCCTCAAAAGCGATTCCGTCCGTTGTCCCGCCTCGTCTATTCTTCTGAGCAGACCGTTCATTCGCATTGATCGGGCTCTGAACATGTTGGCGGTCTGGCCCAAGAATGTGCCGACGATCCCTGAGTCGGGCGGCAATACGGTTACCGTGTTCGTCGGTTGATAAGCCACGAGTCTCGCTCGCATTCGGTGGGTGTCCTTTTGTTGCCCATATTTTGCCCTCCTACCATTCTTCACAATTTTTGGCCCAAGCGCATTGAGCGCACTGCCAATCTTGCCGTGGAAAGAATACGTCCTGCTGAATACCGTTCCAAACGCTGTACAGGAGCTTGATGAAGCGATACCTGTCATCAGGGGTGCGGGTCGTTTCGTACTTTACCAGCCCAGCTTCTTTGGTCTTTAGCAGCACATCAAGCCTAAACTTCATTTCATCAGGATTAAAGCCCATGCTCTCCGTGGCTAAGGCGTAGGCGGACAATTGCAGATTCGTGTCCACGTTGCTTTGAGAAAGCTTCTTTGAAGCAGTCTTCAGGTCAACAAGGGTAACTTCCCCGTCCGGCGATTCTTCAATCAAATCGATGTAACCTTGAAACATCGGCAGCCCGCCGAGGGGAATCTCAAAGAATTCCTCAACACCGATGACCTCAGCGCTCGGGTCTGACGATTCATGAAACACAGCGAGCATGTTTTTGGCTTTCTCCATGAGAGAATTTTCGTTGTCTCCATTGAAGTATTTTACGTGCTCCGCTTGCCGCCATGCGTCTCGATAAACGTCCAACATTTGGTCGGGTTTGAGGTTGTCACCTTCCAGGCGTGTTTGATGAAAGGCCGCCACAGCCTCATGAATCGCCGAACCAAAAGCCAATGCGACGGAAGTGAAAGCAGGCGGGATTTCGTCTATGTATTTGAACCTGTATTGCAGCGGGCAGCTCAAATAGCGGTTGACCTGTGAATAGGACAAGTGATCGTGATCTTGCGCTGTTCTCATCTGTTTCTCCTTACGTGTTTCAGGGACGGGTACGCACCAATAGCGTCCCGTCCCTTTGAATTGATTTGAATGTGATCGTGTGATTGCTTATGCAGCGACTTCGGTTTGCAGGTAGGTTATGAGCTGCGATGCGGATTCACGGGTGAGGTCTTGGAAAGTGGAAGCGTTTAACGGCCGAAGCAGAGACTCGATATCCTGGTCCGTATAACGGGCTTTCTTAGTCAATGCGTACAGCGCCCGGCACTGCGCTTGTGTTACCGTACCGCCATTCCAGTTTCCGTTTGGCTTAGGCTCAACCGGCGCTCTGGTCTCCGGTTTGTCCTCTCTTTCTTCCGTTTCCGGCGCCCGGCGAGGGACTTTGTTTTCCGTTCGCTCTGGAGCGGGTTCCGGATCGGGCATTACATGAGACACTTCTTCGGCTCCGGTGTATTCCACGCCATAACCGGAGAAGCGCAAAGCGCGGGCTATGGAACGAGTTTCCGCCAACTCCAACAGTGAATCAGCCAGCCTGGCGTCACGCTGGGCCGAAGCGGTTCCGAATCCGCAAAAACTGCCCTTTTGGGTTGCCACGGTCGCCTTGACCACTGCAAGGTTTTCATCAAAGCGGATCACATCGGTCTGGATACCGAGCTGATCGTTTTGTTCGTGAGCAAGTCGCAATCTGCCACCCACTCTCGGAAAATAGTTCTCAGCCCACTCGCCGTTGATCTTCTGTTTCCGGCAAATCAGTTCATCTTCACGAAAAGCATTGGACGCGTTCATGATCAATCTCCTTTACGTGTTTATTTCGTTTATTCCAAAGATATAAAGACGCCCGTGATAAGTTACGAAAACGTCGACACACGCATGAGCACGCTCGCCAAAGTCAAAACCATATTGGAGCCGCTTATTTGGCGGACCCTTTTTGTTTACGTTGATTCGACCACTCAATAAGAATTTCCGCCGCTGCGGCCAGCAAAATGGCCACAACCTTGTTCCATGGCACATTCATCGTTCACCTCCGTGTGTATTTCGTACAGGGGGCACTATTCTCTCTTCCCCTCTAATCAAACCATAAACCCTTCAAATATTGAGGAGGGGAAAGAAGAAATTAAACAAAGAAGAAAGGACTGGATTTAGGAAGGACGCAACGGAAGTCCGAGAATCCAATAATTAAGTTATCGGAACGTCAACGAGTAGGAGGGGGCTTGGAAAAGGCAAGAAATTACCAAAAGAATGGGCCTCGGAGAGCGTTAGTTAAGACAACAGATTGAACCTATCGTTCTTGCCGGTGGGTCTTTAAAAATCGGCTACTTTGCGGCCGGTCCGAGGCTGTCAAAAGACTGATATGGCACATAGTTGTTAAACAAAAGGCAAAAATCTTCCGGTGATGGTCCGTGTGTTTCCGGGAATGTATCATCATTGAATTTAGTGGATTAACCGCTCTATTCCTGAAGAAAAAAGGAAAAGTTCTCAACGAAGATGTATGTATGAGAATGACGGTCTTGGTCGTTTGGGTCTTCAATATCGCCCACTTTGCTCGGCCGTTCGGGACACAGCAATGATGGAAATACCGCATGGATACTATGAAAAGGGGGTGGGGGCTATACTAAATCGAAAATATTCTTAGGAGTCCCATAAATCCTTATCCTGGACAAGGCTATGTTGGCTCCCCATGAACTCTAAGGATGGGATCGGCACGGTATAGGCTCGTAAACCTTCGAAAAGTGACTTGATCGCCGGTTTTTATGCCACCATCCCCAGACTGTGATATATTCGGCCTCGGCCACCATTCCCTAACGAGGAGATCTTTATGTCCGACATTGAGAAGACTAAGAGCGATCTCAAACACGAACTTCGTCGAGCCAACGAGAGAATCTCCGAGCTTGAGAAATCTGAGTCGGAGGCACGAAATCAATTGACAGGGATGGTCGATTTTCTCGACAGACTTGAGAATGCTCTAGGTCGCGCCGGGATCATCGTTCTGGATTGGGACGTAGAGACGGGGAAAATGACCTTCCATCGCCATTGGATGGAACTACTCGGATATTCAAACGAAGATACTCCGCCAAGTATTATGTCGTGGGTAAATTCGTTCCATAACCCAGGCTTTGCAATGTTGTTCGTCCCAGATACAATCAAGAAGGAGTTGAATACCTATTGGGCTTTCAAGATCCTGCTCCAGACAGCATCAAAGGACCTGTTAGTCGTAGGACTTCGTGACGGTATCATCGATGTAGACGAAAATGGTAATCCCCGTAGGATCACGGTCGTGGCCCTGGACGAAACCCCATATGAACTGGCTGCGGATGAACACCGACCAGCGGAATGTCGTACCCTTCAGGGGCCTTCGGATGACACCCAAAAGCTGAGGATGACGTTGGAACTTATCAATCTCAATCTGGAGGATCGATTCCGTTGGCTGCAGCCAATACGAGATATGGACCACCTCGTAAAGTGCCTATTCGACTCCAATGAATACCCTGTCTTCGTCAAAGATCGATCCTGGAAATACGCTGCAGCCAATTTACGCATGCAAGATCTTTTGGGTGTAGAGGAAAGAGAAATAGTCGGAAAGTCAGAAACTGATCTGTTTGACGATGGGGGAATTCCGGAGTCGGATGAACCTAATTACGGCCCTGATTCAGCGCAGTTCGTGCAAAGAAGACGCACCATTACAGTCCGAGGGGTTGTTAAATCCTTCGTTGAGTATTTGCTTCCCAAACGTGACCAAGACTTCTCAGTTTCTGGTTTTTATGGGATTCTGAGTGAAACAGGAGCTAAGGGGCAAGAAGCGTTCGCTCCACAGGAGTCAGGCAGGGAAGACCGTGTTCCAACGTCGAGACCTGATCAAGCTTTGAGGGATCGGGCGCGCGAAATTGCGGCTTGGGATGTCAGAGTGCTCTTCACAGGTGAGAGCGGTACCGGCAAGGGCTTCATGGCCAAGTATATTCATCGGCATTCCAGTCGAGCATCAGGGCCATTCGAGATAATCAACTGCCCAAGCCTCGTGGGAACCCTATTCGAATCGGAGCTTTTTGGCCACGAAATGGGGGCTTTTACTGGTGCCGTTGCACGTAAGGTTGGACAGATGGAACTGGCACAGGGCGGAACAGCTTTGCTTGATGAAATCGGTGAGCTACCCTTGGAGCATCAAGCTCGTCTATTGACTTTTCTCGACGGCCAGTCTTTTCGAAGGGTAGGAGGAACAAAGCAGATCCACGTGGATGTACGAATCATGGCCTCGACCCACAGGGATCTTGAGCTGGACGTACGAGAAGGCAAATTCCTTGAAGCCCTATTTTTCAGGCTGAGCGTTTTCCACTTGAAGATACCTCCGTTAAGAGAAAGGACCAAAGAAATTCCGGATCTCGTGGAAAAAATCCTGCTCAAGCTCGCAGACAAGTTGAATCTTGCAGAGATGCCAGAAGTTGATCGAAGTTGCTATGACCTTCTTCGTCGCTACCGATGGCCCGGTAATGTGAGAGAGTTGGAGAATACCTTGGAACGGGCCATAGTGTTGTCAAAAAGAGGCCTAATAACCCCTGATCTTCTGAACCTCCAGGATGACAAAAGGGCGGTGTCGGACACCGAGGCCAGAAGTCTTGGGAGTGACTCTGGCAAAGACATGAAGCCCTTACCGACACGAGGAATCGAAAGCAAAACCGAGATGGATCATGTCAGAGACATTTTCCACGGCCTATCTAAGAATGAACAAGGTTACCACCTTGATATCATGGTGAACCAGGTATGTGGAGTGTAA
>CAVVHK010000018.1:0-41874 GCA_963747865.1 uncultured delta proteobacterium | reverse complement strand
ACCGCTGGGAAGGCGGCGTCGGCGCCAAAGATTCGGGTGGGCCGCTCGCTTAAACCGGGCAAGCACACCATGGTCTTCGACTTCAAGTACAGAGGGCCGGGCTTCGGAAAGGGCGGAGACGGAACGCACTGAGTGGACGGCAGGGTTCTGGCGAGCCGGAAGTCCGACACACCGTCCCCTTACTCTGTCCCTCGACGAGTCGCTGGACATCGGGCTCGATACCCGTACAGCGGTCAAGGAGGACTACAACTGCCCTTCCGGTTCACTGGCATGATCGACAAGGTGACTTACAAACTGGGGCCGGAGCAATTGACGGCGGAAGAGCAGGCGATCAAGGAGGAGGCGATGGCCAGAGCGCACGACTATCGGTAGAGGCCGACGGAGGAATCGGGCAGCCGAAATGTGGAACTGACGATTCCTCCAAAATAGTGAAGGTGTTCCTGATTTGGCGGCTAGCGCTAGAAAGGAGCCCACATGAATTTGGGCGAACGTATTTCGTCAATCAATCAGTTACTCGTCGAATGATGTGAGCGCATCATAGCGTTGCCTATTGCTGGGCGTGATATGTCTCTTCCTGGCTACGTTAAGAATAGCTTTGGTGCTTGACTGGAACTCCATAGGCGCCTTGCACGAGGTTGGTCAAAGAGATCTATTGATGACAATAGCCATGGAGATCGTGCGGACTCTTATTTCCCACGAGCTATCTTCCCTTGTAAATTTGTTGTCTTTTGTGGGGATTTCATAATGAATTCAAAGAATATTCTTGGCCTTTTGTCGCGCTTTATTTGCGCTCCAAAGAAAAAATCTCCACAATCTACCCTCACGCGGCAATTTGTCGCAACTCAGGAAAGCGTTCTGAAATGAGCAGATCTCTGGCTATCCAACGAACGTCTAACCCGGAGATTTTGAGAAGTCACCTTTAGATAAGTGGCCAGATACAGGGTTTTCGAGCCTCAAGTAACCGAGAAGGCTTATCCTTCTCGGTTACTTGGAGTCCCAAAGATAGGAGCGCATCCTCGCATATCCGAAATTGTTCTTCATAGTGAACCGAGAATACCTTACGTTTTTCGACGCTAAGCAGGGTGGACATTGTCAGGAGCCCCTCTTTTTCGAGTCCGATAGCGGATTTGTAGTTTGAGGACCGTCCAGACGCTGAGAGGTTCAATGTCAAGAGGGCCTATCCATTTCGGGGTGTGCCACACAAATCTGCATGGGGCTGCATAGTTTTATCTCCACTTTCATCGTCGCTCGCACAAGTGGATCTACTTTCCAGCGAACAAACATTCTCCAGTCGTGGAGTAATGCGCTTGGCGGCTCAAAGATCGGCTACATAACCTCAGGCAAATTTGTCTTAAGAGGGGATGGGTGGGAAAAGTCCGGTGAACTTCTCCGACCACCCGTTTTAGTTCCGACTCGAATTCTCAATGTTGTTGAAATATTGGATCCGGCGGAAAATAATTCTTGGTCTTCAGGTCCTTGTGTGGTCGGCTCACCGCCGGTCTCGTCGGCGGATTATTCTGCGACTGGTTGATTCCTCCGACATACTGCCTAATGCCCTGTCTTATTCCCGGAGGTAACGGCTGCGGATTCAATGCCCTCGCTGTTGTTATTGTCAAAACGGTTGATAAACCGTGGAACGCAACTGCAAGAAAGAAAGAACACTTCGCGATCACAGCGCTCACCTCCAATTCAGCTCAATCATTGACATAATTTGCCCAGCGGTGAACGTCAGAGCAAGCAATGGAAGTTGCATTCCGGACGATGAGAGGCGATCGAATCCCCACGTACGCAGTATCAGTTCGTTTCGTGTATGGTATTGACAATAGTGGCCACCTACGAGTTTACTTAAGGAAACGCATTATAAAACTACCACAAACCGGCTCCTGATCAGTCGGTATAGCTGACAGAATTTGCACTCATATGCCCATTGCCTTTTGGTAACCCCCTAACCACTCCGTAACCTCCACATGACTATCGAGCCAAGACCAGTCCTGATTCAACAGGTTTTCCAAAATACTGCGCTCTTCCCTTGGCAGTCGATTTCGCTTGAAGGACTGGGGAAAATGAGATTCCACCATCCAGTATAGTCCATCATTTGCCCTTTTTGCTGCGCCCTTGAGAAAGTCCGGAGAGGAATATGGATCACGCAAGCCGAGATACTTCGACATGTCCGTGTACATGGCGCAGGAATAGTCCCAGACGTATATGGTCTGGGTCGTTCGATCCGCCGTGAATCTGAGCCGTTCAGGTATGGAACTGAAGTCGGATGGGACGGGATTTGTCCACAAATGAAACTTTTTACCGTTGATGTGGACCATGACTGGATGACTTTCCGTTGTCATAATAGATTCTCCTCCGGAATGTAAGGAGGTTCATAAGACCGCCGTTGTCCCTCGCAACGGCGCCGAAGGGCCAAGAAGCAGAAAACCCGCCTCGACTATGCAGCCCCACACTGGTTGTCGAAAACAGGTGCTGTCTCCGCTTTAGCTGCATTTATGACACGCCCGCAAGCTGATTACTCAAATCGGCGCGGTTGAAAGTGGGCCAAAGAAGCGGATCTTTTTCAAGAGTCCGTGATCGGGGGAGCTGCAGGTATTATCCCAAAATCCACTCCCGCGCCGACACCGGATTTTCCGCCTGCTATTTCTTTCAAGCTGAGGTGAGCGACAGAAGAAGCAGCATAGTGCGCCTCTCCCATGACGGAGCATCGATCATGATAAAAGTTTCATTTCAAGTCTTGGTCCGACTTCGCCGCAAGCTTTTTCTTCATGAAGTCGATTGTATCGTCAGAGAACTGCGTGGAGTGTGAATCGTAGGTCTTCAAGTTGTCGTACTGATCGCAAAGATAGTTGCCGGTTATTTTCAGGGTATCCCCCAACGTGAACATAAGCGCTAGGTCCACCAGGGATGAACGGGCGTCTCTTTCCAACGAAATACCGTAATCCTCTAGACTCAGCACGGCACGCCGAATTCTGTCCAACGGCTCGATGATTTCTTTCGTCACAATGGCCTGCTGTTTTTTATGGTAGCTTGCAAAAGTCTCCGGACGTGGATTTTCCTCGCCCTCTTCCGATATAGAATCGGTGATTCCGGCTGTTGTAGTTTTTCTTCGCATTTCTCTCAAACTCCTTTTGTATTTAGATCAGCCTGTTCTCGGCTGCTTTACGGGCAATGCCCGACTTGTGCCCCGACCATCCAGGGAGAGAAAAATGGGACCGGAGCCGGACTACGGCAATGCTGGTCTCCTAAGCTGCAGCGGCTGCTTAGCGCAAACTGCTGTTCTTCAGGGCTTCCAATCTTCGCTTCCTTTTGTATTCCTCTCGGTGATCCCATGATGATCTCCCGCCCGGCCCATTTTGTTCGATGGGCGAATTTCTTTACTTCCATCAGTTCGCCGACGATCAGCCTCTCGTGCTCTGGAACCTAAGAAACGACATGGTGTCATTAGCTATCCCTATCATTGTTCCGTAACACGTCTCTCGACTGGTATGGGTTCGCCGAACCGGCAGTTCACTCGGACCGGCGGTATCCACACGGAACGCCTGCCGAGTCTGCCCGGACCTATGCGGGATGAGCGAAAATGACCACGCCTGATGTGGGGTCTGGGGCTTGCATGGGCGCCGCCCTTGCTGCGTCGTCCCGTGTCACCCGCAATCGCAACCACTTTTCTCAGCTCGGGGCCTATTCTCGAACCTTCATTCCATTGCCGTGGTTCCTTAGGAGTGCGGACGATTGCGCCCTTATGGTTCGCCGGCAAGGCGTCTCCCCCCACATATCTTTTTAAAATTACGGAGAAATTCATCACGGAATAGAGGATAGGGACATGAATTTCCTTAGATCAACCATGTGGCGACAATTTGCATGAAATTGACCAAATATGAGCCATGGAAGCCATCACGCTCGTGACCCCCCGGATCAAGCCTCAGCCTCCATAGGCATGTGTCCGATCTCCTCGCGTCCATACTCGTTATCCTTCATCGGCGGCCTCCTTCCATCGAGGTCCATGCTTCGAAAGTGACCGCCATATCTCAGCATGAACTTTACGGTTTCCAGATTTCTCCCGTAGCAGGCACACAATAAGGAGGTTTCAATCCCGCCGTCCTTATCTATCGGAGAGCGCCTTGGCTGAGAAGAAACTCTACGACATCCGTGTGTTCGTTTTCTGTAGCCGCTCTGAGAGCTGTCGTTCCATCGTAATTGGAGAAGTTCATGTCTGCGCTATGATCCACTAGTATCTTCACAACACTACTGTGGCCATAGAAGGACACGTACATGAGGGCGGCCTCTCCGTTGTCGTTGGCCACTCGGAGGTCCGCGCCTTGACTGAGCAACACAGCGGCCGCGACGATATCTTCCTCTTGCAAAGCCCTGATCAGTTGCATCCCGATTTCTTGGCGACGCTCTCGCAGCCCTTCCGTACAAGCTTCTCAGAGTTCCCATAGACAATGCTCCTTTCAATATCAGCGAAAACGTATCCCCGAAACCACTTAACAATTTCGGCATGATGATTTGCCTCTACCGTGAGTGGTCCCATCGAGATTCATATACGATCTATGGCTGAGGCAGCGGTTGTCGCCGAGAGCGCCATTTGATCCTTGCGCAAGGATTTCCACGATGTCATTGAGACCGCGAGCCGCAGCTCGACCAAGGGCGGAGTGTCCCTGCTTGGTTTTCTTGACGGGGTCTGCGCCGGCATCCAAGAGGACTCTTACAATCTCGATGTGTCCCTCTTCGGAGGCGCGCATTAGGGCCTTCATATCGGGGTTGGCCCCAGCACGCAGGAGTTTCTGGACGATCACTGTGTGTCCTGATGCGGAGGCTCGGATCAGCGCTTCTCGGTCGAATTGCGCTTCGGCTCCGGCGGAAATCAGGAGTTCAATAATGTCCGGACGCCCCATGTCTGCTGCTGCAGCCAGAGGACTGATTCCATCGTCTGTTTCGGTCTCTATATCGAATCCATTGTCGAGCAGTAGTCGACAAATCTCGATGTGACCTCCCACGCTCGCGAACTCGAGAGGATTGTGGACATCAGCATCATGCGCCAGCAGAATTCGCACTGCGTCAAGCTGTCCGTTATGGCAAGCTATGTCCAGAGCGTTCAAACCATTCTTCATTCTCTGAGCAGTGTTCACCTTAGCTTCCAGGGCTAGCTTGACGATCTCACATTTGCCCGTTGCACAGGCGTGGATAAGCAGCGTGTTTGCTTGGATTCGGTCTTGGATGTTAAGGTCTGCCCCTGCGGCGATAAGGGCGCGTATTACGTCAACGTGTGCCCCGCCTGCTGCCATCATCGCCGGCGTGGAGCCGGATCGGCTTAGGCGATTGACCTCGGCCCGGGCATCTATAAGGGCTTGAACTATAGACAAACGCCCGTGACAGGCTGCAGCGTGCAAAGCCGTAAATTCTTCCGGTCGGGAGGCTTGTCCTATGCTTGCGCCCGATTCCAGGAGCAGTCGCAGGACCGTTAGGTTACCTTCCGCAGCCGCCCAGTAGAGTGGGAAATAGCCGTCCGAGTCTAAGGCATTGACGTCGGCGCCTGCATCAAGGAGCCGGCGTACCGGCTGGATTTCACCATGCCTACACAGTTCGCACATTAAGTTGGCCAGTTCACGCTCCTCGATCACTAACGTCCTGTCAAACGGATCGTAGGAAAAAGACCCGACAGGAAAGGGGTCAGTACGGTTCGTCATTTTCAAAGTAGTCCTCCTGTGAAAGACCATGGGGGACCGGGAGCGAGTATGAAAAGGGGATCAAATCTTGGGGACCCTCTTGGGGACCTTTTTCCTGGAAAATCATGTTTCACCAGTGAAAAAGGTCCCCAAATGGTCCCCAAGAAAAATGATCAAATTCAGAAATGGTGCGTCCAAGGGGGTTTTGAGGTCTTTTGGAATAGGTGTGTCGGTATTCTCTCACGGCGGAGACAGGGGTTCGAAACCCCTTGCGACTACCAAAGATTACAGGCCCTTAAATAAATCACCGCCCATTTCCCCCAAAACTTTCCCTCGCTTTTTGAAAGGCGCTCCTGGAGCTGGCTTTAGGGCCTGCCCGAAGGACCGGCCTTGCCCTGGGCGTTAAAGAAATTTACTCCCTTGCGCTCAGAGAAATTGACCCATCGTTCGCTCACAAGTTTGTAAGATAGTCCCAAAACGCAGCAGCTTTTTTTCCGAATTGGGATGATTTCTTGGGGAGGTCGGTGGGGAGGTACGCAAGTTCGTGAGCGAGGGCAAACTGAAGTGTCGTCGGATCGGCAAAAACATGAGATTTCATCAGGACAACCTGGAGGACTGTTGGACCAGTCGGGAAGCTGATAAGACATCAAACGACAGAAAACAGACGGTTCGTCATAGTTATTGCCAATTTTCGGACAAGTGCGAAGGTCTTTCGGGACCCTTGCCCCAGAGTCGCATGTTCCGTTTTTTCCCTTGCAAATTTTCACCAATCACTGTATCGCGGAATGACGATGAGCAAAAGGAGAAGCAATGCCTAAGAAGGTGTCAAAGCGATCAGACTCACCTGATATTCTCGATGGAGAAACTTTCGCCGCGATTTGCAAGGCTTTAGGGCATCCAGCCAGAATTAAGATTGTCAATTACCTTAGAGAAACGGATGGATGCGTCTGTGGGAGAATCGTTGAAATATTACCCCTGGCTCAATCCACGGTGAGCGAACATCTGAAGTGTTTGAAGCAGGCAGGTCTAATTCAAGGAGAAGTGGAAGGACTGAATATTCGCTATTGCCTCGATCCAGAAGTGCTCAAGAAGTTTAAGAAGACGGTTGAATTACTCTGATGGTTCTCTGGCCGCCGGTGAATACACCCTGCACTTACCCTCACTTGCTGGCAATCAGTCAAGTTCGAGACGAAAAAAGACCTTTCGTCGGCCCTCATTTCCACCGACCCAATTCATTTTACCAGACTAAATAGGGACTCTGAAAAGAGTTCGCCATCAGCCCTGGCGTTGGGCTAAAATTTTTTCTTGACACAGTTTTAATAATCGTCTATCGTCGAACGACGATGAACGGTGGGGCGAGCAATAAGGACCGGTTGCTCAAGAACCACCATTTCGTCCAAACCAGGTTTTCAGGAAGGGAGGTAAGGAAATGACTGACCTGTTTAATGAAAGAGAGCCGGACAGATTTCTCTCAAGGGATCCTTGGTCCACCTGTTATCAATCGTCTGAGGGACAATCGTCCCCGTGCTGCAATCCCAAAGATGGATCCTGGAACAAAGGTAAAATGCTCATTTCTGCTGTCATCATAATGGCGGCAATTGGAGTGGGAGCCAACTCGTTTGTGAGGGTGACCTCTGCCCAATCCGGCAAAGCAAGCCCTATAAGGTCCTTCTCAGCCACGCTGGGCGAAAAGCCCACCCCTCCAAAAGGTGACTTTGACAAGGCCGATCTTCGATCTCAAGGCGAGATAATCTCATTCAACCGACCACTTGATTCCTTACAAGCTCTGGACGCCTTGGCATCCGACCGAGATGTGGCATTCATTCTACTTCTCGGCGATGGACAGGATCTGCCGCCAGTCGTTTCCAAGCAGATTGAGACGGCGCTGAACAAACTGTGGAGTTCGGGTCAAAAGATTGGAGCATTCACTCTCAAGTCCGATGTCCCCGATTACAGTCATGTGGTTCGTCACTTTGCTGTTCACTCCTTTCCCTGTGTACTCGTCTTAGGACGACAAGGGACCGCATCGGCCGTATCTGGTGATATCTCTGAAGCACGGCTTTATAACGCTTTCATCTTGGCGTCAAAGCCCGCTTCCTGCTGCCCTACCACAGGCACCGCGTCCTGTTGCCCAAAGTGAGCAAAATCCCGATTTGGAAGGAGGATTTTGTGTCGGATCTACAACGCCTTGACAAGGTCCTCCATTTCATAATGGAGACTTTCGCAAAAACGGTCCATGCGCCGCATTACACGGAAATCGCAAGAGAATTAGGCGTACATCCAGAGGAAGGGAAAGGGCTGTTGCATGCGCTGATGGAAACCGGGACCGCTATGTGATTGTACCGTAGCACGGATTTAATTGTCTTATTCGCCCCTTTTAATACCTTGCCAACCCAGTACCGCATTTCCGTTGATGGGTAGCAGGAATGGTTCGGACAATCAGGTTTTGAATCCCTGGCGGTCCGCTGGGACTTTCCCGGAAAAACTGTTCAGATTGATACTCCATGCTAAGATTGCGGGGGATCAATCCACGTTGAAATCTGTGATGGCATAATCAAAGCACAAGTCCCACATGAAATCTGGGGTTATATTAGTCTGTCTATAAACGAGTGGGCAAAGAATTGGCCATGCACCTGAAATCGTATCCATCTTTTCCGGTCGGAAAAGCATGTGAAAGCCTTGTCAGAATTTCGTGCCGGCACTGAGGATGGCATACTCCCACTGTCCGACATCATGGAGATCATGAGCACTTCGCACTGTGGCACAAAGCTGAACGGCAAATATATGTCCACGGTCTCCGAATACGCCCCCTCTTTCTTTCCGAAATTGAGAGAGGTAACCGGTAATTCACCTTTTATGGAATCCTAACCCCGTTTCAAGTGGAGGATAGTCCAAATGTTCGAAATGGTCCGCCGCGATTTTGAAATCGTCTAGTTTTTCACTAACGGTCTTCCCTGCTGCGTTTTTGCTTGGGTTGATGGGATCTGTGACCTCCTGCTGCAACCCGCCTGTGCTGGCTGCTATTGCTGGTTATTCCGGCACGGTAGGAAATGATAGTGATCGTCGCTCTCTCCTCGTCGCCGGGTTATTTTTTATGCTTGGTACTGTGGCTGCGTTCGCCGCCCTCGGCGCAGCGAGTGGATTCGTCGGTCAGGTTGCAGGGTCTTCTCTGGGATTGTATTGGAAGCTCTTCGCAGGACTCATCTCGGTTCTGTTTGGATTAGCCGCCTTGGACCTTCTCCCATTTGATCGGGCTAGGCCAGACTTTACCGGCAAAACCTGGAGGATTCAGTCATCTGGGGCGACGATTTTTGGTCTCGCACTAGGAGGAGGGGCAGCTACCTGTTCCATGTTCTGCAACCCCGTCCTTCCGGTGGCCCTTGCGGTTACTACCTTGCAGGGTCACACCCTTTGGGGCGCAGCCATCCTCACGGTTTTCGCGGTTGGATACAGCCTGCCTATGGCGGGGATTCTCGTAGGACTAGGACTAGGATTCCGAAGGCTGACATCAGTCATTCAGAAGATCAACCCCATCGTCCAAAAGGTCGCTGTTGTTCTTCTCATCGTCCTCGGCTTTTACTTTTTGGCGACACCATGATGCGCCGTTGCACAAGGAAAGGAGATCAAAAATGAAAGAACTGCAAGCTTCGGAGATAACGGAATCAGTGAGGAAAAGATACGGCGAGAGAGTGAAGCAGGGAATGTCGGGATGCGGATGTGCGCCCCCAGGAAGTTGTTGTTGTGGACCGTTGGAAGAATCTCTGGACATTCCATCACTGCGAGAAGGCTATTCCCCGGAAGAGGTTCGATCTGTTCCCGTAGGGGCGGACTTGGGCTTGGGATGCGGAAATCCACATGCCATCAGTGTCCCGATTTCTGACGAGACATTCCGCTCGAAAATCATGTACCTCTTTTACGGTACAGCTTTGTTAGCAACTTGGTGGCTGGTCTATGACAATTTGTCGTCGTTTTCACGTCTGGTTACGTATCAACTTCTGCCTCTTCGAGAAAGCACGCGGCTTGGATCTACGGTCGAGTTCTTTATCTTTGAAGTCCCAAAGGTGCTACTGCTCCTCACCCTTATTGTGTTTGGTGTCGGCGTCATCAGGTCGTACTTTACGCCGGAGCGCACCAGAAAAATCCTGGCTGGCCGTCGCGAATCAGTGGGACACGTTCTAGCTGCGTTGCTCGGTGTCGTAACACCATTTTGCTCGTGTTCCGCAGTTCCCTTGTTCATGGGTTTTCTTACGGCGGGCGTGCCTCTCGGCGTGACTTTTTCGTTTCTCGTTTCGGCCCCTATGGTTAACGAAGTTGCCCTGGTACTCCTTTTCGGCCTGTTCGGGTGGAAAGTGGCTGGCTTGTATATGGGAACTGGACTAGTGATAGCCTTAATTACGGGCTTCACTATAGGTCGGCTTCACATGGAAAAATATCTTGAAGACTGGGTTCTTGAACTAACTTCCAGTAAACCTGCGGCCTCACAACTCGAAATACAAGAAGACAAGATGGGCTGGAATGAGAGGGTCAGATTCGGAATTGATGCTGTGAAGGAAATCGTGCTGAAGGTTTGGCCTTACGTGACCATAGGCATGGCGGTGGGTGCGGGGATCCACGGATATGTCCCTGAAAATTTTCTTGCAGGAATCATGGGAAAGGAAGCTTGGTGGGCAGTGCCCGTTGCCGTGCTCATTGGGGTTCCCATGTACAGCAATGCGGCAGGAATCATTCCCATTGTTCAAGCCCTGCTCTCTAAAGGGGCGGCTTTCGGCACGGTCCTGGCCTTCATGATGGCCGTTATCGCCATTTCCACTCCTGAGGTCATAATTCTCCGCAAGGTTCTGAAACCAAAGCTGATCGGAGTCTTTATCGGAGTGGTCACTGTGGGGATCATCATAGTGGGCTACCTTTTCAACATAGTTCTCTGATTATGAATGGACGAGGCGGAATCGATGAAGGTGGAAATCCTCGGCGTAGGATGCGCCAAATGTAGCAAGCTGTACGACATGGTAACTGAGCTTGTGAAGGAAAAAGGCATCAATGCTGACGTGTCAAAGGTGGAGGACCTAAAGGTCATTTCTCAATACGGAGTCTTTATGACGCATGCACTGGTCGCGGACGGTGAGGTGAAAGTCGCCGGTAAGTTGCACAAGGAGTCGGAAATACTCCAGTGGCTCGCATGAACTTCACAATAGCAGGAGTGGGAAAATATCTGTGGAGGATTTTTGAATGAAAAGGAGGTGGTTATTCTAGCGAGCGCCTTAGTCATAGGAGTCCAACCAGCATTAATCTGATACACCGATAATAACTGGATCTCAATAAAAAGGAGGGATCGTCATGAACACCGTTGAAAGAACCGTAGACCTGTTTGCCAATGGGCTGACTTGTTCCCAGGCTATGCTGACCGTTTTTGGAGAGCCCTACGGACTAGATTCGGAAATGGCTGTGAGGCTAGGCAGGACGCTAAGCGGCGGCATGGGGCGTTCCGGACGGACATGCGGAGCGATCTCGGCAGCGGTACCCATCCTGGGGCTTGCAAAAGACCATGTTGAGGAAGCAGAGGCCAAGAAGATCTCCTTCCATCATGTCCAGGACCTTCTCAAGCGTTTCGAAACCTTGCACGGAACAACCGAATGCAGGGCACTGCTCGGTGCGGACTGGAACACCCCGGAAGGCTTGAAAAAGATCCAGGATGAAAACCTCGTCAGAAGCCTGTGCCCCGCTTTTGTGAGGGATGCTGCCGCAATATTGGAAGACGAGTTGATAACAAGATGCGAGTCCGCTACCAAGACGGCTGCATGTTGTTTCTCGCTGAGAGAGCTAACATTACCGATCCGCTTTCAAACCTGTAATTCCATCTTCTTGGTGGGACAGTCCCGTGGATGGCGGGAT
Organism: uncultured delta proteobacterium; assembly: GCA_963747865.1. Classification (GTDB taxonomy): domain Bacteria; phylum Desulfobacterota; class Desulfomonilia; order Desulfomonilales; family Desulfomonilaceae; genus JBBSBY01. Next base: position 30,316 of record CAVVHK010000018.1, on the reverse strand, counting down.
TGTCCCTCATCTTCGTGTGAAAGGAAAATAGGCGTTTGGGCAGGAAAATCGCGACCGTTTCTGGCGAATTCAAAGTTTTTCAAGTAGTGGTAGACATTAAAATGACCGCCCCGATCTGGATGCAGCTCTTAAGGTGAATTTCATGGAGAATTCGCACTAAATGACTCGCCGAATTACCCTCCCTATAGGCTCAAAAAGCCTTCGTGTCTCCAAAACCCGTTTACAATCCATAAGAATGACTCTCTTTGCCGAAGTCGATGCTGTCGATTGCTTCTCGGAGCCTTTCGTCGCTAATGTGGCCGTAGCCCTCATGAGTTCCTCCGGAATGCCCGAGGATGGACATCCGAAGCTCCTGATCAAGGCTCAGAGCGTGAGTTTTCCACGAGTGGCGGAGATCATGGAACCTCAAAGATGGAAATCCTGCCGCTGTACGCGCATGTTCCCAAGGTCGTTTCAATTCAAATCGCTCCATAAGATGTCCATCCCTGAGGAATACGCGCTCAGTCGCAGCCTGAGGATCACGATTCTTCAATACCTCTTCCAAGATCGGCACCATCTCTTTTCTCAACGGGATTCGTTTGAAGCGACCCTCCTTCGTGTCAGAGTTCGTCAGCCGAATGATCCTGGCCGGTAGATCAAGCTGCTGAAGGGTCAGACACCGCGCTTCCCCCTGTCGCATGCCGGTCATGTAAGCCAAGAGCACAAGGGCCTGTCTCCGAAAATGCTCTCATCGGTCATACGTTGCAAGTAAGGCCTCTAAAACTGCTCCGCCGAGCGCCCGGGCTTTGTCCGAAATCGTATCGACATAGTTTTGATCACATCGAGGATCAATATCACCGATCTTCAGGCCGACAGTCACTGGCTACAGTTTGGCTTAATGAGGCCGCGCAAAATTCCATCAATCTCTGCGTATACCTGGGCATTGCCCACGTGACCTATCACCTCTCTTTCGTAGACCGCATCCCCGATGCGCTTTTGGGTGACAAACAAGCCATCAGCCGGGGAGCGCAAAACCCGCTCCTTGCTGAAGCCGCCGATGTTACCAGGGATTCCCGTGTTTGCCTCCGCCGCTCCCGAGGTGATCAAACGGCCAAGATTATGCCCGCGGTTAGTTTCCACGACTATATGACAGTCCTTTCCGGCAATAAAGCCAGGACCTAGGGCGATCACGAGGGGAGCGTCCCGTATAGAAGTGCCTACGTTCCGTTTAGCCAATATGGCGTCCACGAGAATGTCTGGTTTGTAGCGCAGGATGCTCTCGCTCTGCGGGTCTACTCGGACCGAAATCTTTCCGGTCCTCCAGGCCTCGACGATTCCCGCGTCATTGTCCACCCTGACCGCTTCAATTCCTTCTACCACGATGGTCTGCTCACGAACCGCTTCGCAGAAGGAAACACTCCTCCTCACAGCCAAGGGAGCGGCAGTCTCAAGCATCAGAATTCGCTTCATATTTGAGCGAAAAAGTCTTGAGGCCACTCCTGTCGCCATCTCTCCAGCTCCTTTGATCAGGATTACCAAGTCCTTGAGACTCTTTTCCTCATCTCGCCCGCGCCAACAAGTAAGAAGAGCATGGTTCCGGAAATGAGCGGCGCTCCTGGACAAGAGCTGTTGCATTTTTGTCCTCCATTGACCTTTGTCAGCTCGTTGCAATTAATGACATAGTTACCTTTCTATCTGAATACCGGCGTCAAGAATCCTGAGAATCCGCCCGCGCCAGGCCACCCGGAAACTCGAATACGAGCGGCTGCCGTGACTGTCAATCTCGAAGCTCTCCAAGTGAAACGAATTAACTATCCTGTCCTCCGAATTAAGGCGCGCCGGTAGCCATTCGATCACCAACTCATTTTCGCATTTGAATCGGCACAATCTTGCCGTCCCTTACCTCAAGCATGTCAAGCGAGCTGTCCTTGTCGAGGCCAACGTGATCCGTGGGGCTCATGTTGAAAACACCGCCGGCGCCTACCCACCCAGAGGTCTGTTCGATACCGTCGCGAATCAGTAATCTCGCCTTTTCGACTTCCATGAATGGGGTGATGTTCTTATTTTTCATGGCATTTACTATAAGCCAAATAGCGTCGTATCCTTGAGCGCCGAAGGTCGTGGCCGGTTTGCCGAAATCTTTTTGGTAAGCCTGCTGGTACTCGACGAGCACGCGTTTGTGGAAGTGGCCCTCAGGCAACAGCTCGGCGATAGGAAGCCTCCCTTGCGGGAAAATGATGCCATCGCAGGCTGGACCACATACCTCCAGGTTTGTTGGGCTGCCGAATCCGTGGGAATGAAAAAGAGGAAGATTTATTCCCATCTTCCGCATTTCTTTGGGCACTAATGTCTGTGTGGGAAGCACGGACCAATTGACTACAGCTTCCACTCCGCTGGCTTGTATTGCCCGCAATTGTGGCGTCATCGTAGTTCTCGTCGGCTCGAAAGTCTCGTCTAATCCGATCTCGATGCCGAGCTTGGGAGCAAGCTGCCTCAGTTGATCCCTCCCCTGTCTGCCGAAAGGGGTAGTCTCGCTGATGATGGCAATTTTGGTTATGCCCATGTCCTTAATGTGTTCGAGTATTCGCAACACAGCATGGGAATCCCTTTGAGGAGTCTTAAAGATGAACTTGGATTCCTCCAGTGGTTCCACAATGGCCTCGGCAGCGGCAGTGGATACCATCGGGATTCTTGCGGTCTCGCACACGGGTTTCACGGCAAGGCTGTTCCCGCTTGTGCACGGCCCCACTATGGCAACGACCTTGTCCGTCTCGATGAACTTCTTCGCCGCTGTCTTGGCGCCGATCTCCATCGTCAGGTCGTCTTCCATGAGGACTTCCAATGGAAACCCGTTGATTCCACCTGCCTTGTTGACCTGTTCCGCGACCATGAGGATCGTGTTCTTGTTAGCCACCCCGATAGCCGCGTTTTTTCCGGTTATCGAAAACACGGCCCCAATCTTGAGAGAAGGTTTCGATTCTCCGTATGCGGAGAAACAAGCGCAGCAAACAAATAGCAGTCCACAACATACCGTAATAACATGCCTGTTGGTCATTAGCTTTTCCTCATCTGTGGGCTGAAGTCGGGCTTAGAGTCCACCAGGGAGGGCGTGTTTCTCAGAAACGCTCTTCCCGGCCCCCAATACAGCCGTGAAGCGTGTTATCGCCTTGCGCCGATTGGCATGCGAACGAAGAAGAATTGGGGAAAACCTGCTTCTTGTGAAGAAAGTTGTCCCCTATTTCAGGAACCGATCTTAGCCTCCTATAAGCTCGGACATGCCCATGCCGGTAGTCTGCCGCACGTACATTTCGTCAAATTTATCTTCCTCCTTCTTGTTCGGGAACAGAAAAGCCAAGATGACGGCAGACAAAAAGCCGATGGGTATTGATACGATCCCAGGATTCCGGAGTGTAAACAGCGGGGCATCCAAACCCATCATGGACTTACCGTTCTTGTTCGCCTCGAAAGTCTTTCGTGCCTTCTCAAGCTCTCCTTTTTCCTTATCCGTCAACGTCAGCCCGTCTCCCTGTTTCTTCTCGATACTGGTGACCTGGGCTTTGGCGCCTGCCGCAACTATTTTGGGATATGTCATGTTGGGCGACACCAGCACCAATCCAAGAGATACCGTGGTTCCAATTATCAACACGCCGCAAATGGCGATGGTGCTCATTCTCCGCCAGAAACAGTGAAAGCACCACAGCTGGGACGACACCGGAAGAGGCGATCGCAAACGCCAGCGTTGCCAGGTGAGCCACATTTACAGTCTCGGATAGCTCTCCTACCGATATCGCGACGATGGCGACGGCGAATGACGTGATCCTGGCAGCCATCACCTGTTCGCGCTGGGTCGCTTTTCCCCGTCTGACAATGCTCACCCAAATGTCGTGGGCGATAGCCCCAGCGGATGCGAGGACAAGTCCGGATACCACTGCAAGTATTGTGGCAAAAGCAACGGCGCATAAAAAGGCCAACAAGATGTCTCCCACTACCGGAGAAACACCTGCGCCGAGAACCTGGGCCATAAGCAGATTTGCCATATTCCCGCCTTTGTCGACTGCGACTATAGTCTGTGGCGTGACAATGACTGCGGCGCCAAGACCGAGCATGGTTACCATCGACAAAGAACACACCGATAATGGTCATCGTGATCACGACAGATTTTCTGGCGGCCTTCGCGTCCGGCACCGTGAAAAACCTCATGAGGATATGAGGCATACCAGCGGTTCCCAACAAGAAGGCCATGCCCAGGGATACCTGATCCCATACGCTTTTCTGCAATAGAGCGGGTTCCAGGAATCTGCGACCATACTCGAATCCCTCAGTAGCAACGGGCTGCTTCAACAGACTTACCTGTACCCATGACTGGATAGATTGACTCGATACAACCGCAGAAAACAAGCGGAGGGGATTGAAACCAAAGTTTGCGGCCATCAGGAGGAAGAGAATAATGGCCCCGCCCAGTAGAAGAGCGGCTTTTATGATCTGCACCCACGTTGTGGCGATCATCCCGCCGAAAACGACGTAAATGATCATTAGCACGCCGAACAAGAACACTGCCCACGTGTAAGGGATACCAAGAAGCAACTCCATGAGCTTGCCGCCGCCCACCATCTGAACCACCAGGTACATTATGGACAGGAGAACCGCGGCAAAGGCCATGGTGGCTCGAACAGGAACGGGGGAGGCTCTGAATGAGAGAATATCGCCCACCGTATATTTGCCGATGTTCCGACAAGGCTCGGCCACGATGAGGAGGATGGTTATGTACGCAAAGGTTGCCCCTATTGAGTACATGATGCCGTCCCACCCAAAAAGCGAAATGAGCCCTGTGACCCCGAGAAAGGATGCGGCCGACATAAAATCCCCCGCCATGGCCCAGCCGTTTTGCGTGCCGGTGATGGTTCCGGACGCTGTATAGTAATCGGACGAGGTTGTGGTCTTTTTGGCCGCCCAGTACACGATTCCGAGGGTAATAAGGATGAAAATAAAGAACATTGCTATCGTTATTCTCTTGTCCGCTTCCACCCTCGTGAGAAGTTTTGGTTGCGCCGGCGCAGATTGTGCGGTCTGACCGACCACCGCCTGGGCAATGGACGACTCAGTACCGGCAAATACGTCCACCGGGCCCAAAGACAAACATGAGGTCAACAAAGCGACGGTCACCAGTGCGGGCAGGACCACACATTTTTTCATCTCTTGATTTCTCCTTCTTTCAACTCTTCAACCAACTGGGCCGTGATCTTGTCTGAGACTCGGTTTGCCCAGAAGGCATAATAGCCGGCTATAAACCAACCATAGATGAACAGAGACATGATGAAAAAATATCCGAAGTTGATGTCACCCACTATACGCGTGGCAATGAGGTCCGGGGCAAGACCTACACTGAGGAGGAGTGCAAGATAGATTATTGCGGAAATCATCCACCAGCCAAAAAGGAATTTAACTTTTCTCCGATGGAGTTCCACGAACTTCGGGTTCCTGGCGACCTGCGCCCAATCTATCTTTCGCTCGCCTATCATGGCAGCCGTCTTGTGTGTCATCGCAACCTATTCCTTTCCTGAGATGGAAAAAACCGTCCGACCTGTGTAAGGGGCCGTCTCTGGTAAGCGGACTTCTTTCCAGTGGTTACGTGCATCAATAGCGACCAGACTCAGTTCGAAACCAATCGTTACCAGCCGCATGCTTCCACGCTCGATAAGTGGCGCCCGACCCCGAAGCCCGAGCTTCGAGGCCGGAAAGTCTCGCTGTGGTTACGTAAACAACGTTGGGTGTCGGTTCGGAAGCACTTTGAACTTTTGCCTTAAAATAAGACGATAAGGCGTGTTCCGAATTCCTCTTCATCTATTTCGAAGCCTAATGATCGGGAAAGATCCGATTGGAATCTGGTCAGATTTTTGAACAATTTTCCGGGGGAGCGCCGCATGATGTTCGGAAACCAGTCTGGTTTCGTTTTCACCGGAGATTCACTAGCCTCATACCTTGCTCAGTCCGCAGTTCCGGCTCCGGGGCCTTCTTCCTCGGCCTTTTTCGCTAAGGCCCTGAGAATCTTATCCGGTGTGATCGGCAGATCGGTCATATAAACGCCAATGGCATTGCTTATGGCCGCGGCATATGCCTGCGCCGCAGACATGGCGATGGACATGCCTGCTTCTTTCGCTCCATACGGGCCGTCCGGTTCATCGGATTCCACGATGATGGTGTTGATTTTAGGCATGTCGCAAGCCAGGGGCACCTTGTATTCGAGTGGGGTTGGATTAAGGGTGAATCCTCCGTCCCAGGTGTGGGCTTCCGCCAAAATGCCGCCCTGGCCGCCCATTGCGATGGCCCCCTGGAACTGGCCTTCAAGCACAAGCGGGTTCAAAGCGAATCCCACGTCCTGGGCAGCAGTCACCTCCAGAACACGAACCTGCCCGGTTTCAGGGTCGACCTCCACTTCGGCGATGGTTGTGCCGAAAGAAAACGCGCCGCACATCTGCCCGAAAGGATTCTTGATCCACTCCCTTTTTGGATCCACTTTGGGCCAGTAATCTCCGTCCCCACTCACCGCTCTCCCGCCGGCAAGAATCTTTCGAATCACTTTTTTGAGCGGAATACCTGCTTCAGGGCAACCTTTCACGTAAATCATCCGGTCTCTGGCCACTAGATCGGACGCATCGGCTTCCAGCAGTTCTGAGGCGGTCTCAAAAAGCAGGTTGCGCACGTTTTCAGCTGCGTTCTTCACCGCTTGACCGCCTATGAACGTGGAGACCTGAGAATAAGCGCCCGGGTCCGAAGGGGTAACTTCAGTATCCGCTGTGACCAATTGCACGTCCTCGGGCCGGATACCCAGTTCTTCAGCGGCAATCTGCACCAGCATGTTGTCGTTTCCCTGGCCGTTGTCTACCACTCCGGAGATTACCGTGGCCCCACCATCCTCATTCAATTTGATAATGGCCTGCGATCCGCCCCGGATCCCCATGGGAAATCCGGTTTGTACAGAATTGGTCCCAATGCCGATCCCGCGCATGGGTTGGAGCTTTCCCCACTTCTCCTTCCACCCGGCTCGCTCCACGGCCTTCGTGATGGTTTCCTTCATCGCGCAGCTGCCGACACGAGATTTGGTGTTGGTGTACTCGCCCGCTTCCCTCGCGTTGATCATTCGTATGGCCACCGGATCCATTCCGAGGTGTTCGGCGATCATATCGAGCTGGGTGTCCACGCCGCAAGCAAAGGCTCTGCCGTGGATGCGAATCATTCCCCGGGGCGGCTTGTTGGTGTAGATCCGATAGCCGTTGTATCGCACGTGCTCCATTTTGTAGGCCTGCTCCATGCACAGGAACGGCACGCTGGTGGCAATGGGTCCGGTGGAGCTGTATGCGCCTCCGTCCATGTAGCAGGTGACATCCCTCGCGATGACCAGGCCGTCGCAGTTTACGCCAGTCTTGAACGTCGTGATCAGCGCATGGCCCTGTCGAGTGGCGATGGAATTCTCCTCCCGGGTATAGACGATCCTCACGGGCCTGTTGGTCTTGCGAGCGAGAATCGCAGAGATGAAATCAGCCGGTGAAATCTCGCTGCGTCCGCCGAAGGCGCCACCTATGGTGATCTTCCGAACCCGCACCTTGTTCAACGGAATCCCCAATGAGTTGGACAGCGGTTTTGCTTTCATGTGCGGACCGGCGTTCGGCATCCAGATCTCCAGGGCGCCGTCCGTGTCGAAGCGCGCGACCACAGCGTACGGCTCAGCCTGGAAATAGGAATCCTCTGCAGCGGTGAACGTATCTTCTCGAATGTAGTATGATTTGGCAAAACCTTCTTCGACGTCTCCCACATGAATGGGAACATGAATGTTGATGTTTTGGGGGAAATCGTCGTGCAGAAGAGGAGCCCCCGGCGCAATTGCGTCCATGGCATTGAACACAGGTTCCAGAATCTCGTATTCCACGCGAATGCGCCCCAGAGCCTCCTCGGCTGTGTCCTCGTCCACAGCCGCAACGGCGGCCACCTCTTCACCGATGAACCGAACCTTGTCTGTGGTCAGAAATTGCTGGTCCTGTGTGTAGCTGAATACCCCCCACTTCCTTTTCAGGGTGTCGTGCCCGGTCACAACCGCCTTCACTCCCGGAAGACGCTGAGCGTCCGAGACGTCAATGTTGAGAATTCGGGCGTGGGGGTGAGGGCTCCGGAGGATTTTTCCCGTCAGCGTCTGGGGGAATTTGAGGTCCGCAGTGAACAGGGCGTCGCCGGTCACCTTGGCCCTGCTGTCCACACGGGGCATATTCTTTCCGATAAAGGCGTAATCCGGCATCTGCTTTACCTCTCTTTTTGAGACCCAGCGGCCACAGCCTCCACGGCCTCGGCAATCTTGGTGTAGCCAGTACATCTACAGACGTGTCCGCTCAGGGCACGCCTTATTTCTCCCCTTCCCGCATTGGGTTCCCTGAGCAAAAGCCCCTTCGCGGTCATCAGCATGCCCGAGGCGCAGAAACCACACTGAACCGCGCCATGGTCTATGAATGACTGCTGCAAAGGATCGAGTTTTCCGTCTTCCGCCAGTCCTTCAACGGTGATGATGTGGCGTCCTTGCGCCTCCAGAGCCAGAGTCAGGCACGCGGTGGACGGGGTTTCCGTCCATCAGGACGGTGCAAGACCCACAGACGCCCTCTCCGCAGCCCTCCTTGGCGCCCGTGAGATCGAGATCCTCCCGCAGCAGCTCCAGAAGCGTCCGGTTCGGTTCCACCGCCAAGGAATGGGGTTCGCCGTTGACGGTTATTTCCAATGGGAGTCGGTTCATTTTGCCTCCCTCACGCCCGCGCCGGACAGCGCTCTTTCCAGCGACCGTTTGAGGGCCCGTTTTGCCATCACCGAAACCATCTGAATCCGGTAGTCCTTCGGCTGGGCCATGTTGTTCGCAACAAAAGCCTCCGCGGCATTCATGGCAGCCCTTCCAGCTTCATGGATGGCCTGTTGGTCCCCCGCGGACCTTCCAGCGAGAATTTCGTCCGCGGCTGAAATTGCGAGAGGATTTCTGGCCACAGCGCCGATCACGAGACGAGCCTGCACGATTCGATTGCCCTCCGCTCGTACAAAGGCGCCGGCAGAAACCACTGCATAGTCAATTGCGGACCTGTACGCCAGTTTTTCAAAAGCTGTTCCGGAGCCCGGACCTGAATCCGGGACATGAATTTCCGTGAGCATTTCATCATCCACGAGGGTAAGCGGCCGCTCGCCGATGCTGGAATAAAGTTCCGCAAGAGTCAGGGTTCGTTCTTCGCTTTTGGACCGAACCACCACCCGGGCATCCATGGCGATCAACACCGGCGCCGCATCCGACTGGCAAACTGAATGGCATCGGTCCGATCCGCCCTCCCAGGCGAAACACGTTTTTCCACCGGCTTTGTTACAGGCCTGCCTGGCCCCACGGAAGAATTTCGACTGATTGAAGAATTGGCAGCGGTTGTCCTGGCACAAGTTCCCGCCTATAGTGCCCGCGAAATGCTGTATCGAAGGGGCGCCGATGGCGTTAACCGCTTCGAAGAGTCCCGGCCAGCGGTCTTGAATCGGCTTGTACGTCAGAATGTCCGCCAATCTAACTGCGGCTCCTATCAGAAGCGCACCGTCCGCTTCTCGAATGTTGGTCAGCGCCGGCAGCGCTTTGAGGCTGATCAGATGCGCCGGCGAGGTGAGGCCTTGCTTCATCCGAACCAGAAGATCAGTCCCTCCGGCCAGAATTTTGCACTCGGGCCCATAGGTCTTTAGAAGTTCCAGGGCCTCATCGAGATCCCGGGGTGATTCATAGGCGAAGGCTGGTAAGCGCACGGTTTCCTCCCTGGTGTCCCACCTAACTGTCACTCACACGGCTGTTCTTTTTCGGTCAGCGGATCAATGCCGCATGATAGAATGCCTTTCTTCTTTTTGATTGCGGCCAGCACTCTTTCCGGCGTGATCGGAAGATCCGTTATTCTGACACCAATAGCGTCATAAATGGCATTGGCGATAGCGGGCGCGGTAGGAACGCACCCCGGCTCGCCGATGCCTTTTGCGCCGTACGGCCCAGTCTCGTCAACAGTCTCAATGACCACCGGTTTCAATGGAATTGCGTCCTTGGCAGTCAATATCTTGTAATCTCGAAAATCGGGGTTCATGTTTCGCCCTTTATTCATTATCACCTGTTCGGTAAGCGCAAAACCAACCCCCATCAATACCCCGCCATGGACTTGGCCGTCCAGGAGCAGGGGATTGATGGCTCGACCCACATCATGGGCGGCCACGTAGTCCAGAATCTCTACCTTGCCGGTCTCCTCATCCACTTTCACCCGGACGCCGTGGGCCCCAAATGAATAGGTGGATGATATATTCCCGCGAAAATCTTTCCCCATGTTTTCGTTGTCCGGATCGTAAAAATAGTCCGCTGTCATCATCTGGCCGCCGTGCTTGAAATGGGAGTTACGCAGCAGTTTGGCAATGGGTAACTGCGATTCGGGTTTGCTCTTAACAAAAGCCATGCGATCCCTCAGGACCAAGTCATCTACGCGTGCTCCAAGAGTCTCGGCAGCAATGTCCAGAATCCGCCGCCGTATTTTTCTTGCGGCGCCCAACGCGGCGTTGCCCGCCACAAAGGTCGTACGACTGGCATGGGCGCCGACGTCCCACGGGCAGACGTCCGTGTCTTGATGAATCACGTGGACGTCATCCACTCTGATCCCCAGTTCTTCAGCCACGATTTGCGTGATCACCGTGTCGGCGCCTTGCCCCATTTCCGAAGCTCCGGTAAACACGTTCGCATTTCCGTAATCATCCATTTTGATGATCGTCCCGCAGCCATCGGATCTGTAAATTCGCGCTCCACCACCGACATGAATTAAGGAAGCCATCCCGACTCCCACGTTCTTTTCCTTAGCACGCCCGGTTTCCAGCTTTTCCGCAACCGCTTCGATGCACTCGGGAAGCCCGCAGGTGGTAATCCGCAGTCCTTGGGGCGTGACGTCGCCCGGTTGATTACAGTTTATCCGCCTGAGCTCGATGCGGTCGATTCCGGCGGTATCCGCAAGCATGTCCATCGCGCTTTCGATTGCAAAAGTGGCTTGGGGATTGCCGTAACCGCGGATCGCCTGGGAGTATGTATTGTTGGTGTACACGCATTTGGCTGTGTAGCGAACGTTCGGCACCCGGTAGAGTGAGGTGATGGGCATCATCATGACAGATGGAGTGGTAACACCCCATGAAGTATAGGCTCCGTTGTCCAGGATCATCGACATGTCCCTGTAGAGCAGCTTACCGTCCTTGTCGCAGCCCATGGAAATGTTAATAATTGTCGGCTGGCGCGTAGATGTAGCGATAAATTCTTCCTCACGATCGAACAGCATTTTCACAGGGCGACGTGCATGCCAGGCAAGAAGAATAGACACATGTTCGTACGCATAGGTGTCCAGCTTGCTGCCGAAACCGCCTCCGATGTAAGGTTTGACCACCCTTACCCGTTTGTTCCGCAGCCCCAGAGCCTTCAGGGTTTCCATGAAGTCATTCTGGGCCAGAGATGGTATCTGGGTGTTCGTGTGAATGGTAAGATTGTTGGAATGGTCAAGATCGGCTATTGCTCCACTTGCGCCCATACAGCAGTGCGCAACCCAAGTGGTAGTGAAGCGTTCCTCGACCTTAAAGGCCGCTTCAAGCTTGGCCGCTTCCACGTCACCGTAATGCAAGTTCCAGGGCATTTTCAGAATATTGGTCTTGTGCTCTTCGTGGACCAGCGGCGCATCGGGCTTCATGGCTTCTTCAGGATCAAAAATCGCTGGGAGAGCCTCGTACGTGACTTCGATCAGATCAATCGCTCTTTTTGCGGTTTCCGGATCCGTGGCCGCGACCGCGGCTACTTCGTCCCTGTAGGATCGCACCTTCCCAGCCTTCAACGGCGGGTTGTCTTTATAAACACCCATGCGAATAGGCGGAATGTCTTCGCCTGTCAAAACCACCCGCACGCCCGGTGAGCTTTTGGCCTTTTCCGTATCAATCTTCACGATACGAGCGTGGGCATATTTGCTGTAGAGAATCCTCCCGTACAGCATTCCCGGCAGTTTCACATCCTGTATGTATTGAGCCCGGCCCGTCGCCTTATCCACGGCGTCCACTTTTGGGACCCGCTTGCCAATCGCTGTGAATTCTTGCGTGGTTTCCATTCCTTATGCTGTCCTTTGCTGTTCGTGGATCGTGTGAATAAGCCTCAAGACTTAAGGAAACATTTGGGTAAAGAAGGTTGTCCGGTGTCAATCTCGGGCGCCGTCTACAGATTACCGGAAGAAGTCTTACCCATCCGAAGGAGATACGTTCCGGACTACTACGTCTACGTCATCAGAGCATCTATCGACTACCGCCTGCACAGAGTGGAAGATCTGGGTATATCCTGTGCAGCGGCAGAGATTGCCGGCCAGCGCATGCTTAATATCAGCCTCAGTCGGACGCGGATTTTCGTCCAGGAGGGCTTTGGATGACATGATCATGCCCGGACTACAGAAACCGCATTGAATCCCTCCGTTTTCCACAAACGACTTCTGTAAGGGGTGTAGGGCGCCATCTGCGGCAGCAAGCCCTTCGATAGTCAGAACCTCTGTTCCGTCGACCTCCACTGCGGAGTAGAGGCATGAATTAATGGCCATTCCGTCCAAGATGACCGTACATGCTCCGCATTCGCCACTGCCACAGCCTTCCTTGGTGCCTGTCAGACCCAACTCTTCGCGTAGCAGGTACAGAAGCGTCCAGTGGTCCTCTATTTTCATCTGAACTTGATTGCCGTTTAAGACAAATGTTACTTCTCTAGACATCCAAAAGGCCTCCAAACAGGGTTTCATCAAACATGAAACCAGAATGCGCTCACTCCGCCATCAAGCTTTGTCAGCCTTGATTCTCTCTAAACATTTCATGCCCATGCGTCGCACGAATACGGCTACAATATCGCGGCGGGTACCAGGCCAAGCCGCGAATACTGTCTCTCACACGAGATTCTTCGGCCGCCAGTCTTCCGGCTTCGCTCAGGGTCTCTTCGGTTATTTCCTTTCCAACCAAATAGCGCTCAGCGCTTAGGGTACGGATAGGAGTCGGCGCGGCTACCCCCAGCGCGACACGAGCCTTAGTACAGCGATTTGAGCCTTCTTCCAGGCTAAGCAGGACGCCAACACCTATTAAAGGAAGCTCCATGGCTGCACGGCGGCCGAATTTCTGGTACGCTGCGGAGGTGCGTGCAGGCTGCTTAGGGACGATAATTTCGGTGAGGATTTCTCCAGGCCTCAGCACGGTTTGTCCAGGACCTTGGAAAAAGTGAATTAGATCCACGTTCCGCTCACCAGTATCGCCGTAAATATTGACTCGGGCGTCCAGAGCGATCAACGGAATAGCTCCGTCAGCGGATGGTACCGCATTGACCAGATTTCCGCCGATTGTGGCCACGTTACGGATTTGCACAGAACCGATGTGCTGCACAGCATCATGGATGATGGGATAATGCAGCCTAATCATAGAGGCCTTCTCCAAGGCACGGTGGGTGACAAAAGCCCCGATATGCAGCTCACCGGTGTCCTGATTCACTTGCAGTTGAGCCAGTCCTATGATGTGTTTCAAATAAATCAGATAATCAGGAGCTATCTTGCCGGATTTGACCTTGACCATTACATCTGTGCCGCCAGCCACGTACATGGCCTCATCACCATGGGATTGACGCAATGAGATGGCTTCATCAAGCGTATTGGGAATCAAGCAGGTGAATTTTTTCATTATGGCCCCGGCTTGCTGGATTTCAAATGTCAAAAGGCGCCTACGTCACAGACAGAAATGCCGTGTGAGGCCCTTATAACGGGCGGTTGTCGAACACACGCTTGGATTTTCTCTCAGAGCGAGGAAGTGACCGGTAATCGCATATCTCGACCTCACAGGTTACCAGGACGGCTTTCTTTATCGTGGACACCACCTTGGCCGCGATTTCAGAATAGGCCGCTTTGTCGGCGCCCTCGCCACTTTCCACGCGTAACATCATGTAGTCCTTGCCGTCATCCTTGCGATCCAGGACGATTTGGTATTCGGAGCCTATGCCATCAATTTTTGACAGGACCGAGTCTATTTGACTTGGATAAATGTTCACAGCGCGAAAGATGATCATGTCGTCCGAGCGCCCCAGGATACGATCGTGCATCGGCAGAACACTCCCGCAGGAACAAGGCCGCTGGATCAAACGAGTAAGGTTGCGGGTGCGGTATCGAATCAGTGGAGCAGCTTCTTTTCGAAGTGTTGTCACCACCATTTCGCCCATTTCACCTGGTGGAACAGGCTCCAGAGTGTCGGGGTCCAGAATTTCCAGGATATAGTAATCTGCCCAGTAATGGATGCCCTCATGACAGGTACAGTCTTGTCCTGTGCCCGGACCGTACAATTCTGTCATGCCCACGATGTCAAAGATCTCTTCCAATCCGATCAAATCACGTATACGTTCGCGCATGGCGTCGCTGCTGCGCTCGGAGCCAAAAATCATTTTCTTGAGGGCTATTTTGTCCTTAAGACCACGGCGGCTAATTTCTTCCGCCATGAGAAGCCCCATGGACGCAGTGCAGCATATTACAGTTGACTGGAGGTCCACCAGTAATTCACATTGCATGTCGATGTTTCCCGGTCCTACAGGCACAGCCAAAGCCCCGAAACGCTCGCAACCGAGCTGAAAGCCAACCCCTGCGGTCCAGACACCGTAACCTACTGCGATCTGAATCCGATCGTCAGGCGTGAGCCCTGCAATCTCATAACAGCGCGCAAAGAAGTTTGCCCAATCGTCTATGTCTTTTTGAGTGTAGGTGAGGATTTTGCGTTTACCAGTGGTGCCGGAGGAGGCGTGAACACGGACCACGTCGGAAAGCGGCGCCGACAAGAGCGGAAAAGGATATCCTGCGCTCAAATCGTCTGCAGTCGTAAACGGCAGTTTCCGAATGTCATCAAGGGACGCTATGTCGTTGGGAGACACACCCGCCTGCTGCATTACCCTTCGATAATGCTCCGACCCCGCATAAGCATGTCGCACGGTCCACTTGAGGCCTTCCAGTTGATACCGCTGCAATTCAGCAGGGTCGGCAAAAGAGGGGATAAAGGTTTTGGACATGAAAGACCTCCTCGACAAAAATCCTTTCCGTTTCATTGTGCCGAAGTATAACGCTTCGCACGGTACGCGGCCGTTGCCGCCGTATCCACTAGGAGGGAGCCTGGCGAAATGATTACTCCGTAATCCTCTCGCGCCCTCTCGATGCTGACATAGCAGTTTTCGACGTCTGAAAGGACTTCTTCCGGGTCGCGCTCGAATGGGTTGCCGTAACCGCCTCCGCCCGCGCTGTAAAAGGCCACCCGGTCACCCGGAACGGCAAAGGTAAGGCCGCTGGGGTCCGCAGGCGCTTCGTTCTTCAAAAAACGGGCTTTAGAACCGTCACCGCCGCCGAAGAGGCCCTCAGGAGGGTAGCGAAAACGGCCCGCCTGCACGGCAACCGTGACCGGCAGAGGAGGCGCAAACTCGTCATTCGGCACACGGATTACCACTCTGCGGCCCAAACCTCCGCGTCTTTTCCCTGGGCCGCCCGAATCGGTCAGCAGACACTTTTCTTCAACGATGAGCGGAGTATCGCTCTCAAAGATTTCTACCGGGGTGTTGGCGCCGTTCGCGGGGAAGATGGCGCAGTGGCGCCCGTCCGAGGAGCTACTGGCGCCCATTCCTCCTCCGCGAATTATCATTGTGAACCAGGGATTCCCATTGGAACGTCGGCCGTATAGGATGTTTGTCTGGGCAGGTGTGCCGCCGCTGCCAGCGATGACGCGATCAGGAATGGCCGGAGCAAGCGCACGGAAGACCATTTCGGTCATGAAATGCCCCACCTGCATCCGAGCCGCTACCGCAGCCGGGAACTTGCAGTTGACGACACAGCCCTCCGGCGCGGTCATTTTGACCGGCCGCGTAGCGCCTTCATTGATGGGGATATCTGGATCGAAAGCGCTTTTTATCGCCATGAAAACGTACGCATACGTAAAGTTGTATACGACGTTTACCCCCCAATTGACTTGCGGCGAGGTGCCGTCAAAATCGACCAGTATGTCACTGCCCTTCACATCAACCGTCAGAGCGATGGTTATGTCGTCCCGCTTACCCGCTCCCTCGATAACCCCTTTGTACGGATATCGGCCGTCGGGAATTTTTTCGATGGCCCGTCGCATACTGTTTTCGGTGCGGCTAATGATTTCGTCCGCAAGATCGTCCAAGTCGTCAAGACCCTCGTCGGACAGCATCTCTACGACTTTTTCCGCGCAAACATGATTCGACGCCACTTGCGAACGAATATCGCCGATTACTTCCTCGGGAGTGCGCACGTTCCACCGAATCAAGTTCAGTGCGGATTCATTGGGCACTCCGGCTTCATACAGTTTCAAGGGCGGAATAAAGAGTCCCTCTTCGTGAACTTCGCGGTTGTCGGAAGCCACGCGGCCGCCGATGTCGGAGTGGTGGAAAACGCAGGCGGTGAACGCCACAACACGGTCTTTGTAAAAGACCGGGCTTAGAAACGCACACATCGTTCAAATGGCCGGCGAGCAACCAGGGATTGTTGACAATGATGACATCACCCGGTCGATATTCGTCACGAGGGAAAACATGGATAATCTCTTTCACCCCCAGGGCCATGGCGCCCGCTTGACCCGGAGTGCAGAAGGTTCCCTGCACAAGTTCATTGCCCCGGCTGTCAGTGAACATGCACGTGTAGTCGTGGGCGTCGCGCAAGAGGCTGGAGAACGCGGTCCGGCCCACTGAAGCATCCGCTTCGTCCACTATGGAAATCAGCCGGCGCCAAAGAATTTCAAGGGTAATCGGGTCGAACTTCTGGGGCATGTCCAATTTCTCCTTCAGACGTGGGAAAGTGATTCCAACATGCTGTTTGCCTTGCGACACATCCAATCGAATGGTTTCGAACCATCATGAGGGACCGGGCGCAGATCGGAATCAAGTCTCTTCGGATTTGTCAAAGGTAATCCATACAAAACCGTAGTCATCCACTGCTGCGTGCGCGTCCTCACCCACCACGATGGTGGATTCCTTTTCCTCGATAATTGCCGGCCCTGTGATATTGGCCCCGGAAAACAGTTTCAAGCGATCAACCACCGTGAAGGGAATGTATTTTCTCTGAATCAGGGAATACGCTTGTCGTTCGCCCTTGATACACGCCTTCAATGTCCCGCGCTCCGCTGGGAGGGCCGGAATCCGAAATGGACGTTCCGGAAGACTGGCCCGCACTCGAAACGTGATGAATTCCAAACGCGTATCGGGATAAGTGCGCCCATAAAGCCGCTCGTATGTCTCATCGAAAAGACTGCGAATTTCGTGCTCTTGCAATTGACTGAAAGGCTTGTTGGGAATGGGCAGGTTGGTTTCAGCCCCCTGTCCCACGAAGCGCATGTCAATTGAGCGCGCAAAGCGGATGCCCTCCGCCTTACCGCTTTGCAGCAGGATGGCCGAAGCCTCCCTTTCCAGGTCCGCAAGGAGCTTTTCGATGCCGGCAAAGTCAGCTTCATCCAGGACAACTCGGTGGCTGCGGACCAGATCGAAGGCGATAGGAGCGGTGAAGAAGCCTAGGGCCGAACCCACGCCGGCCAATGGCGGAACAATCAGCCGAGGCGCTCCAATCTTGCGAGCGAGCCCGTACGCATGAACCGGGCCCGCGCCTCCAAACGCGGCCACGGTGATGGTATTCGGGTTGCCGCCTTTTTCCGCGATATGGGTCTTGGCTGCCGCGGCCATGGTTTCGTTAATCAAATCGTGGATGCCGAAAGCCGCTTCGGTAACGGTCGTATTAAGCGGTTTGGCAATCTTTTCTTCAATTGCTTTCCGGGCGGCATCCAAATTCAAGGGCATGGCGCCACCAAGAAAGTAATTGGGATCCAAATAGCCGAGAATCAAGTCTGCATCGGTCACAGTGGGGTTATCGCCGCCCAGGTTGTAACTGGCCGGCCCTGGGTCGGCTCCAGCGCTATCCGGCCCCACTTGAAGGAGACCCATTTTGCTGACGCGGGCAATGCTGCCTCCTCCAGCGCCTATTTCCATCAGATCCACTACCGGGACCTGAATGGGTAATCCGCTGCCCTTCTTGAAACGCTGCACTCGACCCACTTCAAAGGTTGAAACCAACCCTGCTTCACCTTTCTGGATGAGACACGATTTGGCGGTGGTTCCTCCCATGTCGAAACAGAAGATGTCCTTGATGTTGAACATGCGGCCATAATGCTGGGAAGCAATAACCGCGGCAGTGGGACCCGATTCGATTATTCGTACGGGAAATTCGCAGGCAGTTGCTACTGTGGTAATGCTGCCGCTTGACAGCATGATAAACAGTTTGCCTCCGAAGCCGAGCGATTCCAGACGGGAAGAGAGTTTTTGAAGGTATTTGACTGTGATCGGCTTCACGTAGGCATTGGTTGCCGTAGTGCAAGTTCTCTCGTACTCTCGAATTTGGGGCAGCACTTCATACGATGCGGAAACTGATAAATCGGGCGCCAACTCATTGACCAACTCCTTGATCGTTGCCTCATGCGCGGGATTCTCGTAGGAATTGATCAGACAGATTGCCACCGACTCCACGCCGGCATCCTGAAGAGAGCGCACAACCTGCTTGACTTCTTCGGAATCCAGGCGACGCAAGATGCGGCCGTCACTGGCGATCCGCTCATCAACTTCTTTCCGCAAAGGACGCGAAACAAGAGGCTTTGGGTATTCTGCAAAGATGTCATACGCAGCGTAACGGATTTCACGGCCAAGCTCCAGCACATCCTTGAATCCCTTGGTGGTTACCAACCCGGTACGAGCGCCCTTTCTCTCGATAATGGCATTGATGACCAACGTGGTGCCGTGAATAATCTCGGCCACCTCCGGCATAAATCCCGGAGTTTGTTTCTCCAGTCCTCTTATGCCGGTTTCGACAGCATCCGATGGGTCTGATGGCGTGGTCAAGCATTTGTAGATCGAAAACGCGCCGGTTTCATCGTTGACGAGTACAAAATCAGTAAATGTGCCGCCGATATCACAACCTAAACGAAATACTCTGTCTTTCATTGGTTCTCCGATGCTGACCTGATCGCAACAGCAGGGTTGATCGATTGCGGGCGATTCGGGCCAGGCCTATTCAGCCTAAGTCCACGCTGCCGAATACAAGTCAAAATAAGCGAGGTTCATTCCACTCGCCGAAAACGTCCCTGAAAACTCCGGCCATTTCGCCAACCGTGGCATATGCGCGGCAACAATCCACAAGAGCGGGCATTACGTTGGTTCCTTCTTGAGCGGCTCTTTCAAGTGTTTTGAGCGCACCTGTGACCTCCCGATTGTTGCGTGTTCGCCGCAGAGCCTTCAGCCTGTCGATTTGCGCATTGGCCCAGGAATCGTCATATTGGTGCAATTCCACATCCGGTTGTTCGCCTTCCGTATATTTGTTGACACCGACTTTGATCACTTCGCCGTTTTGGACGCTTTTTTCAAACTCATAGGCCTGCTTAGCCACCTCGCTCTGGATATATCCTGTGGAAACACCATGCACCATACCGCCTATTTCTTGGACCCGCTGCATTTCTGCCGTGATTTTGCCTTCCATTTCCTTGGTAAGGGTTTCAATGAAGTAGGAACCTGCCAGAGGATCAACCGTATCTCGCAGGCCAACTTCGTCCATCAAGATCTCAAGAGTGCGCAGAGATAGTAATGCGGCTCTTGGAGTAGGAATTGTGAAGGCTTCGTCAAAAGAGCACAGCGCAGTGGTTTGAGCGCCGCTGAGGGCGGCTGCCAAAGCATAGTAGGCGCCACGGATAATGTTGTTTTCCGGCTGCTCCTTGGTCAGTCCGCTGCCGCCGCCGCCGAACAGGCCGCGCAGGAACAGGTTCTTCTTATCTTTTACGCCGTATTCTTCCTTGAGCAGCTTGGCCCAGAGCTTGCGAGCCGCTCTAAATTTGGCTATTTGTTCCCAGAGGTTGCCGTATACATTCAGGTTGAAAGAAAAGCGGCCAACGAAATCATCCGGAGAAAGCCCGCGCGCGACCAAATGGTCTATGTATGCCTTTGCGATCTCAAAAGCGTAAGCGATTTCTTGTATGGAGTGGCCCCAGATTCACGTATGTGATAGCCGCAAATGCTTACAGGGTTGCACCGGGGAAGCTCTTTGACAGAATATTCTATAGTGTCACATACCAGTCGCACGCCCGGTTCCACCGGAAAAATCCACGCCCCTCGACCGATCATTTCTTTGAGGATATCGTTTTGCGGAGTGGCGCTAATCTGCTCCTTGGAATAACCGAACTTCTCTGCAGCTGCCTGGTACATGGCCAGCATGATGCTTGCCACGGCGTTGATTGTCAGACCCGAGCCAATGCGATCGAATTGGGTGTCCCGGAACGCAATTTCGAAAGTCCTGCAGGGAATCGACTGACATGCCGACCCGGCCCACTTCACCCTCGGCCCGAGGACTATCCGAATCGTAGCCCATCTGAGTGGGAAGATCGAATGCGACATTCAGGCCGTTTTGGCCATGCGCGATCATATATTTGAAGCGCTCGTTGGTCTGCTCGGGAGTTCCGAAACCTGTATACTGACGGGTCGTCCAGGCTCGTGAGCGATAACCTTCAGGATGTATACTCCGTGTGAACGGATATTGCCCCGGATCGCCCAAATCTTTCTCATAGTCGAAGCCGACCGCAGCCAGGTCTTGCGGCCCGTAGACCGGTTTCACTTTGATGCCCGACTGGTAGATCACTTCTTCAATGGCATCTTTATCGTTTTTCTGGTATTTTGCCACGCCCACGGACTGCCTCCATTAAAACCATGATCGAATCGATTCGACGATGGTATCGAACCGGGCGCCGCCGGGAAAAACGCCTTTGGCTCCGATTTCTTTTAATTTGGGAATGTCCTCTTTCGAGATGACTCCACCGACCAACACGTGAATATCAGTTAAGTCTTTCTCTTTGAGGCTTTCCATCAGCCGCCTACAAATGGGCAGATGCGCCCCGGACATAATGCTCAGACCAATGACATCGACTGATTCCTGCATTGCGATGGTGACGATTTCATCTATGGTCCTATGAAGTCCCGAATATATGACTTCCATGCCCGCATCACGCAGCGCCATGGACACTACCTTGGCCCCACGATCATGGCCGTCCAGGCCGGGCTTGGCGATGAGGACGCGAATTCTCTTTCGTTGCATGGTCTCTTCCTTTCAGCCAGAAGATTCCGTTTCCTAACAAGCTCTCAGGCCAATCGATCACGCTGTTCTCGGTCATATTGGCGGAGGACAGCTGTCTGTCCTCGCAGAATATGTTCCCTGACCAGCTTCTCCACCTCTTCAGCACATTGTTTCTGCATCATGGCGAGCATATCGCTGTGATCCTTGTGGCTGGCCCGGGCCAGAGTCTTGCTCTGAAGAATGATTTCACGAAAACGAAGGATCTGC
Source organism: uncultured delta proteobacterium (assembly GCA_963747865.1). Lineage (GTDB taxonomy): Bacteria > Desulfobacterota > Desulfomonilia > Desulfomonilales > Desulfomonilaceae > JBBSBY01. The sequence continues at coordinate 8,870 of CAVVHK010000018.1, read as the reverse complement.
TCTTTAAGATCGTTGATCATTTTGATTAGTTTGGGACTGCCGCTCAGATCGTAGATCATATTGTGCAGTTCGGTGTTGATTTTGGGCAGCGCCTTCAAGTCATCTTTTTCAAGGTGTTTCCGGAACAGGTCGTTTTTGCGAATCAGGGGCTTGAGCTGCTCTGGCGTATGCCTCACAGTGGCCAGGCGCGCTGCGTATCCTTCCAGCACTGCCCGAATACCGAAACACTCCTCAATATCCTCCCGAGTCAATCCGGTCACTGTAAAACCACTGGGGGGCTGCTTTATTAAGAGGCCTTCGCGTTCCAGCTTGTGAATAGCCTCACGCACTGGAGTGCGGCTCACACCCATAGTCTCGGCAATCCGGGTTTCCACGATCCTGCTGCCTGGAGGAATGTCCCCACGTATAATGGCCTGTTTCAAATGTTCGAAGATGTGCTCTCCCGCGGACTTTCTATTCCCTAAGGGCCTTAAGGCATCCGTGAAGTTCTCGGTTTTACCAGACATCATTGCGTGCTGTCTCCTTCATCCGTCAACGTATACGCCAGAAGTTTTGTTTCAAACCCTAATCAATGGGCGCGGAGGGCCACCGCCACGAATTCCGCATGCGAGATTAGACTCCAGCCCAGCGTGCAATATTGGATTGCAGCACTTCATGCGTGCCTCCGCCGCTGAGCAAGAAGCGCGTGTCGTGGAAGTACCGTTGAGCCGTGTATTCCATGGAATAGCCGTATCCAGCGAAAATGCGTGTGCATTCGTCTGCTGCCGCGCACGCGGCTTCTGTAGCGAAATATTTCGCCATAGTGGCTTCCTTCAAGGCGTCCATACCAGTGTCTACCATTGCCGCAGCCTTATAGGTCAGCAGCTTGGAGGCCTCAAGATTGGTCAACATATTGGCAATCTTGGCCTGGATGAGCTGGAACTTACCGATGGTTTGGCCTGACGCTACACGTTCGTTGGCATACTTGATTGAGTCATCAAGAGCCGCTCGCTGCAACCCAACGGCCAGGGAGGCTGTCATGGCTCGGATCTCAGCGATAATTTTTAGGAAAGCGTTCAGTCCCTCGCCTTCGGGTGTCAACCGGTATTCTTTGGGAATAAAGACGTCCTTGAAGGCAACCTCGCAGATTGGCGTGGTACGCGTGCCCAAACACTCGAATCGGGGGCTGATCGAAACACCGGGAAAATGTCTAGGCACAAAGAAATACCCTATCCCGCGCAGCCTTTTCTTCGGATCGGTCTGGCACATAACCGTGTAAAAACTGGCTTCGGGACCGTCTGTGACCCAGGTCTTCATGCCGTGGATCACATACCCGCCTTCGACCTCCGTGGCCCGTGTCGTGATGGCGCCCAAGTCGGAACCCGCATCGGGCTCGGTCATGCAGAAACAGCCTATTTTCTCGCCCCGCATCGCAGGCAAGAAATATTCTTCACGCATGTCGTCTGTCCCATAATGAAACAGAAAATTTGTGCCCATCAAACACTGCATGGCTGTAATAGATGCGACACTCACGAGCCCTCGGGCAAGTTCTTCACAGATAATGCAGAACAAGGTCGCATTGCCGCCAGCTCCACCTTTCTTGACCGGATAGCGAATTCCAAAGACCCCCATTTGCGCCAGTTGTTGAAATATCTCTCTCGGAAATTCCCCTTCTTTATCCAGCTGTTGGGCTATGGGAATAATTTCTGTGTCAACAAATCGCGCTATGGTTTTGCGAATAAGTTCTTCTGGATTTGATCTGATCATCACCGAGATCCTTCTGCGTAAGGCGCTCAATTGGGCGTTCCTAAGTGGCCAACAGCATCCTAATCGCACATGATCTGACAGACTGCTTGCAACTGTTTAGTCAGCTCGGGCACGACATCAAACAAGTCTCCAACAATTCCCCAGTCGGCCACCTTGAAGATAGGAGCTTGAGGGTCCTTGTTTATAGCCACGATAAATTTTGAATCCATCATTCCAGCCCGATGCTGAATAGCGCCGGATATGCCGCAGGCAATATACAGATTCGGCCGAACCGTCACCCCAGTCTGCCCCACTTGCCTTGAAGCAGGTATCCAGCCTTCCTCGAAAGCGACACGCGTGCCCGCGAGTTCGGCTCCCAACGCTACCGCCAACTCACCAAGGAGCTCGAATCCTGCGGCATCGTTAACACCTCTTCCGCCGGCTACGATGACCTTTGCCTCGGAGAGATTCACATGGGTCTTGGGCTCTTTTACTACCTCGAGGATTTTGGTGCGGACCTGTTTCAGACAGCTGAGTAACGTGGGATACTAGTGTGCCTTTCTTGTGCGGAGTGGAAAGAACTTCCATCACTCCCGGCCTTACAGTAGCCATTTGGGGTCGTGAAAATCGATTGGCGATGGTTGCCATGACATTGCCGCCAAAAGCCGGCCGCGTCTGCAAAAGGATCCCTTCTTTCGGGTCTATGGAAAGCTCTGTGCAATCCGCTGTCAACCCAGAACCTATGCGTCTGGAAACCCTGGGCGCCAGATCGCGGCCAATATGGGTAGCGCCCATTAGCAGAATGTTCGGCTTGTGGGCAGTAACAAGCTCTTGGAGAACATGAGCATAAGCCTCAGTTCGATAGTCTCTTAAAATAGCATTTTCCACCACATACACCGTGTCGGCTCCGAAATGAACGAGCGTGTTGGCGAGGCCGGACACCTTGTCTCCGATCAGGACTGCCGTCACCTCTTGATTCAGCTCTTTGGCCAATTCTTGGGCCTTGCCCAACAATTCCACCGAAACTCTATTCAGTTGGCCTCCGCGTTGCTCCGCGAAAACCCAAACGCCTTTCCGATCGCTGAAGTCCGGTATCGCCTTGGGTTGCCCATCGGTGAGGATCGCCTTATTGCGGCATGCGTCCATGCAAGCCGCGCAAGACGTACAACGTTCGCCGATGTGCGCCTTGCCTTCCAATATTCGAATGGCGTCATAAGGGCAGGCCCGCGCGCAACGGCGACATCCGTCACAAAGATCGATTTCAACCCAGATTGCCATAATCACCTCGTGTAATCATGAGCCTTGCTTGCGCCGCGGAGTTCGCTGTTGTATCCAGAAAGAGCCCGCCTTTGCCTCTGAAGATCCTTCGATCCCAGGCGCTCATATCAGCTTGTTTTCTTTGAACCCTGCGACAAGGTTTTGCACCGCGTCAGACGTGCTGCCCTCCAAAAGTTTGCCCTGGCGCTCGAATTTCGGGGCGAAAGTCTTCATGACTTGGGTAAGAGACCCTTCCAGGCCGATCTCGCCCGTGGTCACCCGAATGTCAGCGGCGTTCCAAACCTGTATGGGAGCTTTTTCGCGGCAGGCCTGGAGTAGCTTGGAAACGAGCGGGTAACGGGGTCGTTTTACGCCTGGGATAACGGTCAAGAGAGCAGGCAAACTGCATTGGACGCGCTCGGTACCCGTCTTCAAGCTGTCGTTTTACCACCACGCTGTCCGCGTTGACCGCCTCGATATCGAAAACATAGGTCACCTGTGGCAACTCCAGGAAGTCCGCAACCTGAGGCCCCACCTGGGCAGTATCACCGTCGATCGCCTGGCGTCCAGCCAATATGAGATCAAAATCGCCAACGTGTTGAATTGCTTTTCCAAGCGTATAAGAGGTCGCCCAAGTGTCTGCGCCGGCGAAAGCCCGGTCTGAAAGTAAAACGGCCTTATCCGCGCCCATTCCCATCGCTTCCGCCAGGGCGTCGATTGCGTTGGGCGGGCCCATGGTCAGCGCCGTTATTGTAGCTCCAAAGGTTTCCTTCAGGTTAACCGCTGTTTCCAGAGCGTGCAGATCATCGGGATTGATTATTGTCTCGGCGCCTTCACGAATGAGGTTACCGGTCCGGGGGTCGAGTTTGACCTCGGTGGTGTTTGGGACTTGTTTGATTAACACTATGATGTTCATAACGCAATCTTTCTGCCGTGGCGGTGTTTCTTAGAGCTAGATAATGCCTTCTGCTCTGAGTTTGGCGATATCTTCGTCCGAAAGCCCCACCCGTCCGTAATACTCGTTGTTGTGTTCACCAAAACGAGGTGGAAAGCTCATTTGGCGTCCGCTGCCTTCGAGAAAGGAAGTCATGTTAGGCGGAGGCGCAAGAGTGATGTTGGTTTTGGTTTTTGGATCTTGAGTCGAGACAAGCCGCCGTTGAACCAGAGGATCTGCAAGGGTTTCGCTGATGGAATTGATTTTGCTCACCGGCACGGTGATTGACGTGAAAAACTCAATGAGCGTCTCGGAAGTGTGTTCGCGAGTAATGGCGCTCAAGGTCGCGTTCAAATTGGCTACGTCTTTGATGCGCCCCTTATTCTTTTCGTATTCCGGTTTGTCCAGGGAACTGAAAGGCCCCTGAGAGACCATGACTTTCCATTGACGGTCGTTCCCCACCGCGAGATAGATGAATCCGTTCTTGGTCTGATAAACCGAAACAGGAGCGAAGAATTCGTGTGTGTTGCCGTTGCGGGTTATGCTTTTGCCAAAAGAGGCTGTCATTGTGATAGGGACCGTCAGCCACGAAACCGATGACTCGAACATGGACAGGTCGATTCGGGCGCCTTGGCCCGAGACAGCTCGATTAAAAAGGGCCTTCATCAGCAAGCCGTATGCATGTTCGCTAGTGCCCATGTCCGGCAACGGAATGCCCAACACTTGAGGATCACCGTCCGGTTCGCCCGTAAGCTCCATTAGTCCCGACCGGGCTTGAAGAATAGGATCATAGGCTCCTTCGTTACTGTCCGGTCCAAAACCTGTTACCCCCATCCATATAATATCTTGTTTCGCAGCCTTAAGGGTCTCGTAATCAATGCCGAGCTTCTGATAATTCTTAGCAAGCTGATTAGTAACAAAGATGTCGATGTCCAGCTGTTTAATAAGCGCCTGTAAAAGCTCCTGCCCAGTGGGGTGCGCCAGATTGAGAGTGAGCGACTTCTTTCCCGCGTTGATGCAGAGAAAATAAGCGTTCATACGTTCTTCGTTGAGAACATTGTCTCCTATCATACGGTTTGGATCGCCATAAACTGGATGTTCCAGGCGAATGACCTCCATGCCGTCCATGGCCAGCCGATAGGACAGATAAGGCACGACCGTCGCCTGCTCCAACGACAGTACTTTGAGATCTCTGGGGGATTCCATACCGATCTCCTCGATTGACCGGCCGTGCGGGACGGCTCGGGGAATAATTAAGCCTCTCATCGGAAATCGCTTGACACCGTATACGGTACACTGTATACAGTGCACTTAAACAGTTATCATTTACTTGGATCCCGTGTCAAGCATTTTTTTCGGGAAGGAGTATTCATTGAAAGCCAAAGAGATAGACCACATCTGTTGTGCGGTCAGGAGACTTGATGAAGCGCGCAAGGTCTACGAAGGGATTATGGAACTCAAACCGGCTTGCGAATACGTCGCCGAGGAAGAGTCCATACGCGTGATCCGTTATTATGTGGGGAGCGTGGCCGTAGAAATCATGGAACCGACTGATTTCGAACTGTGAAGTGGCCAGATTCCTGGAGAGCCGAGGCGAAGGCATTTTTCTCATTTCGTATCGAGTTGATAACGTGGAAGAGGCCCTCGCCGAGTTGCACGCAAGGGGAAGACAGACCATCGATCAAAAGCCCCGCTGCTTAATGGGGAACCGTTACGCGTTCATCGATCCCCCCAAGGCGCTGCACGGGGTTCTCACAGAGATACTCGATGGAGAATTCATCACTCCTGCTGCTGCAGAGAGATTCTGACAATACCCAAAAAGGGAGGAACGGAACATGCGCGGATTTGTGTTGGGCGGAGCCGGAGGCATGGGTCAGGGAGTTGCCCGTGACCTGATAAAACAACAGCAGGTCACAAATGTTCTCCTGGGTGATTTATACCCGGACCTGGAAAGATTGGCCCCCAAGCTACGCGACAGCGAAAAAGTAAAATTAATCAAGATGGATGTTAATGATCATCGCGATATGGTGAATGCATTCAAGGAAATGGATGTTGTGATCAACTGCGCAGGTCCCTTTTACAAGACTGCCGTACCCGTTGCAAAAGCGGCTGTTGAGGCCGAGGTAAACTACATCGATATCTGTGATGACTATGAGGGAACAGAGATTCTTTTCAACTCTGAGATAGATAAAATCGCCAGAGAAGCGGACATCACTGTGCTTACCGGAATGGGCTCCGACCCAGGAACCAATAATGTCCTGGTGAAATGGTATGCGGACCGGCTGGACAGTGTCGACGAGATCTACCTCTATTGGGTGGTCAGTATTGCCGAGCTTGCTGGAGCCGCCTGGGATCATAGCCTTCATATGACTCTTGGGAAGGTTCCGCAATATCTCAACGGTGAACTGGTCCACGTGGAAGGCGGGACCGAAATAGTGGCAGTAGAGTTCCTGGAACCCCTTGGCGTTTGCCATATGCGTTACGTGGGCCATCCCCAGCCCTTAACCATCCCCAAGTACATCAAGGGGGTGAGAAATGTAATAATAAAAGGCGCGCTCATACCCCTGTGGGTGGATGAGCTAATAAAAGAGCAGAAGGATACGGGTTTTTTGGGTATAGAACCCATTGATGTCATGGGAGTCAAGGTTACGCCTTATGATCTTGCGCTTAAACTTTGGAAGACAATTCCAGAACACCGAGATAACGGCCCCCAGGCTTCGGGTCTTAAAGTCATTGTCAAAGGAGAAAGAGGAGGTAACAAGGTAACCTACACAGCCGATATGGTGGGACGCATGGCCCCTGGCACGGGACTGCCGGCATCCATTGCGGCGCTCATGATGATTGCGGGTGATGTGACGGCAAAAGGGGTAGTTGCTCCTGAAGGCTGCATTGATCCGTCAAAATTTCTTGCAGAATTCCTGAAGAGGGGCGCAAGAATTCATGAGACAGAAACGATTTCGTCATTGCTTCACGTTTAGGGCGGGCCAGGAGACTTTCCATGAAAGAAGTAGAAAAACTGAACATCACCAAAAGCCGTCAACTGTTCGACGAGGCAACCGGCCTGATTCCGGGAGGCGTCTTAGGCGCCAGAAGGCCTGCCGATTTTATCGAAGGGGAATATCCCATCTTTCTTGAAACCGGCAAAGGCTGCCGTTTGATCGATGTTGACGGCAACGAATTTATTGATTTTCTTTGCGGCTACGGTCCCATCATCCTGGGGTACCGTGAAGAAGAAGTGGACGAAGCGGTTTATAAACAGATAAAGGACAAGGGCTTCTGTTTTACTCTTACACAAAAATACCAGAATCATCTGGCCAAAAAGTTGACCGAGTTAGTTCCCTCTTCCGAGTTGAGCATTTTTCTGAAAACAGGCTCTGACGCGACCACCGCTAGTATTCGCATTGCAAGAGCCTATACAAACAAACTCAGGGTGATGCGCTGCGGCTACCATGGCTGGCATGACTGGTGTGTTGAAATGAAAGGCGGGATTCCGACAAAATTTTACGAAGATGTCTTTCAATTTGAATACAATAACCTTGACCAACTGGCAGACCTGATGAAGAAGTATGGCGACGAGACCGCAGCCATCATAATGACGCCTTTCGGGCATCCCAATCATGAAAAAATGCAGATCCCAAACCCGGGTTTTCTTGAAGGTGTAAGAGAGATTGCTGACAGGTACGGCGCAGTGTTGATCTACGATGAGATCCGCACCGGTTTCAGGCTTTCAATAGGCGGCGCTCAGCGGCTCTATGGCGTCACCCCTGACCTGAGTGTTCTTGGAAAAGCGGTCGCCAACGGATATCCCATCTCTGTTGTGACCGGGAAAAAGGATGTCATGATGGCGGCTGCCCACAAGCTCTTCATTTCCTCAACCTTTTTTCCAAATAGCGAGGGCTTCATTGCCGCGCTCAAAACCATTGAAATCCTAGAGCGGGACAATGTGCTTGAAAACATTTGGGAAAAGGGCGAAAGATTCATGAAGAAGATCCAGACGCTGATTGACAAACATGATGTGAGAGCCGAACTGACCGGTATCCCGCCAATGTTTTACATTACTTTTGCGAAAGATGAGACAGGCGCATACAAGGGTAAACGTAAGGATTTTTACACCCAGCTCATTCGGAGAAAATTCTTTTTTTCACCTTTCCATCACGCTTATATCAGCTTTAGGCACACTGAAGAGGACCTGGAACTCACGTTAAATGCAATTGATGAATCCCTAACCTTTGTAAAGCAAAGGTATGATGTTCGTGCGAGTTAGTACCGCATTGACAAACGAAAGGAGGACATGACTTCTCGCCTTCTCTGGTTTCTTGTATCCGTTCACCGGGAAGCCTGCAATAGAGGCGCAGTCATCTGCTCATTCGGCTTCTTATCGGAACCGACTTGCGAACAAGGGTCCGCCTGTCTAAATTGCCGGCCTTGAACGCATGCCAAAGCCCGAACATTCGGTCCGTCTCGAAGAGCGCCCATTTGGAAAGCTTCACTGCGTCAGAACCTCTACAGGCGCGCTTGATTTCCTTGATCCCTCTGATGATGTGGGCCCAACAGAACTGACGAGCGCCACGGTGATACACTTTGTACGCCGAATACATGTCCGAACAAAGGACGCCTTTGTACATCCCCCAAGATCTCTTTGAGAACCTTTGATCCCCTTGACGCGGCCACATGGAAGAACACCGTAGCAGGGGCGACAAAGACCCAAAGCCAACGGCCTTTTCCTTGAGTCTTCCAGCCGGTCTCGTCGACGTTGACGACCGGCTGTTCCGATAAACCTTTCCTTGCCTCGGCATGAGCGCCGGCAATGTTTTCCGGTGATTCCCTCGATATCCAGGTCCGCCCCGCAATGGTCGCATGTTTCCGGGAACGCGGGAATGTATCGGTCAACGTTTTCGAGAGGAATCAGGTCTCTGTTGGAAACCTTGTGCCCGGGTTGGCCGCCCGGCTGTAA
>CAVVHK010000017.1:0-9786 GCA_963747865.1 uncultured delta proteobacterium | reverse complement strand
ATGACAAAGAGTATGATTCCTCCGACTCCTCCGACATAAAGGACTAACCGCATGTATGTGCGGTCCTTGAGTTCTGTCACAACGCCTTGCCATCGAACCCATTGCCCACGATAGAGGGAGTTCCACAACTGTTCGGTCTCCTCGTTCATGATGTTCTGTTTAAGCTCGGATGAGTGTTGTTGCTTATTACCAAATACCCCCTCTATCTCTCTCATAGTGACATCGGAAATGTTGGATTCTTGAAAGGGAACGATGAATTTTTGAATGGCAGGTTTGTCACCGTAGCCCATAAGACGCAGACCAATAAAGACACACATTACTAAACCAAGAAAAATGAACATTATAAAAAGGATTCTTATCACGTAGGTTGTTGTCCTCCAATATCAATGAAATGAACCCGGTGTTTGAGTGAGGTATCCTAATTAACCTCCCCAACCAAAATAAACGGAGCCCAATAGAACGGATGGTCGTAGCCCGCTTTGCGTATCTCTTCTCTGGCTAGTTTCAGCGCCTCTAAATTGTTCTTTCCTTCCTTCAAATGCTTAAAGAAACTTTCCACAAGATTGACCGAAGCAGTTTCAGAAACACTCCATAGGCTCATAAGCACTGATTTAGCGCCCGCATACTGGAACGCTCGACCCATTCCCCATAGTTCCCTCGCCTGAGATGTGTCTCCCAAGACCCGTTTGGCAGGCGGTGAGGGCGGCTATGTCGCAGTTGAGTTTTAAGCCCATAACTTCGGAGAGACGCAAGAAACCGTCCTGACCTTTAGGTTGATCAAGAAGGCTCATTACAAGAACGGGTTCTTGGATGCCGGGAAGGTCTTTCCCGAAGTATCCGTGCGTGGCGAACACAAGAGAGCGGTATGTGGTGAGATCTTTGTTCAGTAGAGCGTTCTTCTTGACGTTTAATCCTTCATAAAGGTCGGTTTGTTGTGGATCGGATTTCTTCAACGACTCACCCAATTGAGCCGTAAGGGGCAATCTGGGAAACGTTAGTCCGCTCTCAGTTTGGATGGACATAGTGAGGTCAGTGGGGAGATTGGCAATTAGTTTATCTCTTTCCTGCTTTGCGAACTTGGTTAGCCGCGGATCATCGGCGGAGAAAACTGGATCGACCATCGCTAAGGTCTTTTCACCGGACTTTTGATGTTTCCCCAGTGTACGAGCCAGTGTAAGGGCAGTTATGGACTGATAATAAGAAATAGGATTGCGGTCTCCGAAGAACTCGGCTCCTGAAGTTTGCGCTCTTTTGTTTTCGCTTACAACCTTTCCGCCGTCGTTCAGCACGAGCATCTCAAATGGTAGGACCCCCAGAGATCCGTCAGGGATGACAATGACCGGAACCTTTCTGGGCAGTTCCGAAAGGACATCGCCTAGGAGTAAATCTGAAAGCCTTTTGCCTGAAACAAAGTCAAAAGATTTAGCCTTGTCCAGGATATTTTCACCAGGGCCTATTTCTACGGCTGTTCTGAATTTTCTGATCAGTCGGTCCAGCTCTTTTCGGGCAGCGGGGTTGAACCGAGCAGAGACCACTTCCTTGCCCTTCGTGAGATAGATCAGCAGCCCACTATCCGAAACATCGTACACCAAAACCCACTCATCGGGTTTCAATGCTGCCCGAGACACTTCCATGGGCTCAGGGTACTGTGGCGTGGGAAGAGCGGGTATTTGTCACGTAGCGCCTTCACATGCTCGGCCATTTTCGACTCAAGCTCTCTCACTAGGGGGTCGAGCGCGGCCACGACCTCCTTGTTCTCCTTTTTCATAACCCTGTTGTCGGGCCTTCTTGAGAGCGGCAAGTTGATCGGTCAGAGCCGCATCTTCTCTCAGTACCATCCTCCGGAAGATCGATTGCGTTGCCTTCAGACGACAAAGAGAGGGCCTCTGCGAAAACTCGAGCCTTGCTGAATTCAGAGAGTTGTAAAGCCTCTGCAGGCTTGTTCATTCGAGTCGGTACCCTTGCAAGACTTTTTTTGCACTGTCCGTCGGAGGAGCAGCCTCCACACGGACATCAAAGAACTGTTCCCTTTCCGAGCGCTTGAGACCCTCGCGAATCTCTTCGGAAATATGAACTGCCTTGGTATAGTGCTCTTGCGCTTTCAGGTCTTGCCCAAGTCCTTCAAATACAGCGCCTAGACCTGTATGACCAGTGAACAGATCTTCAGCCGATCGGTTCTTTTCAGCAGAGTTAACGAGGCTTTGGTAACAGTTCTTGGCCTCCTGATAGTTACCCTCCAACAGGCGAAGGCGCCCAAGCGATGAGTTATGGCCAGCCTGTTCAAGCAGAGTCCTGGCGTCGGCCTCATTTCCTTGGTCCAAGTACAGGTCACCAATGAGTTTTTTTTGGCTGATCGATGGGAACGCCGATTTCTTGGTTAATAGACAGCGCCTTTTCATAACTTTCCAATGCAGGCTTGAATTCTCCCTTTTGTGAAAAAATCATCCCGATGTTGTTCAGGGTCATGCCTTCGCCTTTGCGGTCTCCCAGACGCCTGCGAATTGAAAGTAATTTCTCATAAAATTCTAGGGCCTTGGAATATTGACCGGAGTGGGAATAAACCTCTCCCACGTTGTTCAGGGTTACCCCTTCGGTCTTGGCATTGCCTACTCTTCTTGTCAGCGTCAGCGACTTCTCGTAAAAATCAATAGCTTTAGGATACTGGCCCCAGGCGCTATAGACGACCCCCAGGCCCATCAGGGTCACCCCTTGACCTCTGAGGTCCGCCAACTTGATTCTTATGGCCAGGGACTTCTCGAAAAACCCGATCGCCTTAGAATATTGGCCACAGTCTGAATAGAGTCCTCCAAGGTTGTTGAGCGTCATGCCTTCGGTCTTGACATCCCCTACTTTCCTTGTGATCGCCAAAGATTTCTCATAAGTTTCTACAGCCTTGGGATACCTGCCCCAGGCTTTATAGACGATCCCCAGGTTGTTCAGGGTCATCCTTCCCCCCTGAAGTCTCTCAGCTTCTTGCATATTTCCAAGGATTTCTGTAAGACTCGACGGCCTTCCTATATTGGCCCCAATCGGCATAAACCATCCCCAGGTTATTGAGAACCATCCCTTGGGTATTGAGGTCTCCCGTCTTCCTCGTGATCACCAGAGACTTTTCGTAAAACTCAACGGCCTTCTTATATTGGCCCTGGGAACGGTAGACGATCCCCAAGTTGTTCAGGGTCTTCCCTTCACCCGTGAGATCGCCCAGCTTTCTCTTGATGGCCAATGAGTTTTCGTAAGACTCGATGGCCTGAGAATACTGGCTCGATCCTTCATAAATCAGCCCCAGATTGTTTGAAACCCACCCCACACCCTTATCGAATCCTACCTTCTCGAATATACGAAGCGCCTGCTGGTCCTAGCTACAGCCTTTCCGAGGTCCTCGGCTGAACGAGCGCTTTCTTCGATCCTTTTGGCTTCATTGAATATTTTTGTTCCCTCTTCCTTGGACTGGGACATGACTTGTGAAGGCAGGGCGGCACACATCCCGGCTGCTATTGCTATCAACGCCAACGTTCGTTTGAACATGGCATCTCCCGAAAGCCTTTTACCTTTGCGGTTGTGGACTTTGTGCTAGAGATTAATTCTCATTCCTTACATCGCTAACCCATGCGTGCCCATTGGCAAAGGATTCGCTTCAGTCTCCCTCTCCTACCAGGATGAACGGCGCCCAGTAATACGGATGCTAGTATCCTTCCGCTCGGATATCCTTCCTCGCCGTCTGGAGAGCTTCAACCGTGTTTCTTGCCCTGTTTCACGTACGACAAGAATCTCTCGGCCAACTTGGTGGTGGCCACCTCGGACATGCTCCACAAGCTCATCAACACAGGTTTGGCTCCAGCGTGTTGAAAAACTCCCCCCATGCCCATTGTTCCTTCGTCTTCCCACATTCGATTTCTGGACATGGCGAACATGAATGCGCTCGCCACTGCGCCAATATATACAGTATTAGTCGAATTATAAATTGGAATGTGACATCCATCGAGAAATTATAGCGAACGTTCGTCGTCGTCCACATCGGTCACATAAACACTCTGGGGTTTACTTCAATTGTTTCTATGTTCCGTAGCCCCACGACATCCGCAATATTGCCCCGTTTGCTCGGCTCTGAATACATATGCTACCACTGATGTGCATTGCTGAGGAATATTCTCTGTCCAAAAAACGTCTAAGGGCGATTTTCCTAGGCCAAGTATGCTCTCTGATTCAAAAACCCATATCCCCTCAGAATCATAACCTACATTCAAGGGTTAGAGGCTAATTTATGAGGGATAGACCATCAGGACGGAATCGGGGCTGCAAGAACTAATTCCATGTTTACGCAAAAGGATCGGCGCGTTGGGACAAAGTTACTCTTTTCGAGTCTATCAAACTTAATCCCTCACATTTCTCCTCATGCTCGGGTGCCTGACGCTTTCCGTTCGAGCGCAGGTACAGCTTTTGTGTAAAGAAGTCGCATGAATGCTATAAAGCCATATTGATAGACAATATCATCCCCCGCTCAGGCAGGCCCTTTCTTAGAGCAAGCGCCTTGATCGACCCAGTTCCCGGACCGGCCTCAACCTATGGGTCTCCAGCTTCATTTCTGCATGCGCCTCGATTGATCTGCCGATCCTCTTTCCGATATCCGCACCGCTGGTCCCGAAATAAATCCCGGCGAAATCAAATAAGGCAGCTTGGACAACTAAGGACGGGATTCAACTGCAACTACCTGATGTTATTAACGTGAGTTGGCAGTCAGCGCAATTGCGAAAACGCCGTTTGACCGCATCATCAGGGCAAAAAGATTAAAATTACGCGGGCCGAACTACGAAAGGAGAACCGCAAATATTGGGATTGCCGCGTCCTTGCGGTTTGAGTGTGTTGATGAAAAGGATTCTTGTCCGAAATCATCCCGGCTGATCCGGGTCAACTCCCATCTTTGTCCCACGGCGCACATATTGGGGATACCAGTGGTTGAGCCACAGTCCCAACCCGATCAAACCCAGGGATACCGCCTGATATCCCATTCCGCCTTCCCACCACCCGTAGGATCTCGCCACGCTCATGCCCGTGTTGATTAGAAATACCACCATCCAAATAAGGGAGAGGGTCCGACAAATCCGGTAAAAGTCCGGGGATGCCTGGCGCTCCGGGGGCACTGTCTCCAGGGCATATTGCAGGACAAAGGGTTTGCCCAGGAAAATAGACAGACAGGCGATGGCCGCCAGGGACCCGTTGGTCAGAATATCCAGGTTCTTGATCACCCACAGGTTTTCCAATACCACCACGGTGACCAGGTTGAAGCCGAAAAAGAGCAGCGAGCCCCAGGTCAGAATGAACCCCTTGGCAAGCTGTTTATAGCCCACGACCAGCGTCAGGGCCAGGGCGGCGATGATGGCGGCCTTCAGTCGGAATAGGGATTGCCCGGAAATAGCCCCAAAAACGATCCAGGGCAGGAAGCCCAGCAGAATGCTTAAAATCTCTCTCATTTTTGATTGAACCTGAACCGAGGTTTAAGTCTATTGTGGCATGGGGGAGATAATCAAAACCCCATTCCAAAACTGTCGGGTCATTCGACCTGGCTAGGTGGCTTGCCGGTAAGACCGAACCTAGCCATGGCTTCGCTCCAGTAATGGTTGGCTTCGTTTCTGAATGTCTCCGGCCCACCTGGAAAAAGATCTTGACGCAATCCAGCCTGCACTTCCGCCGTAATCCGTCCCTGGCGGATGATCTGCTCACCAGCCTGGCGCACCAGGTTGTAATACCAGGCGAACCTTTCCTGATACTGTTCATCGCTCAAGCTATCACCAGCGGGCCGCAGTATTTCCCCCAGATAGCCCCAGCCCAGCTTTTGGGCGAAAAACTGGAAATATTGCACCAACGGCGCAAAATGGTCGAATTCCGGAAACCCGCAGGGGGAGACCAGGAACATACTTCGATCCTTGGGATAGCGGTCCGGGTGTCCGCTCTTGCCCGGATGTCGGGGATCTTCCACCAGCCATGGCTCGACGGTGGGCAGAGTGCGGTCAATGAAGTTCTTCATCAGACCGGACACGTTATAGTGGTAAAGTGGGGTTCCGAAGACCAGTAAGTCGGCATGCACAAACTTTTCCAAGACCGCGGCCATGTCATCTTGCTGCACACATTTCCCGGGGGTCTTAACCCAGCATAAGAAGCAGCCCAGACAGGGTCTGATCCGCAAATGGCCCAGATTCACCAATTCAGTGGTGGCACCCGCGGAGCGCATACCATCCAACAACGGGATCAGGATATGATAAGTGCTGCTTTTTTCCTTGCGAGGTGAGCCATTGATGGCGATTACGTCCATGAACATCTCCTGGAGTAAGGTTAGAGCGGGTGTCAGCATGGCAGACATGATAGCATAAATTCCCCTGAGAAACCAATTTGGGGCGGCAGCAAATCCGATTTCACTTGCGGTTCCTGAGTCCGCCTCTGGTCTGTCCATTACCCCGATCACGATATTGCGGGAGAACGTATCATCTCTTCATTGGCTTTTCCGGTTAGCATGGCTATTTCCTTGAAAGCCGCAATGCGTCCAAACCGCTTCTAAACAGTGCTCGGTTCCAGGATAGACTCATTAAATTTCTTTTCAAAAAATCTTCATTGTGATAAAAATCTGTTGAAAATTGATTTTCTTAGTTCACACGAAGTGCGATCAAGAGGCGGAACCACAATGCCCAAAGCTAAGAAAATCAGAAACAAGCCGAATCCATGAAGGATGCCGAAGAGAAAACGACTCGCTCAGATAGCCACAGATGTTGCGCAAGAAGCTTGTTCCATCAGGACGAAGCGGACACCTCTTTTGAAGGATCATTGCCAGCGACGTTGGGCGAGAACAATGGTTCCGAGAAGTTCCGAAGCAGTTGTGGACAGCGATCTGATTGATCATGCAGTGAGATTCATTAATGAGAAATACAACGAAAATGCCTACAAAATGGCTATTGAAATCGGAGCCTACGTGCTCAAGAATTTCTTTGACGATGACATAGCCTTAGCCGCATCCAAGAATCCCAAGAAACCAGCGAGCTTTAGAGCATTATGTAGAGAATGAGAAATTGATCCCCCGCCCCGAAGCGTTGAGTGTAATGGTACGTGTTGCTGCACAAGAGAAGTTCTTCTTGGAAAAGAATTTGGATACCGCCTCTCTCTCCTATTCACACAAAGCAGAGCTTGTGAAGCTTCCCAATGACGACAAGAAGGTGAAGTTCGTAAAGTCCGTCATGCAAAAAGCGTCTGACCTCACGTGAGCTTGAGCAAAAGAGTGAAGGCGATCAGGAAGAAGGACGGTAAACCAAAAGCGCTTTCCCAATTGCTTGACGCCGAAATGGACAATCCCACGAAAGCTGTTTGGAGAGGCGTCCGTGCTGGATATTTTTCAGGATACGGCGCTGTTAGGGGAAGAATTGAAGCAACTTAAAAAGAAGAAACTAAGAAGAATTTGTGAAAAAGCGATGAAGAGAGCGGAAGAGACACAGCGATGGTCTCATTTTATCAAACTTTGGTTGATACCATAGAAGAAATCACACAAGAGGAATGAGTGTACTGTTGGGGCGCACCAACAGTACCATTTTCATGAAAGTATAGTGGGTTATGTTGCCTTTCTTGTCCAGTTTGTACAGGAGCTGCATTCTTGGAGGTTGCACTCATGGGAGAGTTATTTCTTCAATTCGCCTGAACAATCGCCCGCCGCTTGATTCGATCCAATATAGCACTTGCAAGTTAATGGGGATTCCATCAAAGTCCCCGCAGTTTCTAAAGTCCGTTCTCAGTCCGTAGCATGTTTTGCCGAGGGCGGCGGCAAAGCCGATTTCGCTTGCTGTCCCTGAATCTACTTCCGGCCCGTCCACCACGCCCAACACGACATCGCAAGATCGTATCATTTCTTCGTTGGCTTTACCGATTTCCCCCGCTATTTGTTTGAAAGCCGTAATGCGGGTGGACCAATCTTGGATTGCGCTTGCTTCTTCAATGGCGGGGCGGAATGGACCTTCCCAAGGATCAAGGACGGCGCAGCCCAATTCTGCGAGCCTCCGCTTGATCTTTATCCCTGTAGGACTTCAGCTCCGAAGAGAAGCCGAGAGGGGAGGCGAGATAGACTTTGAACGTATTTGTTCTCGAAACGCATCAGGATCTCCATAGAACGAAATTACATTCTTCGAAAGGGATACGCCTTCCACAAAACAGAAAATCGATCACAAGCGTTCTCGTTGCCCTTTAAGGCGATATATGAATAGACCAGTGACACAACCAAATCAAGCAATACGGACTGCTTTGCAAAGAGTAGATGCACGCTGATCCGGCTTTGTGATATTGTCTGATACAAGGAGCGGACCACAATGGGAATACCTGAAGATCTCCTGGAAAGACGGAAGTGGATGCTGAAATTGTGGCGGGAAGACTATGGCGCACGCTTCTCCGTCTTCGATCCTGACGACCAGCCCGCTCCCGAGCTGGAGAGTTGGCAGCCGGGAATGTGGGAGCCATACGACCCGAAGCCTGATCAGGATGGAAATTATGATCCAATGCAATAAGACATCTTCGATGGTTTGCGGCAAACAAAGCAATTCCTGCAAGCATCGCTATCAGATCGTCATTGGAGCCGACCTGTTTTTCGATTGCGAGGCAATGCAGTGCCAGGGTAGCTTTTCGGAAGAGATTCCATCTGAGCAAGAACGCCTCTGGTACGTAAAGGCTTTGCGGATAGGCATCTTTCTATTCGATGGGAAATTGGGGGTCGGATTCAGTTGCCGCTCGCTTGGATGCCAAAGGAGAGAATGCCGATTAAATCTCAAGAATAGGAACAGATTGAATCGAGTTGACCTTTATCAGCTCTTTCAGATCTTTGAAGGGAAAACGAAGATGCCTCTTGCCCAGGGTATTGCAGATGTGTCAAAGGAATTTGGCCTTCCACTGCACGGATTCGGACAACCCTATTATGCTGTGCCGAAGGAAGCAGTGTATCGGCAGCTAAAGCTCTACAATTGGAAAATACCCAACCTGATCAAGAATTTCTCGAATCTATGTCGCCGTTCCCATCTGGTCTATTTTGATCTGAAGCCGCCCACGGGCAAACCATTTCAGGATCATTTCTTTTTCCCGGCAATAATGGTTACGGAGGGCGCACTCTGGAAAAGATAAACTCCCCTGCGAGTGGTCACATATATTTATTTATGGATGCTGAGAATGGAACAGCTACGACAGAATAGATTTGAATTTGAGCTTCCTACTCCGGCGGAAATGGAAAAAGATTCTGAATCCAGAGGGTTCAAGATTTCCCGACAGAAGTATCGAAAGACATATTGCGCTACTTGAGGCTGCAAAAGTGTCATTCATTTTTTGGGGTCCGATTTCATAAATGGGTACATCAAAAAGTGCCATTTTTCGGGCTCTGAGTGCCCATTTCGATCCTGTTTTTGATGTATCCACTGACAAGTTCTCATTCTGGGCATATTAGATTAATAGTCCGTGTTCCCCATGGGGCACGGTTCCTCTTTGGTATTAGTATTATATGAATTATTCTCTAATTGGTTAAGGATTGATTGAGACAGGAGTATAGATCAAGAGTTGAAATATTCTGGAGGTTCAAACTTGAAGATCTTCCACAATATTGAAGACTTTATTAAGTTGTTCACGGTCAATGATACGGTAGCTTTGAGTGCGCCCTTATTTGTCCCAGAAGACTCTTCGTTGATCATAGGATATTTCAGCCCCGGCCCCGCCCCAAACAAAGGAAATATTCATCTTCATGATGCGCAATCGGATTCCTGGAAAGACCTGTTGTAA
>CAVVHK010000016.1:0-53003 GCA_963747865.1 uncultured delta proteobacterium | reverse complement strand
ACGCCGGACGAAAATCGCGACGGAAGTCGGGGCGGTTTAAAATCGCGGCGCCCCTAAGTAGCCTCTCGTGATAGAGGACTTTCGGAAAATCCGGGGGTTTTCCGATCAGTTCTTCATGAGGAGGCCGGAGGGGTGTACACACAGATGAAGAGTTGGACGGAGATACGCTTTAAGGTATTGAGAGAGGAGAAGAGCAAGCGGGAGGTTCTTCGGGAAACGGGAATACATTGGACGACTTTGGAGAAGATCCTAACCCATCCGGAGCCCCCTGGTTACAGGTTGAGCAAGGCTAGACCCAAACCCAAGATCGGTCCTTTCTTGGACCGGATCGCCGACATTCTAGACAGCGATAAGCAAGCGCCAAAGAAGCAGCGTCATACGGCCAAGCGGATATATGAACGAATCAAGCAAGAAGGCTACGAGGGAAAATATACTCAGGTCAAAGAAGCGGTAAATAGGATCAAACTGCACAGCCGTGAGGTTTTTATGCCTCTGATTCACCGGCCGGGGGAAGCCCAAGTCGATTTTGGGGAAGCCTTGGTAAATGTGTCCGGAGAGTTGCGCAAGGCTCACTTCCTGGTTATGGCGCTCCCGTATTCGGACGCTTTTTTCGTTGTAGCATTCCAGCGGGAATGCACGGAGACTTGGTGGGAAGGTCATGTGCGGGCATTCGAGTTTTTTGAGGGAGTTCCCGTACGGATCACGTATGACAACAGCCGGGTGCTGACATCTCAGATCGTATGTTCCCGGGGAAGCGAACTGACCAAAGGATTCTCGCAACTAAAAAGCCATTACCTTTTTGATCATCACTTCTGTCGGGTGCGCCGCGCCAACGAGAAGGGGGTCGTTGAGGGGGTGGTTAAGTACGCTCGTCTTAATTTCTTTGTGCCAGTGCCTCAGGTCAGTGATTTTCAAGAGCTCAATGAAAGGCTGGCGCGGATGTGCCGAGACGACCTGACCAGGCGTCTTCGCGGCAAGATCGGCTCAAAGGCCGAGCTCATGCTTGAAGATCAAGCCGCTTTTCATTCCCTTCCCCCAACGCCGTTCGACGCATGTCTCATACAGTCTACAAGAGCAAGCTCACTATCTCTGGTGCGATTCGATGATAACGACTATTCGGTTCCGGTTCGATACGCTCACCATACGATTCAGGTAAAGGGATACGTAGACAAAGTGGTCTTGCGCCATGGAAAGGAGAAGGCGGCTGAGCACAAGCGCTCCTGGAGCAAGCAAGGCGTCTTTTTCAATTACGTGCATTACCTGGCGCTTCTGGAAAGAAAACCCGGCGCTTTGAATTATGCGTTGCCTTTGGCTGATTTAAATCTACCGGAGTGTTTCGGGGATCTTCATCGCCTCCTTCAGGCAAAGGCTGAGCGGGAGGGTGAAGGGACTCGAGAATATATCCGTGTGCTCCGGCTCTTAGAGGATTACAGTTTTTCCGAAGTGAAAGAGGCTGTAATAAAGGGCCTCAGAGTGGGAGCCTGTACCTCGGGACGCCGTCGTTCAGTTTCTAACGCATCAGACTCCCTGCCATCCCACTTTCAGGTTGGACGGACGAGAGCGTCTCACCCTGGTGAAGGTGGCCGGGCCCGATATATCGGCCTACACAGATCTTCTCTCTCCTGGAGGCTCCGCATGAGCGAGAAGAATAAATCAACGATTCTATTGGAGCATCATCTCAAGAGACTCAAGCTTCCCACTGTCCTGAGAGAATATGCCTCCATGGCGACGGTTTGCAGAGATGATCGGTCCGATTATCCGACCTACCTTCTTCGTCTGACTGAACGCGAATTGCTTGATCGTGAGAGAAAAGCTGCGGAAAGGCGAGTCAAGGAAGCTCGGTTTCCCGTGACCAAGACCATTGATACCTTTGATTTCAAAGCGCAGCCATCTATAAACGAGCCGCTGGTGCGAGAACTCATGAGAGGGGAATTTATAGACAAGAGAGAAAACGTTTTGCTTATAGGCAACAGCGGCACAGGCAAAACCCATTTGGCTTGCGCTTTGGCTTTTTGCGCCTGCATGCAGGGACGCCGAGTGCGTTTCTACACCGTAACCGGTTTGGTCACGGAGCTTCTAGAGAGCCGTGAAGAGAGAGGACTACAACGATACCACAGACAATTGGAACGCCAAGACCTCTTGGTCTTGGACGAACTTGGATACGTCCCCTTTTCCAAGGCGGGGGCGGAACTGCTTTTTGAGGTGGTCAGTAGGGCCTATGAGCGCCATAGCCTAATGGTTACCACTAACCTCCCATTTGAAAACTGGACCGAAATCCTAGGGTCAGAGCGTCTTACCGGGGCTCTGCTCGACCGGCTTACCCATAGAGTCCACATTCTCGAAGCAAATGGCCAGAGCTACAGGCTCCAGCAAGCCAAGAAACGATCCCCGCGCCGATCCGACCATATAAAACCGGGAGCTTGAAAGGAGGAAAAGCTTGACAGGTAGCAGAGAAGAGATCTAATTGTCCAATAGGCGCCGCACTTTTCGGCCGCCACCCTCCGCACTTTTCAACCGGCCTTCACAACCCCTCTTCACGCATATTGTATTGCTGTAGCAATCCCCCACAAATAGATTCAATATTGTTATGAGATATCTCATTGTTGTCCTGACCACTGACACTCAAACTGGTATATATGGCTCTGTGATGTAAATGCTCGCGCCTGTAGTATTTCTTGTGGCTCCTAACATGACATTTCCCCCGCGGCAATATACCTCTCCCGATGCAAAGCGCGATTTCTTGGCGGATCAAATTTGCCGTTTCCTTAACATCTCTGCCTTCCACCCATTTTGCACCATGAAACACCTGGCCTGGTCTGAGAAATTCTACTATGTGTTGATGATAGGGCAGTTTCAACAAATATTTTGCTACGTCACGACCGGTCGAGGTCAATGACCAGACATGCTCCTGATTCGCTGCAATGAGTTTAAGATTTAGGAGATGGAGTAGAAAAATCTCTTCCAGAAAACTCTCGCATGGACCCAGGATAGCCGATCTTTCCACGAGGATGGCGATCTGAATCGAGATCGAAGACCAAGGAAACCCCATCATCGATTGCCATGCCCTGAATGAATTGTCGCTGATACCAAGTTAACTCGTTAGTTATAGCCCTGTTTTCAGCCTCTTTCGATATTCTCTTGTAATTTCTGAGTGATCCCATAGTCGCCCTTTCTATTTCTGTTATTCCGCACATAGATGTAATTGTTTCCTGACCATGCGGACACCTCGACCTCATGACCGAATTGCGGTTCAGAAATATGTGATTAGGATTCTAGCAAATGGACTAGCAGGTTTAGCTTTATAGATTTCTCATGAGTCAAAAGCGCTGAGGAGAATTCGAGTTGAACCTAACGATTGATATTCCAATCTTCTTACCTACAATTCAGATGCTCTAGCGGTTCCCCCTTCTATCAGTAAAAGAGACTAAAGAGTACAGGTACATAAATATAATATTCTATATATAGAAATATCCGGTACCCCAGAATCATTTCTTCAGACTTATCCCCTGAAATCCATAGTAATTTCTACCATTAGTCTTAAGCCGCTTCAATTCTACTCCTCTTCGAAGCTCTATCTCTTTTCCTAAACCTACCTTTAGAGGAGAAAATCCTCTCTTCTTACACCACCTTAGGTATAGCTTCCGGACCTCTTCCAAAGTAACCTTCCCACCCTCTATGATAAATTCCTCAATAAATTCAGCTTCAGGAGTATGGACAGGCAGTCCCTTACGAACTCGACCGCATAGCTCATTCATGACCTCATCAATAAAGTCTCTTCCCGCTGTCCTATGGGTCATCTGAAAAATATCATTGTGAAATGAATTAGTTGGAACAAACCTGTACCTCCGAATCTTAATATCGAAACGATAATAGCAGCCCCTACAGGTTATCAGGTCGGGGTTTCCTTTGAGAATGCGGGACAGACAGCTCTCCAGACTCATACCGTGAGCATGCCAGTAACCGCTTACACTATAAACAACACTCCGGACCTCGGCGGTATCCAGTGGCGGAACACACCGATTCAGGTTTATCTCCAAGGCTGCGTCCAACAAATCATCGTTCAGCAGTCCTTGATAGGCCATGGACCTGCAAATCAAGAACAATGTGACATTGCGAGTACCCTCGTAGATGGGATCATCAGAAGAAAGATCGACCGAAATCTTTTTTCTGAATTCCTTACGTTCGTATGGATTCTTCAGATTCAGACCAAGCGCCTTGGAAAGCTCCTCAATAGAGAGGACGGGAGAGTCGTTAAATTGTAAAGTCTTGACCAGAAACGGATTGTCGTGATTGTAGTTAATGAACTCCGGCACTCTGGCTACCCTGGCAAGGTCACACACTGAGGGATCTCCGTTGAACCGTTCGGCAAGTCCTATCTGTACCCGCTTATAGAGACTCCGATTCTCATCCCGTGTATCATCCGTAATCGGAATCGGTTGGACTTTCCATCGACCCTGGAAACGACCATCACTCGTAGCCAGTATTACATGCGGTCTTACCGGAACGGCTAAAACCGGTTCTACGGAGGAACCGTCGAGATCCAACAGCAGGTTGGTTATCGAGACGACACTATCGTTATTGCGTCCGGACCCGTTACCTGGGTTGACCATCGCGTACACACCTGAACCGGCGGAATTCGATTCCTGTAGGGTAGACCAATGGTCGTCGAGGCTGCCGTGTAGAATTTTTGCGTTTATTGTTGGATCGGTTTTAGAAAAGGTCTGAAAGGTGAATTTACTGTCAGCAGGATAGAGTACACGAAAAAACTTGGAAACTTCCTCATAGCTATTCATTTTCCACGCCCTCGAAAACAGACTCACGCCCATAGAATAAGGTTTTGACAGGACAGCAGAGAACTGGGCGTGGTCAGTTCAAAAGGGGATCAGCCTTGCAGTCCTGTCGTAGAAAATCATAAAACGGATAGTCACTAATTTGAGGAAAAACAGTTTCTGGAAAATAGTTAAGTTCTAGCGGGATTCTAGCGGAAAAACCAAATATAATATAAGTATCGTTGGGTTGAATGTCAAGCCGAGTGTATTACCCATTCTAAATCGGGGAAGGGCGCATGTACTTTACATTTTATAATAGTAGGCACATTATCCCAGAAAGGGTAATGTATTTATGGTTATTAATCTTGAATATATCTCCACAACTACCAGGAAGCGCCTCCACTTTGGGGACATCATCTCGAAAGGATTTGTGATAAGTAATTTGAGTCCTACCCGTCCTTCGGTGGTACGACTACCGTTCGTAACTTGGTTTTCCATCCGTTTGCCAATCTGTAATCAATTCAAGCCTCAAACTCTAATAGCTGTATTCCAAATCGAACCGTAGAAAAATCTCGTCTACTATTTTTTAGAAGAAATCGTTTTTCTTGTGGAACCAAAAAGATTCATTGGAGGGCTGACAATGATTACGACCAAAGATAACAAGCGCCGCGGAAGACCCCCTGGTAGAAATTTCCCCTTCGATGTTCGTGTACGACTTTCAGAAGAATTGCGACACCGTCTGGTCATACTGACAACGCAAAACAACACTTCACTTTCCGAAATCGTAAGGCAAGCGCTGGAACTGAAATTTGCTCTCCACCTTCAGCAATAAAAAGACCCGGATGGGTAGTTGATTGAAGTTCCTCCGGCTCCAGATTTAGAGTTTCTGGTGACCTACCGTGAAGCGATCTTTACCTGGATATCGGACCGGAGCAGGGATTCTCTAAATAGGATTATGGAACAATTCGCAACGCAGGAGCATGCTCCGGCAGGATATACAAACTAAATAGGCTTATTACCAAATTTCTACCGTCGGTTAATAGTACCTATAGCCGACTAATAACCCCAAAGAAGGAGGATGTCTATGACCCCAACGGAAGGCGCATCTCCCTATTATATTGAAGATAGGTTGCTTTTGAGGTTCTTAATTAAACGATACACCGAAATGGGACAAACGAACAATCCAAATCTGTCTCCAGTTTGGCGAGGGCTTGGATTGGTAGGTCTTCATAAAAACGGGGAATTGAAGAACGCTTTCGAGATATTGATCTCCTCGGAATCATATACGGTAAAAGAAGTCCTTGAGACGTCACTTGACTTGTTCATGGCTGAATTAAGCCGACTACAAGGTGCGAATACCTATTACGAATGCCCTGAAAAGCCCAAGAGTCGTCCATTTAATACAAGAAAAACGAGCAAACTCCTGTACCTGGTCGTGGAGAGAAAACTTACGGATGAGAAAGGAGGAGGACTTTGAATTCTATCCTATCTGGGAATTGATTTCCTGGAGGGCAATGGAGTTCGATGAGCAGTTAAGAGAATTTGAGGAAAAGTGTTTGTTTTCAGAGTCGCCAGATGCGGAGAAACTCGAACATGGATTGGATATTGTGAGAACAGCCTTACGTAGAGCCATGAGCAATCGTAGTTCCTCTTTTCAGAATATTTGATAAGGAGACCTAAAATGAAAATTACAGTGCGAGTGCCTCGATCCAGCCCATCTATAGATCCGGAACTACTGGTCCGGTTTGTAATGAAAAAGTGCGGCGAAGTTATAGAACAGAACCAGACCGAACCGCCCCCAATCTTGGTCGCTCTGTGTTTAGCAGCGATGTCTCATGACTTTAGCTTCTATAATCGTCTAAAAGAAGTCATTTCCACGTCATCGGACGCTGCGGATGATATTCTCAAGATGTCCACGGACCTTTTTATACCAGCCCTGGCTCGGTTCCAGTATCCTTCATCTCCCGAAGACCCAAATGGGCATGAACAACATCACATCCCTGATGAGGCTACGTGCAAGCAAGTCTTATCCTTTGCCGTGAGCGCAGCGAAAAGAATGCTTACCGAAAAGGACTACAACATCAGCGTGTTTCGGCTACTTGCCTGCGCAGGGTTGCAACCTTACTCATTCAGGTTACTCCAATTCGAGTCCTTGTGTGAGTCCTTTCAGGATGATCCCCAAAGTCTGATCAGGCAAGGGATGGAGATTATAGAGACTGCCCTTACTCCCAGCAATGATAATTAGTCTTTTTTCAGAATAATTGACTAGAGCCGGACAATTACGCTACCGGCATCACATAATTGACACGGAGGTTTGAAGTAATGACTCAGCAATTAAGAAAACTTGTGGGGAGAGGAGAGAAAATTCTTGGTGGTTCTTACGGGCTTGTTGAGGGATTCCATGAATTTAATGCGCTAAGATTCGACATCGTTCAGTGGTTCGATGATCTCAAAAACTCATTTGCCAGTGAACTCCAATCACCGGAAGACCTTCCCGAAGTACTGAAGAACCTGAGAGAATTTCTGCCGAGAGACTCGGATACCGAATAAGTTTTTCTATAAAGCCCTCCCAGCAGGTAGGGCTGATTACAGGAGGTCATGACATGTCCAGTAAAGCAAGAAAACTACTCTTAGCCTCATCAGGAGGCGATAATTGGCGATCAAAACTACTCTCCCGTCGTGAAGACGGCAGGGAAATGTGGGAATTTACTGACCCCGACACAGGTGACACGAAGGCAATTCAGATCACATACCCTGGAGGAAGGGTCGAGACAAGTATTATCCGGCACGACTATACGAAGGATTTCGAGGGGTAAATGATGGTGAAAACTAAAAGTGCTGAAAAGGATACGTCTGGGCAGTTTCTGGAATTAACCATCCCGTATTGGTTCAGTTCCGCTGCCCGTGAGGCAGAGGAAGACCTCCGAGTTGGGGATTATGTTCGTGTCCTGGGTTTGAACAGCAAATGTGAACTTATGGAGATTTTCCCCAAATTCAACTCGGTTCGCGTCCGCAGGGTCGGAGCGAGTGATGAGATGGTCTTTCCATGGGATATGGTGACACCCTGGAAGGATGAGGTAATTAGCTCAAAAACGGTAATGCGGGCTATCGGAAATTCCATGTTCCGCAGAAATCGAGTTTACAAGTTATCGGAGCCGGATCGAGCTTTGAAACAAAAGCAGATTCACTGGGATACCGAAACCTGCGATGTAGAGGACGAGGATGGAACAGTGTCTTACGATGTTCCTTGGGACGAGCTTGAATTTGCGGATCCGGTCGACTATCACTTTCCAGAGAAATGAGGATCTTTTTCGTAGAAGGACTCTGCTCATCGCGGTCAATTATCCAGTGGAACAAAAGAATAAACCGGTACGAAACTTTTCAACGCAGGTTGACACTTTTCTAAAGCAGGCGCTGAGTGTTGTTTGCATATCGTCGTTTCTAGCGTTGGAATTCGTTTTTCTTTTGGTCACTCGGATCATGGGAAACCGTCTCAATCTATTAAGGGTTTCCAGCTCCAATCTTTATCTTCCGCCCTACCGGCTTAACCCAAGATGTGTCCCAAAATGGGACACTCTCCCTGATTCGTTCTCGCAACCTGTAGCCGTTGAAATAGTTCAAGATACTCATTCATGCCTTATGACCGTGTCGTATTGCTTCCCGTGCATTTCGCCGCTCTTTACCTTTTCAGAGGTTGTTCCGCGAACAGAGTCGTTTGCTTCTCCAAAGACTTTTGCCTCTTAATTATCCAGATGTAATTGTCATCGATCAGGTCAATTGCTCGACAATAATGCCGTGAAGAATTTTCTGCGATTGATTTCTGTTTTGTGGTAAGGACAAGACATAAGTTTTTCAGGAACATAAAGAAATTGAACTTCTCATTAGAATGCTTAGTAAATTTGTGAGCCTGGAAGAGAAGATGAGCCAAAATGTGAGTATTAGAAAAACCTTTTTTTTTATAGTCTTGTTTTTTGTTTCAACGGTCTTTTCAGGTTGTGGCACGATAGGCACTTGGTTCAGTTATAAAGAATATTCGAAGTGTGTCGAAGAATGCGACAGAGAACCACTCAGGACTGAGCTGTTCAAACGGCGCTGCAGGGACCAGTGCTATTCCAAATTTAATTGGAGTGGGTCACCTCTTCTAGATTACATGAAGAATTTGGACAAGCCTAAATCCCCTTAATCAGCGGTAGGAGACGTCTGTTGCTTGGTTTTTTTGAGAGATATGATGGAGACCAAGAGCAAAACGCTTCCGAAAATCAAAGACTCTACCCCACAAAGGCGAGCTTCCCATCCCGTGGCGACGTAGCCTCCTTTCATCGGAATATGTTCGAACGCAATGCCCGCCACAGCCACTATCAGGTGGATTATTGCCCAAACAATTCCTACCATGACTACAAGCTTCGCTCTAGAGCTTCCAGAGAAGCCGCTTATTAAAACCGCTAAGACGATGCCGAAGGTCAAAATACCCCAAATAGCCCCGTAGAGCAGCGGACCGATCCACCAACTCACTGTCTTCTCCTTTCCTCTGTCGCCTTACCGAGCTGGATTCCTGTGTCAAAACAAAGACCGGCGAGTTGCAAATCTATAGTTTCAGAAGGGAGAGTCCTATGATCTCAACCACTATTCCCATTTTATGAGCTTTGCTTTGAGCTTTTCCGGTGCAGCCTTGTCCTCGCAACTTGCGCCGACCGAATATCCAACTTCAATTTCGAAGGTCTTCCTTTCTCCTATCGCCAAGTCAGTTACAGTTTCGACGCCGTTCCTGTTCCAAACGACCCAGCTTTCATCAGGTGTTTCCAATTCCATCATTCCTATCTTATTCTGGGACATACGCACTTTGTCCACGCAGGAGGGACAGTCAAATCCAATGATGACTTTCCTTGCTTTCTTGTCCCCCACATTTTTGACAGCGCCATGTATAATACAAGCACAGCCATATTCGGTTTTCCCTATGACAATGTCGGTTCCATCAAGCACGACTTTGGGCTGAGCTATTGCCTGAGTAAACCATGTTCCAATGATTAACACCGCAAATAAGGTCAGACTTCTTCTCTCGGTTCTCATATAGAAAACACTCCTTCCAGAGTTGGGCTGATTGCGGAAATGAAGTTGGTTCCGACGGTGGCGCGACCGCCAATCTCCACGAACGTCACGCTAATATTGTAGAGTTCCTCAGGGGTCAAGAGTAAAAAGTCTGAGTCGTAAACTTCTTTGACGTAGACTTTATGTGAGCCTCAGAATCTTGTCCCGTTTTTTGTTGAGCCGTCATTCCTGCAAAAAGAGCGGTTCCATAGGAGACGGCTTTTCCCAACAATCTTGCGCTATAACCGCCCAAACGTAATTGTCGCCGCTCTATTGCACGAATGGAAAATATGTTTCCGATGCCCCACGGAGGGGCGCTCCAAGAGTTTGTTCCTCGTGATAACTCTCTTCTTGACCATCCTTTCAAGTATCATTATAGATAATTAATCCCTGAGATTTTCACATCTTTTGGTTTGTAATGATTTTAAATTTTAGGAGGGTATCCCCATGACCAAGGCTGAACTCATATCGAAAGTAGCAGAGCAATCCGATCTCAACAAGAAAACGACCGAAGCGGTTCTTAAGTCAATTATTGGAGCTATCCAGGACTCCCTGAAAACGGGGGGAGAGATCAAGGTAGGTGGTCTCGGCACGTTCAAGGTGCTGGAACGTAAGGAAAGGGACGGTGTCAACCCTCGCACCGGAGACAAGATGACTATACCAGCCATGAGAGTGCCATCCTTCAGAGCAGCTAAGGCCCTAAAGGAGTCGGCGCAGGGAATAGAGAAGAAATCGGGGAAGAAAACCAAGTGAGCCGACGTTGAGGAAACAGAAATGCCTGTGAAAAAGAAATCCGACGAGAAGA
Source organism: uncultured delta proteobacterium (assembly GCA_963747865.1). GTDB lineage: Bacteria > Desulfobacterota > Desulfomonilia > Desulfomonilales > Desulfomonilaceae > JBBSBY01. The sequence continues at coordinate 42,344 of CAVVHK010000016.1, read as the reverse complement.
AAATCTATCAGCTCAAGGTAACGCTTCGGGAAATCAAGCCTCCCATTTGGAGAAGGCTGCTTGTCCCCCACGACATGCATCTACACCAGCTTCATCGAGTTCTTCAGATCGTAATGGGGTGGACGGACAGCCATCTTCATGAATTCATAATTGATAGGGAATCTTACGGGGATAGATCTTTAAGTATCGACATGGGCCACGAAATGGCGAACGAAAAGTTGGTCAGACTCTATAGAGCCGCTCCAGCAGAAAAGAGCAAGTTCCTCTACGTTTACGACCTTGGTGATTGTTGGGAACATGAGATTCTTGTAGAGAAGATTTTGCCCTTGGAAAAGAGAGTCAGATATCCTCTATGCGTCAAAGGCAAGCGAGCGTGTCCCCCCGAAGATTGCGGAGGCGTTCCAGGGTATTATGATCTCCTGGAAAGTCTCAAAGATCCATCCCACCCTGAGCATGACAGAATGTTTGACTGGTTGCCTGGGGATTTCGATTCGGAACGGTTGGACATTGAGCAGGTCAACACGAAACTGGCAGACTTCAAGCTATGAAGAGAATAGCGACGAACCGGAAACGAACTGACCCCGTGTGAAGACCATACTTTGGGACGAATCGTCAAAGAATCGATTGTTTCCGGTCACGACGGAACTTTCACTCTTGAATTGACGCCTAGGAATGTCCTGTTATCCTAGCCGGTTATAATATCTTCCTTCGGGTAAAGCGATAATGAGACATGCCCCTAAAGTAGGCATCTTTTACTTGGTCAATGGCAGGATCATCTCGGAAACAGCCGCAATCTCAGCGGTTAAGCCTTCCGGTTCCATAAGGTCTTGTCCGCGGCAGCACTATGAACTTTGGTCTCAACTACAAAAACAGAATCATGACCTTGGTGACCTCGATTGCTATTCGTTGCCGCGAGGACGCGTAATATACAATTTGAAGAAGGCAAAGTTTCAGGTCGTAGCCGACCGGCACATTTTGCAAAACGACACGTTAATCGAGCGAATTCTCAGCGACTTTAACCTTGAAAGTTCCGATACGGAATTCAAAGAAGACGAACATTATCGCTGTTCAGTCTGCAAAAATGACTATATCTACTCTAAGCCCCGCCGTACAGACCCAAGGAGCGCTGATAAGGGGCGCTAATCTTGCTCCCCCTATTTGAAAGTTTACCGAAGCGCCTACGATTAAAACCCATCGATCGACACGACAGGTTTCCTACCTGTCCCACGCTGGGACGGGTAGGAATACCATAAGAATACATGCCTACGACTCTCTATGACCCTCCAAGCCCTCCTATGGGTATATGAAGCTGCGGTGATAAATTCTTTCATCAGGTTCAAGGACATTGAGTTTTGAGGTCCCCTTTGATCTTTTGCCTCGCCGATACGCCACCAATTGTGTCCGTCGCGTCGGACACTTTCTACCTGTTCCCATTCGCTGCTTTCACTTAAGAATTAAACGTTTGTGGAGAAATGATCCACACCTATGTAAAAATTGCCTCTTCTCAAAACCCGACACACCATTATCTTCTACAGGAATACCGTTTTTCTTTAGGGCGAGTAAGAAACAAAGCATTGTTTGAGCCCGTGAAGGACTAGCCCAAAACAACAAAAAATTGAGGGGGAGCAACGCATGAATTTTATTGAAGAAGACACAACGGATTTTATTTCGGAAGAAGATTATCCACAATCAATCCATGAGCTAGTCCAGGATAATATAGATTCTGAACTGAAAATAATGCTCGATGGTGAGCCGGTTCGGCTCCTTATCTCAAGCATAATAGATGAAAAATTAAGAGATTATTTCCAGGGCATCAAAGTTAAGGAACATCATCAAGGACCAGGAAGGGGAAAAGTCGGTAAAACTCATAAGAAATTCAGCGCTTCTCTACCTAAAGACCTCTTTGACGAAGTAAAATCACTCCCTGGACTGTTCTCTGCCCATCTCGACGCATCGCTGCGACTTTACTTGAAAATGGTCCAAAATGGCTCATAGAGCTGTTGACAGGTGATACCGTTTATGTTAGCTGGGAATACCGTTTCTTTCGGAGGTGTTCCAATGCAAACGACTATGCTTCTTTCCCAGGATTCATTTCATTTTAACACTGACAAGTCAGGTACGGAACTCCCAGCCCAAATCGGCAATAGACGACCTGCTCGATTCATTTCTATCGAATAAGAGTCTTCGGACCATTGAAGCCTATAGAAAAGACCTTAATGATTTCAGACGCTTTCTCGACGTCCCCACCATTGATGCAGCATCTCAGATGCTCCTATCCGGTGGGCTTGGACCGGCGAACGCTTTGGTTTTGAAATATAAAAATCATCTCATCGAGCGAAATCTCTCTCCTGCAACACAAAATAGACGTTTATCAGCCATTCGGTCTCTTGTCGAAATGGCTGGAACGTTGGGAATCGTAAATTGGCAGTTAAAGGTTCGGAGGACCAAAAATGATCCATACCGAGATACTGCCGGTCCAGGGCTTGAGAACTATCGTAATATGGTTAATAAGACGAGAGTACGTCAGGATATAAAGGGAATAAGGGATCAGGCGATACTTTCCTTAATGTATTCTCTCGCCTTGAGAAGGTCTGAGCTTATCAACACAGACCTTGTAGACCTTTCAATTGGAAACGGCGTTGACCCTTCTGCATTAGCTATAATAGGAAAAGGCAAAACACAGAGGACGAAGCTCACAATACCGGAACCGACCCTGAATACTTTACGGCTATGGCTTGAAAAAAGGGGATTGGAAGACGGACCTCTTTTCTACAGTCTTGATAAAGCGGGAAATTTTAAAGGAAGGCTTACCGGTAGCGGTCTCTACAAAACGATAAGGAAACTCGGAAAACAGGTCGGAGTCGATACCCGACCCCACGGAATACGACACACCGCTATAACACAATGTTGTAGAGCAGCCGCCGCTGCTAATCTTGATCTATCGGACGTTTTGCAGTTCAGCCGTCACGCTTCTTTGTCCACTCTTCAGATTTATTTGGATAAAGAAAAAAATCTTCAGGGTACGCTAAGTTCCTTGGTCGCGGTGGGAGCCGAGGGGTGATGACGAGGTGGAGACATACCGGCGGAGTGGGTGAGACCGGAAAGCCGAGGACGAAGAATCAGGGTCCTGGGCTTTCCACAGCATAGGTTCAGAGAGCTTTACCGATCGCTAAAATGCAGTTCCGGCACTTGGAAAGGAATGGGGCCGTGTTCTTTGATCCAATCGCGGTTTATCTCATTCCATTTCTTCTGTTCGTCCAGCCTCTCTGCTTCAAGAGCCCGTGCGGTTTCCACGAATTTTGCCCTGTCGTACGACTCTGGTTTTTTCATTTTCTCCCCTCCCGTGGGTTGTTTGAGCCGGTGAGTGAGGGTCGGGATTCAGGGAAGCGCTCACAAATGGTTAGGAGCTTTTGAAGGGGGCTGGGAGAAAGAGAAAAATAGATTACTCAGCGTTCTCTTCGCTAGCTTCTAATGCTTTGAAACCGCTTCGGGCTGTTTCCGAAACGACGACGGATACAGCATCGCTGCTTCTATGGTAGCCTATCGGGTAGAGAAGTCAATTCAGACCCAGGATTGCAAAGCAGAGATACCGTATAAGGCACCTGGGGAAGACACGGCGGGTGGTGATTGGTCACGGAAATCATAATTATCGTGACCAAAAAATCGGGTAGCGTAGAGGATGTTCATCCCCCAAATCTCTTGTGCGATTGCTCGAAGTTTTTGAGGCATACTGTCCTAACCCCCGAAAAGAAACGACAATTGATATCTGAAAAGGGCGGGCAGTTCCGAGATGACAAATAACCACTGCCATGACCCTGTTGGACATTTTCATCTGGACGTTGGTTCAATCGAGATGTAATGTCCTTCATAGCCATTAATCCTCAATGGAACAAATCAGCGAGTATCAGAGTGACCAGATTAGCTTTCTTCATTTCACCCATGGGCGACTTGATTCGTGTACCCCACAATCATATAAGATCAGTAATTGCGGATCCGGAAACCTTCGGTCTGACGCAGCAAGCAATTGAAAACGCCTATGACATGCGTGGAGAGCAGATCGGAGTTGAGGGTGAAGCCCGTAAGGAGCTGCTATTAAGGATTATTAACCAGGATTGGATTCGGATACGTCGATACAGGAGCTATTATTCTCTTAATTCCAAAGACCTGGGTTCATGGGTAAGGAAGCGAATCCAGGATTGGGCAGGGAGGATGCTTTCCGGAATTGGCTATCTTAGAGAAAACGACTCATACATGCCGGTAAGAATATCTACGCCAGATAGTCAAGTGGTCTTTTCCATCAATGATGTTGCCCAAGGTCACATGTCACGACTGAAAGGATTAAAGTGAGCGATCAGAAGAAACAGAGATAAGTCAACAGACGATGAAAACATCCCATGGTCCGGCTGTGGGTTATGCTTTTTGACCACCATTGCGCTAATCGTTGTCGGAGGAGTTTTTACCATATTGGGTCATCTCGATTTGAAGGAGATGGCGATACTTTCAGGCATTATAATTGTGCTAATGCCCCTCATATGGTTTTTCGGATTGTCAACGGTCTGGTGGGCCATCCGAAAAATAACCGGCACGGACGACTAGGAGAGATTTGTTCCCGTAAGGTTTTTATCTTCTTTAATGGGGCTCGTTTTAATCATCTTTCCCCAGGCGTATTACCGCGTGTGTTGACTCAGCAACGATAACAAGAGATTTACATTATGATTCCTTGCTACGGTATTCTTCGCCAGCATTCCAAGAGGTGTTTCTGAACCAGTACAATGCAACTAATCGGTGTTGACCTTCATAACTACCTGGCTTTTGTGATCGGAATATGCGCTCCCTTGTCCTTTTATCTTCCTTTTCTTACAGGATTTTGTGATATAGCCACTACCAGAAGGGTACCAGGACAATTAATACCCGATGCGAAGGAGGACAAGAATGATAGTCCGTCGGTTTTTGCTTTTGTTTTTTACCAGTTTGATATTCTTGGGGACATCATACTCATATTCCCAGCCGGGTGGGGAACCAGAGAATCCCAAAAAGCGAACAACTCTTGGCAAATACGTTACAGCGGCTGAGGCATACGAAATGCTGAGAGCCAAACCTTCCCAAATTAAGATTCTCGACGTTCGGACTCCGGAGGAGTACGTGTATGTCGGACATCCCGCTATGGCCCGCAATATTCCGTTCAAGATTTGGAAAGGGCAATGGAATTCTGAAAAAAAGGCGTTTGACCTGAGTCAAAATTCGGACTTCGTAACTCAGGTCAAGAAATACTATGGTCCTACCGACACAATCTTCATCATGTGTAGGTCAGGGGATAGATCCGCGGAAGCGGTAAATATCCTGGCAACGCAGGGTTTCTCAGACGCCTATAGCATGGTGGATAGTTTTGAAGGTGATCTTGTTACAGACGAAGAGAGCTACTTCGAGGGGAAACGAATGAGGAACGGTTGGAAGAATTCAGGAGCGCCATGGACTTACGAATTAGAACCGGATTTAGTCTATCGTCCTGACGAACCGCAGAGCAAATAAATCTAGTATATCTACCTGACACAAAACATGTTCGAGGATGGCTTAGGGCAGGCATCCTTTTTCTTGTTGCGCCGGTCGGTGGGAACAGCGGCTCAGGACCCCATTTGTAGAAGCACGGGGTCTCAGTTAATTGCCGTCCGGCTGAGTTAGTAGTCCCAGTCTGCCCGCCATCTCTTGAAAGCGCTATCGTTGTTCATATCCCTAGGGCACTTCCCCGTTTCCACCAATCGCTTCAGTTCCCTGCTCAGCCCGTAATAGACCTCACGGTAATGAGTATCGTCCTCAGGGCGGTCGCTTAAATTCAGCGCTGCAATCATTTCCAGCGTATTTTCCACATTCTGCCATAGAATCCATGCCTCTCGTTCGTTCTTTGGCCTTTGATACTTTGGATCGGGGGATCCTGACAATTCTTGTGACTCCCTCCAGAAGTCAATAGCTCTGGAGGCTATTGGTCTCCATTTTTCCCTTGTGAACCGGTACATGTTTTCAAGGGTGATGCCCCATTCATCCATGAGAACACGAAATTCTGCGGCGGCTTGTCGGGCCACAACATCGTCGGCGTTTCCGATTTTCAGGAATAGCTCTCTTGCCTTGAGAAGGGCTTCACGTGCATCCAAGTTTCCTGCTCCTTGTGGGTCACATCAGTCGTACGCTTCAAGCCCGGCCTTCATAGCCCCTTCAACCGTACCGTCAACAAGGTCCGAACCAGGGAAAAACCAATCTACAGAGTCGTAACTTTCTGAACTGAACTTGAATATTGAGAACTTCCAGTTGTCCATGCCCCCCATAAATTCCAACCGACATATAGGTCCGATTCTGCCGTAATCCGACCTGTCCAAGTACACAAAACGTCCTCTGAAGCGAGTGAGGTAATATCGGCCTTGCCCCTTGAGAACTCGCTCGTTGAAGCTCTCAACGATTTTTTCAACCTCACCTTTGATTTCAGAGGGTAGGGCTGGTTTCTTAGCCATTTCCGGTTCACCTGAGTAATGTTATTCCTGCGCCTGAAGATTGCAATTACGGCAACGTTATCGAAAAAGGCTAAGTGTGTATTCGCTATTGATGCCGACCCGTTACGAATTAAATGTGCTGAAATCAATATTCAGAAGTATGGTAATCCCCGTAAAGTGAAGTTGCAAGCGGCGAACGCTTTTGAGGAAATAGTGTGGCTTGAATCAAAGCCGGACGTTGTGGTTGCTGATCCGGACTGGGCTAAGCAGGGAGACATGAAATCCGACCACACATCTGATATTGCCCTGACTCAGCCGCCCGTTCCAGAACTCTTAGATACAGCGAAACGCTTTGGTGTCGCAGGCGTTGTGCTCCGGCTTTCGCCAGTATCGAACATGTCAGTCTTGCGAGATTGGCACCCATTTGAAATAGAAAAAGTGTTTGTTGACGGAGCAGAAAAATATTGGTTTGCATATTTCGGGTCGGTCCGCAAAAAGAAAGGGCATTTCACTAACCTCAAATTAGTGAGTGACAACCGACTAATGTAAGATGCTTCATCCTTTTGTCGGGAAGATTTCTGAGCCGCAAATAATTTTGAAAGAGGATTGACTCCTCTTCTTGACTACATTCCCTTGTTTTGATGTCTGAATGCCGCTCTTAGAACGTTGTATAATGCAATCTTTCCATATACCTTTCAAATGCGAAATGACCGGAGTCATTCTGTTTCGGTGATTTGGTTGTAGAGCAAGATAAAACAGAACGTTGGCATTTCCGGTCAGGGTCTTGCACCAAAAACACCACAGCAGTTCCGGTTCAAAATCGTTTTTTTCTTGAGATAAAGATACGATCGTTTCAATTGCTAGGCTAGGTATAAATTCTTCTATCGTCTTATTCCTATCCGTGTGAAACTGAATAAAAAGAATGGATTTGCCTTGATCGTAATACCTTCCTATCGTATCAAAATCCAAATGATTCTGAGTCGGACTGCATTGAACACCGGTATTGGGATCAAAGAAGATAAGATCGGTTTCAGTATTTTGAAGATGCTGATCGAAACTCCTCCAATAATGCTGCCACGGCATTTCAATGGACTCGTTGGAACAGCTTTCATGAGCTTCAGACTTGTCAAAGGGTTGCCAATTCTTGGAAAAATAAGTTGCATTCGGAATTAAGTTTCTTCCCTCTATCGCGGCGACAGTCCTAGTGGGGGGATTTCCATTTACACACTCATTGAGCGTGTCGAAAACTTCCGCGTACTCGAGGCTTCTAACCCATTTTGACCTATCTTTCAGATAACCGATATCGTCATTTCCACTTCCTAAAGACGGTGTCAGCATCCAACAGATAGCCGCATTGAATTTTGCCTTTTGAGCCAACGCTTTGAGAAGCGTAAGCTTATAATAATCTTTATGATCTCCAGCATATCCGTCGTGCATGTTGCCTCCAAACACTTTCAAATCTAGGGTCGGAAATTAGCTATTCTACGGTACAAAGCACTCATCTGGAAAGCGAGGTCGGACCCAGAAGGTCTTTCCCGCCGAAATAAAAACTCGTCTGACCTACTTCATTCTGGACAAGAAACCTTCAGCCTGCGTTCCACCTCTCTTAGGAATTCTTGTTCAATTGGTTCATGATCCTACATAATCTTCACAGTCCATCCGCTCTGGGGCGTTGAACTGTATGCTCTCCATTCGCAGTTATTTCTTGGAGTTCCATCCATATTCTTTTCGCTGCCATATGCATAGCCCTCAATCATTTCTTCACCCGCTTGATTCAGGTCTCGCTGGTGTACACCAATGTGAATTATCGGTATCAGGCATAGCATATCCTCACTTTTGGCAAGATTGAGAATAAAACAATTATTGTCCTCTTAATGGTTCTTGCCAGAGGGCTCATTGTTTCGCCCCGTGTGCTCTGAGCAGTTTTGCCACATCAGAGTGACCTTTCTTATAAGCCCGCATCAGTGCTGTCGTACCATCTTCATATTCAGCATTAACGTCCGCTCCTTTAGCAAGAAGGATTTTCACGATTTCAGCGTAACCTTTGTCAGAAGCCAACATCAACGCTGTCCAACCAGAGTTACCCCTAGCATTGACATCCGCTCCGTTTGAAATAAGGACCTTCACGATGTCTGTATGACCGAACGCAGAAGCATCCATCAGTGCTGTAAAGCCTAGCAAAGGGTCATCCTTAGCATTGACATCCGCTCCGTTTGAAATAAGGAATTTTACGATCTCTGTATGACCCGTAACACAAGACATCGTCAGTGCTGTATAGCCTATCATGTCCCTAGCATTGACATCCGCTCCTTTGGAAATAAGGACTTTCGCTATCTCTGTATGACCGTATCTAGAAGCAGCCATCAGTGCTGTTCGACCATCGTTGTCCTTGGTATTGACCTCCGCTCCAGCATTCAAAAGACGTTTGACCTCTTCCAACTCGCCTGACTGACTGGCATTTAACAAATGACCTCCTAGGAGGTCTCGTGTGCTTTTACTGGAGTCCACAGCTGCTTTTGAGGCTTGGTCACCAATTTCCTTGGCTCTGGTTAGTTGTGCTATCTCTTCCGATCTCATATGTACTAGCCAAGAAAGCGCAAGAACCAGAATGCAGTAAGCCGAAACAGCAAGTTTCGTGTTGGTTGAAAAGCCCCTCCGTGCTATATATCCGTCCTCTGAGGACACGGAACGCCTCTTATGAAAATAGTTGATAACTTTGAAGCCGGAGAACACGATTCCTGCACATAACGCGAGATATATCCAGCCCGTCGATTCCGGTACCGAGGAAAGAACGCCTATCATGCCGATTATTCCAAGAGGAAGGGAAAAGCACATTAGGGCATGGATAATTTTGTCACGTTTTCCCTGAAGTCCTTTGCGATGCTCTTGATCTTTTCTTTTTCTTTCTTGTTCTACAAGATATTTTGCTACGATAACGCCGCATTGGGGACATACTTGGTGTTCCTGCGGTTGAGGCAGATGACAGGCAGGACACTTCCATAACCTGCGGGGTTTGTCTTCAGTTATTGAGATCTTTTCAGAGCTAACAGCTATGTTGGATGGATATAATGAAGCGAGTTTTTTTGGCTTGCCTACAGCGTCAGCAGCTATTTGAATAGGAGGAGGTGTCAGTCCTGCAGAGGAATTCCTTTCTGATATATACTTATTGACGTGGCTTTGGACAGAATTCACGACCTGTTCCGTAGTGTCCTTGGCTTTTAGAAAAAGTCCTTTGGCAAGTTGAATCCCAGCATCGAGATCGACCTGAATCACCTTTCCAGGTTTGGCTTCCGAGTCTTCACGTGAAGCCTTTTTAGGGGCGGGTTCGTTCGGCTGATGTTGTGCCCCAGCCGTACCGGCTCCTGTGTCCAAGTCAAGCAATTGTTCAAGGGCTGCAGTTCTTTGGTCCAGTTCAGACTGATGTAGGACTCCAGCTTTTACTAATTTATCGAAGATGGTCTGAAGACCATGGGCGGAAAGTCCGTATTTTCTCAGGAGTTCCTCGTCGGTTCTACCAGCTCGTATTTCCGCCACAATTTCCTTTGCAGGTAAAGTCCTTTTATCGGTCATGTCGAACTTAGCCTCTATATCTGTTGACCAGTAATTTGTCCAATTGAATCTGAAATAGTTGCTGCCTCTCTGTCCGAAAAAAAGTTTTTCGGCAGGATTATAAACCATTACTGAGCCGTCGTGTTCAACTCCTCTTTCAACAATCTTCCCATCACGGTCCCGGACTACAGTGGTTTTTCCAAAAGATGGTCCGGAAATTAAGAACGCTAAGAATAATGTGAAGAAGGATTTTCATGAGTTCAATCCGTGAAGAAAAAGCCAAAATCCCGCCGCCCCCTGTTCTTACTTATCAAGGCTAATTGAATTGCAGGGCGAATTCGTGAGTATTCCTAGAACAATTTAGCAACAATGCAACAGATTCTGATTACGATCAAGCTATTTTAAAGTGCAGCCAAAAAATGATTGGCTCCAAAAGAGACCTTAAGCCCTTGAACCGACTAAGGCGTTCCTGTTCAAATACCTCAAGAAAGCCGGAAAAAATTCTTGACTAAAGTCTTGCACAGTAAGACTCCACCCTCAGATAATTTCATCTACTGCGATATAAACCAGCCCAAGTATCTTTCGAAGGCATAACCGATAGATTTCCAGCCATAACTGACGGCGTCCCACCATGGCGTAATTACGTCGAAATAACCAAACACTATCGACCTGATGAAAAAGCCTATTACCAGACACCATACAGCATTCTCAACATAAGGGTCAGCAAGTATGTGCCCCACCTTTAAGCCTGCTACCTGTATGATAAAATTTATAGCTTGATTATTAAGCTTTTCATTTAACGCACGAATTCGTGGTATGGTATCGGTCATTATCTTATTAACATTGTATATAATCATTGCCAATACAGCAATTGACGCTAATAGTCTGGAGCCCAGCGACCGATTTGAGATGTATTGAAATATTCCAAAAGGCAAAAGTATGATTATTTGGACTCCCCATACTTGAATCGTATGATAAATAGTTTCTCTAAGCTTCTTTTTCTCGTCCTCTATTACTTCGTTCGTTTTCGCTGTAAAAAAATAGTAACCACCCCCAATTAAGGTAGTAACCACTATAATTAGAATTGGCACGGGCATAATTCTCATCCTTTCTTACATCCTGAAAGAAAAAAAAGATAAAGCGACAAAGGGTCTCAGGCCCCAACAGGATTATACAAATTAGCAATGGACAACTGAACCGGAATATGAAACCCAGGAGGAAACAAAAATGAACTTGGAATTAAAACCCGTCAGACGTTGGAGGATTGCAGGCTCCTGTCCCTTCAAAACCATAGTCCTTCAGAATCAGAATCTATATTTGTGGGTTAGCGACTGTATTCAACGAGGGATAAACGAAGAAAAGGGCGCGAGCATATTCATCACCTCAAGCTCCACTATTTCTTGCAGAAAAGACTTGACCATAGGGTTCCGGTAGCAAATGGATGAAAACCGTCAATCTTCAGCTCGACTCTGTCGGTGAGCACGACCGGTTTTATTTCAGTTCAGTCCAGAGGTTTATCCAGTAATACTTGCTCCGGCGCTGCCAATGGGAGAAACGATTCTAGATGTTCCAGGTCTCCATTCCAAGACCTTCACCCAAAAAGCATTTTACTCATCGGCATTTCCGGCATACCGGACTCGTAGTCTTCTATGGGGGCTGCACATCCAAATGTGTCCGGCACACAGGACACAAAGTCCTCAGTGGAGACCATTGTTCTCTCCACATAGGTTTCGTCAAGGGGTTCTTTGTAAGGCTGGTCTAATTCAGTAGGCTTGGCTGTTGTTGCGGTCCCCAAAATTTCAGCTAACAATAGCTAACACTTTCGAAAACGACGTGTAACGAAACGCAACCAAACATAACGATATGGGCTGAAATTATTGAGAAATATCCGCAAATGATTGGTATCACTCACACCGTCATTGCGTTCGCAACGCGGGGGTCGAGGGTTCAAATCCCTTCATCTCCACCACGAAAATCAGGAAATACCAGGATGTTATGCTTGGCGGCGTTGTCCTGGTATTTTTTTGCCCTCAGATTTGTACACGTTCTTTCCCCCGTCGTGCCTTTTCATCTTCTCGCCACGAGGTGTAAAAGACGGTACAGAACCGGACTAATGACGTCGCAGTTCCGGACTAACGTTAAAGTAACTTGTTAAGTGTTCCTGCTTCTAAAGGTCAAGGCGTCGCCTGACTATTTTGCTTCGCTCAAAACAGATTGAAAGTCTGTTTTGCATGTCCATATGGACCGAATCAGTCGACTGAAATTCTCCGCAAATCTTTGGCCGTCCAGATGCGGCGACTTGGATATTTTCTCCTCATGCCCGCTCTCATTTCCACAAGCGATCAGGGTCTTAGGCCAAGTCTACGGCAATCCTAGGGCATCCTCGAAAATCGTTAGCGACCAATTCCCCCAAACCTGCGTTACGCAAATGGGCTGCGGAATGCCTGGAGCAGAAACTTTCTTCGAGCAAGGTTAGCGTCGGAACTCATATCCAGAGAGCGTCGCAAGTGTTGGTCCCGCCTACGTGCGGAAACGGGTCGAGATGAAAATCAATCTCATGGTAGGTGTCGAAATGTTCGGCCAGGGAAGTTTAGGGAAATATCTCCATTCGGCTTTCCGGTGCGCCCAGGCGGCAAATTATGGAGCCAGGAGAACCCTGCCGGCTTGATTGTTCAGTGCCCAGTCCGGAACACAATTCGCGAAATTGGAACTATAGATGACAGCCGTGACCGTAGCCGAATCACTTCGGGTCTAACCTTGATCACTTGCTTCATTGGCCTGGAAGTTGCATGACCTCTTTCCTTCCGAGGTAAATCGTTTAGGGGGTGAGCATCCTGGGCCCATCGTAACCAAACAACTCGTCACGCATTCGCAGAATCTTCTCGGCGTAGAAATGTTAATCGCCCTCGAGAACGCGGGTCTTTTCGACGATTAGGTAATCTATGGTTCCGAGTCCGGTAGTGCAGATAAGCCATCCAAGCAAATTGGACCGACACCGGCTTGCGGTGAAGAGCAAGAGTCGCCTGTTTCCGGTGTGAGCAGCCATACCAAAGAGAACGCTAATGCTATCCCGAGCGATAAGCGCTCCCTGGTCTTTGTTGCTCATTCGTGCCGTCTCCCGCCACAGGTCCTATAGCCGTCTAAACCAATCAGTCTCCTTATCCGGAAGCAAGACGCCGCAATAGTGAACCACACTGCTTCACTTCTTCTTACGATGTTTCAATCCACGCCCCTGCGTGAGGGGCGACAGGAGGCCGACGAGTCTACCGCCTTGATTCTAGGAGTTTCAATCCACGCCCCTGCGTGAGGGGCGACCTGGTCGTTTTCGGGTACAGAACCGGCAAACAGGGTTTCAATCCACGCCCCTGCGTGAGGGGCGACCTGTCTGGCGCACATGTATCGCTCTTTATTGAGAGTTTCAATCCACGCCCCTGCGTGAGGGGCGACATGTGTGTTCAATTCCGTAGTTCCAGGAGGCATTGTTTCAATCCACGCCCCTGCGTGAGGGGCGACAAAACTATGGATCTCCAAGACGAAGCTAACACTCGTTTCAATCCACGCCCCTGCGTGAGGGGCGACAGCGACCGCCCTGGTTGTACGAATTAGGCGTGGCTCGTTTCAATCCACGCCCCTGCGTGAGGGGCGACGCGAGCGAGTCCCGATGTGTCGCTCCGTTGTGGGTGTTTCAATCCACGCCCCTGCGTGAGGGGCGACCGCGGGTGTGTCTAACCCGCTCCTACAAACACAAAATTCCATTGATTCTGCGAACCCTGACGGGGAGAATCTGTCTTCAAAGACGCCTCCTTTCTGTAATACTAATTTATTATTTCAATTCAAGCTGTTATAGCGGCGGCGAAACCTCCGGGGATTTCTAGGTCGCTGGTGGTTCGCCGCACCAAAAGACACTCACACGATTAGCGGTCCTTCTTGATCCATCGATATCTCATGGCCCGCGTGTTCCACTCTGTTCCGCCAGTTCTTGCCCAAAAAATAGAAGCGAAGACTGTCGGTCTCCAAGTTGATTTCCTTAAGCAGTTTGTTCCGTAGGGCCGCCCATTGAGCTGGATCGACCAGGCACTCAAACACCGATTTCTGCACCCGCAGCCCCACGTTTCGGCAAATCTTCGCCACTCGATGGAGTCGCCTGCGGCCCTCCGCCGTTTCCGTATTCACATCGTACGTAACCAGCACCATCATGTCGGCGTCACCTCCAGATGAAAGGCGGGTACCCGTCAAGATCCCCTCGCAGGAACCTGGCGAAGAGCATAGCCTGCACGTGAGGAATTAGGCCCACGGCAATCTTTTCGTCTATAAACGGGTGGAGGATCGTCTCCTGTTTTCTCTCCTGATAGGCCTTGAGCAGCTTCTTTCTCGTGTCGTCGTCCATACGGACCGCTCCGCTTTCCGTTTTGGTGAAACCCTTGGCTCTGATTTGCTGACGGTTTACCAGGGACAACGCCAGGCGGTCGGCGAGAAAGGGCCGAAGCTCTTCTATGAGATCCAGAGCCAGGCCGGGCCTACCGGGTCGGTCTCGATGAAGGTAGCCGACGGCCGGGTCCAAACCCACGGCTTCCAGGCTGGACACCATGTCATGGGTAAGGAGCGTGTACAGGAACGAGAGTAAGGCGTTCATATTGTCCAGAGGGGGTCTGCGGTTACGTTCACGGAAATAAAAGTCCTCTTTCTGGGCTACGATTAGGTGATCGAAATGCTCGAAATACAGCCGCGCCGCCTCTCCCTCACGCCCCCGCACTGTATCGAGCGGAACGGGAGCGTCCAACTCCTTGACTATGCGGGAGAGCCCGCTTGCCGCTCTATCGAGAGCAGGGACGTCAACCTTGTCCGCGTGGTCCCTGACTGCGCGAAGCAGCACCGACCGTGAGTTGGCCACCTTTGCCACAACCACCGATTTTGCCGTTTCAGCGCAGAAATCCGGACTGTCCGCCTTGCGATATTGCTCACGGCGCAGCAGCACATTGCCGGAGACAGGGCCCTGCATCCGCGCCCAAAACCTTCCGTTTTCGCTCAGGAAGGAAATGGTGACATTGCGCTCACCGCACAATCCCATGAGCGGCGGACTGCACGATACCCTCCCGAAGCAGACGATGCCGTCCAGAGTATGGACAGGGAGTCGCACTTTGGTTTCATTGTCCACCTTGACCAGGACGGTTTCGCCGTCTCTTGAGAGGTAAGCCCCTTGACTGGTCACGTAGAGCGTGTTTAGGAGGCGTTTCATAGGTCTACCTCCATCGTTTCGGTAATGACCCTTTTCAGGTAAGATTTAACTTTCCGGCTCCCCTCCATCACCTTGGGAGCGCATACATCCAGAAGGGAGCATTTGGGACATTTCTTGGTGTATTGAGCTCTGGGGGTGACTCTTGAAGAGACTATCTCGTGGAGCCGAGCGGCCGCTGCCTCCGTATCCGATCTCAGGGACTGATCGATCACAAGATCGAGTCGCTTGTCTGTCTTTCCAAAGAAGATCGCCCCTTGCAGGACATCCACGCCCAGCATCTCCTCCAAGCACATAGCTTGAGCGCAAAGCTGAACTTTGACAGTACCTGCCAGCGTTGTTCTCACAAAGCTTGCGGAAATACTAAGAAAATTTAAACGTCCGAACAAATCACATTAATAAGCTAAGCGACGGCGTCATAATTCGGAAGGATATACGACCTGTTTCCTGGCATCCTGCGATGCCTGCCCGGTAAGGCCTCAGTGCTAATTGGAAATAACTTAATTGCTGTATTACGGTGCCTCACTTGTCCCAATTAAAACTCCATTTACATTACCTAAAATAATATGCAATGAGAAATACTTAAAGCTTTCTTCTTCGTGATCCGCGACAATTACAGTTTTATTGTCTTGAACGAGTTTGTTGAAAAATGTAACTAGCTTGAAAATTTCTGTGCTATTCAATCCTTTAAATGGCTCGTCAATGCCATAAACAAGTGATGTCGTTTTCAGTGACTTTAGAATCTTTATCCGTATGTTCTCTCCACCAGAAAGAGTCGATGTTGGTTGTCCAATTACCAAATGCCCCAACAAAATATCTCGAGCTCTGGACAAGGCCTTTTGTATTTTAGAATCAGAACTGAAGAAAGAAAATACCTCGTCTACGGGTGCCGCGCTTTTTGTTTTTTCGTAACTGGTAGTAAATAGGGCTTGTTCTCCGAGACCTCATGTGCTTTGATTTGTATATCCAGTACAAGTTAAAGCAAGGAAGGAGGCCTCGGATGAATACGAAAATAGAAGAAGCTCAGGAGGAATTCAACTCTATTCTTCAATTCGTAGTGAATGGAGCGCTTGATCTGCAGATTCACGAGGTGGAAGATCGGATCTATCGGATGCTTCTTCGGCTGGGACGAATTCTGTTGGAGCTGTTTGTATTGTCCATGGGGACTGGGAAAACAGGAGAGATTTTGGTCAGCGCCGACGGCGGCTTGTACCGGTATCTGAGAGATTTGGGGCGCAAGTATTTGTCCATTTTCGGAGAGATCACGATAATGCGGGCCTATTATGCCGGAAGAGGACAAAAGGGGTTATTTCCCTTGGACGCAAGGCTCAATCTTCCCGACAGAAAGTATTCCTACGTCCTCCAGGACTGGATGGCCTCTCAAGCGGTAGAAACATCCTATGAACGAGCGGCGGCTTGGGTGAACAAGCGTCTTCATTTAGAATCAGCCCATAGACCGATTCAACGAGTGATTCAGGACTGCGCCTTGGCGGTCAATGAGTTCATGGACTCTCTTACCCCTCCCCATGTGGAAACGGAGGGACCCATTCTGGTTCACACAGTGGATTGCAAAGGAATTCGAATGCGACCCCAAGAGCGCAATCCCGACGTCGTGAAAACCAAGGACAAGCCCGGCGAGAAGCGGATGGCCTGTGTGGCGCAAGTCTACACTATCGATCCTCATTACAGGTCGAAGGAAGGCATAGTGGACAGCTTCTTTGGGTCAGCCGTTTTCAAGACGGTCAAACACAAAGATCCCCGTCGACCGGAACCACTGAACAGGCGGACCTTTGTCTCGCTCAAAGACAAAAAGTCCGAAATCTTTCGCCGCTCGTCGCTCTCGGCCAAGGTTCGGATTCATGGGACAGAGGAAGAGAAGTTGGCTCTTATGGATGGAGAAAAGGCCCTGTGGAGCCTTTCTCGCAAAGCGCTACCGGGTTGGTCCGAGACTCTCGACCTCACACACGCCGTGAAGAGGATTCGGCTCGCGGGCGAACTCCATCACGGCCCCGGAACATTGGCGGAGGACTACGGACGTGAGGCTCTGCTGTGTCTCCTGGAAGGACGTCTGGATGACGTGATCGAGGACTTCGATACGGCGTTGGATGACGGGACGCTTTCCGTCTCAAAGGCGAAAGAACTCAAGAGCGAGGCTCTGGGTTATTTTCGGAACAACCGGCATAGGATGTCTTACGATCGGAATCTGGCTAAGGGGCTTCCCATAGCTTCGGGAGTAATCGAGAGCGTCTGCAATTCCCTCATAAATATCCGCATGGAGGGAGCGGGCATGTTTTGGTCTACGCAAGGGGCCGAGGCGATGCTAAAACTTCGAGGAGTCTTCCTTGATGACCTTTGGGAGGAATTCTGGGAATTCAGAGCAAGGGCGGAGAGGAACAGGCTATACGCCAAATACGACAACATCCGTCCAGCTACCCAGGAAGCGCCTCGGAACCGGAAAGCGGCATGATGTCATCAACTGAAGAAAACGCGCCGCACCCCTCGTCTACGGTCATTTTCCAAATATCAAAAATGCTAGTACCACTTATTTTTAATAATTTGAGCCTTTGATTGAAACCAGTACCAGCACATTCCTTGCATTCAATTTCAGCCGCATTCTGAAAATCGTTTCCATATGCTATTCTTCCTGCACCACGACAAAAAGGGCATGCTCCTTCACTGCCAGTGTGATTGGAGAAAAAAAGCTTGTCCTTTTTGAACTGCTTAGCAAAAACATCTATTATATTACCAAATATGTCTAATGCTGTTGCGACATTTGAATTTGCATTTCCGACAAGAGGCTTTTGATTGATGTATGCATATCTTTCAAAATACTGTGGAAGATACTCACGCAGGAAAGTAGATTTCCCGACGCCTGAACGGCCAGTTATTAAATTTAACCGATTATCAGCAATGTTAATACGAACTCCCGAATAGTTGTATACTGAACTCGTCAATTTTATCTCGAAAACATTCCCTATCTCTTTTGGGTAAAAGTCAAAAGAAATCCCTTGAGAGCTGACATACTCATTGGTGTCTACGATAGAGCCACCATATTTACCACTTGTAAACGCCGGACGAAAATCGCGACGGAAGTCGGGGCGGTTTAAAATCGCGGCGCCCCTAAGTAGCCTCTCGTGATAGAGGACTTTCGGAAAATCCGGGGGTTTTCCGATCAGTTCTTCATGAGGAGGCCGGAGGGGTGTACACACAGATGAAGAGTTGGACGGAGATACGCTTTAAGGTATTGAGAGAGGAGAAGAGCAAGCGGGAGGTTCTTCGGGAAACGGGAATACATTGGACGACTTTGGAGAAGATCCTAACCCATCCGGAGCCCCCTGGTTACAGGTTGAGCAAGGCTAGACCCAAACCCAAGATCGGTCCTTTCTTGGACCGGATCGCCGACATTCTAGACAGCGATAAGCAAGCGCCAAAGAAGCAGCGTCATACGGCCAAGCGGATATATGAACGAATCAAGCAAGAAGGCTACGAGGGAAAATATACTCAGGTCAAAGAAGCGGTAAATAGGATCAAACTGCACAGCCGTGAGGTTTTTATGCCTCTGATTCACCGGCCGGGGGAAGCCCAAGTCGATTTTGGGGAAGCCTTGGTAAATGTGTCCGGAGAGTTGCGCAAGGCTCACTTCCTGGTTATGGCGCTCCCGTATTCGGACGCTTTTTTCGTTGTAGCATTCCAGCGGGAATGCACGGAGACTTGGTGGGAAGGTCATGTGCGGGCATTCGAGTTTTTTGAGGGAGTTCCCGTACGGATCACGTATGACAACAGCCGGGTGCTGACATCTCAGATCGTATGTTCCCGGGGAAGCGAACTGACCAAAGGATTCTCGCAACTAAAAAGCCATTACCTTTTTGATCATCACTTCTGTCGGGTGCGCCGCGCCAACGAGAAGGGGGTCGTTGAGGGGGTGGTTAAGTACGCTCGTCTTAATTTCTTTGTGCCAGTGCCTCAGGTCAGTGATTTTCAAGAGCTCAATGAAAGGCTGGCGCGGATGTGCCGAGACGACCTGACCAGGCGTCTTCGCGGCAAGATCGGCTCAAAGGCCGAGCTCATGCTTGAAGATCAAGCCGCTTTTCATTCCCTTCCCCCAACGCCGTTCGACGCATGTCTCATACAGTCTACAAGAGCAAGCTCACTATCTCTGGTGCGATTCGATGATAACGACTATTCGGTTCCGGTTCGATACGCTCACCATACGATTCAGGTAAAGGGATACGTAGACAAAGTGGTCTTGCGCCATGGAAAGGAGAAGGCGGCTGAGCACAAGCGCTCCTGGAGCAAGCAAGGCGTCTTTTTCAATTACGTGCATTACCTGGCGCTTCTGGAAAGAAAACCCGGCGCTTTGAATTATGCGTTGCCTTTGGCTGATTTAAATCTACCGGAGTGTTTCGGGGATCTTCATCGCCTCCTTCAGGCAAAGGCTGAGCGGGAGGGTGAAGGGACTCGAGAATATATCCGTGTGCTCCGGCTCTTAGAGGATTACAGTTTTTCCGAAGTGAAAGAGGCTGTAATAAAGGGCCTCAGAGTGGGAGCCTGTACCTCGGGACGCCGTCGTTCAGTTTCTAACGCATCAGACTCCCTGCCATCCCACTTTCAGGTTGGACGGACGAGAGCGTCTCACCCTGGTGAAGGTGGCCGGGCCCGATATATCGGCCTACACAGATCTTCTCTCTCCTGGAGGCTCCGCATGAGCGAGAAGAATAAATCAACGATTCTATTGGAGCATCATCTCAAGAGACTCAAGCTTCCCACTGTCCTGAGAGAATATGCCTCCATGGCGACGGTTTGCAGAGATGATCGGTCCGATTATCCGACCTACCTTCTTCGTCTGACTGAACGCGAATTGCTTGATCGTGAGAGAAAAGCTGCGGAAAGGCGAGTCAAGGAAGCTCGGTTTCCCGTGACCAAGACCATTGATACCTTTGATTTCAAAGCGCAGCCATCTATAAACGAGCCGCTGGTGCGAGAACTCATGAGAGGGGAATTTATAGACAAGAGAGAAAACGTTTTGCTTATAGGCAACAGCGGCACAGGCAAAACCCATTTGGCTTGCGCTTTGGCTTTTTGCGCCTGCATGCAGGGACGCCGAGTGCGTTTCTACACCGTAACCGGTTTGGTCACGGAGCTTCTAGAGAGCCGTGAAGAGAGAGGACTACAACGATACCACAGACAATTGGAACGCCAAGACCTCTTGGTCTTGGACGAACTTGGATACGTCCCCTTTTCCAAGGCGGGGGCGGAACTGCTTTTTGAGGTGGTCAGTAGGGCCTATGAGCGCCATAGCCTAATGGTTACCACTAACCTCCCATTTGAAAACTGGACCGAAATCCTAGGGTCAGAGCGTCTTACCGGGGCTCTGCTCGACCGGCTTACCCATAGAGTCCACATTCTCGAAGCAAATGGCCAGAGCTACAGGCTCCAGCAAGCCAAGAAACGATCCCCGCGCCGATCCGACCATATAAAACCGGGAGCTTGAAAGGAGGAAAAGCTTGACAGGTAGCAGAGAAGAGATCTAATTGTCCAATAGGCGCCGCACTTTTCGGCCGCCACCCTCCGCACTTTTCAACCGGCCTTCACAAGTTATCCGGTGGTACAGAGGTCGTTGCGGCAAGATCGAAGAAGCGCATTCGATAATGAAGGAAGAATCTTGCCGGAGGGAAGTTCCCTTCGGGTCCGTTTGGAACCAACCCAACTAGGCGCCAATTATGATTCTGGCGTTCAATGTCAGTTCGGCCATGAAGCGTCTGGCCCTGGGAAAAAGCTGGGCGCCCCGTCGCATGAAGGCCGTGCGCTTCTGGTTGATCAATTTGCCCG
Organism: uncultured delta proteobacterium; assembly: GCA_963747865.1. Lineage (GTDB taxonomy): Bacteria > Desulfobacterota > Desulfomonilia > Desulfomonilales > Desulfomonilaceae > JBBSBY01. Next base: position 21,254 of record CAVVHK010000016.1, on the reverse strand, counting down.
GCCGGGTGCTTGAGCGTGGCAGAAAACTATTTGTTCGGCTTGCAGGGGGCATCCGTCCGACGAGGATCCTTTTCGATGAGCGAAGGAGGATGTTATGTTTGTGCGGCTCAGGTAAGTCGATCAAGGGGGCAAAGTAGGGCTTGCAGGGGGCTGAAACGAGCCTAGGGGGATAGCTCGCTCAGAAACAGGCCCGAATCACGGTGGGGGGGAAATATGTTAAGTCTCGCCGGTGCCGCTCGCCGAATTTTCCGTCCAAATACCTGCTGACAACTCCCAATTCCGGACTCACGAATCACAACCCGACAACCATGACGTTGTTGACCGTGGATTTTGGTACCAGATATGACTTGTTTTCCGAGACCTCATGTGCTTTGATTTGTATATCCAGTACCAGTTGAAGCACGGGGGGCTCGGATGGGCAAGAAAATATGAGGAACCTCGGCGGGAATTCAACTCTATTTTGGAGTATGCCACAAAAGGAGCGCTCGACCTGGAGATTCACCAGGTGGAGGAAAGCGTCTACCGAAGGCTTCTCGGGCCGGGGCGAATTCTGCCGGAGCTGTTCATTTTGGCCGTCGGAACAGGGAAGGCCGGAGAGGTCTTGATCGGCGCCCGGCCAAAGGGCTTCACATAGCCTCCGGGGTAATCGAGAGCGCCTGCAATTCGCTCGTTAATCTCCGTATGGAGGGGACTCCGGGCAGGGCAACTCATAGGATTGGGACCCTCGCTACCTGAGTTTAGCCTTCCCCAGGGCGCTAAGAAGAAGACACTGAGATAACGGAGAAGCAAGGAACACCCCATTCTTGTAACCGGGAGCGGCCGGGAACGTCGCATGGCCGCCTGAAATCATGGAGGAACAGTGCCTCCGCTTTGCGTCGCCTAGAAGGACGAGTGGCGCCGCATTGCTTTTGAGCCCGGCGTGTCGGTGAGTGACATACTTGACGCTGCGAGTATCGGTGTGCGTAGCGCTTACGGGGGCGCCGGGGCCTGTGGCCCATGTCTTGTCCACATCGAGGAAGAGGCCGTTGACGAACCCAATGCTGGTGAACTAATCAACCTTTCCGCAGACCAGCTTCAGAGGAGAATCCGTCTTGCCTGCCAGGTAAGACCGACGGGTGATCTGCGTATCACCATCGAAAACCCTTCGCCGGAGTCACACTGGACTAACCTTCCCGCTGATGAGTTTGCCCCGGCTTTGCGCTTCACGCCTAGCGTTCCGGTATCGACGGCAGGCGCGGCCTCCTACGGTGTCGCCGTGGATCTGGGAACCATGCGCATACGCCTCTCTCTCTGGGACATGCATAAGGGGCGACGGATCGCAGGTCGTTCCGGTCTCAATCCTCAGGTCCGTTTCGGCGCCGACGTTTCCGACGAGATTGATGACCGCGTCCGACACAGCGGAACGCTCCCGGGAAATCGGCCTGTCAGCAAGGAATGCCATAGGTGAGGCGCTCCAGGATATCTCCTCAGTAGAATTCCGGAATATTCAGCAGGTCGGAGACCTTGTCATTGTGGGTAACACGGCCATGCTCGCCCTTCTGACGGGAAAGAATTCCGACGTCCTGCTCCAGCCAGATTACTGGACGCGTGAGGTCGCTTACCTCGTGAAGGCCGGAATAGTGGACAGCAGGGGCAAATTCGCGCACAATATTGAGAAGGAAGGTTTTGTAATTCTGGAAGGCCGGAAAAATATCGTATTGAAAGAACAGGATGTGGATGTCTTACAGCGCGCCAAGGCGGCCATAGGAGCGGGAACAAGTTACCTCCTGAAAAAGACTGGCCTGCGCCTTCGTGATCTGAAGCGTATCTGCGTTGGTGGCGCTTTTGGACGGTTCTTGAATGTGACGAACGCGCAGCGGATAGGGCTCTTGCCGGGTATTACAAGCCAAAATGTTGAGCTGTGCGGAAATAGGGCCCTGGCCGGTTGCGAGCTTCCGCTCTTTTCCCGGAGCAGAGGCGACACACTGGAATCGCTGAAAAGAACAACCAAGCTTATCAACATGTCTCAGATTCCGGAATTTGAAGACTTGTTTATCGAGAATCTCTATTTCCGCACCCTTCGGATGGAATGAGCCACGGCAAAGAATGATTGCAGAGTTCGCTCGTACTTTCATCCGACCCTTGAAGGAGTTGAGTGAGATACTTGCCAAAGAAGAATATGGATATGGATCAAAACAGCCGGATGTCCGTCACCTCGAAAGGAGCCTCACTATGATCGAGGAAGTTATAGCCGCTTACAACGAAGCTATTTTTGATACGGACCGGGACAGGGCCCTGAGAATTGTTCACGACGCTGTTGATGACGGAGTCCCTCCAGAAGATATCGTATTCAAGGTTATTATCCCTGCTATGGAATTGATGATGAAATCCATCAGCGAGAACTTCGATGCCAATCTCGCTCAACACTTCCTGACCGCCCAGATTGCGTCGGAAGTGACCGAAGAAATGATTGCCAAGTTCACCCAAACCCCTTCGGTTACCGGTCATGTCGTCATCGGAACATCCGAGGGGGACTTGCACTCGCTCGGTAAGAGGATCGTCATCGGATGCCTCAAGTCTCTTATGATGGACGTCACCGACTTGGGAATCAATGTTCGGCCTGAACGATTTGTGGAAGAGGCCATTGCTCATAACGCACAGGTTATCGGTATATCGGCCATGATGGTTCACACGGCCCGAGGAGCGAACGGCTGTCTCAAGGTTCGCCGGATCCTCGAGGAAAGAGGGCTTGTGGACAAGATCAAGATTGTCGTGGGCGGAGCTCCATACCGCCATGACCATGAGCTTTTCAAAATCGTGCAAGCTGATGCCTGGGCCGACAATGGCATTACGGCAGGGAAAGTAATAGCCGACCTTGTCAAGGGGGTGGAAAAATGATTACCGGGATGGAGAGGCTTACCGCCGCAATCAGTGGAGAGACTTCCGACCGTATACCTGTATTCTGCAACCTTTTCGATCAAGGGGCGAAAGAACTTGGGTTGTCGCTGCGAGAGTATTACTCTAAAGGCGAATACGTCGCCGAAGCACAACTTAAGATGCGGGAAAAATACGGATACGACAATCTTTGGAGCCTTTTTTACGTGGGAAAAGAGGCGGAATTGCTGGGATGCAAAAAAATCATCTTTGCAGAGGACGGTCCTCCAAATGTGGAAGACTTCGTAATAAAGACCTACGATGACATCCTCAGACTTCAGGTTCCCGATGACATATCGGCTCATCCTGTGTTCCAGGAACCGTTGAAATGTCTGCGCCTCCTGAGACAGGAAGCGGGCGGCAAATATCCGATATGCGCATACCTGACGGCATCCATGACACTGCCGGCCATCCTGATGGGGATGGAGAAATGGCTTGAGTTGTTGCTACTTGGCCCGACGGATCTACGTGACAAACTGCTGACGAAGTGCTCGGACTTCTTTAGAAAGGAGATAGCCGCCTATCGAAAAGCCGGCGCCGATATTTTTGTCTATTCGAATCCTTTCGGCTCAACTGACACGATCCCGATGAAGCTGTTCAAAGACCTCTCTCTCCAGTGGATGGAAAGAGACTTGCGACCGGGCGGTATGCAGGGCGTGGTATATTACTGCGGAGGCGCCCGAATGAACAGCGTGATTGATCAGGTTATTGAGCGGTTGGGTATAGAGTGTTTTTATCTCGGTCCTCTGGATGATATTGCCGAGGGTAAGAGAATAATTGCCGGACGGGGTCTGACCTGTGGAGTTATTAATGATATTAGGCTCATCGACTGGTCGGAAGAAGAGATTACGGACGAGGTCAAGCGGATGATTGATGCGGGCATGGCGGGTGGAAAATTTCTCTTCGGAACTCTGGTTATGCCTTATGGAATTCCTGAAAGGAATATCAGGACGATGCTCGATGCGGCGTACAAATTCGGTAGTTATGGAAGCCGGTGACAGCGATGCACGGAGAGAGGCTTCTTCTTCTGGGCTGCAGCATATTGGGAAGGGAGATCAGGTGGCTCATTGAAAAGAATGGCTGGCCGATGGACGTGCTTTTTCTTGATTCAGCCCTCCATATCGATCTCGAGAAACTTTTCCAGAACCTGACGAAGGCGCTTGCCGATAATCAGGGACGAAACATTATAGTTTTTTACGGGGCCTGTCACCCTCTCTTGGAAAAGATACTCTCAGAAGCCAAAACGTTCAGGACTATGGGGCAAAACTGCGTGGACATGCTCTTGGGAAATGCGCTCTTTACCGAGGAACTTTCGAACGGCGCTTTCTTTCTTCTTGAGGATTGGGCGCTGCGTTGGAATCATATAGTCTCCAAGACGTTTGGAAAGAACGCTGAAGTCATCCGAGCCATCTTCCAATTAGACAGGAAATACCTTCTCGGCGTTAAGACCCCGTGTTCCGGAGACTTCACGAGGGAAGCTGAGGAGGCCGGCCAAATGGCGGGTCTGCCACCTCGGTGGATGGACGTCTCGCTCGACCATCTTGAATCGGTCTTGCAGAACGCTATAACACTAAAGATCAAGGAGACATAGTGTCGGACACGATCACTATTCGCAGGGGCGATCTGACCAATTTGCAGGAACGAGCCAAGAAACTGGCTATGGAAAAGGCGCACCTGCAACTTATTATCAAGCTGATGAGTAGGGTGAGCTCCGCTCACGGTCTTGACAACACGATCGAGAACATCTTGCGGCACGTCCTGGATGTCATAGGCGGCACAAACCTCGTCCTCTACTACAAGATTGACGATGATGTCTTCTATTGGGATGTTTACGGCACGAAGATGAGAATCGACGAAATCGACGACGTCCTCGTAAAGAGAGTTTTTGAGACCAGCGAACCCATCGAGTACGAGCACGATTTCAAGGACACGAAGATGATAACCCCCGAATTCACGAAGGCTTACACATGGGTGTTCCCTCTCTTAGTAGGGCCTGAGTTCATCGGAGTGTTCAAAATGGAAAACTTACATATCTCCACGCGCGAACTATGCGAGCAATTGCCGATTTTCTTCAATTATTCAGCCCTTATCTTAAAACACGAGATCCTTGGGCACTCCAAGCTTAAGGAAGCATATGATCAACTTAGCGAGGCAAACGCAGATCTGACGAAGGAGATAGACGAACGCATGCGGGCGCAAGAGGCCCTAATGTTGAGTGAGTCGAAGTACAGAGAACTCACCGAATTTCTGCCCCAAATGGTCTTTGAAACGGATGTGACGGGAAAGTTCACTTTCATGAATCGTGCTGGATTTGAACTCTCCGGGTACAGTCCAGAGGATTTGGCTACACGCATTGACGCACTCCAGGTCGTGGTACCGGAGGATCGCGAACTACTTAGTGCCCGTCTAGCCAGAAGTCTGGAGGGCCTGAGGCAAGAGGGGCAAGAATGCACGGGGCTGAGAAAGGACGGCGCCAGAATTCCCGTGATGTTAGACTCCTGCCCGATTGTTCGTGACGAAAAGGTGGCCGGCATTAGAGGAGTGGTAGTGGACATCAGCCCTCTCAAACAGGCTGAACGGGAGAAGGAAAAACTGCGGAGCCAACTACTTCAAGCTCTAAAGATGCGGGCCATCGGGACGTTGGCTGGAGGGATAGCTCACAATTTCAACAACCTGCTCACCATTATCCTCGGATATGCCGAGTTGCTCCTCTCAGAGACAGAAGAAGGCGATCCGAAGCACGATACTCTCCAGACAATAATCAGAACCTCGCGGCATGGAGCCGACCTGGTCCAAAGATTACTCATTTTCAGCCGTCAGAGGCAATCTCAGCCGCAACCGTTGAATCTGAACCAGCGAATCATGCAAATCAAGGAGTTGTTGTCCAGAACGATTCCTAAGATGATCGAGATAAACCTCATACTGTCACATGATCTGGCATCAGTCGAGGCGGACCCGCTCCAGATGGATCAGATTGTAATGAACCTCGGGATAAATGCTGGTGAGTCTATGCCTGAGGGCGGCAAACTCATTATAGAGACGCGAAATGTGGTTCTGGATGAGGAGTTCTGCCGAATTCGTCACGGAGTTACGCCCGGCAACCACGTCCTGCTTCGTGTCTCGGATACAGGCTATGGAATAGACAAAGAGACCATGGACCGGATGTTCGATCCCTTCTTCACAACCAAAGGTTGGGATTCTCGAAAAGGAACCGGTCTGGGATTATCCGTCGTGCAAGGTATTGTCGAGCAACACGGTGGTCACATAACCTGCGAGAGTGAACTCGGGCAGGGAACCACGTTCAAGATTTGTCTTCCAGCGCTCAAAGCCCCGGACCCAACCGAGGAAGTTATGGCACAGCCGGTTCCCTTAGGCGGCAAGGAAACTATTCTCTTAGTCGACGATGAGGAACTTGTGAGAGATCTTGGAAAGCGAGTTCTCGAAAAGGTCGGGTACTGTGTTCTCATAGCTGAGAATGGAAAACGGGCGTTGGAACTTTATGCAGAGGAACAGACGAACATCTCCCTGGTCATACTCGATCTCATCATGCCCGAAATGAGCGGCAAACAATGCCTGGCAGAACTGCTGAAGATCAATTCAAGAGTGAAGGTTTTGGTGGCGACAGGGTTTTCTCCTGATTCCGTGACAGAAAGAGAACTCGAAATGGAGGCAAAGGGTTTCGTGACTAAGCCGTATAATATAAAGTGGTTTGTTAAAGCGGTTCGAGACGCCTTGGACGCAACTTGAATCTTGGCCGCTTCGGCACAATGGAGCGCGGTAACATCACGATCAAGGATTGACACCTTACGAAGGTTTCCGCTATGCGTTTGCCGCATGCAATTTTGGCTATGGCCTTCATCAACGACTATTTAATAGGAAAATCATCGGGTTTTGATAGATAGTTATTGAACATATGTACGGATATGGGCCGCTTGGAGTTGTTTTCGCCTGTTCGGCCCAGTAATCCGTTGCGCGTTATTCGCGCCGCTCAAGCCGGGAGCAAATCTCGGCCAACTCCGTAGCAGCCTTTTCGAACCTGGCCACCTCATCGGCGATTGCTTCCGAGTGCTCCTTACGCTTGACATAGGCAGCCTGAATGGCTCCATGAGTGGCCGCAATAGTTTCCTGGAAGCGCTGATCGAGCGCTGAACCGAAACGCGCAAACCCGTCCTTAAGATTTCGGAGGGTCGCCCATCGCAGATTCTCGACATTAGAATTGACCAAGGTGTCTATTTGGCGGTACAGCCTTTTCTTTCGACGATCTTTCATCATGTTCTCGGGCAAAAGCTTATCGACAAACTTGGATTGAAACTTGGAGCGAAGTTTCGAGTGAAGGTTAGCTAATAGCTTATCCAGGTCCTCCTCGGGAATCACTATTGGCAGAGACGGGACCTGCTTTCTCTGAACCCAATAGGGTCGGCTTTTCATTTCAAAGGCGTCGGCGCTGTCGGGAGCATGGTATGAGATGTCGAAAAGACGCGCGGCGGCTTTTCGGACACGTTCAATCAATTCGTCAGCTCGTTGCTGGTGAGGCCGCAACGTCTCAGTCACACGAAGCTTGAATTTCTGGGACGCCTCTTCAGCGGCGGTTTGGAAAAATGACACAACTTCTTCCGCCATTGCGTCGAGGATCACCTGTTCGGGAGTGTCCTCATCCTTGCCCTCTTCTTCGGACGCCTCGACTATCCGCTCGAGTTTTTCGCTAAACTGCCTACGAAGAGCTTCGGACTCTTGTTCCAGCCACTCCAAAGTGCGCTTCATGTCTCCCGCTAACAGGTCTTGTGCTACCAACCTCTCCCTATCGGCGTTTTTCAGTTCCGCGGCGAAAACCTCAAGCCGTTCTTCGAGATCTTCAAGCGGCATCCGCAATGATTTCAGCGAGAGATCCAGCCGCATAAGCGTATCGTTCAGGACGTCCCGGGCTTTCCGGCTCAACGCCTCTTGAAGCGCATTTGCCTTTTCAGTGGCGAGAAACCGTACCAAGATGGTCTTCCACTTCCTGGAGACCGCTCTCGTTCCACAACTGAGAGTCTTCGTGGAGTTTTGCGTCCAATCCTCTACGGGTGGAAACGCAAAAGATTGGGTAATCGTCCGTGGCCTCCAACTTCTCAGCAAGCACTCTCTTGAAGAAACCCAGAGCCGCTTCTCTCTCTGTCTCGCTTAGGTAATCGATTTTGTTGAAAATGAAGAAACAGTCGGTCGACTTTGGACTTTACGACCTTGAGGAATTCCGTTTCCACTTCCGTCAAAGGCGGATCGGCCGAAACAACGAACAAGGCGGCGTCACATTGGGGAAGAAAATTGAGCGTAGCGCGGGTGTTGTGCGTGAAAGTCGAGCCGACGCCGGGAGTGTCGATCAGAACGACCCCGTTTTGGAGAATAGGCGCCGGATGCAGAATATCAACCTGCGCGACGCCTAGCCGATTCTTCGGGTTACATTCTTCAGTGACAAAGCCCTCAAGTATTTTGAGCGCCTCTTCTAAGGGCTTTCCTGCGAACTCTTTCGCAGGCTTTCCATTTCGATATTGCACGCAAATGCGCAAATCAGATCCATACTGCACAAAAGTAGGAATAGCGGTCAGGGGAACCACCGAGGTCGGCAACAGGGTATGCCCGAGAAGGGCGTTCAGCAATGTGCTCTTGCCGCGCTTGAATTGGCCTAATACGGCCAGGTGAAAACGCCCTTCCTCAAAGCGGTTCCGAAGAGAGCGAAGCCCGTCTCTATCAGCAAGAAACTCTTGACCGAGGTCTTCGACTTTTTGAATTGCCTCGTCGAGAAGAACCTTAAAATTGTTGGAAGTCCGGAACCCCATGTCTGATTGACAGGATGCAGTCTCCAGATCGACGTATCGCGATGTTGGGGAAACCACTACAAGTCCTCCTGGTCGAAGGTTAGGCTCGGGTCCGCGAGCCCAAGAAAACAACAATCATTTTCCGGTGGGTTATGTTTGAGCGGGCCCCGCCGCAGGTGGTTACGACAGGCCTCCAGCCCAAAATGCCCGTGTTCGGGGACCGCCGTCCCCTGCGAACCAACTAATTATGGTAGGTTTCCAGCAGATGTCAAGCATGCCAAAGCCGATATGTCCGCAGGCCGGCGTTACCATGCGGAATGAAAAGAACAGGAGGGGTTTTGTGAGATTTGCCGGGACCGGCGGATGCAGGATGGGATGTTCTCTCTTGGACCCTGTTCGCTTTCGGGTTTCCGCAAACAATCAAAATAAGACACGATACGACTCTCGCTCTTAAGGCGCTGCGGGACGTAACTCGGGCAGCGTCGAGTCGGGTCAAAGCGTCACGATTCCGTCCTTTGGCTCTTCAAAAGTGTCCATCTTTTGCCTTGACAAGGCCGGGGCGCCTCAACCAAAATCGCATGAGCCCGCTCACAGTATGATAAAATGTAGGGGTTCAATTATGATCGGTATCCAATCATTGAAATGTCCAAGTTGTGGTAGTCCCATTTCTGAGAATAGCGCTTTGAACAGGTTCAAGACTATGAAAATCTGGAATCTGGAGCAACGGATAAAGGCAATGATCGCCGTCGGAGGTCTAGTGGCGCTGCTGACGGCAGGTTTAAGCGTCTGGATTGTAGTCCGTGAGTTGCAAGACAGACCATTTTGGGAGGGTGTCAGCCGGGACCGAGTGGCAGCAGTCCGAGAGCTCGTGAACAAAGGCGCAGACGTAAACGCGAGAGACTGGGAAGGCGAGACAGTCCTTATGACGGCTTGCAGAAGGGGTAGTCCCGCTATCGTGAATCTCCTATTAGAAAAAGGGGCTGACGTTAATGCCAGGGACTGGAGCGACAAGACTGTTCTGATGATGGCTTGCGGACGAGATAGCCCTGAGGTCGTGAATCTGCTGTTAGCAAACGGAGCCGATATAAACGCCACCACCCGATCGGGCAGTACGGCTCTCATGTTCGCTTTGTCTGATGGCAATCTAGAAGTCGCGAAGTTTCTTATCGACAAAGGCGCTGACGTTAACGCCAGGGACGACTTCGGCAATACGGCTCTCATTTATGCAGCCCGAACGTGCAACTTGGAGATCGTCGAGGTTCTTTTCGACAAAGGCGCTGATATCGAAGCCTGTACCAGCTTTGGCCGAACGCCTCTCTTTTATGCAGCCGAATCAGGCAACTTGAAGGCGGCGAAGTTCCTCCTGGAGAAAGGGGCTGATGTCAACGCCAGAGACTCCCAGAGCAACACGGTTTCTTATGGCTACCGTCTCAGGCTACACACGCAATCCGGAAGTAGCCAGGCTGCTTATTGAAAAAGGGGCTGACGTCAATGCGCAGGACAGAGACGGCCGTACGGTTCTCATGGCTGCTCTCCGAAGTTTCGAGTTGGAGCGGCTACTCGTCGAAAATGGGGCTAACGTTAACGCCAAGGACAACGATGGCTGGACCGTCCTAAAGTTGGCGCAACACCTTTTAAACATGCAACCGATCGATACCAGAGAGCCTATCGACAAAATTGAGATGAGAAAAATTATAGAGTATTTGCGATCCCATGGAGAAGAGTGACCTGCGCTGACGCGAAATGAGGCTTCGCGCAAACTAGTGCAGGTTTTCCTAAATACGGTCGCGGATTCTTGTAGGATGCGGCGCCGTCGCGAACCGTATCGTTCGAGGTCTTTTCTCGACAGATGCGGTTCCCTTCGGTCACGACATCCTACGGGAGCAGGATAGGCCTGAACCATGCGACACCGTATTTATGAAAACGACCACTAAGTAAGCGGCTTCAGCGCTTCGCCGGAATGAGAAGCACCGGGGCTTCCGAGTTACGGACCACGTTGTGGCTGACGCTCCCGAGAAAAAGCTCCTTGATGAATCCGCGCCCCTGGCTGCCCATGACCACAAGCCGCACGTCACGCTCGCGTATCATCCGAACTATTTCCGCAAAGGGGTGGCCATAGGCCAAATCGATTTCTAATTTCGCATGACCGACGGCCTTTAAGATTTTCTTCAGGTCCTCCAGGCGGGCTCGGTCCCTTTCGTCGAACTCCTGGATACGTTCTGCCAGATGCGGCTCTATGCGGGTCTTATCCTGAACGTGAAACAACGTCACTTTTCTTGCCCGGTCGGCGACCATTTGCTGCAGATAGGTAAACGCTCGCTGGGCGTTTTCCGAGAAATCGGTCGGAAACAAAATGTGCTCACTGAAATCCCCTTTGCTGGCCTGAATCCGGACTTCCCCCTGACCCTCTTTCATTTCCATGGGAACGACCAGCACCGGCGCCGTCGCGTGGTGAATGACGGCGCTGGCCACGCCTCCGAGAAGGTCCGTGCCCACAAGAGTGCGTCCGCGGGATCCCACCACGATTAGGGGATAATTGCGCTCTGCGGCTATTCGATTGATTTCCGATTTTGCGAACCCCAGAACCAGCTCTGTAGTGGTGACGAAGCCTTGTTCCTCGAGGATGACCTTCTGTTTTTTGAGATTGGATTCAACCATCCCGTAGCTTAGCGAGAAAGCCATGGCTGTGGTCTCGCCAATGCTGAGGCAGGTCAACAGCAGGCATTGCCTCGCTCCGAAAGCCTGCAGTCCCTTCAGGGAGCGGACCAGTGCGAAGGACGCGTGGGACAAGTCGGTGGCGATCATGAAGCGGCTAAACATGACGCGGACCTCCCTTCGTATTCGGTGAGCTCTGGGGACTGACGGGGCTTTCAGTTTCAGAGCCGAATTCGAGACAGCTTCCGCCGAGGCCCCGAGGGCATGTCAAGTCAAAGACATAGAACTACGTACCATTATATGACCTTCCGCCTCGCCGGAGAAAGAATTTTCGGGGTCCGTCGTTGAGTCATTTTTGTCTTGACTGACACAGGCTCTTTCAACCAGAATCCTATGAGCCCGCTTGTGCCATGAAGAGATGTGGGGAGTGTTTATGGTCGATATCCAACCGATGAAATGCCCGAGTCGCGGCAGGCCTATTTCCGGAAATGTTGGGGATTTATGGGGGCTTGAATAGAAATCAGATCCAGTTCTGTGCTCATATGTTGCCGAAAGGGGGCCGAAATGCAAATATCTTCGATTGCGATCTTGCTCTGCGCCTCATTCGCTTTGATCTTGTCCGGTAAGATGGCCAAGGCGCAATGGAGTAGAGGGGGCTTGGTTGTTCTGGGAGCCCTGGTATTGGCCGTTGTGTTGTTCGAAAGAGGAAATGAACCCATTCCCCCGGCACTGATAGCGTTTCCGCTTCTCTCCGTCGCTATTTCCAATCTGATCGCCACCCTTATGTGGAGAAAGAGGGTTAAACCCCCGTGCGTCCGAGTCAATACGCCTCGTCAAGACGACCGCGCTGATGTTGCAATGGGTGTCATTTTGCTATCCTTCCTTGCCCCACTCGGAATCTATTTAACCGTTACGGGGAGTTTTCATTCTTTTGGGCGAATGCTTTTTTGGGGACTCATGACGTTCGCTCTGGTCATTTCGATTGTTCTTTCATTATTCGACAAGATCGAGATATGCGGGAACGGTCTATTGAACGGTGAAAGGTTGCATTCTTGGGAAGAATACGAGTCCTTCACCTGGGAGAGCGAGACGAAATGCGGCTCCCAATTGCTGCTGGTGTCCAAATCGTGGCTATTCCGCACAACACGACTGCTGGTAAGCCCTGGAGACCGTGAAGTTGTACAGCGAATACTCGAAGCCAACCTGCCGGATCAATCCTCGTTCGCTGAATACCGAAACACTCGAAGGGGGCCGAAATGGAAATGCTGGTGATTGCTGTGTTACTCGGGCTCTCATGGGCTTTGATCTTGACGGCTAGGATCGCCAAGGCGCTGGATATGCATTATAAAACGTTTCTCTGGCTTGGAATTCTGTTTTGCTTTACGGCAGGAATTCCCTTGTTTTCCTTTATGATTCTCAGATTAAGAAAAGATCCCGAGTCTATGGCTTGGGGGGCGTTTTACGTTCTGCTCCCCTTCGTCTTCGATCTAATTGCCGTTTTCACATCGAAGTGGGATGTTATGCCCCCATGTGCGTCTGTAAAGAGGCCCGGCAGAGACAGCGTTGCACGAACAGCTAAAGGAGTTGCGTTTTTCTTGCTCATGGTATTTGTATTGTATTTTGCGATCAGGGGATCTCTTCCTTCTCTTGGACGGATGTCCGGTTGGGATATGGTAGCCTGTGGATTCTTTATAATGGCCGGAGTTATACGGGGCTTCCAAAATCTATTTCTGAGAGTGGAGATATGCGGGAACGGATTATTGGACCCGGCGGCAGCCGGTCGGCCATTCTTGAAGCCGTGGGAGGCTCACGAATCATTCTCCTGGACAGAGGAAACGAAGGACGGAATTGAGTTGACGCTTCAGGCAAAATCAGCGGGTGATGGACCGACACCGCTCATGGTGCGTCTTGAAGACCGTGAAGTCGTGCAGCAAAGTACTCGAAGCCAACTTGCCTGATCAATCATCGGGCGCCCATGAAGGATTTAACCGGCGGATTCTTCCCCGGTGCGTTCCTGTAAGACGGAGTAGGCAAAGGGGGTCTGCCGTGCATATTGTATCTGTTTTGTGCTGGCCGGCGGTTGTCCTATTGCTGGTTTACCTGTGGAATCGAAACGTCTCTTTGGAAGCCTTCTCTGGCTATGGATTTGTGTCGATCATGACCGCAATGGCGGTCAATTTTTGGCCGTCAAGGCGAATCGAGATATGTAGGAACGGCCTGTTGCAGGGCGACGAGTTACGAGCGTGGGACCAATACGTATGCTTCTTCTGGAAAGGGGAAACAAAGGATGGTATTGAGCTGAGGCTTCCGTCGATCGCAACAAATTTCGTGACTCGCCTGGTGGTGGCTCGTGAAGACCGTGAAGCCGCTCAGCAATTACTCGAAGCAAATTTGCAGGATAGGACCACGGATCCCGGGTCATATTCGGGGTGGTCCCTATTTTAGGCCGACCAAATCACCGGTATTGGCCACCCGGAGAACAAGCAATACCATTTTCGAGAAACCGGAACAACACAGAGCTACTGTAAGAAGTGCGGTCAAGCCCTCGTTAAGCAGCGCCAATTTTGTGAGAACGTGATTCCCCTGAGCGCCGTTCATTGTCCTTTCTGCTGACAAAATCTCGAAGCCCACGAAATAGAAAACAATATTGCTAGATTAGAAGAACAAAACCGGAACCAAGCAGTTTCTCTTCTAATTTGTGGCGCCACTTCGGCATTGTCCTGCGCCTTCGGATTCGCCGACTATCTTGGTTTGGCCCTGGCGTTCTTCGGAGTTGGTATGGAGACAGGCTTTTGGGGACTGAACTATTGTACGGCAGGTCAGTCGGAATAAACTGATGAGGAATTGGAACGGTTAATTACACCATTTCTTAAATACGGTCGCAGACTCTTCAGCCCCAAGGGCAGATCCCATAGGATGTGCTGCTTCTTGTGAACCGCATCGTTCGAGGTGTAACCATTCACTCTCGCACGGGGTGAAAATCGTGTGAAAATGAATGGTTACAGTCTCTTACGGTTTACGCTCAGGCAGAATCGTCCCGGTCCAACATGCCGATTTCCATGATGATGTGGCCCCAGCCCCCGCATTCCAGGCCCACGTCTACACAGCCGGTTCGCTTAAAGCACATATTGTTGGGGTCGGCTCCGGCATAAAAGAGCTCGCTTGCCGCATACACCAACGGCTTCAACGCGCTCACCGCATAAATACACATCCGGCTCGGACATCGTTTGGAAATCAGATTTCCCACTCCATCCATATAGAATTTGTCGCCCACTTTGTGGCCACCGTTGCAGCCTTTGGACGAGACCACTTCAGCCACGATTGTCTTCGACATCAGATCCGGCGCCTTTTTCAGGATTTCAGTATTTCTCATTGACGCCTTAAATTCTACCATCTCCGGGTCGGAATACCCGAGTCGCTGTTGCATCAATTGCCACATATTTTCATTTACTTCCATGATAACCTCCCTTTAATCTCTGTGCGTTTAATCCTAAAGGATATTGACCGACAACCGGCAAAACCTCCTGTCGTTACCTGCCTGCCGGCATGATATCTCCCGATTCAATAAGAGATCTGATTTCTTCGATAAACCTGTGAGGCGCGATGTACTCCGGCTTGCGAAGTAGATTGGCTATAAGTTCTTCTTCGTTTTGAATATTCATGGAGGCGTCGTCGTTTCCCGAAACGCACGGTCGCTCCGCAAAAAGTAAACGCTTAGGATTCACGAAGCCTGCTTTAATCGAATAGGCAATCTGCTTATGACACCTGCACGGATTAGTCGGATTTACCAATCCGCAATTTTTGCTCAAGAAATCTCTAACCAACGCTCGCGACCTGGAGAGCCTCTTTCGGAAGGCCTCGGCGCTGATACCGAGAACCAGACCGGCTTCCTCCGCCGGCGCCTCGTATATTTCTCCAAGCACGTAGGCCATGCGGAGAGGACGATCCAGACACAACAGCACCGCTTGTATGCAACCGATCATTACTTCCTTGAGCAGAAGCTTTTGTTCCCCGTCGGCCATTTCAACAGTTTCCCGATATTGCAAACCGTTCTCGATCTCCGTCTCAAAACTTGAAAACGAGAACTCGTATAATTCCGCTTTCCGTTTCTTTGTGGATAGTAAGTGATTCACGGCTATTCTTCGGACCCAGGTTTGAAAAGAGCACTCGCGCCGAAATCCGGCGAGATGTGTAATTATCTTCACAAGAATTTCCTGAGTGGCGTCCTCCGCATCCTGGGGGCGCCAAAGCATTCGTATCGACAATCCGTAAATCTGGTCTTTTATTAGAATAATGAGCCGCTCAAGCGCATCGGCGTCGCCCTTCAGACATTCGCCGACCAAAGTATCCATATCTTCCTTCATTGAGCCTCGCCTTCAATTCTCTGAAGCTGAACGCCTCCGGGAGATTTTAGATTTTCATTCGTTATATACATTGACTCAATTGGAGATGAAACGTGACCGAAAAACTTATCATGAGGCAAGAAATATCGGACGAGCTTTGTTTTTGGGCCGCTTGGCGTAGTTTCGGGTAATTGCCAAACGAGTTTGGACCGAATGGCCTACGGGGGCAGGGAAATGATGGGGAGGAGTATTTTTGTAAGATGCAGCGCCCATCGCGAACCGCATCCTATACGACCTATTTCAGGGAGTCCCAACGCAAATCAAATCAAAGACCTACGACCACATAACCATTATACGACCTTGCGCCTCGCCGGAGGAAGAATTTTCGGAGTCCGTTGTTGAGTCATTTTTGTCTTGACTGACCGGCGCTCTTTCAATCAGAATCTCATGAGCCCGCTTGTACCACGATGAGATGTGGGGAGTGTCTGTGGTCGATATCCAACCGATTAAATGCCCGAGTTGCGGCGGCCCTATTTCCGAGAACAGCACGGTATGCGCATATTGCGGAACGAAGATCGTCCTATCCGGAGCCGGAACGGAATCCCTTTCTGGAGGAAGTTTGTGTCCGGTCTGCGGAGAAAACAATAATGAAGACTCAAACTTCTGTAAGCCGTGGTCAGGCTCTGGTTAGGCGGCGCCAATTCCGTGAGAACGTGATTCCGCTGAGTTCCGTTCATTGTCTTTATTGCGGACTGCGACAAAACACAGGTGGAAAGGGAATACGATGTTCAATATCAAGAGCGCATCGAAGATGTGCATTCACTTCATTATTGCGGTATTCGGGGTTCTCGTTCTGAGTCAATGGGGACATTGCGACTCCGGCGCGTCGTTCATGGTTGCGCCGGCCGTTACCTCGCCAACAAACGACGCAAAGGAGAGCGAGGACGAGGAAACGAAGCCTGACAGAGAACAGGACATCCTAAAGCAGTTCTCTTCACGATTAGGAGATATGAAAGTTTCGGCGAATCAGGATCTATTGTTTCAGGCTCTTGAGACGTACTACAAGATAACGCTGGCCGGGAAGTGTCAGCAGGTGAACGAAGAAGGGGTCTTAGCCCTTACGTCCTTTCGTGATCAGGCCGTGGAATTCTACAAAGCGGGAGTAGTGCCGAAAACGGATATACTATCCGCAGAATGCAAGCTAGCGGCAGCCCAAATAAAGGTAGAACAGTTCGGCGCGGAAATTGATAGGTTAACCACGCAACTCAACTTCTTTCTCAAATATCCCTTAAACAGGGAGTGGAAGACTAAAATTTCCTTGGAATTACCGAGTGTTCCATTTTCCTGCTCAGAGAACGAGATTTGTCGTGTGGCAGTGGAGCATAGGCCCGATCTCCTTCAGAGAAGAATATCACTGGATGAGGCCGTTAGGGCCTTATCCGGCGATGGCCCCAACTCAGAGACAACCGCTCTTGTCCGTAAGATCATGGTAAGAGTGAGTGTCGAATACCAAGAAATGAAGCGTCTCTGGAACGTTGTTCCTGTAAGGCGAGCGGCGGTTGAATTTGCTGCGGAGCTATTCAGAATCAATCAAGAAAGGTATAAAGAGCAATTTTCGACTTATTTAGAGGTACTTGATAGCCAGAGAGCGACTGTTCAGGCTCAGGAAGACTATTACATCGACTTAATCAATTACAAGATCAAACGAGCTTCATTGGAAAGACAATTGGGAATTCTCCATCTCTTTGAACTCAGTGCGAAGCCTAATGGACAGTAGTTTCCGCACAAC
Organism: uncultured delta proteobacterium; assembly: GCA_963747865.1. Classification (GTDB taxonomy): domain Bacteria; phylum Desulfobacterota; class Desulfomonilia; order Desulfomonilales; family Desulfomonilaceae; genus JBBSBY01. The sequence continues at coordinate 3,762 of CAVVHK010000016.1, read as the reverse complement.
CGTTCACCAAGCCGGCGTTTTTGACCGTATGTCGGACGCAACCCACTGTAGCGGCGGGGTTTATCCCATCCCGCTTCATACACAACGGTGGGGGATTAGCCCCGAGCCTACGAAAAACGGCCGCCACTAACGCCTTGTCGTGACAAACCAGCTATCACAGACTTGGAGGACACAGATGGACATACCCAAGCATAAATTCAAAATCGCCAAGATTATGCTGGTATTTGCAGCGCTTGTAATTGCCGTTCTGTTGGTATCAAATGGGAGCACGGTCCAGGCAGCTGAAAAAGATCCTGAGTTGGTAATAGCCGTCCGAAAAGGCGATCTGAAAGAAGTAATCCGCCTCTTAGACCAAGGAGCGGATGTCAATGCCAGGGGCGAGTATGGCGAGACAGCGCTGATGGTGGCTTCAAGTAGGGGACACGTTGATGTGGTGAAGACCTTGTTGGACAAAGGGGCGGACGTTCATGCCACAGACCAATGGGGCCACACTGCGCTGATGGAGGCTGCACAATTCGGACGCATGGATGTGGCGCAGGTTCTATTGGACAAAGGAGCGGATCTTCATGCAAAGGACAAGGATGGCCATACCGTACTGATGTCTGCCACCTCGTCGGATCAAGTTGACCTGGTGAAGGCTTTGGTCGAGAAAGGAGCGGACGTTAATGCACAGGACCGATGGGGCTGTACGGTATTGATGTCTTCCGCGACAGGGGAGCATGTTGATGTGGTGACGGCTTTGCTGGACAAAGGAGCAGACGTCAATGCCAAAGCCATAGGTGGCAGGACCCCGCAGAGGTTTGCTGCTCTGCAGGGTCACGTTGATACGGTGAAGGTTTTGTTGGAAAAAGGAGCGGACGTTAACGCCAAGACCGAGGACGGCAGGACGGCGCTGATGGAGGCTTCGAAGCATGGCGCCGTTGATGTCGTGAAGGTTTTATTGGACAACGGAGCCGAAGTTGACGCCAAAGACACGTTTGGCGGGACAGCGCTTATGGAGGCATCGAAGAAGGGCTCCCGGGATCTTGAGGTCAAGGACAAATGGGGCATGGCGACGTCCAGGGAGGCTCCGAAGGAGAGCTGCGTTCATGTGGTGAAGTTTCTATTGGAGAAAGGAGCGAATATTAACGCCAAGACCGAGGATGGCAGGACGGCGCTGACGTTTGCTTCCGGCTTTGGTCACGTTGATGTGGTGGAGATCCTTTTGGACAAAGGCGCGGATATTGACGCCAAGGATAAGTTTGGTGGGACGGCGCTGATGGAAGCTTCGAAGAGAGGCTTCGTTGACGTGGTGAAGGTTCTATTGGACAAAGGAGCGGACGTTGACGCCAAGGGCGACTATGACCGAACTGCTCTGATGTATGCCGCCAACTGGGGAGGCAAGGATGTAGGTAAGGATCTACTGGACAAGGCAGCAGATATTAACTCCAAGACCAAGGACAAGAGCGCAACAATTATGGAGTATCTGAAGGATTTCCTCGACAAAGTAGAGCCTATTTTCGCCAAGCCAAACTATCGTAGATCGGAGAAGAAGGGTCCGAAGCAGGATTACCTTGAGGTGGTTAAACTTCTCAAAGCCCATGGGGCTAAGGAGTGATCTGTCGGTACAGACCTTCAGCGCCCTCACTCTTTCAGTAGAAACGGTGGTCGTTGGTCTGCTGGAACGCTCAGCCGACGCCGAATGTTTCACTTCGTTTTCTCGACAGATGTAGTGAGCGCAGCGAGCCGCATCTTGTAGAAACTGGCGATTGGGCACGTGCGGGTGTAAGGGAATTATGACGATCCAGAGAAATTGGATGAAAGTGATACTCAACCAAAGACCTTTGAATTACACGGCCTAGGCGGACTGTATGAACAAACGGGGGCTGAGACGCCTATTTATTGTCCCATTGGCTCTGTTGTTACTGGGCGCCGGCTATGGGGAAAAGGCGGTACAGCGGCAACAACCTGCGCAAATGAGGTCTCAAGTCAATTATGATTCCAACTTGTCTGATCCGTTTTATAAATCAGAGGAGTTTACCTGCCGCGAATGTCCGGAATGTACGCCAAAATGCCCGGGCGGAAAGCCTCCCAGTAAGCATACAGCCAAATGTTTGACCTCTTACCAGGACGAGCATCTTATGAATTTCTGCTATGCAAAAATGCTTGATGATGGGACGATTAAACTCTGTATTGACGGCCACTCTGAAGAGTTGAGAATAGTCGTGCAAAATGGGGTGTTTTGGAGCCAATACATCTATTATTATAAACAGTATACCCCCGAGGATGAAGGCTTGAGATGGACTACTACAAAGCAACAGCTAACTCTTGACAAGAAAGTTTACCGTAAAGGCGATATTATCAAAGGCAAAATCCTGTTTGAGTGTGAGGAAATGATAAACAAATCTCCCCCGGGTAATGAATTCCCTAGGATCATCAAGGTCAAGGGTGTCTTCAAAACGATGCTGAAATGATCGGAAACAGGGAGATTGCGGAGCAGCGTCGGCTGAAACGCTCAACCGACGCTGAAGATGGGGTGTTTTGCATGCTGTTGGTGGTGGAAGATCACGAAAAGCCGCCGGTTTGCCGAACATTTATCCGAACCCTACTGCCCCTCAGCCTTCCCCTTCCTCACTATGATCCTCTCCTCTTCAGAAATAGGAGGCGGGACAGCCTCTCCTGTGATCTTTTGCACGGAGCCGAACTTGGCCGGACAAGCTTCAAGACAAGTGCCGCACTTTATGCACTTATCCTGATCGATTACGTGGATCAGGTTCTTGCCGCCTTCAATCGCATCCGCAGGGCATCTCTTGAGGCAAGTCGAACAGGCCTTGCACTTGGCCGGATCGATATAGTACGAGGGCGCTTCGCTAAATAACTTGTCGATCTCGTCACGGGTGAAGAGCGCTTCATGATCTTCAGGGTTCGGGAGCCGAGAAGCCAGCTTCTCCTGATTCATCAACTTAATGTACGGGACTAACTTCGTAACTTCCGCCAGTTTGGACTTTACTTCATTTTGGTCCATTCCTTCGCTTTTACCCAGCGGCCCCAGCTTTTTCACCCGTTTGACGAAGCCGTTAACAGCGTCGACAAAAAGGTTGGCTTCAGCGCCGGACATGAATTCGATGGTCAGCCTATCCGGGTTCAGGCCCATGCGCTCCATTAATCTTTTGGCCAAAAGCGTCATATTGAGCGCATGGAAATTGCCGTGAGTGACATAATTGCACTCGTTGAAACGGCAGCCGCCGATAAGCACTCCATCCATTCCGTTTGAGAAAGCTCTGAGTATAAATCCCAGGTCCACTCGGCCGGAACACATGACGCGAATAAGCCTCATCTCAGTCGTATATTGTAGTCTGGAAACTCCAGCTAAATCGGCTGCGCCGTACACTCAATAATGACAGACAAACCCTAAGACTTTTGGTTTGAATTCAAGTCCTGCGCTCATATCTTCTCACCTCGTCCTTGGTAATCCCGGCTTTGTTCGTTCTGAAAAGACGCTGCTGGAGGGAAACTTCTCGAAAGAAGTTTCCCTCCAGACCTCCCTTCAAGAAACTTTCAGTATTGCGACGCGACATATCGCCTTTTCCCAGCCTAAGGGCGCAACGAATAGATTGAGGCATTTTCATCATTCGTTGTGACTGCGCCGCTGTCATGAAGGTTCCCATGTTTCTACATATCTCCGCCGATGGACCATGGCTAGGCCTCATGAGCCCAAGGCGTTGACAATTCTGCTGCAAATATGGCTAAAACCATAAAACAAGCCAATATGTTAGGAGTTTT
>CAVVHK010000015.1:0-43579 GCA_963747865.1 uncultured delta proteobacterium | reverse complement strand
AATACTAGGCCTCTGTCTTTCAAAACAGCAGGACGCAATCGAAGAGTTACGGGCGCAAGGGCACAAGCTGCATGACATAGTGTTAATTCATTATCAGGGATACCCACTCTACTGGCTGGAAGACGGGCAACTAAGAGCGGAAGATTGTTTCAAGGTGAGACCTGCCAAACCCGATGACAAATTGATTGGCACACAGACCGAACAGGGGTTTTGGCTCAGATGGGAGACGCAGGAAGACGATGATTTGGTTTATCAAGTTGAAGTGTGAGGCCAGCCCGAAGGTTTCTTTGGCTGACTAACGAAAAGCTAACTTGCCGAGCATCGCACAGACAACGTAAAATGGACTCAGAACACGAGGGGAACATCCACGGAAATCACCCGATTGGCGCCGAGCCCCTCTCGAATTCGACGATAAATCAAGAGTCCGAACACAAAATGCCACAAATTTTGAGGTCCGGGAGGGAAAATTGAGCGAGTTCGAATAATCACAACTCCGGAATATTCTAAACCTCAGCCCCATGATGGAATTGTTACAGCGACGTCATGGGGTTTTTATATCGGGTTTCCTTAATGCTGAGTCACACCTGATGCCATTGCGCTTACCCTTTCCGGGACTCCTGTAACTGTCTCAGGAGATATGAGGTGAAACACTTTCTTAATACAGCGGATGTTTCTTCTTGGTCCACCACGTTAAGAGTCCTGAGAAGGGTCCCTAATGTGTTTTCTTATGAGTGGGCTGAGGTTTTAAGGATACCTATTTTTCAGACGTCAGTCCCTTGCTTGCGCAAAATTCGATGAACCGCTTTATCTGGTCATCGGCAGTCTTATCATCCCAATAGAATCGGAAGGGTAAAATAATCGGATAAGTCTTGTTTTTAAGAGTTTCATATGATGGCGCCACTCCAGGTGAATGCTCATCTTCCTTTACCCGCAGGATTTTTATTTTGCCTGAAGCCGCAAGAGCTTGGCTCACTGGGGCTATCCCTATACTTAAGTCGTTACCCATTGAACAAACTTTGATAATTGTAGGCCAGGTTTCAGTCATAGTGGTCGTATTTCCATATGGTTGATTAACGAGCACTTTTTCTCGAAAAAACATCGCTGCTCCTGATTCCGGGACTCTTCTTGTGAAGCACCGAATAGGAGCGTCCAGTCCTCCCACCTGCTTCCAGTTTGTGTACTCTCCGGCGAATATCCTTCGGAGTTGCTCCATCGTAAGCTCAGACAATGTGTTTTTCGGAGTCGTTATTACAGCGATCCCGGAATAACCTATCAACCGTTCCCCCAACTGAATACCTTGTTTCACCGCCTTTTTCTCTTCATCGGGGGAAACTACCCGGCTGGCCATCGCTATCTCGGCATTCCTCTCTAATAGTAACTCTAACCCTTTCCCTGCGCTTGAACCTGTTATCAAGACATTAACGCCAGGGTTGGCTTCCATGAATGAATTAGCCCAAATATCAACCTGGTCGGCGGAAATGCCGGCGCCATTAACTCTAATGGTGCGTTTCGACGCATCCTGAGCCAGAATTACCGAGGTCATCGCCATAAAAAACGCAATCACCCAAATTGCTCTAAGAACCGGATACCGCATCGAGTGGTTCCCCTCATGTAAATTTCCATCCCAAATAATTTGACGGATATGAATATCCTATGCGACTCAGAATGGTTAATCCACAAAAAAGTTGATTGGCTTATCCGGACACGATTGAGACACGGTAAAGCCACGTTCACAAAGGTATCGTGTCCAGCGTAAGAAAAACAATGACGGTCCCCTATCGCTTCATTTCTTTTTCGTTCCAGCTTTCTTTTGGGTCTGTTTCTCAGGTTTCTTCTCCGGCTCCTTAACGGCGTCCTTTAGAGCTTGAGCAGCTCTGAACGTCGGCGCCTTAGTGGCGGGAATCTCCAACTTGGCTCCTGTTCTGGGATTGACACCAGCCCTCGCTCTTCTGTCAGCGACCTTGAATGTGCCTAAACCGCGCAAATGAAGTTCTCCCCCTTCTTTCAGGGTCTGGTGTAATATTCCTATGAGAGACTTCAGAAAAGCGTCAGAGGCTTTCTTGGTGACATCGGATTCCTCAGCGATTTTAGAGACAAGTTCTGCCTTGGTCATTTAATCAACCCCCTCAAAATTATTAAAGCTCCGCAGCAATGGAAAATCTGTGGCGGCGGTACGATACAGCCACCAAAGGCTATTAGTCAACGGAAATAAGCATAGAAGGTGAGGCTCTTGACTATTCCCTGAGTCCAGAAAAGGAAGCGGATTAATATTGAGAGGTCGTCTGTTGAGCGACATTTACACATTTATTGTCTTGACTGAGGGATAATCTCCAAGTTATTCTTGTACCCTGCCAATGATGCCTAAAATTGAAACAGACCAAAAGGAAATTTCTTTAGGTCTGCGCTCGCAACATGCGTTTATTTTTGTCAGGGGGGCTTCCGCATGACAACCACATTCGGACCGCAACGAGAAAAAATCAAGGCCGTGCTGGACAAAAGGGCACTAGCGCAAGCCATGGCTATAGTGGTCAACACTCTCCTGGTCTCCGTGGTAGCTGAAAAGGATGATTTCTGGGTCAATATCGATCTTGATGTGCATGTACAAGAAGCAAAAGCCTTCGAGAAGAACGCCAGGATAAACGTCTGCGCCGGTGTAGCCTTAGATAATTTGTGGAAGTTGACCGGAACCATAACACCAGTCCAATTACGACAAACGCAGATAGAAGCCGCTCTGGATGAGAAAGCCCTAGCCCAAGCGATGGCTTGGGTGGTTAAAACACTCTTGATGGCAGTGCGGGCTGAGCAAGACGATTTCTGGGTCAATATTTGTCTGAGTGTTCACATCAACGAGGGCAAAGCTCTCCAAAAAAACGCCAAGGTGAATGTCTACGGCGATCTGGTTGACCCATATGCGACCACAATAGCCGACGCCCTGGATGAAAACGAGATTCCTTCAGAGGTTTTCAAGGCTTTTTGCGAACATCAGGAAGAGTTGTCCATCGGTGACCCAAAGAATCCTGAATTGGTAAAGCCAGGGTCTGAATAATTTGTTCCCTCTTGCAAGCATTGATGCCGCCCCCTCCGAAAAGAAAAGACTCGTGTTTCCTCAACGACTACCTCAATTGAATAGTCTGAAGAGAATATGCCCTTGAACTGAATATCATTAGGCGTAAATCTGATGTTGCTTTTCGATAGTCAAAAGAAAACAGGACAATGACAAAGCTCCCCGACCGAATATCAGAATCCAAGAATTGAAACAGGCACAGAAGCATGGCTCGGCTACCGTGTCTCTCTCAAAGTGGACAAAGGGGACACAGTCAACACTATTCCAAAATAACTGTGCCCCACTAAACGCCTCACCAGGAGCGGCTGGGACACAGTGGACACAGTGGACGCAGTTTTCGGGGAGTAGAAGCAACAAAAATTATTACTCATCAAAAGAATACCTGATGCGAATAGCGCTCCAAATATTCAGAGCTTCAACGCTCCCAAAAAAGTGTGACACGTTACCCGCCAAATGCTGTGTCACTGTGTCCATATATTATATATATTATTATTTTTATTATAGTTTTATAGGGGCACAGTAGGTTTTTTGGTGTGTCTCACTGCGCCCCACTGCGCCCCACTGTGTCACCTGACGCGGTAATTGTCGGCGACTTTTTTTACTGTTGCGGGATGAATGAAGTGAAACACCTTTTTGTCTCCGGCGACCTTGCGTCGTTCCTTTTGCTCAGTAACATGGAGGTTCCGCAGAATTGAGCCCAATCGGTTTTTGCTGAGCTGCCCTACATTGAGCCCATTCACTCTGATGAAGTCTAAGATTATGGGGTGAATAACATCCAGCGCATACCAATTCTCTTCCCGGACAATTTCCTTTAGGCAACGGAGAATAACGTTTTCCACTGAAGTGTCGTTCAGCGATTCCGTCTTGGCGTTGTAGGACGCATTGGCGAATTCTATAAGAGCTTCTACTATCTCATCATTGCCCGTGGATATTCCTACGGACATTATCGGCTTGAATAAATTCCATTCCCGCGCGTCAAATATAGCCGCCTTGGGACGCTCCGCTGTTTCATAAATTTCACTTATCTTTTGTCCATATTCCATCGTAACGAGAAACAGCCTATCCCGTATTATTTGAAACATTCCATTTTCCAATTCTACCTCCGCTTCTTTTATTTTGTCATTGTATGACCTACGCATGGGTATTTGAATTGTTCGCGACGCCAACGTGTCCTCCAGTCCTTCTATGGAGCCGAATACCCGCGGACTGTAATTATCATATTCTCTTGCCCTGAAGGTGTCTTTCTCTTTTTCGGTTCGTATCGCTGTGGAGCCTTTTTCATATCCGCCCAGCAATAAAGCCCGACGTTCGGAAAAACTCTTGTCGTCCAAATTTTCCGTTTCGTCCAAAAACAAAGTCGGCAAAAACTCCGTTATTATCCTGAACTGCGAAGCGTCGGTAAGGGACACGGACATAATACCGTTGAAGCATAATTGAGACATCAATTTCATTGCCTTGGACTTGCCCACTTCTTTGGTTCCCGTGAAAGGGTTAGGATCGTAAAGGGAATGATCGTCATCGGGTTCGTAATATATCGAATAGGGGCATCAAGATGAGGCAAAGCCCCATTGAGCACTAGACCGGTAATAATGGCAAGCAAACTATATAAAGGCGCAAACAATAGTATTATTGCGTACCAGCGCCCGGATATGCGTCTGAAACTCACGACACGGTCCCAAAAATCCCGTCTCGCCTGCTTGTCTCCCAGAACATGCGTTAATACGATAGCTGCAACGCTCGGGCCAAGTATACCGACACCCAACCAAATTTTGCCGGGAGCCTTTGAAACATCTGTTCCGAGCACAGCTAACGGAATCCAGAAGAGCCACGACAATCTAAAGGCAAATACAAAATATAGCCATGGACTTGACTCGGCTTCGGATACCTTGGTGTGAGCCATACCTGATGTGCTTCGCAAAGTTAGAGGGGGTAAGTCCGCGGATCTTTATCAGTCTTAGCGGACGAATTTTGGATAAAGCTTCGCCATACATTCTGGGCAAATGCTGTGGGTAAACTCCACCTCTGAGTGATCGCGGACGTATTCTTCCACTTGTTGCCAATAACCACTGTCGTTTCGGATCTTCTTACAGGAGGCACAAATCGGTAAGAAACCGCTGAGTTTCTTTACCAGTGCAAGAGTATTTTTAAGTTCGCTGAGTATTTTGTCTTTCTCTTCTTCGATTTGCCTACGACTGGTAACATCACGGGCCACGGAAAAGACGAGTTCCTGGTCAGGCAGAGGAAAGAAGGTCCACCATAGCCACCGATACGTTCCGTCCTTGCATTGAAACCGATTTTCAAAGGAATGCACCGGGTGACCCTCTACGAGTTGCAGCGTTGCCGAAACGGTAACCTGTTGGTCGTCAGGGTGGACGAACTCGGTCCAAGGCTTGCTCAACAAATCCTTTTCAGACCATCCGAGAGTCTTCTCCCATGCGGGATTAAGCTGTCTGAAGAGTCCATCAAAACCAGCGATACAGAGCATGTCTATTGATAAATTGAACACACGATCTCGCTCTTCTTGCAGTTTCTTGCGCTTGGTGATGTCTCTGAATACCGCCTGTATTGTGGGGCCAGCAGTAAATGGTACCGTGGAAGTGCTTACCTCAACATTAATGACTCGACCGTCAAGCCGGATGAATTTCTCCTCGATTGTCGGAGCGACCTCTTCGCCACATGCCAATCTTGCAATACGATCGTCCACAATTTGATGATACTCGGGGTGTACGAATTCCTTGATTGGTCTTCCTATTATATCGCCAGGATTGGGCGCACCCAATATTTCGGCGGCGCTATTATTGGCAAGGATACAGTAGCCGTCGGAATGAACCATGATACCATCAGGAGACACGCTGAAAAACCTTCTATAGCGCGCTTCGCTCTCCCGCAATGCCTCCTCCGCCAGCCTGTTTTGGGTTGAGACCTTGAACCATCCTCTTCTTAAGCGGTTCCAGCGAGCACTGATGATGATTCCCGCTGCGTTAGCTAGTATTAAGGATAGAAACATAGTAACCATTGCCGGTGAGACGGAAAAGGTTCTATAGAAAATGGCTGTCAGAAGCGTACAAAGTGTCATAAGAAAGGCGGAAAGGGTGCGAAACAGAAGGTTGTTCGGGAAAAGGAGGTAAATGGCGAATACTATCAGTACGTCTAAAGTGACATTCATCTGATATAGCGATGGTCGAGTAGTATTTACGTAAAAGATGAAGAGCGCCGCGACAATTAAAAAAACAAAAACCAGCCGCTCATAGCTTGCAACTCTCTCCAACTTTTTGAAGACAAAGAGCAAAATGACGCCATTAGACACAAGAACCCCTCTGCAAAAAGCTAGCAGCCAAAATTGACCAGATTTTCCCCAAAACAGGTAGTCATTGTAAGCGAAAGAAATTGTAAACAATATCCAGAGAGCCATCCCAATCGAGGAAAGTCTCATATCATCTTTGAGAAAGGCTAGTCGATATTCTTTTTCGAGGCTGCCTAAGGTTGGCTCAATCCTTGAAATAAGATCCATGAGCTTGCTCCAATGAGGTGCCGCAACGCTACTTACTCCGTTTCAGCCGTTTGTTCAGGTGATGGCTGTCGCAACTCGTCTTTGGCCGGAGTAGTGCGTCGGTTTTGCCATCTTGAGCTTTTTCGCCCCGCTGGGGGTCGAGGGATAGCTCTGTCGCCTCAAAAATGCGTCCGTGAGGCATTCTTCACAACGTGAATCTTTTCTGATATCCCCAGCGCCTAACATGTGGCAGCTGTCCTCGAGCGACTCCGAAAACTTGTCCAACTCTCTCATTTGATTCAAACTCTGTGTCGCTTGAAGTCCAACAAACCACGCCGTAGGTTCCCCGTGCCTCGGTCTAGTGTTACGTTCCTTAAGTAAGAGTCCTAATTGATTCCGATTGAAGCCTTTACTGAAAACACTTTGACGCCGAATTTATAGTACTCTTATTTCAAGATCGCAACACTAGACATCACCCCGACACTGCCCATTTGATATCTCCCATCACGACATCACCGTCCCAGGACATTTCACAGTGGGACCATAAATTCCCTCAAAAGTTGGTGTAGGTTGAAACATTCCGCGGGTCTCACCTGTTGTCACTCCGAATCCAAGACCTCACGAACGGCTTGCAGCATTTCTTTCATATTATAAGGCTTGTTCACAAAGCCTTTCGCTCCCCTGGACATGGTTCCCTTCGTCTGTCCGTTTGCGGCAAACCCACTGGCTATGAGAACCCGCACTTTGGGGTCGATCTTCAGAAGTTCCTCTAGACACTGCTTTCCACCCATCTCCGGCATGATGAGATCGAGAAGCACAAGGGCTATCCTGTCTTGGTTGGAAATATAAACTTCCAGAGCCTCTATTCCGTTGGTCGCCGTCAATACCGTGTATCCCGCCATCCTAAGCATCTGTTCCCCAATCTTGCGTATGGCCTTTTCATCATCCACGAGCAGAATGGTTTCAGTTCCAAACGCGGGCATCTGCTGGGTAACAGCAGCATCCTGTTCAATTTTCTGGACAATGGCGGGAAGATAAATCCTGAACGTTGTTCCTGAGCCCGATTCACTATAACAGGTGATGTGACCTTTATGGCTCTTAACAATACCGAACACCATTGCAAGACCGAGACCGGTTCCCTCACCGGGCCCCTTGGTCGTGTAGAATGGCTCGAATATATGCTCCATAACGTCCTTGTCCATCCCATGGCCCGTGTCTGAGAAGGTGAGCAGAACATATTTTCCCGGTTCAACACCTAGATGCGTTCGCGCATATTCCTCATCCAGGGCTGTGTTTGCAGTCTCAATGGTGAGTCGACCTCCGTCGGGCATTGCATGTTGAGCGTTAACCGCGAGGTTTAGGAGTATCTGTTCCATCTGGCCCGGATCGGCGTTGACGGTCATCAGGTTATCGGCCAAGACGATTTCAATTCGAATCATCTTGGGAACCGTCCGGTCAAGCATTTTTCCTACTCGTCTTATCTCATTATTAAGGTTCAGGGGCCGGCTCTTGGGCTCTAACCTCCTGCTGCAGGCCAGAATCCGCTTCGCCAATTCACCGCCATCCATACCGGCCTGTCGTATGGCGTGAAGGCTCCCGTATTCCGGGTCTGAAGGCTTCTTATTGAAGAGCAGCATATCAGAATAGCCGAGCACTACCTGGAGAAGGTTATTGAAGTCGTGAGCAATTCCACCGGCAAGCGTGCCTATGGATTCCATCTTCTGGGCCTGAAGAAGCTGCGCTCTAAGGCTTTTTGCCTCGCTAACATCTATCACAAACGCCAGCGAAGAGCGCTTTTCCCGGTAATCTATTTCAGTCCCCCACACCTCCACCTCAATAGGTTTTCCATTCTTGGTAAGAGCGTTAGCCTCATAACGCACTGATGTTTTCTTGCCTGCCGCCCTGTCCGCAATTCTTTGACGGACCAGTTTCCTGCTCTCCGGGCGGTATAACGCCTCCACTGGAAGCCCCAATATCTCATCTTGCCTATCGTAACCGAATATCTCCACAAACTTAGGATTTGCATAGACGTACTTGCCGTCCTGCAGGATTCTGATCCCGATCGGGGAGGAATCAATTATCCGACGTAATGTTTCCTCCGACTCTTTTAAAGCAATTTGAGACTTTCTCTGTTCAGTGATGTCCGCTATAACTCCAACCGCCGCCCTAGGCTTTCCTTCCGCATCCCGAACCATAGAAACCGAAAGATCTCCCCAGAGGACTCCTCCGCCCTTCTTGATATAACGTATCTCCACTCTCCAGGAGTCTGACTTCCCTTCAACAAAGGCGCCCAACGGTTGCTTGAAAAGTTTCTCATCCTCTGGGTGGATTATATCCAGCATGGCGAGGCTCCTAAGTTCCGCTTCGGTATATCCCAGCATCTTAAGTAGAGCAGGATTCGCTCGGACGATTCCCCTGTCGATGTCAACCACGTTGATACCAATGCCTGCGTTATCGAAAACGGCTCGGTATCGTTCCTCATTTTCCCTCAACGATTGTTCCGCATGCTTGCGGTCGGTGATATCCAAATAGGTTCCTGTCACGCGAACCGGCTTGCCTTCTTCGTCACGCTCCACAGCTTTCCCGCGAGAAAGAATCCACTTCCAATCACCTAATTTGTGTTTCACCCGGTACTCATTTTCATAATAATCTGTAAGACCTGTTAGGTGATTAGACACCTTCTCCAATGCCAAGAGTTTATCGCCGGGATGCAGCAAGCTTTCCCAAAAACTAAATTTCTGTTCAATTTCATCCAATGAGTATCCAACGATCTCCGCAGCACGTTCATTTACCGCAGCGGCCCCACTAGGAACATGCCAGTCCCACAGCCCAAGGTCGGCTCCCTTCAGTGCGAGTTCCAATCTCTCACGAGCCTCCAGAAGCGCTTGCCTGGCCTTCCTAGGTTCCGTGACGTCGAAAAAACTCACCACCGCGCCGGCAATTTCGCCATCATGAATAATTGGAGCGCTCATGAATTCAGCCAGGAAGCTGCTCCCGTCCTTTCTCCAAACCACTTCATCCCTGGCATGATGGAGGGTCCCCTTCCGAAGGACAGAGTAGATCGGACAATCTTCTTCCGGATATGGGCTCCCATCAGGTCTTGAATGATGCCAAACAGAGTGGCTGTGGCGGCCGATTAGCTCTTCTATTTCGTATCCGAGCATCCTCGCCGCCGACGGATTCACGAAAGTGTGGTTTCCGTTCCTGTCTATGCCGAACATCCCCTCCCATGCCGAATCCAGAATCAGCTTCTTTTCGGCGTAAAGCTTTTGAAGATTCTCCTCCGTCTTCTTTCGTTCCGTGATGTCCGTGATAGATCCCTCCAGGACCCCCTGCTCAAGATAGAGCCTTAGCGAGGTGACACAGGTTTCGAACTTCGCCTCGCTTGTTCAGCATTTTACACTCGAACTCTGTCACTCGGCCATCGGTATTGATCTTACGAAACATTTCCTCTCGTTCCTGGGGATCAGCCCAGTGAATTGCTGAAGGGCCGCCCCTCATCTCCTCACGTGTCCGACCGAATAGCTTGAGGTACTTTTCGTTCATATCCAGGATTTCTGAGCCGTCCAACCTTGTCCGGAACATCCCCACTTCGGCGTTATTGAAGAGATTCCGGAACTTGGACTCGCTTTCCTTCAACGCCAGTACCGGCTTGCTTTTGTTCGGTTATGTCGAGAATGACCCCAATCAATCCGCCCACGGTTCCGGCCATATCTGGAAAAGTGCTTTTGTAGGCGATTACATCGTGTTCCGTGCCGTCAGCAAATCGAATCCTCGATTCATAGGTCTGGACACCACCTATGCCGAGCAATTCAATGTCCTTACCGTGATATATCTCGGCCAGCCGCTCAGGGTTCAGCTCAAAAACGGACTTACCTATGATCTCCGTTTTGGATCGGCCGAGAAACTTTGAGAAAGCCTCATTGCAGCCAAGATACTTGCCGTCTCTGTCTTTGAAGAAAACGGGAATTGGAATGACGTCCATCAAGATTTGCTGGAACCGAATGTGCTCCTGAGCTATCTTTTCGGCTGTTTTGCGCTTTGTTATATCCCTATTGACATGAACGGAACCTATGATCTGTTCATTTTGCCCAAGCAGCGGAGAAACTCGAACGTCATATATCCCCCCGAGACGAGGTTCCACCACTTCCGCTGAATGTTCTTGCCCATCGGTAAGAAGCTGAGAATGCGGACAAAAAACAGGAGGCTCTTTTTCTCCATGCACAAGCTCAAAGCACGGTTTTCCTATCAACTCCTGTTCCGCCATCCCTAGGGCGTCAGCCATAGCTTTGTTTGCCCGGAGTATCTTGTGTTGATCATCTAGAACGATAACGAAATCTGAAATAGCATTGAACGTTCGTTCCCATTCCTGATTGGCTAGATCCGCCTCCTCCTCAGCCTTCTTGCGGTCAGTCACGTCATGAATTATAGAATATAAAATCCGCTTGTCTCCCAGATCCAAAGGACTCGAATGAACTTCGACATCTCGGATCTGCCCCGAAGCCAGTCTGTGCTTGAAAAAAAAATGTCCTCTACGCATTTTTTTTGCTAGAGCCATTTCCGCAAAGATTTGTTCGGGCGTGAGGGTGTTGATATCCGAGATTTTCAACCGTTTCAGGTCGTAAACGGTGTAACCATAGAAGTCTGCGGCAGCCTGGTTCGCGTCAATCAGTTGTCCCGACTCCGGGTCTATGAGTATTTTTACCGCGTGGGTTCCCTCGAACATCTGGCGGTAGATTTTCTCACTTCGCGCCTTGGCATCTTCCGTCAATTTTTGCTCGGTAATATCGTGTAATATGCAGTGGGTCTGTTTGAATTCCCCTTGTTCGGTATATCTTACTCTGCCGTCAACCGTAACGGTGATCCGCGAGCCGTCCTTCCTCAGCATTACAAACTCGATCCCATGGATCTCACCGACAGACTTGAACTTTGGGAAGTTCATTTTGAGTCGATCAAGGTATTCAGGGGCAAGAAAATCCCCTACCCATTTCCCTATAACTTCTTTACGGGAATATCCGAGCATATCCAGCCACGCCTGGTTGACTTCCAGGAAGTAGCCGTTTTCATCAAGGGACTGATGGCCCAGGGGGGCATTTTCATAAAACAACCGGAACGTTTCCTGGCTGTCCTTCCGTTCGGACTCCACTTGCTTTGTATTCGTGACGCCGGTTACAGCAGTTCGAAAACTCTCAGGCGACCCGATCCGTTCTCCGAATACTAGGCTATCCAACTTTACTGGAGTTTGGCTACCGTCCTTTTTGGTCAATCGGATATGGCAAGTCTGTTTGGATTGCGTTTCTAGGACTTGCCTGAAGTGCAGATATAGAGTGTTCGCGTCTTCTTTATCGACGAACCGGGCAAGTGGTTCGCCGATTAGAAGACCTCTTTCTACACCCAAGAGATCGGTGCCGGTCAGATTGACTTCAAGGATCACCGTGTTTTGATCTAAGGTGAAATAACCGACAGGAGCAAAGTCGTATAGCTCCGAATATTCGTCCCTTGACGCTTCTAGCGCGAGCTGAGTCTGACGCAGTTCCTCGGCCTTGATCTCCAGTTCAATCTTATGGACTTGCAGCTCTTGAATCAACTGTCGGACTTTTTCAGGGGAGAGGGACGATACGTCCGAGATCCCTATTGAGTTCTCGGCTGCCGCCAGTTTTGCCCGCCGTCGGAGTTCGGAGAGTTTATCTTTGGAATCAGCGTCTGGGTCTTTCATTATATTGTCCTGTATCGAATAGAGGCCCGATTGGTAAATACCCCTTCAACTTTTCAATAATATCATAAGAAGGGATGATGAACCATTTTACCAGGCCGGACTGTTTTTTGCGCTGACCTGTCCCACTGAGCAAAGGTTTCCAGATAAACCCCTTTTGCGGACCATTACCACCTACGATAGGGTAGCGTTGGCGCAATCTGTTTACTCAAGTTGAGACCAACCCTTGTTTTCTTTTCCGATCTGGAGCACTCCGTAAAGCAGAAGGACTCCTCCGAGACCGGTAAGCGCTTGGAGGATTCCGAGGCCAACTGACAAATTCACGATCAACGTAACAACACCCGTAACGCAGACTCCCCAGAAGCCCCATTTCTTCCACCGGAAGAGTGAGATCGCACAGACTAGGTTGAGCAACGAAAAGACGGCCAAAACAGGGAGAGTCCACCAGGGCGGATCCGGTAGCGTTTGTCGCATCGCTTCACTTCCGAACAGGTACATAAGGGCGCTACTGACGGCGCTCGCGGAGTTTGCGGCTATCATCAGCACCAACCATGCCGTCAGACAACCGTGCCGACTCTTTGCCTCTGCCATTGAATCTTCTCCTTTCTATTGCCGCACTATGGTTATACGCCTTGTATAAAGCGCAAAACGCAGACTCTTCTTTTTCCTGGTCCACTCGTTGCCCAACCCTGTCCACTTTACCGACTATTTTGGTTCTTATTTGACTCGATAATTTAAAGCGACTTGCCTGACCTTTTCAGGGCTGATTCAATTGGAGGACTTTAGGTTAACCCAATTTGACCGCGCCAGCCCGACGTTAGTGAGTCGTCCTTCTTTTGTTCCGGCAATCCATTCTGTTGCAAAATTCAATAAAACCGTGACCTAGGCAAGATCTTGGTTTCATAAGATATTGAAGCGACATGATTCCAATTTTCATCGGACTTAGGTTATGGGACTTCTGCAACAAGCTCATTCGGCATTTTAGGTCAAAGGGCATTCCCTTACAGTTGTGCTGCATTATGCAACTTATGTCAGACTGGTCCTTAAGATAGCTTAGAATTATTTTGGCCGTCGTGAAGAATAGTCTTATTTCACGGCATGTTAAGTTGAGATATATTTATTGTCTTTGAATTGCACTCCGTGGTATGCTCAATTCTACCAAGACCTCATAGGATATTTAATCATTGCACAAGATTTATTGAACAAGGGGGAGAAGCACCATGAAAGGTTTCAGGAGCGTTGTGGGCGTCGCTACAGCCTTACTTTTGTCTGGATTCACGGCACAATTCGGAGTTGCCCAGGAAGCAGGCAAAGAATTAGTCAGAGTCAGAGGGTCGGATAGTATGGCTGCCATGGTTGACTCATATGCCCGTGAATTCATGAAAAGCCATCAGAATGCTAATATAATTGTGTCCGGCGGACAAGACGTCTCCTTTGACGCCCTTGGGAATAAAGAAGCCGATATTATCATGGCTTCGCGTGAAATCCATCCGGAGGAGGAAAAAGCGCTTAAAGGTAAGGGGCTGCAAATTGAAGGCAAAATTGTGGGCTGGGGCGGCATAGTTATTATTGTGAACCCACACAACCCTGTAAACGAACTCACGGCCGACCAGATACGCCAAATTTTCTCCGGCAAGACCTCGAATTGGAAAGAGATTGGGGCCCCTGAAAAGCCCATAGACGTCTTGACCGTGGGTGAACAACGAGGAGGAACCTTAGACTATTTTGGTAAGGATTTCCTCAAAAGCCCCTTTGCAGCCAACGCTGTATCCAAAATGTATTTCAGAACGATTATCTCAGATGTATCCGAAGCTGAGCAGGATATAGGTTTCGTGCGCGTTCGGAATATATTGCAGCTTGCTTCCCAAGGACTTGAGAAGAAAGTTAAGGTAGTCGCAATAAAGAAGGATGAAGCATCTCCGGCGGTTCTGCCTTCGCGTGAGACTTGCAACAATGGGACCTATCCAATTTCTCGTCCCTATTTCATGTACATCGACGAGAATACCGCCAGCAAATTAGCCAAAGACTTCCTTGCCTTTTGTGTCAGTAAGAATCCACGAGATCATTGATCTATGACAGAGGGAGAGATTAAAACAACCGTGCCGCCTTCTCTGCGCTCAAAGGTTTCCAACAGGAACCTTACTACTTCTTGACCATCGTCTCTCCCTCAAAAGGGAGACAGAGGACACACCTTTTGGGGAATACGAACAAGAAAAAAATTGCTATGTCAAAAGAAAAATGATGGGGAATAGCCGCCCCAAGAAATTTGAGACATATATCTTTCTCAGGAAGTGTGTTCCCTATTTCATCGCACCCGGTAATTCTCACCGACCTTTTTAGCGGTTTCAGGAGACGTAAGATGAAATACGGTTTTAATCCCATTAATTCTTCTTTCCTTTTGATCCGTCACATGAAGGTTCCTCAGAAGCGTCTCTAAACTATTCTTTCTGAGTGAGCCTAGGTTTTAAGGACACTTATTTTTCAGATGTCAGTCCCTTGCTTGCGCAAAATTCTATGAAGTTCTTCAGCTGGTCGCTGGCAGTTTTTTCATCCCAATAGAATCGGAAGGGCAAAATAATCGGATAGGTTTTATCTCTAAGAGTTTCATCAGACGCGGCTACTCCGGGCGAATTTTCATCTTCTTTTACTTTTAGGTTTTTTATCATACCTGAGGCGGAAAGAGCTTGGTTAACGGGAACTATCCCTATAGGTAAATCTTTCCCCGTGGAACAGACCTTTATAATGGTGCCCCACGTCTCAGCCATTGTGGTTGTGGGTCCATACGGTTGCTTGTCCAGAACTTTTTCTTGAAAAAACACGGCGGCGCCGGATTCAGGAACTCTTCTGGTGAGACACCTTATTGGAGCGTCCGGTCCTCCCACCTGTTTCCAGTTCGTGTATTCACTCGTGAATATCTTACGAAGCTGAGCCAATGTAAGCTCAGAGACAGTGTTATTTGGATTTGTTATGACCGCAACACCCGAATACCCTATCAGTTGATCACCTAACTGAATCCCAAGGCTAGCCGCCTTCTTTTCTTCTTCCTGGGAAATGACTCGGCTGGCTAATGCTATCTCGGCGTTTCGCTCAAACAGGGATTCAAAACCTTTACCCGCGCTTGAGCCTGTAACTAAGACATTTACTCCAGGGTTGGCAGCCATAAAAGACTTTGCCCAGAGGTCAACCTGGGCGGATGACACACCTGCTCCATTAACTCTGATTGCCCTTTTTGAAGCGTCTTGCCCAATAGACGCCGAAGTCATTGCCATTGCAAAAGCGATGACCAAGAATGCCCTGGAAATGAGAAACCGCATCACGTAGACTCCCCTCATCTAGACTTCCACCGCAAATAACTTTACGGATAAGTGTATCCTATTCAACTTCAGATGTTTAATCCACTGAAAAGTTGTTTCACCTCTTCGGACACGTTCAAGACACGATGCGGACACGTTCCCAAAAGTATCGTGTCCGGCATAAACAACTCAATTACAACAGGTTATGTTCCTCGGACCCGTAGGACACGTTGTTTCTATGTGCGAGGTATCATATAAAAAGAAACACCAATCCCGAGAACCCTCGCCCGAAACAAATTTCGGGCGGGGCTACCTAAAATTAACGTGTCCATCGTGTCTCTATATAATATTATCTTTTTTTTTATTTGTTATATTAACGATATAGTCACTCCGACCGGCGGACACGATGCTGTTTCAATCGTGTCCCGTGCGTGTCCATCGTGTCCGGATATTACCCCTGGAGATGATTAGCCAGCTTGCTGTTTATGACGCCGGGCTCCATCCAGTATTCCATGACCTTTTCTCCGGAACGATTAGCCCGATTGCGTTTCTCATAGACCTTTAAGCTTGCCAAGCGTTTGCCAAAGCGTTCTTTTGTCATTGAGCCTTGAAGATCTAAGCCTTGAGACGTTGCTTTGGTGATGAGTCCTTGATGAAGCGCTCCCAATTCATACCAGCCTGCTGCAGTAACCATTTCGGACAAGTAATTCAGAATAATCATGTCCGGAGAATTGTCCTGGTCTTTTTGAACTTTAGACTGATGAGTATCCACTGCAAAAGAAATTGCAGTCTCGCAAATTTCATTGCTTACAGCGCTGGCCACAGCCAACACCCCTTTGAATATGTCCCAATCTCGACCGGAGAAGTAAATCTGAGAAGGCTTTTCCATTGAGTCATACATGGCCTTGATTGTCCCTCCCTCATTCATGGCTACCAGAAACAATTTGTCTCTAAGTTGTTGCCACACAAGATCATCAGCATTTACCGTCGTGTTCTTAATTTCCTCATTGAAAGAGCGTTCCATGATGATTTGCACCGACCTGGAACCGATAACGTCTTCCATGCCTTCAATGGAAGCGAATGCGCGGGGGCAATAAACAGACCAACAGCTCATTTCCATGCGGTTGCCTGAAGTCTCCATACGCCACACTTCCGGTCCATTCTTTTCAAAGCCGTATTTTAGCATTCGGTGCAATTCTGTGTGTTGAGTTTGCCCGAGGTTTTCCATTTCATCGAACAACAAAGTCGGCTGAAGAGCTCCAATAATACGAAACTGGACAGCCAAAGTCATAGAACCGGCAATCTTAGCGTTGTGGCACAAATTACGGAGCACGTGTAGACACTGGGATTTACCTGATCCCTTTGGTCCGGTGAAATGCACGTAAGGATAATGGCTGAATACAGGGAAGAAATAAGTGCCGATGATCCAGCACGCAAGAAAATCGTAAGTCCTGTCGTCGCTGAAGTCGATATGCGTCAGGATCGCATTGCGGATGTCCGTGTATGTCTTCCTCAGGTCAGATGATAAGGCGCCACGCAGAAACCCATTAATTGTCTCTGTGGAGTATCTCTCTTCCGCCACGCGAATGTCGGAGCGTTCCAGCGCAGGCGCATACCAGCCCCTCTTCAGTAATTCTTCATTGGTCAGAGGGAATCTTTCCTTACCCGATGTAACTACGGTGTTTTGCCAACGGGGAACCTGACTCTCAGAATCAATGACCCGTTTAGGAGCCATAATGACCATTGTTTCGTCCACAAGATCGAGCGCAGGATTAATCGTCCTGAGCGCTCCCACTTCCACTAGCTGATCAGCCTCACTTGGTTTTACCACTTCTCTTCTTATCAGTTTGAGCTGCTCATTCAGCGCCTTTACAGGGACGTCCAGACGTCCATGAATTCTCTTGATAAGGTCAGGCCGCATGATGGGGTCGGCGTCGTTAACTCTCGGGAGCAAATCATCTTTTATCCTCCGCAATTGGTCTTGTCTGGTTTGAACGGCGCTAATCTGTTGAATCTGAACATCAAACGGTGAGAATGCTGCATCAATCAGTTGTTGAAAATCCTGTCCGGACTGAGCCATCAAGAAATCATTAGGGTCAGTGTCTTCGGGTAATTGCACAATCCGGACGCCTTTACCGGCGTCTTCCAAGGTGATACCGTCACGCAAAGCCCCCTCACGGCCCGAGGAATCACCATCGTAGCAAATGAATACCTTCTTAATGTGTGAGTTACCGACGATTTGGCTGTCAGCGTCCTTCAAGCCTTGAGTGCCGAATGTGGCGACAGCATTGGAGAATCCATTCTGAATAAGGACAAGAGCGTCAAAGATTCCTTCAACGAAAATAATCTCCTCCGCCCTTGGGTTCCAATTGAACAATCCATGCCCCACGGAGAAGCGATCACTGGGCAATCTCCAATGTCGGAGGGAATGGCTTTCCTTGAGACACCTCCCATAAAAATCGACCACTCGCCCGAAGCGGAGAATAGGCGCAATGATATGATCTTGGAAAAAATCATTCCCATCGGCTTTGACGAGCCCGCTACTTAGCATTATATCAGCGGCGATTCCCTTATTCGCAAGAGCAGTCCGTAAATCCGTTTTGCCTCGGGTACGTCCGATCATGAATTTCGTAGCGGTCTCATATGAGACACCTCTTTGGGTAAGATAAGAATCGTCAGGTTCAAGCCAATTATGATAAATCTGGGCGGCTTCATTCAGGCAGTCACTCACCATAGCGTAACGTTCGGGATTGAATCCGTTCTTGCTTTGAAATGGAGACATACCGCTGTCGCGGGCAAGACTATTAACAGCCTGCATGAATGAACAGGCCTCCGCATGTTGCGCCAAGTTGATAACATCCCCGTGAGCGCCACAACCGAAACAGTGATAACTCTGGGTGTCCTCGTAGAATTTCAAACTCGGGGTTTTCTCATCATGACCGTTGAAACATTGCGCCTGCCCGTGCTTATTGACCGACATTCCCCGAAGGGTGGCGACTTGAATGATATCTGATCTGTACTTTAATTCGTCAATATAACTTACGAAATCATTCTCTTCGTCCTTTCCGCTCCTGAGGGAGCTAGCATTTGAATTAACCATCTTGGTTCCTCTTTTAGACACGTTGATTTTTGAGGGGAGCCGTCATTATGATGCGCTCCCCGCTGCTTTTTAGACGCCGACAAAATCGGTCGCCTATGCCGACTAATTTCCGTTCACCTCCTATTCATCGAAATACAAGTCAAAAGCCGTGCGAACATTGAGCCCTTCTTCTTCGATGCCCTGCAATACTCTCCCTAATCGAGGGATAACGTTTTGGTCGATTACTCGCGCCCGCACGGTGCCGAACTGAATACGTTTGTCGGGAATCAGCCCTTTATCCATCCAGCCTTTGAGACGGCTGGGACTGCAACCGACGAGGGCGGCGGCGCTGGCAAGGGTATAAAGTTCCATAGATAGTCCTCCTGTGAGTGGATATGTTTGGAAGTCGAATACCGGCTTCATACTCTGAAGATGAATAGATAAAACCGATTGGCGGGTAGGAGCCCCAAGCAAGGCTTCGCCTTTGTCCCCTCAATAGCGTTTGTGATTTTCTGCGGGAGTGTGTCTTCAGAATACGGAGTCGTAGTCTATACTTCTACCATATATATAGTACACAAAATCATCTCCGATGCACAAGTAGGGCAAAAAAATGCCTCCTGGAGGCACAAAAGCGGTATCCATGGTCATTTTAAGGGGATACGTTGGGGCGGGCTGGGAAGACGGGGGGAATATACAGGGAAATTTCCAACGAAACATGTAATTCCGTTTTTGCAGTCCCTATCAAGGTTTCATCCAAACGGTAGCCCCTACATAATGCTTGCCCCTGTGTGTGTCTCTATCCTATGATGGTACTAGACGCATTGCTATTTTAGAAAACTCGTGCTTTTGGAAAGTTTGGGTGTTAAACCGATCTTTGTAAGCGTTCACAGCGACAACCGCAACAGCGTGCAATTACTTTTACTTGCAATGAGTGTCCACGTCGGCATGACCGTATGGTGGAACGATTCTAAAGTCGATGGTGTCGTGCCCTCGGGGGGTAAAATTTAGTCACATCGGGGAGGAAGCATTCATGAGACATCTCAAGATTCTGTATCTCACTATGGTGATCTTGATTGTGGCCAGTTATGGGCTGACCCTTATGGCCGCGTACTACTTTCAACAAATGGATGGGTGCCGCGCTTTTTGTTTTTTCGTAACTGGTAGTAAATAGGGCTTGTTCTCCGAGACCTCATGTGCTTTGATTTGTATATCCAGTACAAGTTAAAGCAAGGAAGGAGGCCTCGGATGAATACGAAAATAGAAGAAGCTCAGGAGGAATTCAACTCTATTCTTCAATTCGTAGTGAATGGAGCGCTTGATCTGCAGATTCACGAGGTGGAAGATCGGATCTATCGGATGCTTCTTCGGCTGGGACGAATTCTGTTGGAGCTGTTTGTATTGTCCATGGGGACTGGGAAAACAGGAGAGATTTTGGTCAGCGCCGACGGCGGCTTGTACCGGTATCTGAGAGATTTGGGGCGCAAGTATTTGTCCATTTTCGGAGAGATCACGATAATGCGGGCCTATTATGCCGGAAGAGGACAAAAGGGGTTATTTCCCTTGGACGCAAGGCTCAATCTTCCCGACAGAAAGTATTCCTACGTCCTCCAGGACTGGATGGCCTCTCAAGCGGTAGAAACATCCTATGAACGAGCGGCGGCTTGGGTGAACAAGCGTCTTCATTTAGAATCAGCCCATAGACCGATTCAACGAGTGATTCAGGACTGCGCCTTGGCGGTCAATGAGTTCATGGACTCTCTTACCCCTCCCCATGTGGAAACGGAGGGACCCATTCTGGTTCACACAGTGGATTGCAAAGGAATTCGAATGCGACCCCAAGAGCGCAATCCCGACGTCGTGAAAACCAAGGACAAGCCCGGCGAGAAGCGGATGGCCTGTGTGGCGCAAGTCTACACTATCGATCCTCATTACAGGTCGAAGGAAGGCATAGTGGACAGCTTCTTTGGGTCAGCCGTTTTCAAGACGGTCAAACACAAAGATCCCCGTCGACCGGAACCACTGAACAGGCGGACCTTTGTCTCGCTCAAAGACAAAAAGTCCGAAATCTTTCGCCGCTCGTCGCTCTCGGCCAAGGTTCGGATTCATGGGACAGAGGAAGAGAAGTTGGCTCTTATGGATGGAGAAAAGGCCCTGTGGAGCCTTTCTCGCAAAGCGCTACCGGGTTGGTCCGAGACTCTCGACCTCACACACGCCGTGAAGAGGATTCGGCTCGCGGGCGAACTCCATCACGGCCCCGGAACATTGGCGGAGGACTACGGACGTGAGGCTCTGCTGTGTCTCCTGGAAGGACGTCTGGATGACGTGATCGAGGACTTCGATACGGCGTTGGATGACGGGACGCTTTCCGTCTCAAAGGCGAAAGAACTCAAGAGCGAGGCTCTGGGTTATTTTCGGAACAACCGGCATAGGATGTCTTACGATCGGAATCTGGCTAAGGGGCTTCCCATAGCTTCGGGAGTAATCGAGAGCGTCTGCAATTCCCTCATAAATATCCGCATGGAGGGAGCGGGCATGTTTTGGTCTACGCAAGGGGCCGAGGCGATGCTAAAACTTCGAGGAGTCTTCCTTGATGACCTTTGGGAGGAATTCTGGGAATTCAGAGCAAGGGCGGAGAGGAACAGGCTATACGCCAAATACGACAACATCCGTCCAGCTACCCAGGAAGCGCCTCGGAACCGGAAAGCGGCATGATGTCATCAACTGAAGAAAACGCGCCGCACCCCAAATGGATGCATTTCCAAGCCCGCCTGTTGACGGTTCGTATGACTGGAACTACATGGACCGAATACACGACTTCCACAATGCGGACGGATCCGCTGTCCTCGCTGGTTTTACTACACTGTTCGCCACCATAATCTTTGAAATCTTTCTCTTCCAAACCTGGCGTGTTGCCGGGGATGCGTCGCGGGGTTCGGCCATATGGGCGGTGTTGCGACAGTTCATTCCGCTATTCCACGTTTACGGATTATTCGCAGGCCTTATCGGCCTGGCACGCAAACTAAACAGTGAAGCGCAACGTCAGGGGGCTATAATTAAGCCTGTATCGGTAACCCTAGCTGGATGGACAGCCTTTCTTCTGGTAGCCTGTCTCGCACCGTTTCTCGGAATTATTGCGGCGCCCGCGGCGTCGATGTTTTCGGTAGCTGAGAGTTGTCGCATGACGCTGACTGGAACAGCCAGCCCCGCAGTCGCTGTGCTGCGGGGCATACTAATAGCCGTTCCCGGTACCGTATGCCTGCTCCTTTTCACCAACTCGGTTTATAAGGCCGCCCGTGCCCTTGCTAAGTCCGAGTAATGAACGATTAATCGAAGTGTTTGGCAAAAGTAGATCGTCGTTGGGATTGTGGCGTGGTCCTGAAGGCCTGTAGGGGGCGCCGCCGGCAGCTTGCCCCAACATCACGGTCATTGTGGCGCATCGTAGTAAATCCGAGCTGTCGCTGCCCTCTCGGTGAACGCTTACCGATCTTTTTTATGTTTAACTGCTATGCGGTTGTAACTCTTGACCCCATTTAACTGATTCCGATTTTGGGGGTATTTATGAGCACGTGTGCCCTATGATGAGGCGCTCACCGAAACAGCCATTAGTCTCGGAGACAAGTCAGCTCGGCCCTTTTATTTCAACGCATTAGGGTTTCCCACTGATAGCAGAAAACACCATTACCCGGTGATGATAAGTCCACGAGAGGATCGTGCGCGTCATTAGCCTATGAGGCAGTTACGGAGAGCAATAATCGTTCCACTGTTTATCTCGAACTAAACCAATCAAGGAGCATCACATGAGAAAAACTGCCAATTTTGCTTACGTGATAACTGTCTTCGCAAGTCTGGCTCTATGTTCGGTGGCACAGGCGGGCGAGGATCAGAAAGACGCCACTCTTATACCCCATGCTAGTTATGCCGTTGATGTAACCGCTCGGTCGTCAAGTTTGTACAACCAGGGCTCCCGAAGGCTAAACGAGGGAAAATATGCCGACGCCCTCTTGTTGTTCGAACAGGCTGTGAAGGAGTCTCGGGGAAATGTTGACGCTTGGGACCATATGGGCGTCTGCTACAGACGCTTAGGACAATTTGACAAAGCTATCCAGGCTTATCAAACGAGCATTAGCATTAACCCCTCCAATCCTGTTCCGTACGGGAATCTCGGGCTCATTTATGGCCATATGTTGAAGGATTATAAACAGGCGCTTTCATACTACCGCAAATGTTTAGAACTGGCCCCCACAGACCCGGAAGGATTTTATGGCGCAGCCCAAGTATATGAGGCGATGAAGGATCACGATCAAGCCATCAAGAACTATGATTCGGCCCTTGAACTTTATAAGAAGGCCCAATCTCCGGTAATAGCAGACGCATACTATGGTTTGGGCTTAAACTATGCGTTGAAGAGTCCTCCCGACAACATTCGCGCCGCCAAATATTTTGTTGAAGCAAAGAAGGCTGGTCGCGAACTGCCGCCACAGGTAAAGGAATTTGTCTCGAAAGTTCTTGGAGGAAGTGCTGCTCCATGAAGTGAGGCCCCAGTTCTTCGTGCTGAAATGACCAGGCGTTTGAAAGTATGCCCTTAACGCCCCGCCGCACATCAAAGTAGACTCAGCGACAATTTGCAAAGCGATGATGGGTGGCGGGGATCAGGAAGAAGATCAGCGCTCCTAGTTGGAGGTAAATTTCCAACGAAACACGTGATTCGTTTTGTCCACTGCATATGAGTGTTTCCAGTAGTAATGACTCTCCTTCAGCGATAGGCGGGTCAGTGAAATATGCCGGAATGATGTTGGGTGTCCTGTATTTCCGGAGGCTCGACGCTTTCCGGAGCTCGGGAAGTTTCCTGCTTTCCTTTTCTATTGAACGGCCACACAACTATGATCCTTTCCTATGCCATTCGCGCTGAAATGGGCACAGCCTCCCCATCTTCGTGTCTCCGGAGTCACGCTTCTTGAGCTAAGTTTCCCTTCGGAGCTCTCTCTCAGGCTTCCCAATATGGCAAGACCACTGCCGGTCCGATCGTCTATACTGGCGTACCGGCAGTGGTCGGAAATGACTACGTTACCCCTTTGCCTTCACAGGCGAGGGGCTTTATATCGGACCAGTTGGAATTTGGCGGCCTAATTGCCGGCGGGCGCAGAGCTAGTGGCCTTGGCTTTAAGTAAACGGGCTACGTCCCTCTTACCCGCCCTCAAAGCTTCTTGCAAGGCCGTCCGACTGTTGGTATTCTTGATGCTGGGGTCTGCGCCTTTAGCAATGAGCAACTCTATTATTTCAGCCGACGCTCCAGGCTGCTCTCTCTGCGTTACTTCCATCAACGGTGTCCAACCGGTCTTCTGTACGGCGTTTGGATCGGCCCCGTTATCCAGAAGTAGCTTCACCATTCCAGGGCTACTGTAGCGCGCTGCCAGAATCAACGGTGTCCATTTCTCGCTGTCCGGTCCGTTGGCGTCAGCTCCTTTACTCAATAGAAATTTTACTATTTCCGGATACTCGTAGCGGCTGGCCAGACCCAGGGGCGTCCAGGGGTCATCCGGCGTTCCCTTTAGATCAGCTCCTTTGTCCACAAGAAGCTTCACTATGTTCAGATAGTCGTTTCGACAAGCGAACATCAGGGCCGTCCATTGGTCCGCAGCCTTGGCATTGACATCCGCTCCTTTATCGAGAAGCACTTTTACCGTTTCCAAGCGTCCGTTTTGAGAAGCCCCCATAAGGGCGGTATTGCCTTGCTCGTCCCTGGAATTGATGTCAGTGCCCTGCTTTAGCAGGTCCAGAAACGTCCTCCGTCAGTCCTCCCGCCGCGCTGTCGACCAACATCACGCCGTTGTCATCAGCCATCGCCGTATTCGCCAGCCCCATCGTGAAAACAAGTAAGCCTATGGCGACAACCCCAGTTATAACTCCAGAAACAAAAACTTTGCGAAGCCTCATGATAAAGTACCTCCTTAGATTTGAGCTTGTTTTTAGCTGATTATAGATACGCGGAGACCCTCCTCAATGAACCTATGCGAGGATGACGAAACCTCAACCGATGATCCACGCAACATTGCCGCAAGCTCTTAAATTATATATTAAACTGGTGGAGCAGCCACTTCCGGGTGGTTTTTTGGAAAAGCAAGCCGCCCTAATAGCTCCTCAGATCATGAGCACCCGGCCCTATCGAGACCGCTTTGGTCGAAAAGAGTTGTCCCTGACCACATCCTCTCCTTGTCCAACGCTTCCGACGGTATTGAAATTACAAACTCCGAGTCCCGTCTCCTCAACAAGCACCGTTCTCTGCGGAATTTTAGCTGTCCCGACAATCCACCTTCAGGCATCTTAGAAGAAGAATGAACGATCAAGCTCCAACAACGGGCTCAGCGCCTGCAAACAACTGCCAAAATGGTTAGTAGATAGATGAAACTGAATGTGACCGGTCGCCAAAACTTTTCTGCTCTAGCATTCCAAGAATACCCGTACACGTCATGTCATGTCATGATCTCAACGGGCAAGGGTTAGGGCAAGCCATAAACGTCAGCCCTCAGAATGGTTCTGTTAGTGTTATACGCGACATGGCCAAACGACTGCTTTCTCCCCTGGGTTCCGCATGAGTAACAGCTACTCTGACGTTGGAAGATGAAATCTTAATAGCCTATTTGAGCCAAATCTGGGCGCTGAGGTACGAGGAGAACCGCACAGCGCATTTGCTCAACCCTGACGCCGGGGGCAGAGTTCTCACGCTGCCGGCATTGGCGGGGCGATATCTTGTGGAATTCCAAGACCGACCAGCCAATCCTATTGTGTCAGATGCTTTTCCAGAGTATCCACCTTAAGTCGCTAGTCTGAATCATGGGTTCACCTAATATAAGAGCCTTATCCCTTGACGGGGTCATAAAGGACAGTGAATACTTTACCCCAGACGTTCCCCGCCAAAATTTCGACCACGGTCTTATGACCGCGCTTGGCAAGTGAACACTTTGCCACGAAGCTTTCATGAAGAGCAACCGCAGACACATGTCTCCAGCTCAGCCTTTGCTGGTTCTGCATGGCGCCGTTGTTCCCATTTCAAGTTCGGATGACTACGGACAAGAATGACGACCGGCACGGCTGAGAAAAGATTCAACCGTAGGGATATCCCCCGTCACTTCAATTGGACTTAACGGCTCGATTGTGACGCCTACACGAGATTCCGTGTTGCAACGATGTCGTATCAAAACCGCAAACTTGCGGTATTGAAAAAGCGGCTACTTTGGAAGGAGTTTTGACCATATCGGCGAGATCGAGTTGCAAGGCAAACCTTATGACTTCATCAACTTCTTGTTTATTGGATGATGTGCTTTGGGTGCCTTTTTGACAGAATTCACGCAGGATATGCTGTCTTGGCATTAATGAAGAATTTTTCCCGCTGCCGTCCAGAGTTGCTATTTTTCCATCGAGTGCAAAAGGAGACATATGCGGGTGGTGTACCGAAAGAGAAAGATGGAGCGCAGGACGAAAAATATGCTGCGGCTGCGAGTAGAGTTCCTCCGTCCTGCCCTGAGAAACTCTAAGTATCCGCTTCCAATTACCAGGACGATGTAGCGTCCATTTCGCGTAGCTCCCTTTTGGCGCCGCGGTGCCCTTGGTCGGCAGCCTTTTGCAACCACTTCCGCTCGCCAGTCTTGTCTTTGGCAAGGCCTTTACCGTTTTTATAGGCCAGCCCTAAATTGTATTGCGCTTCTGAATTTCCTTGTTCGGCGGATTTCATGTACCACTTCGCCGCCTCCGCATAGTCTTTGGGGACTCCCTTGCCATCCTGATACATAGACCCCAGATAGTATTGCGCATCTGCATTTCCCTGTTCGGCGGATTTCCTTAACCACTTCACCGCCTCTTCATAATCCTTAGGAGCCCCCGTGCCATTTTTGTACATCGACCCCAGATTGTATTGCCCCGATGCATTTCCTTGATCTGCGGATTTTCTATACCACTTAAGGGCCTCTTCATAATCCTTAGGAACCCCCGTGCCATTTTTGTACATCGACCCCAAGCTATCTTGACCCCAGGCGTTTCGTTGATCCGCGGATTTCCTGTACCACTTCAATGCTGCCTCGTAATCTTTGGCAACTCCCAAGCCCTCCTGGTACATCCACCCCAGATTGTTTTGAGCCAATGCATTCCCTTGTTCCGCTGCTTTTCTATACCATTTTGCCGCCTCTTCGTAGTCCTTGTCAACCCCGATGCCATAGTCGTACATAAGCGCCACACTGCATTGAGCGTCCGCATTTCCTTGTTCCGCCCCTCGCTTATACCACTTAAGCGCCGCATTAGAGTCCTTGGGGACTCCCACGCCATTCAGGTAGATCCACCCCAAACTGTCTTGAGCCAATGCATTCCCTTGATCCGCCGCTTTTTTGTGCCACTCAAGCGCCGCAGCGTAGTCCCTGGGGACTCCCCCCTTGCCAGTGCGGTATATCAACCCCAGATGGTATTGAGCGTCTGCATTTCCTTGATCCGCGGATTTCCTATACCACTTAAGCGCCGTCTCGTAATCTTTGGCAACTCCAGAGCCCTCTTCGTACATCGACCCCAGGCTATATTGACTCCACGCATTTCCTTGATTGGCGGATTTCCCATACCATTTCAATGCCTCTTCATAATCCCTGGCTACTTCAAGTCCATAATTATACATGCGACCCAACATGAACTGGGCCAGTGCGTCGCCCCGTTCACCTGCTTCCCTGAAGCGCCTCACTGTTTCCGGTTCTCTGCACATCCGGTCCAACTCCGTATTGGCGGCAGCGTCACCACGAACACTCAGCCCCAAGAGTCGTTCAGCCTTTTCTTTGTAAACAGCGAAAGGAGAGGAAATCGTATTAAGTGTCGGCTGTGCCGGTGTCTGGGCCGGGAAAGAAGCCTGATGCGGACTATCGGGCTCCTGAGGAGGTTTCACTACAGGTGTAGCTCCCGGTACCACATCGTCAACAGGATTGAAATAAAAGTCCTCTCGCAATGACGACGCAGTCCATGGGATTTGTTTCCCGGCGGTGTCTTTCTCCACAGCCCGCAGTGACCTGCTTGAATACATCTTCAATCTTGATGCCCTTGGGCTTCAGGGCTTCCATGATGTGCTTGGCATAAGGGCTGTTCCGATCTGTACCGTCTGCCGCCACAGAACCGGGGGCTGTCGCATAAGCGATAAATGTTCCTACATGAGCATCCATCCCGGTAAGACCTTTGCTAAGTGATCTAAACCTCCTGAACGGATTGTTCCGGCACGCGTCGAGGATGAAAATATTGGTCCGGTTCCTGGATTCTTCCATCTTCCCCAAAACAAGGCCAGCGTTGACTGTCTTGTAGCGAACGTCAGCCTCAGATTCAATGGAGCCCCCTGCTGGGACCAAGTAATTATCTCCGCCTGCTTGAACCCCATGCCCGGAAAAGTAGAATAGCCCGACATCCCCGTTTTGAATCTCCCGAACAAACTCCTCAACCGCTTCTTCCATTTGTCGCTGATTGGCGTTTATTTTTATCTGTACGACAAAGCCCAGCCCCCGAAGCACGCTTCCAATATCCTCCGCATCATGGACAGGATTCCGTAGTGGGACCCCTTCGTAGTCGCTATTTCCAATGACTAGGGCGACTCTCTTTTGACCCTTTGGTATGGATAAGCCTTCCGGGGAATCGCGACGGATAGCTTTCGAATTTTCCTCATTGGCCGCCGGTGCGAGAGAAACTTAGTAAACAGAGGAGAATCAACGCTATTAATGAGGATCCCCGGATCGAACGTTGAGAGGTTGAATCGTTATGAATGGCTATGGGCTTCATGGTTTTCCCCTTCGCAATCACTTCACGTCATCTTAAGAACCATACTTTGTTTACTGACAGAGTATATTGACGCCTTACTCCACCGGTCAACAACTATCTGAAACTCGCTTTCTACAAATCTCCAAAAAACTGTTTGTTTACACGTCTACAAATGAAATACTGCCGGAATCAGTTCACCTCCCCCACCAAAATAAACGGAGCCCAGTAAAACGGGTGGTCGTACCCTGCTTTCCGTATCTCATCTCTGCCCACTTTGAGGGTCAGTAAGCCAACTTGTGTTTACAGGAGCAGCTTCATAGTGCGACCTCGACACACGTGCAACCTTATATTGACGCATACGAGGAACTCCCCCCTGTTACGCGTGTCCGCAACTGCATTTTATTTAGATTTACGCCGCTCTGAATTCGGGCCAATAGTCCACTAGTTGATTGTGATGGCACAGGTTGCGGTCTCCGCCGGAGGCGCATCTTTCTCCCATGGACGCACGTACTTCATGGAGATGGTTGTCTGGCCGGAACCTACGGCTCGGAAGACCCAAAGCTCCACACCCGCCGCTCCCACTCTATCTCTCTTTGGCGTGTTATAGAGTGACTCGACGAGCTTCACTTTCGTCTCGTCCAAGGGTTGAGAGATTTCCCATTGGTAACCCGTTGAAGGGTTTGACTCCAGCGTTAGAGTAAACATCTTGCCGGCAGCCACCTCGACATGATCTTGAGCAATCGTCAATGTGACAGCCAAGCAAACCAAAGAGGCGCCGACAAGCAGCTTTAGCATAAGATCCTCCGGTACCCTGCCATAGCAGGATCATCTTTAAAGATATTCAAATATAAAGTCTTGCGAAATTACCATACAACGGTAAAAATAAGAGACAACAAATTGCTGAAAATCGGCTCGGAGAGCGGGATACAAAACAACATGGTCGTTCGCAAGATTTGCTTCTCCAGAGGGCCTACCAGAGCCGGTTATCTCAGTTCTGCAAGACTTTGGTCAAATAATAGCTACGGTAGTCCCCTAAAGCAGTCGCAGAATTAAGAGCTTCCTGAATAATCTCCTGAGAGCCGCTTTTTGCAAGAAGGGTCTCTCTCGATCTATCCTCGAAAACCCGAATTATTGCGACCGGCTCTTTACTGGTATTGTTTAGTCGAGCTGAATGGATCACACTCCATCATATTATTTTCTGGAAATAGGAGCCTTTACCCCGTAAAAAGGACGCCTTGTCGAGCCGATTTCACACTGGTCGTAGGCTATTTTAAACCACCCATTGTCTCCCCAGTCAGTGCCCCAGCTATTCTTACAAATCCAAACACCCTCTTCGTCATCGTATCCCACAATAGTGATAGCATGGCCTCCGCAATCCTTACCGGTGGTGTGTTTGTACACTCCGCTCTTGTAGTTCTGGAAATCTTCGTAGACCGCCATCGATGCTGTAACAGGTCCGACTTGGCTCAGCCAGTTCTTAGCCCCCTCAGCGTCTGATATCTTGACCCAGTCGGCGATTTGGGTTTTCTGTTGCCCATTTGGCGAGCTAGGGCAAATCTCGGCCCCACAATCTTGATCATGCGGACGGTACGGGTAAACTGATTCTTCGAGGACGCCTTGACGCTTGGCGAAGTCTAATGCGTCTTCTGTGTACCATCCTGATTTACAGCACTTTCCACAACCACAGAAGAAGATTTGGGATTCGGACAAATGGATTCCGGAGTACGCCTTTTTCTCGAAAATTTGCCAGGCCATTTCCACCACTGCTGTAGCGGCGAAAGTTTGACATGAACCGCATGAGCTTTGATTCCTTATAGGCGTAGTCCAATTCTGACCATTAACATTCCTCCAATCCCACTTCGTAGGCCGATCGGATTTGTCAGTCTCCAGTATCTCCTTTACCTCTTCGTCCATAGGTTTTCGCCGGGTTGCGTCCCGCTCCCGCGGCTTTTCTCTGTCTCCGCAAAGCGCCGTCATCTGGTCGTGGGACAATTCCGACAAGGATGTGACGCCTGCGACCCAATCGTAACCTTTGGCGGTTATCGCTTTATTGAGATTCTTCACCGTCAAGAGAGTCGCATCCTTCGGGGATAGGCTGGAGACAAAAGCCCCGCGGCCGGTCCTTGACGCGGCCACATGCACCACGAGCTGAGCGGTTCCCCACTTTAAAGAATTTGAAAACGCGTCTGCCCGGCTACGGAGTTCAGCGACCAGTTCCTTGGATCGGAACGCGAGGGCTTTGACAGGTTGACCCGGCTGGTCGACATAATCCCGATCTCTGAAAAAACCGTGGGGTTCGCTTGAGGCCACAGCCAATATCCGCTCATATGGCGCCGTACCGTCTACCTTGATATGGATGGATGAATCGGGTCCGGGGATACGTATCGGGGTGTTGGCTGTCACTCTGTTGTTCCATCCGGATTCATCATTCGGCCAAAGGACTATCACATTACCTGATTCGGAAGGATACAGCACAGTCAGGTAACAGTCCCGGTCGGTTCCGACCGTAAATCGTAGTTCATCTCCTGGTTTCAAAGAGGGATTGTCAGTCTTAAGGGATATTTCGATATCTGTGCGCGGATTCGAATTTACCACCAAACCTCTTTCCACGAAGGCCCTTTTTGCATTAAGATCTGCGGAGTTTTCGCTCACGGCGGCGGCAAGTCTCTCAACATTCGTCCCTTGAGCTCTCAGATGGGAAGCCGCCATGAAGAGGAAGCAAACTCCCAGGAATAATACCAAAACATTTGGGAATCTTTTGGCAAACATATGTAATTCCCCTGTATCAGGCAGTTGTGCCTGTCTAAAGGTTTTGTATGGATTGCTACATTCGGATACCTCATTCCCCTTGTCGGATATTCGAACCACCGGTTCACTAACGACGAGACCGTTATATTAATGTCCTTGATTCCGGCTGTCGTTAGCGTCCGACTAAATTGGAAGGACAGCCTCTTAATTTCTTTGGACGCAATTAATCTGAAGTGCCGTCGGTCATTTACCCGGAAACTCCGGAACGAGTCACGGCAGAGAAGGTTTTAGGTTTGTTCGACCGACCAGAATGAACGTTGCCCGGTAAAACGGGTTGTCATGCCGAGCTTTCCCATATCTTAATCCATGGCTCCTCCAAGAGACATTCACTTGAGATTTTTCTCGAATAGAGCCATTCCGGCGCGTGGCAACGGCATGCTTGCCATGAGGGGCGCCTCTTTGAAACGGATATACTGGAAGGACCGGCGGCCTGCGGAGCCGCCGCGCCCGTAAGAAAGTTCAAAGTTAACGGAATCTCAGCCTACCGGCACCGGCCGCTCAGGTAATAATCCTCCGATCCGGATGCGTCGGCATTCCTCACCTCCACCCTGCGGTTCAAAAATCGGCCCAGAGGGGTGGCGTTTGTGGCAATAGGCCTATTTTGGCCGAAACTTTGGGGAACCAACCTGCTCGGACGAAGATCCCATTTTTGAGTTAGATACCGGATAACGCTTCTCGCTCTTTGGTATCCTAAATCGCAGTTCCTATCTTCAGTTCCAATGCTGTCTGTGTAGCCGTTTATGTAAAATGCTCTCACATTGCCAAGCCGTGGCGAACTC
Organism: uncultured delta proteobacterium; assembly: GCA_963747865.1. GTDB lineage: Bacteria > Desulfobacterota > Desulfomonilia > Desulfomonilales > Desulfomonilaceae > JBBSBY01. The sequence goes on along the minus strand of CAVVHK010000015.1, from coordinate 11,585 downwards.
AGGGCCTGGCCGAGTTCATCCAATTGGTCTTTCGAGCCCGGAGTAAGTTCGGCTGAGCCGGACTCAAAGAGAATGCTGTGAAACACTACTCTGGGAGCTTCGTAGTCTCCATCATAGTTGTCCTCATTGTGGCGCCGTCTCGGATGAGAGGACCGCTCACGAGCCGGCGGACCCGATCGTTCGAGCGATTCCACAATAATATCCTTGCCTATGAGATCCTTTGGACCTTTTTCCTCAAATTTGCCGGTCTGTCCCTGGACAAGCTTGTCATACTCGGTAAGAGCAGTCTCATCAGGACAGGCGCTTAGGCCGGTTTCATAGAATCCCCTAGCAGCGCCCGCCTTTTGCTTGCTTACCAGGTCCCGTCCGATGGAGAATGCTTTGGGACATGCCATTCCGGGATTCAACTCAACAGCTTTCTGCAATTTTTCCAGCGTCTCGGAGATTTTGTTCTGAGCGTAAAGGGCCTCCGCCTCGGAGACAGAACTCCAGCGTCACCCTTCTCCGGACATAAGGTTGCGGCCTTGTGCAGCAGTTCTTCCTTTATTTCCCGCGGCATGCCGTCCGCAGCGGCCACCTGGTTGCGAATGGTCTGCGCCCTCTCGCATTCCGAAGCAGAGGGGGCCGCATTGCTTTCATTGCCGGCCCGAGCTCCCGAAGCGATCAGCGCAACAGTCAGTATCAACAAACTCATAGCGGTAGCATGGTTTTTCATCGCACCACCCTAAAGGACGTCTTTGCGCGTGAAAAAGTGTTCTTAGGCGTATGGCGCAGTTCAACATCTATGTCCTTTTGTATTCTCTCACCCTTTTCTTCCCAAGGCTGGAAAACGTACCTGTCGAAATTGTAAGATCCTTTGTAAAGCTGGAGTTTCTTCTCGCTGAATACCGCCTTTACCACTTCCACCCCCTCGGGGCCTTTCACTCTGAATCTAAACTCGTCTTCTTGTTTCATGGGAATCTTTACGACTTCTCCGCCCTTTATAAAGTTGTCCCGCTGGAGCCTATTGGGGAAGATCACATGAACCTTGTCACTGGTCCCAAAATCAACCAGATTTAGATATCCGTCTTTTGCAGAGTAGAAGTAGAAAGTAACGGGTTCGCCGATCTGGTAGGTCTTTCTTCCCGTCCACAGTTTTACTTCAGGTCTGTCCTGGTCTATGTCTTTTCTGGAATACTCTTCTCCCTGATCTTCATCTTCCTCTTGATCCCCTTCGTCACTGGAACGGGGGATAATATTGATCTTGGTTTCAGCTTCGGTCCAAGCCTCGCCACCCTGCTTATCCAAATCCATGCTGATGTCTTTTATTTTCCTGGCCGGATCCTTTACTTCGTAAAACGGATCGTCATCATCTCCAAGGGCCTCTCTACCAAACCACTCGCTCTCCTTCATAGTCCCGATGGCTTTTACATAGTTGACACCCGGAGGTCCTTTGACCCTGAAGACGAAATCTGAATCTTCTCCGGGAATCCTATAGGTCCTGTCCGCGACCACCTTCCCGGATTTGTGCCATTTATTGGGGAAGATCACATGGACTTTTCCACTGGTGCCGATGTCCAGGATGGTCACATATGCGTCCCGGTTCGCTTTGAACTCGAAGGCCACCTTGTCACCAATGGCGTATTTTTCTCTTTCGCCCACGGGCCTGAGTTTGATCTTGAAATCGGAGTTCTTGGAGTGAATCCTTGAACTCTCTTCGACTACCAGGTCCTTAAGTTCCTTGCCGTTGTCGGCGGCTACCGCCATTGCGCTCAACAGGGACAGCGTGACCCATAAAAATCCAAGGGCAACTGCGATCTTTGCTATGTTTTTCACAGAAATTCTCCTTTCTTTCAGAACTTTATGTCACGGGTAAGACCGTAATCATCATCAAGTTGAGGCGTCTGGGGTTGACTTTCAGAACTTGTTTCTTCCATGACCTTTTGACGCGTGTTCTCGAAAGCGGTGTAAAAGTCTCCTTGATGCCCCTTTACGGATCCTGCAAGCCAGTAGGTGAACAATCCCGCCTTCTTTTGGCCGTCTTCATAGGAAGACTCCTGTTTTGAACAAGCGGCCAGAAGAGCTTCTTTCTCTTTCATGTCGCTGTCTAAGGAAACCTTGGATGTATCCGCTCCTATAACCTGAAGGCCTTTGTGTCGACTACGGATTTGCTGAAGCTCCTCATCCGTGTAAATAGGGATATACTTGGATACCAGATTGGCTCCAAAGGCCTTTGTCAGCGAACCGCTGTGACATGAATCAATTACCAACATTTTTCTTCTGGCCGGTATTTTTTTCAGCAGGCTCTCAAGCTGGTAACCCGTAAAGAGTATGTCCTTGAGTCCCGGGTCGTCTCTGGTTAATCTCTGCTTGCTATTGAAACAGACCAGAGCCGAAGATACGCCGTCCGCATGGTTCGCAGGGGGCTCATCGGGAATCAACGTGCCGTGCCCGCTGAAGTAGATCAGTATCAGGTCCTCAGGCCGCGTCTTTGGTAGAAAGCCAACGCAACGCGTCGATGAAGCCGGCTTTTGTCGCTTGGTTCCCGTCGAGAATGCGGGTATTTTCCTTGGGTATCTTGAGCTTATCTTCCATGACCTTGGCGAAGGCCCTTGCGTCATCATCACAGTATTTGAGTCCCAGAGTAGCCGCTCCGAGACTAAGCAAATATACGTTGCGGCTGGTTATCTTTCCACCGTTGGGAACATTTCCGATGACCAACTTGGCTTCCGAGGTTCCCCAGTTTGAATTGGACGAGAGTGAGTCCACTCTTTCGGCGGATTCCACCACAAGGTCTTTCAGACCCTTTTGATACGATCTGAAGCCGCCCTTGGATTCGCTGAAGTCTTGATCGGAAACAATGGCGTTCTTGTCCGCTGTGGCTATGGCGATGATTCTCTCTATCCCCTCCGGCCCGGAAACTCGGAACAGGAACCGGTCTGAAGAGCTTGGAAAGGAATAAAGTTTGTCCACCTTGACAAAGTTGTCATTTCCGGAAAAATCGTTCGGCCACAATCGTGTGATCTTACCGGAAGTGCCTACATCGATAAGGGTCAGATAGCAATCCCTATCCGCCTCAAAGTTGACTACAACCGTATCGCCCGGATTGACCTTGGATTTGTCCAACACAAGTTTGATATTGATTCTGTTTCCGGTTTTTTCGTTAACCGGGACTACTTGAATATCTTTGCTGAAGGAAATTTCCTTTTCCTCGGCAAGCCCTGGTGTGAACGAAACCAAAACACAGATGATCGCAGCAATAACGGATGCAAAAATGTTTCTCATGCGAGCCATTGTAATCGCCTCCTTTGCCTGGCCGACTTCACGCCAAGGCCAAACCTATGTCGTCATATCCAATTCACCGGACGGCGGAACGTTCACTTTGGAGTTAAGAAGCGCTACTGTCTCATCTCAATGTTTTCCTACGGGCTTTGTAGTAATTGAGCTATTTCCGGATATCCCTGCGCATTAGCCCATTGAGCGGCATTATGACCTTGCCCGTCGACAGCGTTGATATTGGCTCCCTTTGCCACCAGTAGTTTGACTACCTCTACCCTGCCAAAAAAAGCCGCCAATATAAGAGATGTTACTCCGTCCTTTGACGGGGTGTTGATATCAGGGCCTTTTTCCAAAAGGAGTTTAGCTGTTTCCGGGTAACCATTCAAACAGGCAAAATGCAGGGCATTAAATCCCGACTGTGCAGATTTCAAGTTAATGTCTGCCCCTTTCTCCAGAAGCGCGGCGGCAATTTGGGTACATCCGTTCATTGACGCGCGCATCAACGGGGTTATCCCGTTTTTGTCATTTGCGTTCACTTGAGCCCCTTGCTGCAAGCATTCCTTGACCATAGTGAGGGACGCTTGTCCTATAGCCTGTGCCAGTTTATTGTCCAGCTCACCCTTACCGACTAAACCGGAGAGGACTTCCACCATTCTGTTCTTTGTCTTTTCGAAATCCAGCTTGAGATCGCCCTCGTCTATCGGTTCTCTACCGTAACAGGTAAACGACCCGATTAATATCAATAAGACAGCGATAAAAGAGGAAGCATATCTCTTCATAGCCATCACTCCTTCCAATGGTATTGATTATTGTTCAATGCGCATTTGCGCCACGTTCTATGAATTGATTCGTCGCTGTTCGCAAATAAATGTGACGCGGAACCGCTACGCTCTTGATGCTTCGAAAACCGTTGTCTATTCTATCAGGAACCTGAGGAATCAGGCAAATCACTGCTACTTGGGGACGGAACGGGGGCGCTGCCCGCCGAAGGGATCCCCAGCGTATATTCTTTTCATGAAGCATCCCCCTCATTCATCTCGTAAATAGTTAGAGCCATGTATTTGGCAGCCAGGGTCCCTCGAAGCAGAATCAACGGTTGCTGTGGCAGCCATGCCCATCAGTTAACCTCACCAACCAAAATAAACGGAGCCCAATAAAACGGATGCTTGTATCCTGCGTTGCGTACATCGTCCCTTGCCAGTTTCAACGCCTCCAGTTTATTCTTCCCAGAATTGAGATGCTCAAAGAATTTCTCAACCAGCAATACGGAACCACTCTCAGAAACAGACCACAGGCTCATAAGGATGGACTTTGCCCCGGCGTACTGAAACGCTCTGCCCATGCTCATCACCCCCTCGCCTGATAAATTACTTCCCAGAGCGGTCTGGCAAGCAGTCAAGGCTACTACGTTGGCGTTGAGTTTCATTCCCATTACTTCGGTCATTCTGAGGAATCCATCTTGGTCCTTGGGTTGCTCCACCAATGTCATTGCCAATACAGGCTCCTGGATTCCAGGAATATCTGTGCCGAAGTATCCGTGGGTGGCGAATATGATTGAACCATAGTTTGTCAAAGGTTTATCGAAGAGAATGTTCTTTCTTGCATGCATTCCGGTAAATAAATCGGTTCCGGAGGGGTTGAGTTTCTTGAGAGTGTCTGCCAGTTCAGAAGTCAATTTGAGTCTGGGAAATGTGAGACCTGTTTGATCCTTTATGGACATGAGCGTCTCAGGAAGAGCGGCAACCAACTTCTGTCGTTCTTGTGTGGCGCCTGCTTTCAGACGGGGATCGTCGGACTGAAACACCGGGTCGGCAACAATCATCGTCTTTGAGCCGGGTTTCTCATTTGACCTCATCGTCCTCGCCAAACTCAAAGCGGTGATGGATTGGTAATAACTTATCGGATAGACATCGCCAAGGTACGTGAGTCCTTCAGGGTACGGTCTGCCGCTATCCTCCTTCCAATTAGCTTTACCTGAAACAACAAGGGCTTCAAAGGGGAGTATGGCTAAGATACCGTCAGGGATTATGACAAGCGGGGCGCCGTCAGGAACATCTCCCAATACCGCCGAGAGGAGCTTCTTGTAAAGAGTCCGGCCTAACTCAGGATCGAATTCCTTGAGCTTCGCTTCTTCAAATGCTTGGCGGAATTTCTTTACGTCCTTCGCCAAGTCTTCAGATTTCCATTTGGTGTAGAATGTCTGGGATATTTCTTTCCCTTTTATCAGTTTGACTCCGACCCCCTCGCCGGACACATCGAAAATCACTACATACTCTTCCGGTTTCAGAGCCGATTCCTTGAGTGAGACCGGTCGGGGATATTTGACTGAGGCGTACAGGTTATATTTCTGCCGAAGCATTTCGATAAAGGCATTGAGATCGGATTCCACTTTGTTAATTTCTTTAGTGATGTTGTCGTATCTGTCAGGTGTTTTACCTTTTTCGATGGCGCGTTCTTTTCTTAGGGAGGCTATCCTGGTAACCAGTTCCTCTTCTTTTTTCAGCACCTCCTGAGGAACTCCGGCCACACCCGCTTCAGACCGTTGCGCAATGCCGTCAGAGAACGCCCTGGCTCTTGTTAGTTCACTGGAATCTATGCTGTCTGCCGCCTGGTTGAGTTTCATTCTTACCCTGGTCAGACCCTTGGCCGGCTCAGAGCGCGGAAATCCTCCGATTCTGACCTCAAAGAAATTCTTTCTTTCCGCAGGAGGAAGACTTGACCGCAATTCTTCCGTAAGCTTTATACCCTGTTCATAGTATTCTTGAGCGCTTTTGTAATCCTCCAAAGCCTCGGAAAGCATTCCGAGGCCGGTATAAGCGATAAAAAGATCGTCAGCCTTTCTATACTTTTCCGCCTTTTCGAGCAGGTTCTAGTAATTGGCCTTGGCAGTCCTGTAATCGCCTTTGAGCAAGGCCAGGCGGGCAAGCGGACCAAATTCTTCACTACCCTTGACATATGGCTCCGCCTCATCGAGTTTGCCCAATTCGAGGTAAGCGTAGGCAAGACCGCTCTTGGGCTCACGTGTGTCCATGCCGACCCGCTCGAATATTTGTAAAGTCTTGAGGAACATCTCGATCGCCTTGGCTGAATCCCCTCGCGCTTGGTGGAGCACCGCGTAACTGCAAAGGGTTTCGCCGGTGGAGCCTGGATGGCCAACTTTGTCCAGTATGGCCAATGAATTCTCGTACATGTCTAAAGCCTTGTCATAATCGCCGCGGGAGCTGTACACGAGCCCCATCCTGCCGAGAATTCAGCCCTCTCTGTGTGCGTCTTTGATTTCCCTGGCTATTGTGAGAGAATTTTGGTAGTATTCCAATGCCTTATCATATTTGCCCAACGCAGAATACGCTATGCCGATATCGGACATGATCCAGCTTTCCGCCGCTCGATTTCCCATTCGCTTAGCCATTTCAAGGGCCGTATCGCAGTCTTTCAGGCCCGCATCATATTGCCCTCGTGCCGAGTGAACCCAACCAATATTGCCGATGGAATTGGCTTGACCGTCTATGTCACCGCTTTTCTTTCTTATCTCCAGCGCTTGCCTATGATATGCCAACGCCTTGTCATAAAGGCCCTGATCACATACCAGAACTCCGATGCCGGTCAGAGCCGAGGCCTGCCCATCAAGGTCCCCTTTCGTCCGTTTGATCTCCAACGATTTCCGATAATTCTCAAAGGCTTTTTCATAATCACCACGATCGCTGTACAATGAGGCAAGATCGTGAAGGACTAAACTCTCCCCGGCTGTATCACCTGTTTGCTTCGCAATGGCCAAGGCTTTGCCATAGAACTCTTGCGCCTTGTCAAGCCGACCCAGATACTGAAACACGTTCCCCATGTGGCACAGCACGAACATTTCATTCTTCCGGTTGCCCAGGCGCCGCTGACCTTCCAAAGCTTTTTCGTTGTGTTGCTGCGCCTTGTCGGTACTGAGACAAATTGTAGTAGATCATCCCCAAATTGTGATGCGTAAACGCCGTTCCCTTGCGGTCCTGCGCTTTCTCGAAGATTGACAGGGCCTCCAGATACAATGTGACGGTCCTCTCCAAATCCTCCTTCGACGTGGCTTTGTCACTCAACGCCTTAGCCTCATTGAAGAGAGTCCATCCTTGGGATTCGGCCGCGGCGTTAGCCCAATGAACCGGAACCGATGATAGTATCGTCAACGCGACAATAATGACCAAAGCCCGTTTCATCATTCTCTCCTTGAAGCATTTCAGATTTGAAGCGTTGTTGGCGCGCACAGGGGAACATGAGGCGCGTTGGTACAAATATCAGGAGCCAGGTGGACAGTCCCGCCGTCCCCTCAACCCTACTATATAATTTATTAGTCGGTTGCTGAGTTCTAATGAAACGGCCCAACGGGAAATTGCCGTAAGCCAGGAACAATGAACTTCAAAGCTCCGAATCTGATGGACGCCTGTGCCCGCCTCAAAGAATATCCGCTCAAGAGCATGGCATTGTTATCCGTCTTTTGATTTGGCGCTTGCCGTATCGACACTTAAAATATCGATGCGTCTGTTTGCGCGCCGTCCCAGATAGGTTTCGTTAGTGGTCCAACTACGTGCATCGCCCGCCCCTAGGGTAGAGAGAATAGAAGGCGACACACCCTTTTTGTTTATCAGGAAACTCTTTACCGCTTCAGCCCGCTCCTGAGAAAGGACCCGGTTGTATCCAGACAAACCTATATTGTCGGCATGCCCCTCAATAATGTAATGGCCTCCCTTGAGGGCGTCGCTTTTCAATGCTGTGGCGAGTTCCTCAAGTTGCTGTATTGCTTTGGAGGAAATGGCCGCCGAGCCGATCTCGAATGTCACCTCATGCAAACGCAATCTCGCAGCAAGCTTGGCGAACTGCGGACACATGCACATCAAGCTCTCTTGGCCTGCGGAAAGTTTGTCCTCGATCTCCGATGCAAGCAAGAAGCCCGGTTGGTCTTCTGCCACTTGCTTGGACGCTATAGCCATGAGTCTCTTTGCAGGAACATTTTCCGGATCAATGGCAAGGACTTTCCCGAAGTAATTCAAACTACGTTGAAAGAGGCCGGCGTCCAACAGGGTTTCTCCGAGCCCCATTAGAGCCTCTGGGGAGTCCTGCTTTACGGACAGGGCTTTCTCGTAATTCAAAACCGCATTATCGAAGTCGCCAGTCTTCCTGTATGTCTCGCCAAGGGACACGTAAGCCGAATCATGGCCGGGGCACAATCTGACGGTCCGAGAAAAAGCCTTGATTCTCTGGGGAGCCCCCAATAATCCTACACCCCTCTCATAAACGGATTCAGCGAAAGAGCAATCCTTCTTGTCTGCGGCAACGGCAATCAATTCCTTCAACTCGTCAGCCACCATAGTGTAACCTTGGATTTTTCCTTTGTCGTCTTCCTTTCTAATTCTCGCTTCAACGGCGTTCAGGCATTTGGCGGCCAAACCGGGATTCTTGCTAACCAACGTTTCCAACTTGGCATTATCGTCATGCTTGAGTAAGTATATAAAATTCTCATAAAATTTGTTTAGCTCTTCGGAATAAGCCCAAGGAGGACTCGCCAAAAAAGAAAGCGCCAGTATAACTATAGCCCTAGCGAGCAACTCCATTTTCCGCTTCTTTATCTCTGAAGTTACATTCAACATATTCATTCCGCTTCCCCGACAAGTATGAACGGAGCCCAGTAAAACGGGTGGTCGTAGCCCGCTTTCCTTATTTCTTCCCTGGCGAGTTTCAAAGCTTCGAGTTTACTTTTACCTTCTTTCAGATGCTTGAAGAAACTCTCCACTAGATTAACCGAAGCGGTCTCAGAAACGCTCCACAGGCTCATTAATACTGATTTGGCTCCCGCATACTGGAATGCTCTCCCCATTCCCATCGTGCCTTCCCCGGATATGTGTCTCCCGAGACCTGTTTGACAGGCGGTAAGGGCGGCGATATCACAGTTGAGCTTTAAGCCCATGACTTCGCTGAGTCTCAAAAAACCGTCCTGACCCTTTGGTTGGTCAAGGAGGCTCATTACGAGGACAGGCTCTTGTATTCCTGGTAAATCCTTTCCGAAATATCCATGAGTCGCAAATACCAAAGAGCGATATGAGGTGAGGTCTTTGTCGAGCAAAGCGGTCTTCTTTACATTTAGTCCCTCATAAAGGTCGGTCTTTCCAGGTTCAGCCTTCTTTAGAGATTCGCCCAGTTGAGTTGTAAGAGGAAGCCTCCGAAAGGTCAATCCATTCTCTGTTTCGATGGACATTGTCAGGTCAGTGGGAAGATTAGCCAAGAGTCTATCTCTTTCCTGTTTTGCGACCTTAACCAGACGCTGATCATCAGCGGAGAAAACGGGGTCAACCATAGCAAACAGTTTTTCGCCGGGCTTCTGTTGCTTCCCTAAAGTACGTGCCAAGGTAAGGGCGGTGATTGACTGGTAATAGGAAATGGGATTCCGATCCCCGAAGAATTCGACTCCCGTAGTTTGTGGTTTCTTACCATCTGTTACGACCTTCCCGGCATCGTTGAGCACGAGCATCTCAAACGGCACAACGCCAAGGGAACCATCAGGAATGGTGGTTACTGGAGTATCTTTGGGCAGGTCGGGCAGGATGTCAGACAGAAGCAAATCAGAAAGTTTCTTGCCCGATGTGAAATCAAATTTGCCGAGTTTTTCAGTGATAGATTCGCCAGCAGCCAGTTCCATAGGCTCACGGAACTTGCGGACTAGTTCGTCAACGTCTTTTCTAGGAATGGGTTTAAACACCGCTTTAACCATTTTTTTGCCGCTCGTGAGATAGATTATGATTCCAGAATCGGTGACGTGGTATGCCAATACCCATTCGTTATCTTTCAACGCCGTTTGTGAGATATCCATTGGCTGAGGATACTTGGTTGAAGCAAAGAGAGGATATTGTTTCCGCAGCATGTCCAGGTGAGCGGCTAGTTTTTCTTTTGCCTGCTTAACCTGAGGTTCAAGGACAGTAATCTGCTCTTTGTCCTCTTTTTCATAGGCCTTATGAAGATTTTTGGTCAGCGCTGCCAATTGGTCATTGAGTTGTGAATCTTTATCCAGAACATCCTTTGGTACCTTGGGAGCAGACCCTTCTGCTCTCTTTGACAGGCCTTCAGCGAACACGTGGGCTCTAGTGTACTCCGATTCCTTCAGGGCATCCATAGGCTTGTTCAGTTTGGTAAGTACTCGGGCGAGTCCGTCATATGGGGCGGTCCTGTAAAAGCCCTCCACTTTCACATTGTAGAATTCCGCCTTCTCTGCCGAGTTCAGACCGGCACGCATCTCTTCGGTGAAGTCAATGGCCTTTTGAAAATACTCCGCCGCATCCCGATAATCCCCCATCTTTTCATAGGCCGTTCCCAGGCCGGTATAGGATGCAAAGAGAAATACTTCGTCGCGGTTATGTTCCGCGGATTTCAGAAGGTTCTCATAGTAATTCTTTGCAGTCTGATAGTCTAATTTCATTAAACACAGTCTGCCCAGAGACGAAGCATGACCAGCCTCTTTGAGATAAGGCTCGGCTCTTACGACTTCGTCCATATCCAGGTAAAGGTCTCCTATCAGCTTGTTGGGCACTGCGACTGGTAGCCCGCTTCCCTTACATTTTGCCAGAGCAGTCTGGAAACTTGCCAGAGCTTTTTCGTATTCTCCCCTGCCCGCGTAAACCCTTCCGAGGTTACCAAGGACCGTCCCCTCAGCCTGTACGTCACTTAGGCTCTTGGATATTGCCAAAGCCTTTTCGTAATTCTCCGCGGCTTTGAGGTCCTGGCCTAAATTCCAATATAAGAGCCCAAGGTTGTTCAGGTTCTGGGCTTCACCCTTTACGTCTCTTCGGTCTCTGTTGATTGCCAAGGATTTTTCGTAATATTCCACAGCCTTGGCATACCGGCCCCAATCCATATATACGAACCCAAGTTCCATCAAGGCATTTCCTTCGCCTTTTACGTCGTTCATACTTTTGGATATAGCCAAAGCTTTTTCGTAATTCTCCACAGCTCCGGTATATCTACCAATACCCTCATAAACAATCCCCAAGTTGTTCAGAATTCTTCCTTCGGCTATCTTGTCGTTGAGGTTTTTGGAAATTGTCAAAGCCTTTTCGTAACAATCCACGGCCTTGGGAATCCGTCCCAGGGTCATATAAACGACCCCCAGACCGTTAAGATTATCCCTTTCAGCCTTTGCGTCGTTAATTTTTCTGGAAATTGTCAAGGCCTTTTCGTAACAATCCACGGCCTTGGCATACTGACTCGAATTCAAATAGACGAGCCCCAGGCTATTCAAGATGTCTCCCTCACTCTTCTTGTCATTGAGCTTTCTGTCAATTACCAAGGACTTCTCATAATAT
>CAVVHK010000014.1:0-132261 GCA_963747865.1 uncultured delta proteobacterium | reverse complement strand
AGACGGAGGATGCGACCACCCGCCGGTGCCCTGAAATGATCGGACGAACTCCGGCTTATTGACGCCGGCTCACAGTCATAACTTGACGCATCACTGAGTCCCGTGTGGACATTCGAAAGACATAATTCGCCTTCCTATTCTTGGGGAAACTCAAGGCAGTCCCACGGAAACACATACTCGATGTGAGTCCCAATTTCGTGAATCCTTGCTTCCTCATAGTCCCAAAAAATTTCCCGGATGAAGAATTTCCTTTCAGGAATTCCTATGACTCGCACGGGGCATCCGACGTACAGCCTTGCGCCTTCAATTTTGCCGTGGTCGCGGGGTGAGAGGTCGCTCAATCCCTGCATGTCATGAGTCAACACAGAAACCAAGCTTCTCACCGGTATGACCGGTTCGATGGGGCCGGGTCTATTGTGCTCTTCAAAGACTCTAAGGATTTCATGGGCTGCTGCTTGGCCCTTCGATCCGGAGTCCAGTGACAAGGAATTCGGGCTCCCGTAAACGAGTCGCATATAATCGCGAGCCACATACCCACTTTGTATTGCGTTTGTAACAAGCCGAGCTTTCATGGCCGTCTCCTGCAAGAGATATCTCTCAATGAAAGACGGAGGGGCGCAAACCGATAGCCCCGATGGCCCAGGACATGCGGATCTTGATGTTCCAGCCGAATGCCCCTCGGCAAGTCGCAATAGAGCCACGCCCACCCACATCATGCGACATTCGGTAAGGCCCGTGTAGTCCATGTAGTTCCTGAAAATAATCTCCAAGTCCTTTGTCGTCTTTCTACCGGACGTAGTTTCATACGTCACAACCGTAGAAGAGGAGGATTTTTCCATGAATTATGAACCGCTGTCGGCAAATTTCGAGAACACGGAGTTGGAGATTATTTCAGAATGTGGAGAAAGATTCATTACTGTCCGTGATTTGGCTGCGGGCCTGGGCGCTAAGAAGAGGTCGGTCCATAAGCTGATTGAGGATTTAGCCCGAAAAAATGAACTCAAGGAAGGTATGCACTTTTTGTGCATACCTTTATCCAGTCGAGGAGGGATGCAGAATACGATGATTGTTTCCTATCGCGGAGTCCTCAGAATCGTGATGAGAATGAATTCGCCTCGGGCAGCCCGGTTTAGGGACTGGTGTGAAACCGTGCTGTACGGAATCATGATCGGTTCCGTTAATACCGCTATGCCTGTTCAGCGAGGTGGGAGGCTCGAAAAGGAGCTGAAGGCAATAGGAACCGCCGCGCAAGACGCGATGAAGAAGACCTGCGATCTGATATTGAGCATGCGATCCGATACAAGCCTTGTCCCCACAGTCGCTCAGAGCATTAAACTTTTAGAGGAGCCGAAAGTGACCGCCATGGAGTGGGTCCGGAAGTATTACCCGCATTACCTTCACCGAAAGATGAATAGTGGAGGCAGGTTCGAACGATATTGCGCCGAGCGCCATCTGGCCGAATTTGATAAATGGCCGGACCACAGACCAACCCGCCGTCTTAATGCCTGGGAATACCCGGAACAGGAGAAAAGAGAATTCTTGGAGCGATGCCTGCTGGATTTCCACGTAGAGTATCTTGTCCAGAGAGCGCTACCGGCCGGTGTTGGTTCCCGGTCCGGCGTACAGGGGGTATTTTAATGTTGGAATTAATTGTGCCGGATGCCGGCAGTGTTCGTCGAGGCGAACCTTTCGTTAGCGTTTCGGGAAAGTTCCGAAGGATTCTCCTCTTCCAAGAAGCTTACAAGCTCATAAAGCGCGAGCACGGTGAGGACTTCGATTATGTCCAATTCTGGAGCGACAAAGACCACCCTGACCGCTTCTGGATAAAACCGGCTGCCAAGGAGACAGTGGGCAGCGCTCGGATTATAATCAATCAAGCTAATGGAACCAGGACGATCAGTGCCTCCTACGTGCTGAAAGCTTTAGGTTGGGAGTGCGAGCAAAGTGTCCGCTGCCCGATGGAGTGGGACCCGGAGAACCATGCGGCCTTAGTCATAATGACCACGCCCTCGTTGTAGAATGTGTCGGGGATAAGCCGATGGACATGAATGGGTTATCCCCTGACCCGATCCATCAAATATTTAGATCGCCAAAGGAAACGTTCATGGCCCAGCTCTCGCCGATTTTTCTAAAGTCAGGATTGGTGGCTACCTCAAGGAAGGCGCAAAAGTCCCTATCATCCATGTAGATGGTATCCGGTCTATTTCTACGCTGGAGGACCTGTTTAGCGACAATAACACTTTGGGGGGGGGGACGACAATTAGACTTGTGCCTCCGCAGCGGGGCGTAGTGATGGTCGTCTTCCGGCTAAAGGCCAGTGTGGTCCCGATAACCGACCCGGCCAGGGGAATTGAACGCCGCCCTTTTCAGGACGTGCAACCTAAAATCCGCCGTGCCTTTTCATAAAGAGCTTCGCGCGCCTACCGAGGGCGCAGCAACATATTCTCAGGAACGTAGAGGCCTATCGAGCCCCTATGGGTCAGCAAGTAAGCTCTCCGTAAATTTCCTGATAAACTCTTCCATATCGGCGCTTTCCGACGGTCTCCACCCACGAAGACGGCTCGTATAGCTGAAATGGAGACATTTGTCGGTCGGGTAGGATTCCTTCTTCGAAATTGAGCAGACCACCGGCTCCATCTGCGCCTGAAGCCACTATCACGAAGCTCCAAAGGCTCGTCAAGGGTTTGTCGATGACGCCGCACCTCGACACGTGAACAAATGCATAGCGATTGTCTTTTCGTATTTGTTTCGATGTCCGAATACTCTCGATCAGAGTGAAGTGACTCGTCACGCAATTCGTCATCATGCTCGTCCAACCCGGAAGTGCAGGCAGGCCGATTGGTGAATCAAGTTAAGGATGATTCAGATGTCTCGATATCATTATTTTCGTTTTCAGGTCCCGCCTGCAAATCCTCGATATCGACCCAGAGACCGTCGAACATGAGTCCGCCGTCCTGTTCGATCAAGTCTAGGGCATCGGGAAAGTGTTTCCCAAGGGTGGACAGAAGATTTTTCGGAGAGATGGCGTCCGCCGCATCCTCCAGGGATTCGTAATCGTCGTAGAAACGGGACTCCACATCATCGTCGACCGTAAAGCCAAAGCTTGTGCAATTTTCATTGCCTCTTGAATCGTAACAGATGAATTTTGTTAAAATAACGTAAACAGGAATACCCATTGTTAGCCTCCATTAGAACCGCGGCGCCGGAGGCACGCCGGGCAAATTCACATCGACCGGATCAAGGAACTCAAGTTCCGTCCAGGGAAATCTGAAGACCTCTCCTGTGGTGGTGTCGAGAACCTTGCTTTCTTGTCTGTCCCAAAGAATAGATTTTAAGATAAATACCCTGGGGTCGTCACAGGCGCCGACATGTTTCAGTCTGGCGCCCTGAAAAATAGCAGCCCAAAGAGCTTGAACAAGTGCGTCCGGGGGCTCAATTTTATGATTACGCATTTTGGCGCTCCTTTCTTCCTACAGTCTCTTGTGGAGAAAAGCGATTTTCTTGGGTGAATTTCATACTGAAGGAGGCGCCTGACCGTCATTCCGATTATGAGCCGTATTATATTCCCTGGAAGCGATGTTGGCCTTTATAGCGTCGCGAATTCGTCTGCATTCGATTCCCGTTAGGGCTACTCCCTGATAGTCTTTGGGGCCGAGAAGCTCATTGGGAATGAACTCTAATTCGGCGTCTCCAACCAATGGAATCCGGACAAGAATTGTCGCATCGGCGTTTGTGACTTCCAGGAAACGGGAGAGTTCCTGTCCGTGGATCGCTCCTGTGCTGAGAAAGAGAAGGTCTTCCTCCGGAAAGCCATCACAGCGAAAACATGAAGGATTATATAGCGCTCTCAATAGGCGATCCGAGGTAATGCCGGATCTAAGCGTCTGCACGACGGCCGTAACCGCTATCAGATCGTAAAAGTTCATATGGCGGCTATGGGTATCGGTTTCTTGACGGATTATCCGCGGTGTGAATAGACCTGCCGCCATCAACTCTTGGCAGGCCGCTTGGGTAAGCCAAGGCGTTATGAGTGGAAGGTCAGCGTAGGAATATAGCGGCTCGTCAAATACGGTCATGGATGGTTCCTTTCGTCGGGTTAATGTAAAAATGTAATCGTTAGTTGAAAGACAATCTTCGGGCTTCGCTTTCGGTTGCAATGGAAGAGCCCTGTGGCCGAAAAGGAGTCATACGAGGCCGCAAAATCACATGACATGTTCGGGAGCCACAGCGGCAAGGCGCGTCTTGATAGGGAGAAAACGCACAATTCAAGCGTCGAACTGGACTATTGTGGCCCCCGGAGCTGGACTCTCTCTGATACTCGTTCTAAAACGCAAGGAGAACGATTTTCAGCGACTTTGTCGGCAACCCTTCTTCTGGTATTCTCCATCTCGAAAGTCGTCGGTAACTTGTTCTCGTTGAGCAGGGACTGATGTAAATGTGTGAAGTCAGCTCCGGAGGCCAATAGTCGCCTTTTCTTGCCATGCCGGATCGGTGGAGAAAAGCGTGGCGCCACTTTTAGAGTCCTCAAGAAAAGCCCTGGAAGGACGCGGACACTGGTATCGGGTCACGTAGTGATCGATAATCGCCTCGAACTCATGCCGGTCCTTGGGACGCCGGTTCAGTCGTAATTGTTGGTCGAGATATTCCTGGCCCTTAGGGTCGATCAGGTGAAGGAATAGACTGCCTGGAGCCGATACGGGGGCATCGATATCAAGGATATTAACCGCCTTGGACTGTTTACGCACAAGCGCCTTCAGGTTGGGTATGTTCTCCAACCGACCGGGAAGGTCTTGTAGGGATTCCAGGGTAATTCCGCAAAGATAAAAATCTCTTTTCAGCCACCGAAGAGTGGTTTTAGTGATGACCAGGGTACGTTGAAGTCGCCTACCAAACTGATCGGCCCGGAGGATTCTCAGTTTCCAGACTATTCTAGGGCTACCGGTAAATTGAGCCACATCCAGAGCTACATCCTCAACGACGGTCCAATATTCGCCGTCGGGCACGACGTGGTAGTCATCGATCCGGCTGAAATCTTCATCGAGAGCCGATAGCGCCTGTGATAAGTTATTTATCAAATCTAATATTCCTCCTCCAGTCCGTGAAAGACTAGCCGGGGGCAGCAACATGGCCCTGGCCACGTGGAAGCATTACCGATTTGAGCCGACTCCGGGTTAACAACTTGTCCACATGAAAGACTCGCCCGGTTAGGCGCAAATGCTTGAGAAAAGCTCCGGAAACCGTAGTTTCCATTCCCGCACCAAGATCGTCCGCTGATACTCAATTTCTTTTCCGAAACATGGCATACACGGAATCGGCTATTTGTGCCGCAAGAAGGGGAGGGACAGCGTTCCCTATCTGACGGGCGATCTCTATTTTGGGGCCTCTGAAGACGAAGTCGTCCGGAAAGGACTGGATTCTAGCAGCCTCCCTGTGAGTAATGGGCCTGTGCTGTTCAGGATGTAGGTATCGTCCTTTTTCCGGTTTGAAGAACTCAGTCCTAATGGTGAAGGCGGGTCGATCCCACCAGAGCCTGCCGAATAAATCCGTTCCCCCTGTGGTTTTCCTGATCCAACACTCAGGGGTCAACTCAGGGGCCGCTCGCTGAAGGTCGAACCTGTTCATCCCTTGCTCCGGAATAGCCATATATCTCGCCATACTCAGGTCTGTAGGGTTTCTTCCGAAGTGAAGGTCCAGAGGCGCCGGCATAGTATTGATTTCAGTTCCCGCCGGAGCTGGAAGGTCCCCTATCGCGGCCCTGACGTCCAGCCAGGGAATCAAGGTCTCTACAAGCTCGGCCTTCGTGGTCGTTGCGCCATGCCCATAATTCGGGTTGAAATGGGTTGTCGGGGGAGGAAAATATGGCGCCGGATCGGTGAACTTACAGCCCACAATGAGGGCTCTACGCCTGGTTTGAGGGACTCCATAGTCCGCGGCGCAGAGTTTAGCCGCTGTCGTCTTGAATCCCATGCTATTTGATTCCGTTACGATTTCGATATATTCCGAAGACGTTAGAATTTGTGGAACGTTTTCCATGACAAAGGCTGATGCCCCGGATCTCCTAACGACCTCAAGATAAGGCTTCCATAAACACTTGCGAGGATCTTGCTCCCGATTCTTATTTAATAGGCTGAATCCTTGGCATGGAGGGCCGCCGATCACCAGGTCCGCCGCAGGTAGTTGAAAGTCCGGATCGTTCAGTAAGTCGGTGATATCTCCGACCACGCAATGATTACCGAAATTGGCGCTATAGCTGTCTACGGCGTTTTTGTTGATATCGTTGGCCCAAACCGTGGTGAATGGACCTGTCGATAATTTAAGAAACCCCAAACTCATGTTCCCGCAACCTGAAAAAGCGTCTATAAGACGTATCGGTGGATTTTGCGCCACTCCGGCTATACCTCCTGAAAAGTAAACTTCGTAAGGGACGGCGACGGCGCCGTGCCAAACCCGTGAAAATGATCAAATGAAAAGCGGATTTTCTGAAAAGCGAGTACTAGCGGGGGGGGCTAGCTGAAGATTCGAAGAGTTTCATGGCTGCGCCGGAAAGACCGATTCGGCGCTTAGGTTACTAGCGGCATTATTAGCTACGTCGTTGCAGCGAAAGAGAAACGGCTCCATTGAGGGGACTTCATGTAAAAATGAGCCGTTCTTCCTGAGAAAATTCCCTGAAGCCGGGGCAGACTGGCGGAAAATTATCTTCTTCCTCAGATTGAATACATATTACGTCCTGCTGCCAGTAACAGTCCGAGCATCTATGCTTCTCAGCGCGAAGAAGCATTTCAGCCGCATCTTCCGAGGGCCATTCCAAAAAATACTCCTCCGGCCTATCGAAGAGCGCCGCCATTTTGCGGGCGACCTCGCGATGTTTGTCCAAGGCATTGGAAGTATGGTCAACTTTGAAGTTTGGCGCTGCATTGCTTTTTAGCGTTCTAAGTGATCCCATGGAATCATTCTCCTTTCATGATTAAGTTCTGTTGAAGGTTGCTCCTCGTTGTCCACATTATCCGGCTGATAAGTCTCCTGTATTGGGCTTATCTACACGCTTTGCAAAAAATTGATTTAGAGACGCGGAAAAAAAGGGCTGGGGGTCAGGGCCGGCGGATACCGAATTTCTTGGGCGAAGTTCCTCGTGGATTTCGGCTACCTTACCCACTACGTCGTGAAGTGATTCAAGCCCGTGTTGGGCCATGAAGGCCAGCAGGTTTGCCCCGAATCCCCCTTCGCTCAAGAGGAATCCTTCGTCGTCCTTCATACTGCACTGCTCCCAGAACCATTTTGCCCCGTATGGGTAGTCGAAGAAATTGTGGTGAAGCTCAAGTTGCAAGTCATCGTCCGGAGGAAAAGCGATATAAGGAGCAGCTTTGAACTCCGTCAGCAGTCCGGTGAATCTGTCGAGCGTGTTAGCGTCCCTGTCAAGCAGATATGATAGCAGTCGGTCTCGGTCGATCTGAATTTTCCCCAGGCTACCGATGCGGCAGAGTCCATGTCGGATCAAGAATTTCACGATAACGTTGGTTCTGTCCGTAGCCTTCAGATCCAGGATCTGGGCGATTTTGGGGTCGAGCGTCGGTTCGGCGTTCACATCTTCAGGCAGAGTAACATTGTTCGTGTCGGTCGGAACCTGTGTCATGTCCGGTTCCTCTGAAGCGCTTTGTTCAAAGCCGGCACCCTCGGTGACGTGTCCCATCGCGTTGTTTTCCGGGACCTCAGAAACAAAACCTGGCGTGTCTTTAGCCCAAGCTTGCTCAAGGTCATACCAGCCGTCGTCGCCGAGATTTTCGAGATTCGCAGGATTCGGGTCTATCGCGGGAGTGGGTGGATAAATTCCTTCATTTTCAGCATCTTCAGTGTCGGAGGCTTCTGGCTGCGCCGGGGCCGTCCAGGGCGCTAGAAAGACCTGTTGGGTTTGGCTTACACTTGCAGGCGGTGTCCCCTGTCCGACGATTATGTAATCGAGGCAACAGGGATCGAAGCCTTCGAGGATTTTGAGACTCCAGCATTTCGGGACCGTCGACGCTTCAGTTAGGGGATGGATCTCATTGCTTGCGGAGTCCTGGGCCACGTCAAAAATCTCTAAATTGTCGTGATCTTTTTCAACCGCCGCCATTCTTAAGTAAACCTGTTCCGGAACTTCTGGAAAGGCTTCGTTGATAGATCCATTGATCTTCTTGCTTCGCTTCATTTGAATCTCCTTATAAGCCTTGTTGATAGACGTTCCCGACTGAAGAGACTGTTTAATTTCATCGTCACCATGCCTCAGGACAGTTCTTGCTTTTTCGATCTTGTTCCTTGATACGCCCAAAATCGTGGCGGTTCTTTCCGCCGATTTGCCGGTTGGAAAATTAGCCTCACTTGAGGCTAATTTCTTGTGACGTCCGGCCGTCTGCCTTTGATCCAAGGTCGCCACACAGTTCACAATTTCCGCATCGGTCAGATTTCTCCGGTCCTTTTGTACGTGAATCATGTACTCGAGGGCTTCGTCTTCCGTCTCAAAGAATCGTCTGACAACCGGCGCTTCTTCAAGCTCTAATTCTTCGCAAACCTGGTGGCGGCTATGCCCATCAAGAAGGACGTCGTGGTCGATCCAGGGGCCATAGGCGAGAATCAGCGGAAAAGCCTCGTCGAAGCCATTAGCCTGGATATCCTTCTTAAGGGCTTCCAGGACATGTGTTCGCTTTGGGAATAGGTTATTGAAGGCGTCGTGAAGTCGGATTTCCTTCAATGGAATACGAGAATCGTCAACGTCCATACGTCTTCTCCTTGGATTGGAATCGTAATAAAGATTTTTGCAGGATATTTGCGAAGAATTTTACGAGGAGTTTTCTAGCGAGGGGTTTCCGAAATCATTTATAATATAAGGGCTGAGCTGGTCAAAGTCAACCTAGGGGCTGAAGGTATATAACCCGTTCCGACTGGTATAATTCTTGGCGATACATCAGGTAGTATTTGTTTGGGAGGCAACACTATCCATGGTGGTGTGCCGGAATGACCTTGTCGCGCATACCAACCAAAGGGTCCCCCCATCTATCAGGGAAAGAATGTAAGTCATGTATAATCGGGGAGAATATAAGAGTACAAATATATATAGTACCAAGGACATTGTACATGGACATTATCTTAGATGACTTACAACTTATATATGCTGGTGTTTCCAGATAGATAGGCATAAGTACCAGTACGTGCCCCCATTTTTAGTTCATATCAAACATAACCCTTCATATCCCCAGAACACGTCCTTTTTCTGTCTGACCGTTTTTGCTCTTTTACCTGTGCGTAATTCGATCTCAGCGCTCAAACAGTTCTTCTTCAAAGGCCTTATGTTCCGGTCGAGGAGCCACGGCTCGTATCTACCGTATATTTTCTTCAGGGGAAGCCTATCTTCTTCATCCTCTCTCAGCATTGTTCGGATAAACTCCACTTCGGGATTCCCGGCCGGTAACCTGTTTGATATTTCTCCGCGTACCCGTAAGAGAACTTCATCAATATCCGTTCTGGAAGCCCTTCTATTACTCGAATGGAAGACGCTATTCACCAAAGCCCTTTTGTCCAGGATTCTGAAGCTGTCCGTTTCAGTATAGAATCTGAAGAAATAGCCATGCGAATGGACGAGATGCTGGGTCTTCAAGATCAGATCGACATATTCGTTATAGCTTATGGGCTTTTTCGTGGTTTTCCGGAGGCAATAATCATTGACCCTGCAAACTATACCCTGCACATGATCGTCCGATTTGGGAGGATCGCAGTAATGGTCGTTGATATGAAAAGCGATATCAAGCAAAGCTTCTCCTACGATTCCCTTATAAGCAATTTCTCGAAGGACATTGAAAAGGGTTACGTTGCGAGCGCCTTCCGGGATGGTGGTAAGCTTCAAATTAAGATTTTCCGGCTCAATATGGACTTTACTTCTATATTCGTTCTTCAGATCGATTCCAAAGGCGTTTATCAAAGTAGTTATCGGATATTCGGATAAGCGATTCAGTTCAAGCGTTCTGACAAGAAAAGGGGTATTTTTCATGTTCAGCAGGCCCGGTATCCTTGCCACGCCACATAGACCGGAAACATGTTTATCGCCGTTGAATCTTTCAGCGATTCCTCGCTGAACCCTACGAAACAGTTCACAACCGGCGCCTCTATTACTATCCGTTACCGGAATAGGTTTGACTTTCCACCAAGCTTGATAGCGGCCTGGGCTTGTTTCGATTACAGCGTGAGGTTTCAAAGGGCTTTTTATTACAGGGGCCGGCGAAGGTTCATCAAGATCAAGAAACACGTTTGAAATGGCGGTAACGTTTTCAACGCTTCGCCACTTACCGTTTCCGACATTGACCATAGTGTACACACCGGCGCCTTGATCGTTGACTTCCCGAAAGTAGTTCCAGTGCTGATCGATTGTGCCGTAAAGGATTTTTGGCTCTACAGGGCAATTTCTTGAATTTGCGAAAGTCTGAAAAGTTAGAGCCGGGGACGGATAAAGTAGATTCAAAAATTCACGAGCTTCTTCGAAATTATTCATTTGCCACGCCTCATCGGATAGAGTTTCCCGCCACACCCTTGAAATGGAAGGGGTGGGGCAGCAAGAACCGGGCGTGGTCGGTTCGCAGGTGTACGGCCTGGCTGCCCCTCATCAAACAAATCTGGAGAAAAACACTTTTAAGGAAAGAAGTTACGAGAAAGATTTCTAGCCGGTTCTAGCGTGGCTTTTTAAGCCTCTTGGAAATATAAGGATTGCATCCTTAAAAGTCAATCCGACCACATAATAATGCTTTAGGGCTCTCAGGTCGGCGCTCTGGAAAATTGACCCACCGGTGAGTCCCAGAGCTGGGTTAATGACAGGTCGTTCTAAAATGACCCTCACGTCGATTCTAAGCGACGGCGCCCGCCAACCTACGCTGGGCTTCTCTTCCTCCGAAATCTCGCATACGAGGTTCTGGCTAAGCGTGAGTGGATGTGCATGCCTGAAAGTGGCTCCCATGGCCATGATAGAAACTTCCTTTGAATTCCCCATGCCGAGAGAATAATTTCCATCCCATTTTTCCTCTCCCCCAGGTGAAGATCAATATCCTGAGTATAAGGATTGCACCAGAAAAAGACCGTTAAATCGGCATAACTTGTTATTATAATATGATAAAACGCCAGATAGACCGAATCGCATTTACAAAGAAGGGAAAAAACAAGAGACGCCTCAATACAGGGGCCTGAAATCTCCGCACAAACAGGATCCCGGCCCCTTGACCCGAGATGGGTCTGGTCAGGCGTTCTCGATATCGTTGTGCCGACAACTAACTGTAATTCCATCAGATAATCTGTTCATCGCTTTCCCCAAGAATCAGGGCTGGATTCCTTTTGAGTCGTCCTTGGTAAAGGAGTAATATTCCCAATGCCATGTCTTCATTGGATTTTCTATCCGAGATATCCAGGTTACATTCCAGCTTATGTTGCTCAAATCTAAGGCAATCTTGTCCACGAATGTCTGATGACGCTGGACCCGGATCGCCCATCTGCCTGAGAGCTGGTTCACAAGAAGTTTACTGCTCGAATAGACGGACAGATCTGTTATGTTATCAAAACTACTGGCTATCGCTCTTGATAAATGCATCACCGAAAGATATTCGGCGTCATGACCTGATCCGTTTATTGCAGTGTCCACAAGCTCTTTGCACAATTCCTGACCATCCGGCGCCAACAGTAGGTAGGCTATGGAGATAGGCCCTGGGTTCGTGTCTCCCGTTATTCCGCTCGTGTAAGCAATGAAAGCTGCTTGTGGTCCATTCAATAGGGCTGTGGCGGCCATGGGCATGTACCTCGACGATAAGAGTATTATGAGAAAAACGGCCAGCTCACCTGAGTTGCCGCCCGCCCTAAGATGCTCCCTATATGAGTTTGCTGTAGCCCAACGTTGCGCTACAGCAAACTCAAGTAACGTATTGTGAATTCCTAGAAGGTTGCCTCAAAACGCAATGTGAAAGCTTCGGCAGAGAAAAGCCGCTTTCCATACGATTTCAGGTTCGCGCCTCCCACTCCCAATCTTGAGCTTCGGGAGGGATGGCTATGTCATGTGAAATTATTATAAGGTGCTCGTAAGCCTTCGATTTATTCATGCCCGCTGACCATTGACGCGGCGCCATTTTATAGCCGGCATACATTCGGCGTATTTCAGGACTGTTGTCGTAGGTCAGAATCCAGCGATCTCTATTACGCAGACGGCTTGCTAGGGCCTCGTGGTTAAATCGCCTATGAAGACCCCCTTTTACCCCATACAAGTTCGGCGAAGCCCTGTAATAGGGCGGATCAAGGAACATCCTTTCGAGCCTATGTCGCATCATAGACAGGCGAAAATCTGCCACGGCCACACTGAGTCTGGGCGCCGAAAAAGACTCGATCCGCTTAATCGAAGCGTCAGTAAATCTGCCGTGACCGACACTATAACCACCTGAAAACGTTAGCCCGTTCATGGATGACCGATTTATGGCGAAGTACGCGGCCGCTCGATCCAGGGGATCGATGAGCTCGCCAAATCTGTCGCGGAGACAATAAAATCCATCCCTGTTGAATTTCTGACGCGCCAGCCAGGCCTTGCTTGCCAAACGAGCTGGGGCCCTAAAGGCCATGTTCCAAAATACCACCAGTGGGTAAAAAGCGTCGTAACCGATCACTTTGTCCACGAGCCCGCGTGCCAGCAGTTCCAGTTCAAGAGCGCCACCACCGAAAAAGGGGCTTACAATTACGTCAAAACCACCTAAGAAAAACAAAAGCAAATCGGAGAGCGCCCGGCTTTTTCCGCCTGGGTAGCGGAGGAGGGTTTGGGTTCCCATTATTACGGTTTTCCTTTCAGACCGAGATTTCATTATTGGCCATTTCGCGATAGCCCTCAAAAGGATAAGATAAGCAGATCAGTTTGACCTGCCACTACAAAATATAGCCCTTTGATTGGCGCATGCACTACATGTAGTATGTGGATACTTCTAGTGTTCATGGCATCCTTGAGACTAGGCTGCCATTTCAGAAGGCTGATTTGTCGGCGACATCCAATTTTCGGATCTCCAGAAATTATCAGCAGTAGTTCCGAATTGGTGGGTTTCGACCAGAAAGCATTCCTTTCCGTCATTAATCTCACACGCCCTCAGAGTGACCCAATGTCCACGTTCCGCAAACAATCCGTCGCTCAAAGAACCTCAGGCGCGATTCGTCAAAGGGGCTTCTACACCACGTAATATGGCTAAGCGCACCTCCTTATTCTGTGGCCCACCGCCAGGTTTAGCGAAAAGTCGATAGAGGTGCGCCGGCGATGGTTTTTGAAACAGGGGCTCGATAGCCGCAACTGCGATCCCAATTAATGACAACTTGCTTTGCCGGCTCGGAATGGCCGCGACGCGCTCATGCGCGTACCATTGCTTTCAGGAAAGTCAGCCGCACTGGATTTTTTTTCAAAAAGCAAGAAATTTTTTGTGGGCGATTCTCGACCACTAATTGGGGCGCGACGCCCCAATTGTGGTTTGGCTCAACGAATCGGCGCCTCTATGTAGCCGATATTGCAACGTAACAGAACTTGACAAAATATCACTTGTATGATGATACGTTATTGCTATCCAGCTGTAATGGTTACTCAAATATGCCGTTGCAACCTTGACAACCTGCCCCAGTTGATATACCCTCTCCCCATAGTCAATTCAATTTTGTTTCTTTCTGTGAAGGCCGGTTGAAAAGTGCGGAGGGTGGCGGCCGAAAAGTGCGGCGCCTATTGGACAATTAGATCTCTTCTCTGCTACCTGTCAAGCTTTTCCTCCTTTCAAGCTCCCGGTTTTATATGGTCGGATCGGCGCGGGGATCGTTTCTTGGCTTGCTGGAGCCTGTAGCTCTGGCCATTTGCTTCGAGAATGTGGACTCTATGGGTAAGCCGGTCGAGCAGAGCCCCGGTAAGACGCTCTGACCCTAGGATTTCGGTCCAGTTTTCAAATGGGAGGTTAGTGGTAACCATTAGGCTATGGCGCTCATAGGCCCTACTGACCACCTCAAAAAGCAGTTCCGCCCCCGCCTTGGAAAAGGGGACGTATCCAAGTTCGTCCAAGACCAAGAGGTCTTGGCGTTCCAATTGTCTGTGGTATCGTTGTAGTCCTCTCTCTTCACGGCTCTCTAGAAGCTCCGTGACCAAACCGGTTACGGTGTAGAAACGCACTCGGCGTCCCTGCATGCAGGCGCAAAAAGCCAAAGCGCAAGCCAAATGGGTTTTGCCTGTGCCGCTGTTGCCTATAAGCAAAACGTTTTCTCTCTTGTCTATAAATTCCCCTCTCATGAGTTCTCGCACCAGCGGCTCGTTTATAGATGGCTGCGCTTTGAAATCAAAGGTATCAATGGTCTTGGTCACGGGAAACCGAGCTTCCTTGACTCGCCTTTCCGCAGCTTTTCTCTCACGATCAAGCAATTCGCGTTCAGTCAGACGAAGAAGGTAGGTCGGATAATCGGACCGATCATCTCTGCAAACCGTCGCCATGGAGGCATATTCTCTCAGGACAGTGGGAAGCTTGAGTCTCTTGAGATGATGCTCCAATAGAATCGTTGATTTATTCTTCTCGCTCATGCGGAGCCTCCAGGAGAGAGAAGATCTGTGTAGGCCGATATATCGGGCCCGGCCACCTTCACCAGGGTGAGACGCTCTCGTCCGTCCAACCTGAAAGTGGGATGGCAGGGAGTCTGATGCGTTAGAAACTGAACGACGGCGTCCCGAGTAACAGGCTCCCACTCTGAGGCCCTTTATTACAGCCTCTTTCACTTCGGAAAAACTGTAATCCTCTAAGAGCCGGAGCACACGGATATATTCTCGAGTCCCTTCACCCTCCCGCTCAGCCTTTGCCTGAAGGAGGCGATGAAGATCCCCGAAACACTCCGGTAGATTTAAATCAGCCAAAGGCAACGCATAATTCAAAGCGCCGGGTTTTCTTTCCAGAAGCGCCAGGTAATGCACGTAATTGAAAAAGACGCCTTGCTTGCTCCAGGAGCGCTTGTGCTCAGCCGCCTTCTCCTTTCCATGGCGCAAGACCACTTTGTCTACGTATCCCTTTACCTGAATCGTATGGTGAGCGTATCGAACCGGAACCGAATAGTCGTTATCATCGAATCGCACCAGAGATAGTGAGCTTGCTCTTGTAGACTGTATGAGACATGCGTCGAACGGCGTTGGGGGAAGGGAATGAAAAGCGGCTTGATCTTCAAGCATGAGCTCGGCCTTTGAGCCGATCTTGCCGCGAAGACGCCTGGTCAGGTCGTCTCGGCACATCCGCGCCAGCCTTTCATTGAGCTCTTGAAAATCACTGACCTGAGGCACTGGCACAAAGAAATTAAGACGAGCGTACTTAACCACCCCCTCAACGACCCCCTTCTCGTTGGCGCGGCGCACCCGACAGAAGTGATGATCAAAAAGGTAATGGCTTTTTAGTTGCGAGAATCCTTTGGTCAGTTCGCTTCCCCGGGAACATACGATCTGAGATGTCAGCACCCGGCTGTTGTCATACGTGATCCTGTACGGGAACTCCCTCAAAAAACTCGAATGCCCGCACATGACCTTCCCACCAAGTCTCCGTGCATTCCCGCTGGAATGCTACAACGAAAAAAGCGTCCGAATACGGGAGCGCCATAACCAGGAAGTGAGCCTTGCGCAACTCTCCGGACACATTTACCAAGGCTTCCCCAAAATCGACTTGGGCTTCCCCCGGCCGGTGAATCAGAGGCATAAAAACCTCACGGCTGTGCAGTTTGATCCTATTTACCGCTTCTTTGACCTGAGTATATTTTCCCTCGTAGCCTTCTTGCTTGATTCGTTCATATATCCGCTTGGCCGTATGACGCTGCTTCTTTGGCGCTTGCTTATCGCTGTCTAGAATGTCGGCGATCCGGTCCAAGAAAGGACCGATCTTGGGTTTGGGTCTAGCCTTGCTCAACCTGTAACCAGGGGGCTCCGGATGGGTTAGGATCTTCTCCAAAGTCGTCCAATGTATTCCCGTTTCCCGAAGAACCTCCCGCTTGCTCTTCTCCTCTCTCAATACCTTAAAGCGTATCTCCGTCCAACTCTTCATCTGTGTGTACACCCCTCCGGCCTCCTCATGAAGAACTGATCGGAAAACCCCCGGATTTTCCGAAAGTCCTCTATCACGAGAGGCTACTTAGGGGCGCCGCGATTTTAAACCGCCCCGACTTCCGTCGCGATTTTCGTCCGGCGTTTACATTCTTTCTTCTTGGAATGCTTGACGTTCACGGTATGGACGTCAAAAACACCACAAAACATAATACCTGCGTCTAGGGGCTGTGGGAATTGGTCTGTCTTCAGAAGGACGGGCTTATGAGTACGCGAGGAAGGAGGGTGGCGGAGTAGTTATAGGGCCGCTTCCAGATTTGCATCGATTGAATAAGCGGAGGGACTTTCGGGCGAACAGAGGCCAGAGTTGACGGATATCTTATAGAGCGCTTGCTTCGACAAGGATAGCCTATTGGCTTTGTCGCTCATCAGGCACGGAGCAAACGTTAATGACCTCAACGGCTATTGGACTCCGCTAACCCATGCAATGGCCGACTTTCCGAAGTTTGCTCACCAGTTGCTGAATTATGGAGCCAAGCCAAACGAGCCAGATGTGTGGGGACGCTCTCCGCTGCATGTGGCCGTGGAATACGGTTTGGTTAGGAGACTTATTAAGAGGGGGGCGGATGTAAAGGCGAGGAAAGGCCAGGGGCACCCCACCCTTGGAAAATCTTCGGAAATTTGGATACTTCCGCCATAAAGCTGTCCATTAATAGAGCGGATTTTGTTGAGGGCCGGAGCGCAATAATGGCGGCGAAGGACCTGCCAGGAGCAACGAAATGGAAGGTTGACCGGGTAGAGGTGGTACCTACGCTGCTTAAGATCTACGGCAAGGGGAGATTTCACGTGGGCGAACTCCACGGCAAGAACTACATCTTGGACACGTCGGAACTCCGCGAGTGGATTCGGGTTCTTGAAGAGCCGGCAGGCTATGGGTACGCCGAAAAGGACCTTTTAGATTGTGTGCTGCAGGACGAGCCTTTCCCCAGAGAAGCCGGTTCTCAGACCGTCATGTCGGATGAGTCGCGGTCGGCGTTCTCGGATCAACGTGGAACCGGCGCCGGTTTAGGTTTGTCGGAGGTGGTCCAGCAGGGGGTATTGGAAGAGGAGACGCCTTATTCGGAAGATTCTTTTTCTCCTACCCCGGCGTCGTCCTTGATAGGATTCCCCGAAGGGAGCGCTCCGCTGGAAGGACATTATAGGGTAACGCAGGCCTGCTGCGACCATATTTCTTCTTTGGTTCAGGGTGTGCTGGATTTGGTCAAGGCTATTAGCTCTAACACTTCCGCCGCGGCCGTTACCATGTCGGCTGCTTCGGAACCGGTAACGCGCTCTTCAACCAATAAACAAATAGATGTTGAGAGGCGTCTTGATCGTAAACAGCGGCTTAGCTCCACAACTACGACTACGACCGGTACGCAGTCACGATTGATCAGAGTTCGTGACGCTCCCCAGTATCTAGGTATGGACAAAAACAGATTCAATGCTGAAGTGCGACCAAACCTCACGGAAATGCCAATTGGAAAACAGGGTCGGGCTTTTGATCGGCTTGACTTGGATTCTTGGGCAGATCAATATAAAGGGCGCAACGGTCGTCCCGGCAAAAAGAAAGGAGTAGACAAGCCATGGGACGCAAGCAAGTCGCCGGTCTCATCAACCGGAAAGGTATATGGCACATCGACAAAGTTATCCGAGGGCGAAGAATTTGCGAAAGCACTGGTGAGAGCGAAATCGAGAGGGCGGAAGAGTATCTAGCTCGTCGGATCGATGAGATCCGGCAGGCCGAGATATTTGGGGTAAGGCCCAAGCGTACGTGGCGTGAGGCAGCGACCAGGCACTTAAAAGAAGCTACTAAAGCCAGTATTGACCGAGATGCCGAACTCTTGGAGCTTCTTGACCCATCCATAGGCCATCTTTCGTTGGAGGCAGTTCACATGGGATCCTTGCAGGATTTCATGGAGAATCGAAAGAAAGTGGGTTGGAAAAAGCGAACCATAAATTACGCTCTGCAGGTCGTTCGGCATATTCTTAATCTGGCCGCCGGCGAATGGATGGATGAGTATGGGCTCACTTGGCTTGCCCATGCTCCGAAGATCAAGCTTCTTCGAGAGGATGATAAGAAAGAGCCGTATCCTCTATCATGGGAGGAACAGTCTAGGCTATTCAAAGAACTGCCACCATATCTTGCGAAAATGGCGGTGTTCAAGGTAAATACTGGTTGCAGAGATCAAGAGGTGTGCAACCTTAGGTGGGAATGGGAAGTGCAAGTTCCCGAGCTGGACACCAGTGTTTTCATTGTCCCAGGACACAGGGTTAAGAATCGAGAAGAGCGACTGGTTGTGCTCAACAAGGTTGCCCGTGGAGTTATTCAGGAAATGCGCGGGACCCATCCGGAGGTACGTCTTCTCCTATAGGGGGAAGCCCTTGAGCCGGATGTACAACCGCGCGTGGAAAATGGCCAGAATCAGAGCTGGTTTGCCTCACGTGAGGGTACATGATCTGAAACACACTTTTGGTCGGCGTCTCCGGGCTGCCGGTGTTTCTTTTGAAGATCGCCAGGACCTGCTGGGACATCGCTCGGGAAGGATCACTACCCACTATTCTCAAGCAGAATTGCAGAAGCTGATATCCGCCAGTGACAAGGTCTGCGGGGATGAGTCCCGCAAAAGTCCCGCACTAGTAGTCCTAAAGAGGCAAAACCGAGTCGTCGGTATAGGATAATTTGGCGGCATCGTTAGGGTTTTGTGGTACGCCCGGCAGGGCTCGAACCTGCGACCTACGGATTCGAAGTCCGGCGCTCTATCCAACTGAGCTACGGGCGCTAAGCAATCTTCGGTTAGTGTCAAATGAGTGGAATATGTGGGGAGAGCGATGGGACTCGAACCCACGGCCACAGGGGCCACAACCCTGTGCTCTACCAACTGAGCTACGCCCTCCACAGATTCGTAATGCTACAAAGTTTGCTTCAGGAAGTCAACAGGGAACAAGATTAATTCTAACCGTTCTGTTACGGAGACGCGAATGAAAGGAGATTCCAAAGGGAAGCCTCTTACCTGGAGCTTTTCTCCTGCGAGATTCTTCACAGGAACCCTCCATAGAAGCGGGGCGGCCCCAATGAAAATGAAAAAGCGTTGCTTCATTGGCGTCGGCGACGACGATCTTCGCCCATGGCTACTCAAAGGGATCGCCACTCTCGGGGGAGAGTGAGGAAACGACTAGGCGCAGCGATACCGGTGGTTCGTGAAGAGAAGTCCGGAGGGGAGCTTCTTGAAAGAAGCGCCTCCCCATTCGCCGTTTTGATAGGAAGCGATTCTCCGGAGACTAGTGTGCGTACTTTTGGTCTTTCAACGAATTCTCGACTGGATGGCTGATTCCCAAGCAATCCGATATCCTGGAGGCAAGGTAATCGAACGAAATACTCTCCATGTGCCCCAGGTCAAACTTGCTTTCTGTGATCTGCTCCCGCCACAGACCGTAGACATCCAATATGGCTTCCTTTATAGTCTCAGGGCTGTTTTCCACCGCAAGACCTCTGCGATTGCCCTCGACAAATTCCCCGGAAGGGTCCACTTTTAGTTCCTTGATCACGAGCACCGGTTTGCGGGCTGCAACATACGGAGCAAGTTTGCTGAGTATTTTATAGGGAGTAAGGCAACTGAAGGCCAGCAGCAGGTCAGCCGATTTTTGGTAGGCGGCGGCTTCAAGATAAGGCTTGTGGCCCAACTCCTGAATCCGATCTCCCAGTCGATAGCTTTTGATCAAATCCTCGATTATCCCACTTTTCTCCCCGAGAAAGAGCACGTCTATCTCGACTCCTTCGTCCGCCAAACCTCTGATCGCACGAAAGAAAGGCTCAGGGTCCACTGAATCTTCGTAAAGGATGCCGGTATGACAAATCAGGAATCTTTCGCTTTTGATGCGGGCCTTGATCGAATCATATACAGCCCATTCTATCCCTCCGTATAGGACCATGAATTTGTCAGCCGAAATTCCCGGATATAGTGAGGAATATATTTGCGCCACGGATTCCGTCTTCGCTATCACCTTGTCCGCCTGGCGAAGCAAGAGTCTTTCAATGGTTTCTCCGGTGAATCGAACTATTATGTTCTTTTTCAGCGTTGCCGGTTTGACTCGCCAAGGGTCGCCATATTCGACGACCCATGAGCCCGAGAACAGCAGTTTGGCAAACGCTCCCACTATCAAGCTCGAGAACGGATCTATAAAAGTGTAGATGCCCTTGTAGCGCCTGCCGCCGTACCGCAACCGGGTCTTCAATAGCCACAAGGCGGCGGGTATCACCCACAGCGTGCTACTAAGAACGGAAACTGCCTTTGCCGCAATTGCCCGAATCCCTTGTTGAGGGCATTGTTCCGTATTCCACACATATTTCAGCCGGTGGAAGAGTCCGGGATTAACTCTCTTAACATGCAGATTATAAGCATCCAGGCCATTTGTTAGCGAAGGGTCATACTGAGGGAAGTGAGAGGAGGGTTCAATTGTAAGCACATCCGCTCTGGTATTTGGGACGGCCAGTAGGCACTCAAGATATTTTCGCATCCATACGCCTTGCGTGCCGCCGTATGGTGGAAATATGAAAGCTATCCAAAGAACGTTTTCAGAATCCATCAGCGCGGGTCCGATCTCCGTTTTCAGGAACCGATCTTTATTGAATCAATGCGGCCAGTCTCTCGCGAACAATCCGGGAAGAATTTTAAGTCGGGCTACAAATACCGAGATTACTGGAGATCTTGGAGGCGATGTAAGAGAACGAGATGCTCTCCATCGGGACCAAGTCAAACTCCTCGGCAAGCTTGCCCTTTACAAATGCCCCGTAGATTCTTGTTAGAGCCTGTTTTATAGATTGCGGATTGTTCGCCGCCGCTATTCCCTTGTGGTGGATTTCTACAAATTCCGCCGAAGGGTCCTGCTCGATCTCTTTAATGACAAGCACCGGCTTCTTCGAAGCCACATATTGAGCTATTTTACTGGGTATCTTGTATGGAGTTAGACAGCTGAAGACGAGCAACAAAACCGCCGCCTTCTGATATTCGACGGCTTCTGAATATGGCCTGTGACCGGGCATTTTCACCCGGTTGCCGAGTCCGTACCTAGCCACGAGATCCTCAAGCGCCGGACTTCGCTCCCCCAGGAACACCATTTCTATGGGAATGCCCTCGTCTACAGCATCTCTAGCTGACCTAAAGAAAGGTTCCGGATCAACGGAATCTTCATACAAAATGCCCGTGTGACAAATCAAGAATACCTCCGAGTTAGGGGCCGGGTCAACCGAGTCGTAGGTATCCCATTCCACTCCGCCGTACAGAACCATGAATCTATCTACCGGAATTTCTGGATATAGTTCCGCGGTACTTCTGGGAGACAGCGGCGGTTTCTGGTGATTATTTTATTCGTCAATTTCAGGAAACGTCGCTCAATCGCCGCTCCCACGATTCTGACAAGCGCGGTTCTTTTCAATGTGGCTGGTTTGATCCTCCAGGGGTCGCCGTATTCCACCACCCACTTTCCATTGAAAAGCAGCTTTGCAAATGCCCCCACCACTAGGCTCGCGAAGGGGTCCACAAAAGTGTAAATGCCGTTGTAGTAATCCTTGCCGTGGCTTAGGCGGATTTGAATTAGGCGCAATATCGCCGGAGCCACCCATAACGTATTGCTAAGAAAAACCAACAGTTTTGCCAACGTTGCGCTAAATCCGCCCTTGCCGCCGTCCGTAAAGCCCCACCGGTATCTCAGACGGTGAAAAAAACCGGGATTGACTCTGTTAATATTCAAATTACGAGTGTTTAACCCGTCCATCAGAGAAGGATCATATTGCGGGAATTTGTTGCAAGGCACTATGGTGAGCACGTCCGCCGCTGTCTTATCGTCGGCAAGGATGTGCTGAAGGTATTTCCCCATGCGTAGCCCCTCGGTCCCGCCATACGGAGGGAATATGAATGCAATCCAAAGAATCCTCTCAAGCTTCATGAAATCAAATACCGTTTCCGGATGCAATGTTTCTTGAGACAATCATCCTTATGTTAGAAATAAAGTTATCCAGGGAAAAGCGCTGCCTTGTCTTGTCGAGTCTTTCAAGGAGTGTCTTCCGCAAATTATCGTCCGACATGACACGCAGCGCTTTGTCGGCCCCTTCGTTCACGCGATCGAATATAAGCTCTTCAGCAAAATCCACGATTTCCACCTGTCCTCCGGAATTGCGCACAAAGACCAGTTCGCCTGCTTCGGCCATTTCCGCTGGGGCCATTCCGAAGTGCTCGTTAGGTGTGGGATGAACACCGAATTGGTGGGATAGGAGAATAGAGCTGAGATGTTCCCTAGATACGCGCTTATGTATTTGGACATGCGGCCTGGTGGCGGCCATACGCTCCAGAGTGTCGGCGTATGGTCCGGCGCCGTCTCCCACAAGGTGAAGATGGATCTCCGGATGTTTTTGCCTAACGATATCGACTAGCTCAATGGCTTCATGCATTCGTTTTTCCGGGACGAACCGTCCTACAGCTACAAAACCTGTCTCCCGCAGGCCGGACTGGGCCGCTTTCTCGGTGGAGAGTTTCACTGGCGGGTACACCACATCCGCTGTGATTCCGTATGACTCTCGAAACCGACTTGCGGTCCACTGAGAATTCGCGATGAATGCGGTTCCAGGCGCAAAAACTCCGCCAAAGGTTCCGGAGACCAGCCTGAACAGAAGGTTATTGAGATTTCTCAGCCACCTCTCAGGAGCCGGATATAAAGCTGATATGGCTTTATAGCTCCTTATCGGGAAATGAATGTATTGCACGGTTGGAAAAGGAAACGCCACTTCGTTGACTGTGTTTACAATAAGGTCAAATTGACACGCTAGTCCGACTAATTCCCTGATTGCCACGGCGAGCCTCAGGGATTTGCCCCGCTTCGTAAACGCCTTGCCGAACCCTCCCGAACCGGCTAAGTGAACGCATTCGAAGTCGCGATCTGAAAGATTTGTGCCGTAAAGCCGGTTCAGATATTCCGCCTCGACGCTACGGTCAGGGGTGGCGAGGAAAAGAGCAAAGTCGTCCTTCAGAGCTTCCAGAATCCAAGCGCAGACGGAAGCGGCGCCTCCGAAGGATTGCAGCAGAGTTTGATGGAAGACGCAGACTTTAGGTTTCATCCGAATTCGCCTTCACTGCAGCCTCTACTTGTGCCCCATGAGCTTCCCTGTTGTTTGGCCGAACGCAAATCGTACTCACTCGGCCGTCCCTGCTCTCAGAGTCTCAAGTTCTCCTGTGAAGTAAAGCGACATTAAGTAAATGACGGCCGCCAATGCCAAAGCGTACCACGAAAATCCCCAATTCCATAGAAGAAACGAAGTCACAATGATTACCGGGAGGACTTTAACCGGAATTGCGGATAGCACCCCTTCCAATGAAACAAGTCTCAGTTTGACGCACACGGTCACCAGAAGGAAAACGTAAATCGATTCGGAGAGAATGGTGGAGTAAACGGCCCCTGCCAATCCACAAACTGAGACCATATAATACGTGGTTAATACACTCACAAACAAAACCACGAAAGAAATCCAGGCAAGAGACCTTTGATTGCCGCTTACGGCAATAGGCACTTGGAAGGCTAACCTCAGAGCCGTCAGCAATATGGGCGCCGAAAAATAGGGCAAAATCCACGACGCTGACACAAATTTCGAACCGTAGACAAAGTCCACGATCCGACTGCCGAACAAGGCGGTTATAATCGCGGCAGGGAGAATCATTACGAAAATTACTCGCTGGAAAACTCCTCTTTTTTCGGCGAATTTTGTCGCTTGGCCCGAGGATTGCATGCTTGCCAGAACAGAGTAAAAGACGTGAGATATCGGGAGCATAATACTGGATGTGTAAATGTACAACCTGTAAGAGGCGTTGAAATAGCCGGTTTCAACATCTCCGACTACTGCCGCCAATAGATATATTGGGATAGAAATGTAAAGATTTCCGAGTATGGCATTAAACAGAAAAAACTTGCTTTCCCTCACATGAGCGGAGATTGCTCGAAAACTGATGTCGAACGAAAACAGAGGCGCCCCGTTTTGACGTCGAACAATGAAAAGCAATAGCGCGGTGGAGACTGCGTACGACAGGGCCCAAATAGAGCACGCGCCGGGAAGACTGTCCGGAGATGTAACGATTAACGCAAGACTCGCCACCAAGAAAACGGAGCTTACAAAATCAGCGAAAAAAATCTCTTTGAACTTGAGCCTGGCTCTGAGGTACCAATCGGGGGAGAAAGAGTAAGCAGGTATATATATCCCTGCGAGATAAAATGCTGTTTTTCGATCCGGTTCTATAGGCAGCATCCATACGAATAGGAGCATTGCGCCGAAGACTCCGAACGAAAAAAACAGCCGAGCGCTGAGAAGTTCTGTGAACAGGGAGGAGGCGTTATCCGAGTTAGATTGAGCGATCTCCCTGACGCCGTATTGCGTTAAACCGAAATCTGCGACTATCCACAAGCCCTGCGCTACAGTGACCGCCGTAGAGAATATCCCGTATTTCTCAGGAGACAAAGCGCGCGCAATAAACACGTTTGTGGCGACTGCGATTACCAATCGATTGAGAAAGTAGTCGGCAGTCGACCACAACGAGCCCTTGATTATGTTCATTTTTACCCGCTTTGAGGTTATCTCTCCCGCAACCGTAACCGCAGCTCGATCATATAAACTTCACCGGTCTACGAGCTCCATCCCACCGGATATCCGGAATGAGAGCTTCTATCCTGGCCTGAATTCGGTGGTCATATTTGAGCAAATCCTTGAGCATGATGTCCAGCTCTGTGGCCATATCGTGGGTAGGTTGATACCCCAAATCCAGAAGGTGTTGATGATCGGGCTTGTAATAATGCTCTTCCAACTCCATGCGAGGATTTTCCGTGTTCCGGATTTCGACGGTCAAACCCAAACTTGCTGCGGCTTGTTGCACCTTGGTTGCCAGCTCCGTTAAGTCATACACTTCTTCAAACTGGTTAAACACACGATATTCGCCTTTAACCGGCGGGTTTTCAACGGCCAGGGTAAGGCATTGCATGGAATCTCTCAGTGGAAGGAATCCCCTCTTCTGGCGCCCTTTCCCGTAAGGGGTCAGAGGATGTCCGACGACCGCCTGGGCGCAGTAACGGTTAATGGCTGTTCCGAAACACTGATCGAAATCGAATCGGCTGACTAGGCGCTCGTCGTCGCCCATAGCGTCTATACGCGTCCCGTAGACCACCCCTTGCATGATATCCGTGGAGGACAATTTCCAGATCCTGCAGGCCATCATGATGTTATTTGAGTCATGCACCTTAGTCTGATGATACCAGGAGCCTGCTTGTCTGGGGAAGGGAAGTGTGTCCGTGCGGCCGCGGTAATCTATCGTGAAGAAACCTTCGGGGATGTCCACGTTGGGAGTTCCGTATTCTCCCATAGTTCCGAGTTTTACCAAGTGAGCGTCAGGGCAAATGTCTCGCATGGCAAAGAGAATGTTCAGCGTGCCGAACAGATTGTTTTTGTGTGTGAATATTGCATGACCGACGTCCTGCATACTGTAGGGGGCTGAAGGATTCTCTCCGAG
This sequence comes from uncultured delta proteobacterium, assembly GCA_963747865.1. Classification (GTDB taxonomy): domain Bacteria; phylum Desulfobacterota; class Desulfomonilia; order Desulfomonilales; family Desulfomonilaceae; genus JBBSBY01. The sequence continues at coordinate 106,614 of CAVVHK010000014.1, read as the reverse complement.
ATGAACTATGGCTTCAGGCCGGAAATGCTTGAACACGTTCATGACGAAGTCCGTGTCCGTGAGGTCTCCTTTGAAAAAGCGCAGATTCTGTCCGAAATTCTCCCTGAAGGCTTCGAGCCGTTCGGTCATCCTGCGGATCGGCGTTGCCGACTGCGAGCCCATTTCAGCGACCCAGTCCCTCCGCATATAGTTGTCGGCCCCTGCTATCTGGTGGCCTCCCTTTGCCAGATGCTGGGCCAGAGGCCAACCCAGATAACCATCAACGCCCGCTATAAACACTCTCATAATTATACACCGCTCGTCCGTTGGATAATTTTAATGCTTCCTGTCGTGACTGATCGCTCGTTTTATGGCCTCCAAGACGTCCTCAATATCACGATCCGTCATTGTGGGAAACAACGGCAAGGTGACCTCCCTTTCGCAGGCGTTTTCAGTCAAAGGCAGGTCTGTGTCGAAGCGTGTTCTGTAGGCCGAAAACCGGTGAACCGGCGGATAGTGAATGCTTGTCTGGATTCCTTGTTCCTTAAGGGTTTGCATAAAGACTTTTCTATAACCCGACGATTCCACCAATATCGGGAAAATGTGGCACGCGCAACTGTCCAAATCGGCGTCCAGGAAGGGTAGTGACAAAGCGTCGCACCGATTGATCATGTCGTCCTGAAAGATTCGCGTGATTTCTCTGCGCCTTTTGTTGAGTCGCTCCAACTTTGTCAATTGAACCCTTCCCAGCGCCGAACGCATCTCATCTATGCGGTAATTGTAACCGGTGGTGATGACGTCGTACGAGAAATTATGTCCCTTGTGTCTGTCCCAGGTAAGAGAATTCATCCCATGCGACCTGAGAATTTTCAAGCGTTCGGCGATTTCGTCGTCATCGGTCACTACCATCCCACCTTCGCCCGTGGCCATGTTCTTATTGGCGAAAAAGCTGAAGCAGCCTAAATCTCCCCAGGTTCCAAGTTTCCTTCCGCGCAACGACGCGCCCGGAGCGTGAGCCGCGTCTTCGATCACATACAACCGCCGCCGCTCTGCAATATCTCTTATGAGGTCCATACGGCACGGAAAACCTCCATAGTGCATGACTATGACGGCCTTTGTCTTTTCGCTGATTTTGGATTCCACGTCCAGAGGGCAAATATTGAAATCCACCTGGCCGGAAACATCTGCGAAAACCGGTGTCGCCCCGACATAGAGGACAGCGTTTGCCGTGGCCACGAACGTCATTGCCGGAACTATGACTTCGTCGCCCGGTCCTACCCCGATCGACATTAAAGCCAGATGGAGCGCTGCGGTGCCTGAAGATAAGGCGATTGCTCGCTTGGTTCCCAAATACTCGGCGAATTCGGCCTCGAAGAGTTCGGTCTCGGGGCCCATGGAGAGCCACCCGGATTGCAGGACCCTCTGGACCGCTCGGTATTCTTCGTCATCAAAGGAAATATCCGATAATGGAACGCGCCATTTCATGGTCGTAACCCGGTGCAAAAGTTGATAATAGAGAACCGCTTCCGGACAGGTCCCGCGTTGGCGATCAAGACGCCTGGACCCTGGGCTCGGTCAATCGCACGGGCTTAGTCTTGGTAAGCTCTTTCTCTTCACGATTAGTGGAATTTAGAATAGTCTTCAGGAAGGCGTTGACCACAGGAGGCATCATTGCGCTCTGTGACCGAAGAAGCTTGTCGGCGAGTTCCCTGCTAAGACCTTGTCCTTTTGTCAATCGCAGAAGGGCTTCCTGGGGAGTTTCCGACCAAGTGTCCCTGGACTCGGAATCTTGGCGTAAATCTTCGGACCTCAGGGGGCTTGCGTTCGGCTTGGGGAATCCATGCGTTTGAGCAAATCTGCCAAGTAGGTCGTTCATGCTGATTCGGATCCCCTCTTTCACCGTCAGGGTCTCCGCGGAAGTCTGGAGCGGAAGGCTGTTCAGGAAAGCGTTGGCCGTGTTTTCGCAAGAGTTGAAACCGAGCTTGCCGGCGGGCACCACCGGAATGGAGCCACGTTTCAAATCCCGGCATTGTCCCGCAAATATGCCATTTTCGTGGTCCAGTAAATTCGGGGCACGAAACAGTCCGATGTTTAAGCGGGATTTGCATGAGGCGTCAACTGCCCTTACAAAACCTTCTATGAGTCCGATGAGCGCCGTTTCTTCAGACGGATAGCCGGCCTGGTCATGCGATGAAATAAAAGAGAATCCTCTACATCCGGCTTGTCGGGCAAAGTCGAGATACCCTGCCACATCGGACAACAGGGCCGGGTACAAGGAGCCTACCATCCCTGTTGGGAACATCGGGCTGTTCGGTCTATTATAGAAGATCCAATCAATTCCGTGAGATGACAATTCGGCGTTGATGCAAGGAGAAAGCGCTCGCGGGCAGTAGCACGGAATTATCGTTACCCGATGGTCGCCGAGTTCCGGCAAAAGCCTTTGAAACCTTTCCAGTATCGCTTCGGAATCTTCAACAACTACAATCTTGGAAACGTTCAACCTTATCAGGGAGCGGCAAATTTCTTCTCCCAAACGACTCGCTAATCCGACCATGGCAATCGTTGATCCGGCAACTAAATGCTGCACGAGGCGCGTTTCCAAGAATATGGAATCCAGATTCAACGATTTCACAAAATGGTTTCGGTAGTCTTCGAATTCAATGAACGTTTCCTTCAGGTTTCCGAAATCTGAGACTCTGGTATGCACTTCGGTGATTCCCGCAGCAAGACATTTCTGATGAGCCATCTCGAGGGCGCCGGGGATCGTTGGTTTAAATGCGATTATGGCCTTACCGACGTCATGGAGAGATCTCAGGAACGGCAAATCCGATCCTGTCCCCAAGACGCGAACACCTAGAATGCTCTGCCCTTTTATGGTGGGATTATCATCTACAAAGCCGACCACCTGCACCCCCGGTTCAAACCGGAGACTTCTCAAGGCGCCGATCCCGAGACGACCTGCGCCATAAATAAGAATCCTGGCTGAATCGGAAGAAAGATTCTTCGAGAGTTCTCGGTTTTCGGCCACCATCCTCATTATCATCCTAACACCGGCAAGCAATGTCATGACAATAAGCGAATACAGAATATAGACAACGCGTGAGTGGCCTGACCCGACAAAGAGGATATAATCCATGCCGATCAGGAAACAGCTCGAAAGAAATGAGAGCCTGATAATTAGTAGCAAATCAGGGAGAGATGTGAATCTGGTGGTTTCTCTTGTATAGACCCAAAGCGAAGAATATCAATGGATTGCCCACCGTCAGGAAAATCAGGTTGGGGAGGACGTATTCATAATTGGGGATGATTTCGTATTTCAGCAGATTCGCGGCCAAATAGGCAAACGCGGAGATCCAGCCGTCCAATACGGGCATGAGAAGGGAGGCCGGCCTATCCGCGAGTTTCCTGAGCGTGTTCCTAAACGACACGCCTCTGAAGACAGTGACGTAAAACGTGGCGAACAGCAGAACAAGGTCTGTCCGGAGAGAATGGTCTTCCGCATATTTAACGTCCACGTTCAATTTGTCGGGAAGGATGCTTTCCACGTAGTACTTTTCGGGATCTACGCCTTCGGGGAAAAGCTCTTCCTCATTGCGGTTTGCAATTTGATTGGGCCCTGCTACGCCCGGGGAAACGGATAAGACCACGCTCCACTTGTCTTTGTAATACTTAACAAACTTGGGATCCTCCGGTCTCGGCCCGACAAGACTCATATCACCCGCAAGAACGTTGAGCAACTGAGGTAGCTCGTTCAATTTGGTTGTTCTCAGAAAACCGCCAAATCTTGTAACGCGAACATCGCCGGTGGCGCACAGTTTACAGTCTATATCGTCTGCGGCTTCAACCATGGTCCGGAATTTGTACATGGCGAAAAGTTTCCCGTTCTTGCCTACTCGGGCGCAACGGTAAAAGACCGGACCTTTAGACTCCAGTTTGATGATAACGGCTATAAGCAGGAATATAGGGGCTGTAAAAGCCAGTCCTATAAATGATACGACGATATCAAAAGCACGCTTGGCTGACATAGATTGCTCCCGCTAATGGGTAACAGGACCGGACATAGAGCATGGAATCGAGGCTCATGCGCAGATCTCGAACGATTGCCGCGCCGGCTCGCATTCCTCAGGTATCTCTACGGTAAAACATCGATCCGCAGGACGCATTTCACCCTGGGCTCGTTCTTCACAACAAAGGAACCATTCACTAAAGGAAAAGTATTCAGAACGCCGTGAGCGATGGGCCGAAAATCTCCCGAGGCTAGGCGTCCGGACCAGAACCCGGACCCAACCCGCAGTTGTAGAGAGATCTCTCAAACACATCAGGGTCGCCCGATATTGCGGTAACCTCAGTGACGAAAAAATAGCGCCGTCAAAACAGAGGGGCAGGGGAGCCGCTCCGGCACGGTTTTGCAGACGCCTTCATGCAGCGAATTTTCTCAAGTAGTGATATTGAATTATACAGAATTGGGACAATGTTTTCAATGTCTAAGAAGCGGTTTCCGGTCCCTTTTGCGGACCTTAACGCCTATTTTGGCTCCTGTATTGGCCATAATAGTTTGAAAATGTTTGGTTATGGGACGTTGTCTTTTCAGAAAGACTCCGTGTCGCGAGGGTTCCTTACTTAGACTCTTCTAAGTAGATTAGCTGACGGCGAGCGGATTCTTGTGGGACAACTAAGCCCTCTATCTCGGAAGTTGGAGAAATATCTTGCTTTTTACTTCACCGATTGTTATAAATGATCCAATTCTGTTTTCTTCTTTCGTTTAATTTGGGAGGGCATGATGACTTTGACTAAGGCGGACATAGCCAAAAAGATTGCGGACGACTGTGGTTTTATGAAAGGCGAAGCGACGGAGATCGTCGAAAAGCTTCTGGATATAATCAAGGCTCGGCTCATTGCCGGTGAAGATGTAATGATTTCCGGTTTCGGAAAATGGACCGTCAAGTCCAAGCATTCGAGAAGAGGGCGCAATCCACAAACCGGTGAAGAACTAATATTGGACGCCAGACGTGTGGTGACGTGGAAATATTCTCCTGTCCTGAAGAAGGCGGTGAACACTGCCCCGGGCAGGTGATTAACATAAGAGATATATTTCCCGCTCGCTTTTGAGTGGGGCTATTCTTTGCGTATCCTGGCCGGTATAGAAGTGGCGCAATAGGCAAAAAGGTATTTCTGAGAAGAGCACAAGATGCCTGAAGACCCACTTGAAAGACGTGGAAAAGTTCCGCTCAAAAGCTTCTTAATTGATCTTAGGTCTGATTTTACCGACCAGGAGCTTCGAGAGAAGTATAGCCTGTCCCGCGAGGTTTTGTGAGTCTCATAAAGGCTCTTGTCGCAAGAAACGTGGTAACTCCTGCGGATCTCGAAAAAAGGCGCGAAATGGCGGTGCAAAGGGACTTGGCGAAAGAGTCTCAGTTCCTTTCGGGTCTTTATATTTGCCCCAACTGCAGCCACCCTCACCCGAGACCTTTCGAACAATGTCCCGCCTGCGGAGCTGACCTCGCAGAGGCTACTCAGCAGATACCGCTGCAGGATATGGTGACCACTACCGGCAGCCATTTCTATCTCGAAGACAACCTGTTTTCTAACGCGGAGAAGGAGCCTGAAGCTCCTTCGGTAAGGGAAACGCAGCTCTTAGCGGTCCAGACAGACGAATTCCCCCCGACAGAGCTCCTGGCGGCTATAGAGGAAGATCTTGAAGATAAGGAACCGCCCAAAAAGGATGGGCCCCAAGGAGCGCTGGGTCAAATCAAATCTCTGTTCTCACGCCTGAAGAAGAAATGAAAAACTGCCTTTAGGGCACGTCTCCGGAATTCTTTCCGAATAGCTCATACTCACGGCCGCTGCGATTGAGTCGGGTCAAGCTCTTCTCCGTTTACAGCTTTAGCGGGAATGGCTAGTAGGCGCTATCGGGAACGGTTTTCTAGAAAAGAGTTCACGCTATCGCAAGTCTTGTCTGTTTCCTGGTGTCTCGGAGCACCAACAGCCCTAGAGGTCAAAGCAAGTCACTTGACCCTATCGGCATGGGGGTGAAAGTGAGAATGAACAATATCACGGCCAACCAGCCGATGATCTTTCCAGCGGAATCCAGTGGAGAATAGTCGTCAATCGGGGCCGGATGATTCAGACCCAGAAACATTATAAGCAGGCCGAAAATGAACCACCCCGACCAAAATGCAAATCCCATGAATATGAGGCAAGCGAAAACCACGGCTGATATCACTTTGGCCCCTCGCGGGCCGAAGAGGGCGTATATTACATGCCCGCCGTCCAATTGACCCATGGGCAGCAGATTCATTGAAGTTACGAAAAGTCCGAACCATGCCGCCATGGCGATTGGGTGGAAAATTACAACCGCATCTTTGGCGAAAATCCCCAGCTCCAGATAGCAAGCTATTTCGATTAGGATCGAAGATCCGTAGAACAATCCGTTTATCTCAGTGTTTTTGGGCAATACGGTAGAATACTTCAATCCGATCAGTAGTAGCGGAATTGCCACGCAGGCCCCGAAGAGCGGGCCGAAGGCTCCAACTCTCATCAACACAGGCAGGTTCGTTATGGGAGACCGGATTTTTATAAATGCTCCGAAGGTGCCCAACGGTGGAATAGCGGGAATGAAGTAGGGCAGGGTGACGTCCAGTTTGTGGCGCTTTCCTGCCAGGAAGTGTCCCATCTCGTGCACAATAAGAATGCTCAGCAATGGGACGGAAAACAACCAACCGTTCAGGAAGAATCTAGTCCACGAGGTCGCCGTCTTCTGGTCGACATAAAATGCGCCCGCTATGGTGGTGGTTACCACTGTGAGGCAGAACAGAACGATGTTTGTCCAATAACTTCTCTTAATTACGGTTTTCCAATCCGACATAAATAAGGACCTCTGCTGACGTGGAAATCAGCTCATTTCCAACATACCGTTCAGCGGTTTTTTCAAGTGAATGGGCTCGTTGAAATGGGGATCCGGCTGCGCTACGCGAAGCACTTCTTCGGGAGTAGTGACGAAGGTGAGCATTTTTCTGACGGCATTTTCCCACAGCGTGCTGAATCTTTTCTTTCGCGCCATTTCCTTGAGGGCTAGAATATCAGGTTTTTCGACGATCAATTTGCTCATGTCGTCATCCACAGCCACCACTTCATAGACGCTCTCTCTTTTAAAATAACCCGTATCTCTGCACTGAAAACACCCTTTGCCGCGTCTCAACGGCACACTCTCCGGCCCTTCGAGATTAAAGCCCCGTTGGTTCAGCTCCTTGAGGCTAATGACGTAGTCTTCGTGGCAATAGGGACAAATTCTTCTTATAAGTCTTTGAGCGATCACTCCGACAACGGTGGTGGCCAGAAGGAAACTTGGCACTTTCAGGTCCAGCATTCGGCCGATTGAACTCAGGGCGTCGTTGGTGTGGACTGTGGAAAATACCAGATGGCCCGTCAAAGCCGCCTGAACGGCAAGCTGAGCCGTCTCTTCGTCTCTGATTTCGCCGATCATGATAATGTCGGGATCCTGGCGCATGACATGCCTGAGCATAGGTCCAAAAGTCATCCGCTCATCGGGATCGTGAAGCATGCTAACACCGGGGTTGACCGCTATCTGATTGAATCGTTCCGAAACCATTTCTATGGGGTCCTCTATGCTCGTAACATTCTTTTCCGCTGTAGCGAGCACCCTTAGACTCGAATACAAGGTCGTGGTCTTGCCGGATCCAGTGGGGCCGGTGACCAGAATTATTCCGTAAGTCCGAAAAATGGAATTCTTGAATACCTGGAGATCGTACGCCGTAAAACCCAATTCCTCCAGGTCCATGAATAATAGGTCCGGGTCCTGCATCCTGCATACGATCTTCTCGCCGAACGCGGTTGGAACCGTCGAAATACGCACTTCGACTTCCTTGGTTCGAGTGTTAAGCTTGAGTCTCCCGTCCTGTGGACGTCGCTTTTCTGCGATATCCATGTTGCCCATTCCTTTGATCCTGTTGACGAACGCAGGGTGTAGCGGCCCGGGTATCCAGTCTATATCGTGCAAGACGCCGTCTATCCTCATGCGTATCAGGCTCTTGTTTCTCTTGGGCTCAATGTGTATGTCGCTTGCCCGCTGGGAGAGGGCTCGCCGGAATATGGCGTCCACCGCGGTGCTCATATTCTTGTCGGAAAGCGATATCTCTTCGAGGCTCTTGACGTCTGCCAGTCTCTCCAGGTCAGACAATTCAGCGAAGTGTTTCACATGCTTTTCGGCCGCCGCTTTAATGGACCCTTTAAACCCGTGAAATTCCAATATTATCTTCATAATATCGGATTTAGGGGCTATTACTATCTCAAGCTTTTTGCCGGTGACCCTGGAGACGTCCTCCAGGACTTCCCGAAGATAAGGATAGAACAGCGCCAGACGCAACGTCCCATCGAATTCTTCTATCGGAATCAATAGAAAGCGATCGGAGAATTTCTGGGGCAATGTTCGCGTCACAAAATCAGCGTCCAATTCAAGAGAATCCAGGCGAGTGAAAGGATAGCCCATCCAGGCTGCAAGGCACTCCATGATAGCCGGCTCGTCCAGAGTTCCCTTCGGCCCGGAGAGCTTCAACTCCGAAATTATCTCAACCGCCGTTGTCTGATGGGCCTGCGGAATGCCTTTCTTCGTTTGTTTCGCATGGTCTTGAGAAAGTCTATCGGTTATAAAGAGTTTGGCGTCCTGGAGACATATCAGACCCTCGTCATCGAGGTAGCCCCTGGAATGCAAAACTTCCGCTATTTCGTCAACGTCGTTGTATACCCTCAAATCCGATTATCTCCCTGATGAAGATTCTGGTCCGGTAAGCTGCGCATCTCTGCGCGCTTTGCTCACTATCTTGACGCGTCCGCTACGCTCTCGTTTCCTCGTAGACTTCGGGCCGTCCGCTCCGGCAAAGAGGTTAAAGGCCGTCATCCGAACCGGTATTTGGCTGTGGTCTGCGATCACGTCAAGCTAGGGCTATTTTTCGAGAGACCTTGGTTTCGTTAACGCTTTTAGTATAACCATGCTTTCCGTGCTCGGAAGGAGCGGGTTCATCCGCTGACGGTTCGAACCTATGCCCGGTAGCGAAAACTCCTACTCTGATATCAACTTTTTACCAATCACTGTGGCGAAAAGCTATAGAAAGGTCGAAAAGAGTCTCAATAGTTCTCCAGGACTCCTTTTCGCAAAGATAATGAAGCGTATGCCACAACGAAGAATGAAGAGAAACCTTAATCTTTTCGCTTGGCCCGCATGTTAGAGAATGGCGATCAGTCGTGCGGACGTTTTGGAGTTCTTGAAGACGCGTTCAGGGAGAAACTTTTTCAGGAAGTCTTCCTCCAGCGGCAGTCCCATCATAAGGGCTTTGCGGCCTCTCACCAAAAAAACTGAAATATAACGCTTGGTTAACGTGTAGTGACCCTGCTTCGGGCGGACGCCTCGGCGTCAAGTGCCGGAGCGGGGCTCGATAGGTACTCAGAATGGCGTTTCAGCAAGCGGTAGGCATGTTCGTTCAACAGTGATAGTGTTCCGGGTTGAAAATTGCGGAGACTTCGACCTCCGCGAAGCCGAAGAATGTCATTGCGAGGGTGGCAGACGCGTGGCAATCTAATGGAGCGCACAGGTTGAGATTGCTTCGTCGCTTCTTTCCTCGCAATGACATGTTGGCGGGAGGTGGTTATCCAAGAATACTTGAGATTTCCCGCGAATATCAATGAGGAAGACTGTAGAGTCTGTTGGGGAAGAGTCCGTAAGGACATTTCTTTTGCGCAAAGAAATTATCCTCACGGGGCGCCCCCTAAATGAAGTCGATGCGATCGTTGCTCGGTCGCCCCATAAGGCGCCTGGAAACGGGCCGAATGGACTCGCTTTCCAGATCTGTGGCGCCTGGGGATGCGATAGAAACCGGTGGGTCCATCCGCCGGAAGCGGGTACACTGACTCAGCAGGCCGCTGTTCAAAATCGAGTTTGCGCACGCTCGATGAGAGCGCTTCAGGAACGCGGCGGGCTGAAAGAGCGGAATGTAATTTAAGCTGTAGCCTTTTTCATCTCCTGCCGCGACGCTTCCATAGACGTGTCGACTTTTTCTCTGAGTTCCTTGCCGGTCTTGAAGAAAGGAAGTTTCTTGTCTTCGACCACAATTTTGTCCCCTGTCTTGGGATTCCTGCCTGTATAGCCTTCGTATTCCTTCACCATGAAGGAGCCGAAACCTCTGATTTCGATGCGGTCTCCGTCATTCAAAGCCTCAGACATGGTGTCGAACACCAGATTCACAATCTCTTCAGATTTTCTGAGAGGAAGATCCGTTTCTTTCGCCAGAAACATAATAAGATCTGACTTGTTCATGTTGATTTCTACCCTCCTGAAAACAACCAAAAAACATGGCATTAAAATTAGAATTAGGAATTGCGCCATGTTATCTGTAGTAGGGTGAATTGTCAAGTAAAAGTGACTCAGAATGGTCCCGGTACAATGATGGAGGTAAGCTTGAGCAACGGGAATTCAGGTTGCCGAGGGCTAGGCGCCAAGGCGCCACCGCAAAATCAGGAACTCACATAGCAGATGGCGGGACGACCCCGCCGGGGATAGCGGTGGGAATCAAAATCTAATTCCGGACGGCTTGGCGTGCGGCTTCTTTTTCGATATGGCTTCCACGACGATTTGGTCTCCGGGTTTCAACTGATCGGAAAGAACTTGCACCCGTTCCATGGCGGAGGTTCCCGTGGTCACGGTGACGGGTTCCAGAGCAGTTGCGTTCAGAAGTCGCCATAAGCGGCGTTGACCCGGTTTTAATTGGGTAAGTGGGAGAGGTGGCATGAGAGGTTCCGGCGGAGTAAATCTCAATGCTTGTTCAGGAGCTATGAGCGCATCTGGAATTTCGGTAAGTTGGATCACCACATTTGCGGTCATGCCGGGTCTGAGCCGCAGGTCTTTATTTTCCACGTCCATCACCACATCATATGTTACAACGTTTTGCTCGACCTTGGGATCGTTGCGTATCTGGGTGACAACCGCTTCGAACGGCTGGTCGGGAAATGCGGGCACTGTGAAAGTAGCCTTCTGGTTCACTTGAACTCGGCCAATGTCCGCTTCGTCCACATTAGTATGCACTTGCATCCTTGTGAGGTCCTCGGCAATTTTAAATAAAACCGGGGTTTGAAAGCTTGCGGTCACAGTCTGTCCAACGTCCATGCTGCGGGATGTGACTATCCCGTCCACAGGGGCGATAATATTGGTGTATTGAAGTTGCAGCTCAGCTTCGGCGAGTTTGCCTTGCGCCTGGGCCACTTTGGCTTTTTCTACAAAGACCTCCGCCTCCGCCGCGTCTGACTTGGTTTGCGCCGCGTCGAACTCGCTCTGGCTTATTGACCGGTTAGCGATGAGCTGTTCCTTACGATGGAAGGTCCGAAGCTCGTCGGCCGCTGTTACAACAGCCTTGGCGTGAGCGGCTTTGGCCGACTCAAGGTCTGCCTTGGCCTGCTCGGCTTTCGCTTTAAACATGTCTGGATCGATGAGCGCTATCAATTGGCCTTTCTTGACCTGGGATTCGAAATCCGCATATATTTCCTTAATATATCCTGATACTTGACTACCGACCAGCACTTCTACAAGTGGCTTCAAAGTTCCGCTCGAGGTAATCTCCGCCCTGAGAGTTCCCTTCTCGAGGGGAACAGTGAAGAATTTGTACTCCGGTTCGCTTTTGGGTTGGTTGCCGCAATAGAAGTAAGCGCCGGCAATGGCTGCGACAGCTAACAAGCTGAGAATTATCTTTCTGGCCAAGGTTATCTCCGAGAATTCATACGTGGATTGTGGAGATTGCCGGACTCCTGCTGTTCCGGAGGTCACCGATAGTCACGTCCCCTCTACGAAGCGAGAGTAGGCGAATACGGTCGCGTCATAAGTGTTTGTTTTTACAAATACGGTTACACTTGGTTCTCGTGTTACCCGGTTTTGTATGATGTGGCGCCCCAAGTGGAACGCATCTGTCGAGAAAAAAACTCGAACGATGGGGTTCGCGAAGGGTGCCGCATCTTATAAGAATCGCGACCGTATTTGCGAAATGGCATACTCAGACGGCCTAGCTAGGACACTGGTCGCCATAATAAGAGTTTTGGGAGAGGGGGCGGGTATAGACTTCCGGCAAAGAAGCCTCTCCTCGTCGCTTCTTCCTGGAATTCCTGTAGGTTGCGGTCGGTCCTCAGTGGAGAGGCCGAAGATCGGTAGTCATTCCCCTTCTTCAACTGCTCTCTCTATCGCTGTCGTCAAATCTGCGCCGTCTTTTAGTTGAAGTCCGCCCTTCCAAACCGTTTTGTCTTTTATGACGATATTGCCGCCGGCGAGTTCTCTTATTGCGAGCCTCAACAGTGGAAGCTCCCGGATCTCGCCTTCAGTCCGAATTTTTTTAAACAGAGGATGGGCTTCCCGCATCTCCCTGCCGTGCTCCGGTTGGATGTCCAGCTCCCACTGATCCCAGAGCGCATCCCAGGCGGCGCCACGAATCGGAAAACGGCAGTAAGAAATCACGGGCCCGCGGTCGAGGGTTTTGGTGACCAAATGAACCATGATGCCTTGCTCTTCGCCGTTTTCAGAAATTAGCTGATGAATGACTTCTTGCCAAGTGCCCCGAGGCCCCCACGGCAACGCCGGATGAATGTTCACAAGGTTCATTTCCAGCTCGAGGCATCAGATTTATGAGCATGTAACCGGCCATAATAACGATATCCACCGGTGGAAGTATCCCTATGGTCTTCATAACCTCTGCGCCGTAGCCATTTCTCCACTCTTCCAGGGTCGGAGAAGGCTCAGCGGCTGATGGGCTTTCCGCTATGGCTCGTTTGCGTAGCTCGGGCATGAATTTCACGTGCGAATGGCAGGCTACAGGTATATTTAGCTTTGCGGCAAGGTCGAAAAGCAGTTCCCGCTGCTTATACTCTTCGTTGAAAGGACCGTCGCCGGTCTCCCTGTGACAGAAAATCCAATCTATCGAGGCCGGAACGTTGTTGTTCTTCAGATCGTCATACACTGTTTGTAGCAGGTTCCGGGCAGCCGGGTCACGTCCGGTCGATAGCCATCCCATGTGCAATGTCACAATTAACCTCGCTCAATCAAGTTGTGAAACAGATACAAAAATACGACATGACCGCTCAAGCCACAAGGGTTTTTGGTTATGTGTCACATGCCCCCGTTCAATGCCTTAGCTCCTCGGCGAGTCGCGATTATTTCGCGCTAAGGTCTCCGGATACGCGACATACCAGCAAAATTCTTCTTGCTAAAACACTAAAGTTCGCGCCCATTTATGGGAAACAGCATTTTTAGTAAACCCGACTCAATAATTATTCTTGACTCACCGCGAATGGGATGATAGGTCCCCCCCATTGGGCGCATTCGACTGACAACCTCCCTTAGAGGCCGTCGCTGCGCCCTTCGTAGCCGATAATCTCGGCAATCCACTGTCATTATTTTTTGTGCATTTATGCAGGCGCCTACGCCGGCATTTTCAATAAAGTGTTAAAAGGAGTTGCACATGAGCCAGAGTGCGTTTCATACCTCCTCAGGGAATTTCCTGGACTCCTATGACTTCAATCAAAACTATAAGTATTTGAAGAAGCTGATCCAGGACCTAAGGGTAGAGAACGGAAGCTCATTAAAGAAGGAACTCTTCGGGGAGGATGAATGTAGTCGCACCCTGTCTAAGAGAGAGATGAAGCAATTATTCCGATTCTTAAGAAAGATTGAACACCATTACGAAGAATGTTGCACCCCGCCTATACCCGAAGAATTGGAACAATCAATAAGGCAAAAAGAAAAGGCAAAATGGCTGCCCTGGGAGTCCGAAGCTATTGACAAGGTGGACGAATGGCGCGCGGCTCTTCTGGATCGAAGGTTGGACGCCGGGCACATGCTCGACAACGCCCTGGAAAGAGTCAGAAGAGGGGAATCGGTTTAGGACCAAAGGTCAGGATACGCCTGATTGGACCAGCGTCCGGCAGGCGTCGGATTGAGGGCCGCTTGGACCCGACGTTCCGGAATAGCTATCCCTGCCCACACTTGCCGATTCCAAGGTTCGGAATAGACAAGTGTGGACAGGCATCCCACGACTAATCCATCCGTATTTGCACGCACAATAATGTGAATCCTCGCTTATTTCATAGTTTGATTTCCTACCCGCATTGATCTATAAGAATGTCATTAGCCCTTTCCCCCCGGTTCGTTCCCATTAGCCTGAAGATCAGGAGGAATAATGGACCAATTCAGGCCCAGACATGATGACGATAGTCCCATTGACGAATTAAAGCGCAATATACAAGAGGTCCAGGAATTCTTGGCCCGTTTCCTTGGAGGAAAGGGAATTTGGCTGTTAATTCTGGCGTTGATCCTCATTTATTTGGCTTCCGGCTTTTACATCGTTGGCCCCGGAGAACAAGGAGTGGAGCTTCTTTTCGGTAAATTCAACTCGGTTACCGATCCCGGACCACGCTACCGATTGCCTTGGCCTATTATGAGCAAGACGGTCGTGGACACTGCCACAGTGAGACAAGCCGAAATAGGTTACCGCTCGGAGGGGCCACGGAAAGGGTCCGCTCCCGGAGAATCATTAATGCTTACGGGCGACGAGAACATTGTGGATGTCCAGTTGTTTGTCCAGTACGTTATCCAGGATCCCGTCAAGTTTCTTTACGGCTGCGAAGCGCCGCAACAGGCTCTGCGAGCTTCTGCGGAAGTGGCTCTGCGAGGCGTTGTAGGAGAAAACGACATTGACGATACCATGGGCAAGGGCAGATATGAAGTTGAGGAAAAGGTGAAGGCCAATCTGCAGAAGCTTCTGGACACGTACCAAACGGGCCTTCTTGCGACCCAGGCCAGTTTGTTGGCCGTGGATCCTCCTGCTCAAGTTCAGGATGCGTTTCATGACGTGGTGCGGGCCCTTGAAGATAGAGAACGCCTAATTAAGGAAGCGGAGGGGTATATGGAAGATATAGTTCCCAAAGCGAAGGGTCAGGCCCAGCAAGAAATCCGGGAGGCCGAAGCTTACAAGGCGCAGAGGGTCATTAGAGCAGATGGCGACGCGAACAGGTTCAACGACGTCCTTTCCCGCGTATATCAAGGCGCCTCGTGTCACGCGGGAACGGCTTTACCTGGAAAGCGCAGAAATATTTCTTCCGCCAACCAAGAAGTTCATCATGGACGGCGATTCTTCGAGAGTGCTGCCTATATTGCCTCTTTCGGGACCGGATACGGTAAAGAAGAATTCGGAGAACTCCAAAGAACTCGCGCCGGAAAAGAAAGGCAATCAATAGAAATGATAAGGATTGTCATAGCCGTAGTGGTCTTCCTATTACTTCTCGGTCAGACGGTGTTCCTGATAACGGAAGGTGAGCAAGCCCTAGTTTTCCAGCTAGGTAAGCACGAACGTACGATTCGCGAGCCGGGGCTGTATTATAAGGTGCCGTTCCTGCAGGAAGTCAAGACATTCATGAACAAGGTGCTGTCCGCAGATGCGCGGTCCGCGGATGAATACATGACTTTGGACAAAAAACGGCTCATAGTGGATACTGTGAGCCGTTGGAAGATAGAAAATCCTTTGCTGTTTTACCAGGCCGTGAGAGATTATCAAGGCGCGAGCCTGAAGCTGAACTCGATAATTTTTGCCAGTCTTAGGCAAGAGATCGGTAATCACAATTTCAGGGATTTCATTCGCGAAAAACGTGAGTATATTATGCGTCAGGTAACTCAAGGGACTGCCGAACAAGCCCGAAGACTAGGAATTTCAGTCATAGACGTCCGAATCAAGCGAGTGGACCTACCCGAAGAAGTTCAAGCAAGCGTTTTCGCCAGAATGAAAGCCGAGAGGGAGCGAATTGCCAAACGTTACAGAGCTGAAGGTGATCAGGAGGCTCGGGAAATTCGGGCGAAGGCGAATAAGGATCGGGAGATTATTCTGGCCGAGGCATATAAGAAGAGCGAAGTTCTGAAAGGCGAGGGGGACGCAGAAGCAACCGCCGTTTATGCTTCCGCTTATTCCAAGGATGCGGAGTTCTTCTCATTTCTGAGGCGCCTCGAAGTGTACAAAAAAGTGTTCGCCAATGATACTTCCATATTGTTGAGACCTGACACTGAACTTTTGAAGTACCTGGAAACCCCATATGGTCAGGCGGGTCCTGAAGGAGGCGCCAAGGGGGCAACGCCTTCCAAATAAGCTGTCGAACGCTTTTTGCAAGTAATTTAGCCGCTGTTCAATAAAGTGTGTGAATGTGTTTTACTATTGCAGGCTACCAATGATATACGATTTGTAGGGCTCACGAGCAACCTGGATCTCATTTCATTTCTCGCAATGTATAACATCCCTTCTTTGCTGAATTATAACCGTGAATTCCCTTTACCGCTCCATATGGACAGTCTATGGTAAAATCAGCGGAGGGACCCACAATCAACCGAAATTAAGGAATTGAGACCATGAAAGCTTTACTCGTCTACCCGGCGATACCGGAGACATTTTGGAATTTCAAACACATACTCAAGTTCATACACAAAAGAGCCGCTCACGTTCCTTTGGGGCTGGTAACGATCGGCGCCATGCTGCCCAAGGACTGGGACCTGAAGTTAGTGGACATGAATGTGGGACCTCTGTCCGATAAGCTGATACGCTGGGCCGATATAGTGTTGATCGGGGCCATGGTCGTCCAGAAAGAATGCGTAAGAGAAGTGATCGACAGGTGCCGCAGCTTGGGAAAGAAAATAATCGCCGGTGGGCCTCTGTTCACCAGCGCGGCCGGAGACTACGCGGATGTGGATCATTTGGTGTTGAACGAAGCTGAAATCACTTTACCTCAATTCCTGAAAGATTTTGAAGAAGGTTGCGCCAAGCACGTTTACACCTCACAGGTAAAGCCGGACATCACCGTGCTTACGCCGTTGCCGCGATGGGATTTGATCAAAATGAGGCATTATGCCTGTATGTCCGTGCAATACTCCCGTGGATGCCCTTTTGACTGCGAGTTTTGCGACATAGTAAACCTTAACGGCCGCAAACCGCGGGTCAAGTCAAATAGCCAGATGATCGCCGAGCTGCAGACTTTATATGACAGAGGCTGGCGTGGCCGATGTTTCATAGTTGACGACAATTTCATTGGAAACCGGACCAAGGTGAAGTCTTTCCTACGCGACCTTATTCCTTGGCAAGAGGCTCGCAATTACCCGTTTACACTGTTTACCGAAGCTTCAGTGAACTTGGCTCAGGACGATGAGCTGATGAAGCTGATGACGGAGGCGGGCTTCGATTCGGTATTTTTGGGCCTTGAGACGCCTGAGGAAAGCTGCCTTGCCGAATGCGGCAAACATCAGAATCGGTCCATGGATCTCCTGGAAGCTGTCAAAACGATTCAGCGCAACGGCATGGAAGTGATGGGAGGATTCATCATAGGATTCGATAATGACCCTCCGAACATTTTCGACCGGCAAATGAAATTCATTCAAAACAGCGGAGTGGTAAAGGCCATGATCGGCCTGCTAAACGCAATCCCTGGGACTAGGCTTTATCAGAGGCTTAAGGACGAGGGCCGTCTCATGGAGGACTGCACCGGAGACAATTGCGACGGTTCGATCAATTTCATACCGAAGATGGATGTGGAGACGCTCAGAGAAGGCTATCAATCAGTGTTGAATTACATCTATTCCCCCAAGGAGTATTACCTTAGAGTCCTGAATTTCCTCGAAGAATATAAGCCCATAAGAAGGAGGAAACTTTCCTGGCTGGAGGTCGTGGCCTTTTTCAATTCGGTGCTTTATCTAGGGATTCTGGATAAGGGGAAAAACAAGATATACTATTGGAAGCTGCTGATAAAGGCGGCGTTTTGCTACAGAAAATCTTTCGGTGAAGCCATATCGTACGCAATCTTCGGATACCATTTCCGTAAATTGCTGGGTAAATAAAATGTCTAAGAAGAGAGACCCCTTGCAAGGAGTCTCTCTTGGTCCCTCCCGCAATATTCCATTACAACGGATTCTTTTCCAGCCAGCAAACAAGCGCCAACACAGTCCAAATCTGCCGATTGTAGTCTGTCTTTCCGCTCAGATGCTCGGTGAGCAGGTTCACGCATGCGCTGGGATTAAGCATTCCTGTGGCCTTGATGCGCTTTTCGGTGAAATAGCCGAGAAAAAACTCGCGCATTTCTTTTCCGATCCACAGGGGCAGGGGAGGCGTAAAACCCTTTTTCTTTCCTTTTCGGATCGTGGGAGGCAGCAAGTTGCGGACTGCTCTCCGCAGGAGACCCTTGGTCTCCAACCCCCTTGATTTCACGAGGGGTGGCATTAGCGCTACTTTCTCAACGAGCTCATGATCCAGAAGGGGAACGCGGGCTTCAAGGGAATTCGCCATGGTCATCCTGTCCACTTTGGTCAGGTTGTCATCCAGCAAAAAGGTCTTCAAATCCACGTACAAGAGCCTGTTGAGCGGATGAGCATTCTTCGACGCCTGAAAATGCCTGTCGAACACTTCGTAAGTATCCCTGAAACCATGCGTTGCGAATTCAGGGCTAAGCAGGCTCTTCTTTGCGTCTTCATTAAATATGACTTTCCACCAATAGTGAGCTTGTTCGAAAGGCAAATCCACGCCGGTCACAAATCGTTTGGCCTTGTAGTCGAAGCTGACGCGCTCCATGGATGTGGGTAAAGCCCGAACGAGCGGAGTCACAATGCGATCCCTGATTAGCTTCGGCGTCAGACGTTTATACAAGGCCATGACTCTGTAGGCCACATGGGTTGGATATCCTGCGAAAACCTCATCTCCGCCGTCTCCGGTCAAGACTACCTTCAAATAACGCGAAGCGATTTTGGACACAAGATAAGTAGGAATGGCCGAGTAGTCCGCAAAGGGTTCATCGAAGAAGCCCAGTAAATCCGGTATAGAGTCTATCATTCCGGGAGTGACAATTTCTCCGAGGTGATCCGTGCCCAGCGTGTCCGCGACCAATTTGGCTTCTGTGGATTCATCATAGGATCTGTGGTCAAAGCCAATAGTGAACGTGCGGACTTTGGCCTCCAACTTTTTGGCCATGACGGCAGTCACCGTGGTGGAGTCTAATCCGCCGCTCAGAAGCGACCCCACCTGAACGTCCGCTATCATTTGGCGGCGCACGGCGGTCTCAATTAAATGCAGAACCTCTTCCTCAAAATTCCGTTTAGACGGATCGACGCAACCATCGTCCGGCAACGGCACATCCCAATACTTTCGCAGAGTAACGTTGCCCTGAGACACCACCAAAGTGTGGCCTGGAGGAAGTTTGCGAATTGAGGCGTACGCGGTGGCGGGCGTGGGCACGTACATCAATGACAGGTAATCGTAAAGACCTTGGAGGTCCGGGCTGCGGTCTACGGGCGCCTGAAGTATGGCCTTGATCTCGCTGCCGAAATAGAAGTCGCGGACCGGGGAAAACGCATAGAATAGGGGCTTTATTCCCAGGCGATCCCTTGCGAGAAACAGCCTTCTCGCCGTCATGTCCCATATGGCGAAAGCGAACATCCCGTTGAGCTTTTCCACACACCGCTCGCCGAGGTCCTCGTAAAGATGCAATATAACTTCTGTGTCTGTGTGGGTTTGGAACCGGTGACCTCGACTCAGAAGTTCCGCGCGTAGTTCGGGGTAATTATAAATTTCACCGTTAAAGACAATCCAAAGAGTGTTGTCCTCATTGGTGATCGGCTGATGCCCACCAGACAGGTCGATGATGCTCAACCTGCGCATGGCAAGGCCCACCGGGCCACGAACGTAATACCCGGCGTCGTCCGGCCCTCTGTGGATCAGGGTCGAATTCATCCTCTCCAACAATTCCCTATCGGCCGGCTTTTCGGGCGTGAACGTAAGTATTCCGCAAATGCCGCACATGGCCGCCTCAGTCTCGTTCCTGGAGGCGTAACATGGCGAACTGATCCAGGATCAGCCCGAAGAAAATAATGTTTATGCCACCGGCCAGGAACAGAACGGTTCCACCGGAAAATTGTGCGAACAGGATGAGGTTCCTGATCGTGAGCGCAATTCCGGAAAGAACCAAAAACAATCCTGCAGGGAAAAAAATCTTGTTCGGATTGGCCATGGTGATGATGCGCAGTATGAAAGTCAGGAAGCGGAATCCGTCCCGGAACGGCCTTAGATTGCTTTTGGTCTCGGCGTCCCTGTGTTTAGCCTTAACATCCACAAAGCGGACGTTGTACCCGGCAATGATGAAGCTAAGAGTGCTGGTGGAAGGAAAAGAGTACCCGTTCGGGTACACATGAAGAAATTTAACGGCGATCTCGTGTCGGAATGCGCGAAACCCGCACGTGAGGTCGGGGATGCTCTGCTCGGCCAGGAAAGACGCCAAATTTGAAAGAAAGACGTTCCCGAAGTTACGCAAAGAAGACCCTTGCTGGGAATTGAAGGACCGGGCGGCAACGACTAAGTCAAACTTATCCAAGTGTTTTAGCAACTTGGGAAGATCGGTAGGATCATGCTGACCGTCAGCGTCGATAATGGCCACCAAGCCGCCCTCAATTGCTCTCAGGGCAGTTTTTACGGCCGCGCCGTTTCCTTTGTTCAAGGGGTGGGAGATTACCTTGGCCCCGGCCCCCAGCGCGGCCTCGGCTGTCGCGTCCGTGGAGCCGTCGTCAATGACCAGAATCGTGGCTTCAGGAACCTGTTTTCTGATCTCGGTGATCACGTCGCCTATGGTCTTGGCTTCATTAAAAGCGGGAATGACGACCGTAACCGGCTTCTTTAATGATTCTGAACTCTGATCCATAATTTATGCGACTCTAGAATTTGAATACTGTCTGCTCGTCCAACCGTTTTCTGCAACAGAGTTATACTAGTTCACGATTTGCTTGGCAACCACACGCTTAAAAGGCAAGCGTCCGCCACGAGGAAACTTTCTGTAAAAGCGACGCCGGCGGGGAATTTTTTGAAAGAAGTTTCCTTTCGGGCTTCCTTTCGAGAACTTTAAGTAGGCTATGGCGCCCTTTGCCTTGTCTCCCGCGAAGGGGGGGCCCAAGAGTAGCTATGGTCGCCGAATATCTCCAATTCTGCGCAAATGATGTTCCGACCAAAAACACATGAGCGAAACGTTAGTGCGGCCTGCCGGGGAATTGATTTAATGTGGGCTCGGGGGGAAACAACCAAGAGACGTGAAGAAAATAATTGGCTTTGGTGGCGGTGCAGGGACTTGAACCCCGGACACTGCGGATATGAGCCGCATGCTCTAACCTGCTGAGCTACACCGCCATGTACAGTCTCCAGAATATCAATGAATTTCCTTAGTGTCAAGCCTTTATAAGCTCGTCAGGAAAGCTTTTACTCTCGCGACGCAGATTGCTTAGTGGTCCATGCCGTAAATACGGTTACGTATTTTCACAGAGCGCCGTAAATGAAATTCGTGGCCTCTTGCGCCCCTAAGGGGGCGCTCTTTATGGGTAGCCATGGGTGAAACCCATGGAGAGGGCCGGAGACCAACAATTTTCTCGGCGTCCCTAAATGGGTCGTTGGTTGCGGTAGGTCTGTGTGACCCCGTCAGGGTCTGGGTGTATTAAACCCTACCCCTACATCCATGGGCTGCCGCCCATGGCTACCCAAGGGGAATGCCCCTTCAGGGCATCATAGACGGAATACGACACCGTAAATAGGCCGCGTTGTACTTAGTGGCCCGTTTCATAAATACGATCTCGCCGGGTCCAGGTCCATCCCGATCCCATAGGATGTGGCGCCCCTGCGAACCGCATCGTTCGAGGAGAGCTGGCGAATGGACGCTAAACTACAAAGCGTTCTAGGATGCGCCGCCAACAAGTGAAGGCGTACGCGCTTTGCTCTTCCGTTTCGACCTGGCGAGTAAAGCAAAGATGAATAACATGCCGACGAAAACAGCCATCCACAACGTGCATAGCCTGATCAGAATGACAGCCGGAAGGGCTTCGGAATAATTGATGCCAAGGAAGTGTAACAGGGCTATCATGCCGGCTTCGGTTCCCCCGATGCCTCCGGGCAGCATGGAGAGGGCGCCGATCAGAGTCGAGAACGAATAGACGAAATTGGCTTGAAGCACACTTGCAGGCAGATGGAGACCGTTCAAGATAAGGTACAACGAAAATGATTCCGTTCCCCACGCTATAGCCGAACTGATCAAACCTACGGCAAATATGCGCGGCTTCATCAAATCCCGGCCTGTGAGCAGAATTTTCAAGATTTTTTCCGAGATCCAGCGTAGGAAACCGACCTTACCTACAAACGTCAGAATCGGTCTATAGAGTTTCTCCATGCACAGGATTGCTCCTCCGCCTACGACCGCCACCGCGCACACAAGGAATATGGCCTGGTATCGCCTGAACAAGAGGAGCGAGCAAGAAGCCAGCAGCAGCACGCCCCAAAGGTCCATGAGGCGTTCTATCATTACGATTCCCATAACCTTGGTTAGCGGCGTGCCGTGATCCTCTTTTAGAAACACTCCCTTAACCGCTTCTCCTATCTTGCCTGGGGTTCCGGTCAATGCGAATCCCGAGAGAAACACTGCCACCGAGTACCACAAGCTGACTGAATCACCTGAATTGACAAGGTAATAGTGGAATCGCCAGCCCCTCAGGATCCATCCTGATAAGACCAGGCCGACTACCAGCGCGAGGGTAAGCGGTGGGAAATCCAGGAGCGCGGAAGAAATGGATTTATAGTCTGTAGCCAAGGTAGCCACGCAGTACAACAGCACTCCGACCACAGTGAACAGCAGCACGGACCGTATAATGCGATCCGGGCTGAATTTCCGTTCTTCGGCTAAGGATACCGGCGGTTCCTCCACTGAAAAGTCTCTATCTCTTTCGTACATCGTCACCGTTTTCGCTGAGGGAAATATATGCACTTCGAGCTGAAGGCATTCCAGGCGGCGTCCAACTGCTGCCTAAGGTTTTGCAGATAAGGAGCGTAAGAAGCCGCGGCGCCTGACATACGCGCTTGTTGTACTGCTGGTAATACCTGTAGTACATCGTCTTCCAGTTCTTTTCCAACTGCAGGCATTGGCCGTACTCCGGGTTGGATAGATCGGGCTTGAAGGCATATTCCAACGGCCTCTGGGGCTGAGCGGGATTGTACGGTGGCTGTTGAGGAGCCGGTGGGCCAGGGGCCTGCTGTTGGGGATAAGGCTGCACCGGCATCTGAGGTTGAGCTTGAGGATATGGCGACTGAGCCTGACAAAAGCAGGACGCGGCCGAGAAGCAACGAAATCAACAAAAATGTATTCCTCAACATTAACAGGAACTCCTCGGGGAATTTGGGTTTACCCTGGAAGGTCTTGAGTTAACTCTGTTTCGGATAAGCATGGTAAATAATTATAATACCTTGAGTCAAGGGCTATGAACCGACGTGCGCATATGGGTAGTCTTCAAATGGAGACATAGAGCGGGGTTCCAGAAATTCGAGGCCGCAATTGCGTATAGCGAGTCTTACAAATAGACGACACGAATAGAGCGGTTTCTGTAAGGGGCGCATTTGCAGCGCCCCAACAACGCTGATTACTTAGCTTTTCCTTCGCCCCACACTCCAGGACACTCCTTGCAATCCGTCACTACTATGCCCTTTTGAAGCGCACAGTCGTTTCGGGTCGCCTTTTCACATTTTCCGTCGGGATGGCAGCAGTTGATTTTCGGCTGGTCCGGTATGTCACGTTGTGGGTCGGTGGCAAACACCGCTGTGACAGCGAGTATAAAGATTAGAACACCTAGAAATGCCAATACTTTCTTCATCAAATCGCCTCCTCTTATGTTTCTTTTCCTGCTCTACAACAGGAAATCGAATTTCGGGCAAAAGTGGCTATTTGATCGTCCTTCTCCAAAAACTGAGGGCCCATTACAGACCGCTCCACATGATGGCGAAGGAACGGATAAACGCTTCCCCCCCTGGACTGTGTCCGGGAGTGCCTTGATCGTTCAACGGACGGAAGACTCGAGGCGTCCCTGCGAATGAGGGCCGCCGTCCAAATTAGGATAATGCCATCTTCGGGTAATGTAAAGGCTCAAAAAGCATACAGGAAAAGAGATTCTCGTTCAGCCCGTATAAAAACATTCCAAAATAGTGATCTGGAGCGGGAAAGCGAAACCGCTTCATGGGCTTCTTCGCTGTGACGTCTAGGCTCTAATCTCGAAGAAGTTGATAAGGATTAGATTCGTACGCGTGTATAGCGCTACTCCATCTTCTGGGTTCACGATGGGAAAAGCATGAGTGTAGTGATGATTTTGCTTATGTCCGGAAGACGGGTCAAAACCGGGTTGAGCTCGAGGACTCAGGAGACGCGTCAATTCAATTTGCCAAGCTCGGGCCCGGATTCACTTTCGACGATCACATGTTCAGGGACTTTCAACACGAAATAATAGAGCCATAATATGACGCTGAGGACCAACACGCCCGACCAAATTATGTCTGTGAAATAATGTCCGCCCTGACAAAGGCGCGTTATACCGATCAAAACGCTGAAGAGGGCGCCGACTGCGACACCTATAGCGGCAACTACGGGGTGATAGGGATATAAAGCGCCGACAGACAAGGTCGAAAAGGCCGATGCGCAATGACCGCAGACAAACGACTTTCCCCCTCCCGGTCCTAACGGCCTGTACACTTCTCTGTAGGGCGATTCCCCACCGAATACCACCGTGTCCGCAGGTCGCGGTCTTCCCCACGCTGGTTTGAGAATGCAGTTTACGAGCAGGCCCGGCCCGATAATGGTGGTCAAGACGATTACCAGCAAGCAACGCTGGTATTTGCCGGAGATTGTTTCCATGTACGAAAAAAACCACACTATGGCGGCATAGATCGCCAGTGCGAGAGGCAGTCGCTCGCCATAATTATAAAGCCATGCCCAGGGCTGTTCACGGGCCATGACCCATCCCTGGTCGGGGCCTCCCGGGGTACGGAAATATGATGAGATCGAAATATCCAGATTGTAATGCGCCGACACTACCGTGGCGACTACTCCCAGTGAAAACAGTGAGGCTATGACTATGGCTGCCTGCCGCTGCGGCTGGGTCATCGGCTTAACTCCAAGCGTTTATGCGATTACATCAGTCAGGAGACCACAAATAGCAATTGGGCTGTGCTAAGTAAAGCTTTTCAATTCCCCAACAGGCAAATGAGCGCTCAGAGATGATTGCGTAGGATGGGTCTGCGTTCATTTCAAAAACGCGGGATTTCTGAGTTCGCAGGAATATCGCTTAGAGATATCGCCATAGGAAATGCGGAATGCAGCTCTTAAATCACAATCGTTTAGAGTTGGGGGGGAGGCGCTTACGAGCGGTCACTGTCGCCTCGCTGTCCGGCGGCGCAATTGCCCACAGGCTATTTCCCAGTGAGGGAATCTCCTAAAGAGCCGCCCTTTTGGAGCGTTGGCGGAGCTAAGGCCCCTTCCTTTGCATAAAAAGTTTCCTTCACGCGGAGGCTACATAATTGGCATTACTGTCTCACCGTGGTTCTGCCTAGGTCCGTCTGTAGGCCGATTGACCAGCCTGTGAAGACCAGAAGCTTTCTTACATTCTGATCCACCCAAATATCGGCTCGAGCAATGGCGCTCCTTGGCACATAAACCAGATCATTCCTTGTGAGCAAGTAATCGGACGCTGAAGTCAGTTTGGTAAGATCGGTGGTTCTGGATATGAATCTGCCGTCTGGACCTTTGGATACGACCAGCACGGTTCTCGGCTCAGCTGTTTCCCTGGTCCCGCCGGCAAGGGCTATGGCCTGCTGAACCGTGATTGGCCCCTTGGTTGAAAACACCCCGGGGCGTCCGACTTCACCATCTATGAAAATTACCTCTCCGATAATCTCTTTGAGCAGGACTGAAACGTCCATATTGGGAATCACTTTGGCGTAGAGTCGGTTCACCTGGTCAGTTATCTGCTGCACGGTTAGACCTTCCACTTTCATATCAGGTATCAAAGGAAGAGAAACGTGGCCGTCGGGTCGGATGGTAACCAGGCGAGCTTGGCCGTTTGGAGCGGTTGCGATGGTCTTTTGAATTTCATCCAATTTGGCGTTGAATTCCCTCACGGTAACTGTAATATCAGGGTCTTTAAGTAAATCCGAGTAAACCCTCTTGAGCATTCGTTTGGCTTCGTCCGGAGTCAATCCTGCGACCGTCACATCGTCTTTTCTCGGGATGCTTATCTTTCCATCCGGCCGTACTCGGACTGTGCGGTTGAGTTCGGGTTGATAGTTGAATTCAATATCCAGGGCGTCCTTGACTCCTATTTTATAAGTGGTCTTAGTAATGCCGGGCACTGTAAGGTACAGGAACTCAAGGACATCTCCATAAGCAAGCCGATACAGGGAAGTCGGAAAATGGGCCGTCACCCTATTGACCATCTCGGGAGGCGTTTCATTGACGACCGCCCTATGATGGGGAATCATGCACCCGTCCGCCATTAGCAACCAGATTACGGCCACGAACACGAACTTGAGGGGATTGCTCAACCAGCTTCTCGTCGTTTGAGTCTTCATAATTCCGTTCCCCGCGAGGCCAGGCTAATAGGCCAACTCCAAAGAGAAGAATATTCCATCCCTTTTCACTTCTACAGATCGGCCCGAGGCGTTCTCCTGATTGTGGAAAAAACTTTCGTGCTGGTATCCGAATTTGCTTTCGAGAATCACTGGGAAACACACTTGTCCGAACAAGAAGGAGCCGCCCACCATGAGATCCATATAGTTCAGGTAATTTGGAGTGATGCCGAAAGTCATCCGCGCTGTCGCGCCTAACCTCGAACCGGGCAATACGCAGCCAAGACCAAAAGGAAGACGGCTGGCCATATGCGCTCCCAGGCAGGGCACTGCTTCATCTACGGTTATGGTGTCCTCGTGTCCCGAAGAAGCGTTTGACATGCTTAACTTCAAATCGATGTATCGCAATTCTCCCTGCAAACCGCCGTACCAGCGCGGCCCGATCATTAGATCAAGATCGTACCCGAAACCGAAAGTCGCTGTGCGAAACTCCGAGGAAATCGGACTTCCCGGCGGATAAACGGTGTTTCTCGTGCGCAATTCTCGTGGGGCAAGCGTGCTTCCCGCATATAGCTCAGGTATCCTTCCGAAGAGCCTCAGAAGATGGTGTTCGAGAGGTCTTATGGAGGCGTCAAATTCAAAGGTTTGATTATCCGTGGGCAATCCCAAATCGTTCTGTAGGTCGTTAAAGGTGCCGTTAAGGCCGTTTGCCTGATTGAAGCCCATCCTGCCGTGAATTTGACTGAAGAAGGCTTTGGCCCCAAATGTGGCGAAGCCGCAATCCAAAGGTTCGCTTGCGGCCCAGCGGGGCCAAGCCACTATTGCGAGTCCCAACATAAGCGCCATGACAATTGTGCCGCCCGCGACTCCCGAGGCTCTCACCTTTGCGCTGTTATTGCTTATTGTTAACATATTGAAGGACTCCGGAATGAACAGGGACTCGCGATCAAGATCGGCGCCCATCGGGTTTTGGAAAAAGATCCAGCGCCGGACTCAGTCTGGAAACGTTTTGAATGGCGTCGGCCCCGGAATCGGTCGCCTCCTGTTGGGAAACGCCAGGGCTGCCGACAGCAAAGGGTTCGCTATGATTACCGAAGAGAAAGCGCAGTTCCGCGGAGTTGAAGGGCAGAGAGAGGAAAGCGAAAAAGCTGTTCTTCAACTCATCCGCCTTTACCGATAGCGGTTTTCTGTAGACGTTCGGGCTGTCTTGAATGACCTGCAGCGTTCGCGTAACATAAAACCTGGAATCACCATTAGGCGTCTTGACGGAACAAGGACCTTTGATGGGCTTACTGTGCGCCTGGGCTTTCTTCTCGAAATCCTGCTTTTGAGCAAGAAGTAGCTCCCTGTTCTTTTTCAAAAAGAACATATGTTCTGCAAGGCACTCTCGCATTGCAAGTTTGACTTGCACGATTTCACTGTCCAGGTTTTTCACTTCGCGGCTGTTTGGAGTGAACTTGACGTTGAGTTGTCTCTTGTTGATCTCAAGCTCGACGATTCTCTTTTGAAAATGGCTCAGGGAAGGAATCCCGTTCATTTGGGAATCAGGCACAAAGCCACTGAATACACCGGGCCTAGAGTCGATCAATTTGAGCGCGAGATCGCACTCTTTGTATTGCATGTCTGCCTTCTGCAATTGATCGTTCACAATGTCCAAACACGCGTCGTGTGGATTCGATTGCGGCGCCGGCGGTATCAATTCTTCTTCCATGGATCGACGATAGTCGGCATAGCATTGCACGTAACTGTTCATTACCGCTTTCAAGAAATTCGGATCATCGCCGGACAACTTGAGGCTTGCCGTTGCTTTTCCAGCGATCGCGTTGTAATCGACAGCCAGATTGGAAGAAATCCATCGGATAAAATCGGCGGAGCTGGAAAACTCAGCGGGAACAGCTAGTTGATCCGAATTCCCGCCTTCGTATGAAGTCGCCTCGATGTCCCAGCCTTTCCCGGACCGCGAATACTCACTTGCTGAGCAGTCTCCAGCTTTGTTCCCTAAACGCTGAGCAAGCAGCAACAGCACATTCGGGTTCTTCAGTATTTCTATTTCCTGACCTAAAGAAGCATTCGTCGGTTGTTTGAAATCCGAGGAGACAAACAATAACCTGGTTTCTACGCTGCATGTATCGACGTCCGCCAGACAAGAGAGACTCACTATAAGCAAGAGCGCTATAAAAGAAGCCACACACAGGACCGCGAGACGGTCATGTTTCTTGTCAACGACTCTCCGCCGGCGATGCTGTCGAGTAAGCCGCTTTCCCCTGGGTCCGGTTTCGCCGACAGGGACCCCGCCTACTGTTTCCGAAGAGGGGGCAGGTTTGCGCAAGGTATGGTTGGAGCGGCCTTGCCGTGAGACCTCGTTCGGGGAGTATATCTTCGCCAGGACCGATTTCTTTTGGCCGGGCGCCCCTTTATCTGGTTTCGCCTGCATATGGAACTCCAACGCCAAGGGCTATACCGAATCTCACTTCCAGATCCGCGGAAGCCGGAACAGATGTCTGATCCACTGAGTCAGTCAATGCTTTTGTCTTGAATGATTGTATCAAAATAGATTTGTTATGTCAAAGTATTAAGGTAATGTACTAATGTGTAGGATCATATTAATGCATAACTGACTTAAAGTATGGCGCCGCCTTAACGCGGACTATGGAAGAGCCTTTCCTTGACTTTCGCAGGCTTAGGAGATAATCAGTTTCTGAGTAGTATGTGAGGAACGCGAATGATTCATCAGATGGCCGCCTCGTTTGCCAATGAATTTCACCGCTTGGACAGGGCTGTATTCCCCAAATCCGACCAGTCGCCGTCCAAAGTTATTCAATTCACCTCTTCTCGGAGAGGCGAGGGGGTTACAAGCGTGATTCTCGCTTTCGCCGACTTCCTCTCCCGCCTTCACGGCTCCGGAACAGTAGTGGCGGTCGAGGCTAATTTGCGGAGTCCTTCCTTTGCAGAGCATTTCAGGTTGAACAACCAGGACGGATTAATTGATGTTCTTGAACAAACGGCAAAAACAGCAGATGTCGTTCAACCCGCCGAACCATACGATTTCTCCATTATCCCCGCCGGAATGCCAGGGGATCCCAGGAACTGCGGAAATATGGAATCCTGTCTGGACCGCATTGGAGGGATGTTCGGGGAATTGAGGAACCAATTTCGTTACGTTCTCTCAGACGTGCCACCGCTGATCGAGTATATCGACGCCACCGTAATGGCCGAGTACACTGACGGTGTAGTTATTATCGTAGAAGCCGACGTGACCCGTTCAGAAGTGCTGGATGAGGCTACCGAGAGACTTAAACCACATGATGAGAAAATCCTCGGAGTGATCCTCAACAAAAGGCAATTTCATATCCCAAAGTGGCTGTATCGCCTTCTATGATTCCCCACAAAAGCGAAGCCGGAGCCGGTCGTCCAGCTCAACTCCGGCGCACTCCCGACATGTTGACGTCCATCTGCCGAATCACTGCTCGCTCACAAATTGACTCCCCCAGTACGACGAACCTCTGAAGGGGTAAACCGATGCGCGTCCTTCATCTTCTGCACAGATCAGTTCCCGGGACTCACGGATACGCCATCCGGAGTCGAGAAATAGTGAAGAACCAATTAGCCAAGGGTTTGGAACCGTTGGTTATAACTTCACCGTCTCAGTCCTCTGCCGGGGAATTGGACTCGGAGCACAGCGAATATATCGATGCCGTAAGATACTTCCGAACGGGAAACTCTTTACTTCCGTCCACCGCCGAAGTCCATGATTCGAGCCCCATAAAGTCGGCATTAAGGGTTCTTCAAAACGCCTTTTTGTTCGGCGTCGCCATGAGAGTTATCAGGCTACACAAACCCGCGGTAATTCATTCCCATTCGCCCTTTACCTGCGGGATCATAGGCGATTTGGCCGGGAAGTTATGCGGCTTGCCAAAAGTCTACGAAATGCGCGGAATATGGGAAGACTCCCACACAAGCAGGCATGGGCTATCACGCAAGTCATGGCGGTATCGCGGAGTAAGAATGCTGGAAACCAGGGCTGCCATGGGCGCTGATGTTGTGTGCGTGATAAGCGACGCCTTGAGGGACGAAATGGTCTCCAGGGGTATTGATGAAAGCCGAATAGTCATTGTTCCAAATGGTGTGGATGTTGATCGGTTCAGTCCGGGCCCAGCTCCTGAACACTTGCTCAAGAAGCTGGGATTGACCGACAAGACGGTCAGAGGGTACATCGGGTCCTTTTTCAGGTACGAAGGCCTTGACCTGCTGGCCAGGGCCTTTTCCGGATTGGTCCGGGAGTTTTCCGATTTGCGCTTGCTTCTTGTGGGGGATGGAGAGCTCAGAGCTGAGCTGGAGTCGATATTGACCGAAACGGGAGTTCGGGAAAAGGCGACATTCACTGGAAAAGTAAAACACACCGAAATAGAAGATTACTACAAAGTCTGTGATCTCATGGTATTGCCCAGAAGAGACACCAGAGAAACCCGTCTTGTTACTCCACTGAAACCAATGGAAATAATGGCCATGGAGAAAGCCTTGATACTGAGCGATATCGGAGGGCACCGGGAAATAGTCCAAAACGAGCAGAATGGTTTATTCTTCAGAGCTGAAGACGTGGAAGACTTGAGCGCCAAATGCCGGCTACTGCTGGCCAACCATCAATTTCGCAAGGATTTGGCCGGAAGAGGGCGCCTGTGGGTCAAAGAAAACCGTGATTGGGCCGTCCTGGTCAACCGATATATTGAGGTTTACGAGAGGCTGGTGAGGGGATAAAAATAAGCGGATTCCTCTCTTACCTACCCATTGTTAGAAGGCGGAACCTGCGGTCAGCTTCGCAGGGGAAGCCTCTTGCGGCTTCCCCCTTGTTCACTATCGTTCAGCTCTTTATTTGGCTACATTCCTCTTGATTACCTTCTTGTCGATCTTGCCTACGCTGGTCTTAGGTATAGCGTCGACCATGAGGAAAGTGTCGGGAACTCCCCATTTGGAGAGCAGGCCTTGCTCAACATAGTTGAGTAGGAAAGAGCGCAGGGCGCCTGAATCGATCTTGCCTGCGAATTCAGGTTTCGCCACAACCATCGCCAAAGGCCTTTCACCCCATTTTTCATCGGGGACGCCTACCACCGCCACTTCCGAAATGCCCTCGTATTGGCTGATAAGGCTTTCCAGATGCAAAGAGGAAATCCATTCTCCACCTGTCTTGATGACGTCCTTAAGCCTGTCGGTGATTTTGATGTAACCCTGGTCATCTACGACGGCGATGTCACCGGTATGCATATAACCGCCTGCCCAAAGCTCTTCTGATTTAGCCGGCTCTTTGAAATAACCCTGGGTAAGCCATGGAGCGCGGACTTGAATTTCACCGGCGGTAACGCTGTCCGCGGGCACTCGAGCGCCACTCATTACGTCGGCGACCTTGATGTCCACCAGCGGGACGGGCAACCCGGTCTTTGTTCTTACGTCCAATTGCTTTTCAAGATCCCAATCAAACATGTGCGGCTTCTGATTGGCCAAGGTCAGCACCGGGCAAGTCTCGGACATTCCATACCCTGTGTAAACTTCGATACCGCGATCCAGGGCCATCTTGGCTAGGCCTCTGGGCAAAGCCGATCCGCCGATGAGCACTTTCCATCCGCTCAAGTCCATTTCTTTAGCGGCCGGGTTGGAAAGCAACATGTGGAGAATTGTGGGGACGCAGTGGGAAAATGTAACTTTTTCCTCCTGTTGCAGCTTCAATAGCATGCCCGGCTCATATCGCCCGGGATAAACCTGCTTCGCTCCCAGCATTGTCGCGACATAGGGGACTCCCCAGGCGTGTACGTGGAACATGGGCGTAATGGGCATATAAACATCAGTGGAATTCAATCTCCCTGGAGACGTAAAGCTGGCCACTCCTACCGCAACGCCCAGCGTATGGAGCACTAGTTGTCTATGGCTGTAGTAAACTCCCTTGGGATCGCCCGTGGTCCCGGTGGTGTAAAACATTGTCGCTTGCGCGTCTTCATCGAAATCCGGAAAATCGTGCTTATCCGACGCCTTGGCCAGCAGGTCCTCATACTCCCCTACTATTGGGAGCTGGGTGGCCGGAGATTGGTCGCTGTCTTTCATGACGACATAGTTTTCCACAGTCGTGAGCTGGTCTTTTATGCTATCCAGGACCGGCAAGAATTCGTCATTGACTAAAACGACTTTGTCTTCGGCGTGATTCATGGTGTACACGATCTGTTCCGGAGACAGCCTGACATTGACCGTGTGCAGGACCGCCCCGATCATGGGCACGGCAAAGAAGCATTCCAAATAGCGATTGGAATCCCAATCCAGGACCGCCACCATGTCGCCGGGTCCCACGCCGAGGCTTTCAAGCGCATTTGCAAGCCGGTTGATCCTTTGGTAAAGATCTCTGTAGGTGTATCGAACTTTGTCTCTATAGACTATCTCCTGATCCGGAGAATAAATGAGAGGCGTGTGGAGAATCTGCTTTATCAACAGAGGATATGAATAGGCGGACGGGGTCTTGACGATCTTGCGAACTTCCTTTTTCACGTTTACCAACCTCCTGGTTTTATTTCAGCTATTTTTTTTATGGGAACACTTTCCACGCGCCGCCGGCGCGGGATCAAACAGGCGCCGAACGCCGACAAGAAACGATGAGGTTACGAGTGTGGCGCGATCCTGCCCAATTTAGGAGAGCAGAGACCTCCAGCCGTCAGCGCGGTCGTCCCATGAGGAACGGGATACTACTTGTTTGGAACCGTATTGGTATGAGAGGCCCGAAGACTCCTGGGCAAAAGAACATATTAAAATGTAAACGCAATCTCTTATTCGGGTCAAGAAAGATTTGTAAGGCGGTCCGATTTGCCTGTTGAAATCCTCAAATTAGGCCTATTCACATTGTTTACGATCCCCTTTGTGGAGTGACAATAGCAGGCGAGATATTGCAGATACGCCGTCGCGTTGAGTTAAGTGATCGCGTTCATAAATACGGTCGCGAATTCGGAGTCACGAGCTATGGCAGGCGCGTTTCCATAATGGGGACAGTCGTCCCCCCGGCGGTCCTTCATATTCGGCCGGCAGCGACGTCGGCAACCACCGAATTATCGGTATGCTTGACGGCGAATCCTACGCCGAAATTCCGAAGTGGATCACTAAGCCGACATCTCAGGTTTGATTCCCAATGAAGTGATATTTTGACGTAAGCCGCGAGATTCTTGGGCTGAAGCCCAAAGGACATGCGTTCCCAGGCTCCGGCCTGGGAACGACGTGGTTCGCCAAAGCGCCTCATTTAAGAATCCGCATTTATGAAATGCGGCGTCTAGCCGAGACTAAAAAGCTATTTCAACTTCTGTCCGCATTCTTTGCAGAATTTGTCGGAGGGCTCGGATTTTTGTCCGCAGTGTGGACAGGCGGCCTGCAAAGTCGTGCCGCATTCAGGACAAAACTTCGCGCTCGGAGCCGTCTTGGTTCCGCATTGAGGGCAGAATCTTTCATCCGAGGACTTGGGCTCGACCGGAGGGGCAGGTTTCTGAGTCTGCTGGGCCACGCCGGCGGACATGACGGCGGCCATCTGCTGTCCCATCGCTATCCCGGCGCCCATGCCCATGAAGTCCCCGGCGCCTCCGGACTTGGCGGCCTCTGGTATGGCCTGCGCCGTCTGAAACTGGGTGAATCGGCCCATATCACCGACGATACCCATCTGGGCTTTTGTATCCAGCATTTTCTCCACTTCCGGTGGCAAGGAAATGTTTTCGATAACGAAGCGGGTCAATGCCAGTCCGTAGTTCTCGAAATCGTTCTGCATGTCGTTCCTGGCGCCTTCGCCAATCGTTTTGTAATGGGCGGCCAAATCGAGAGCGGCAGTGCCGGAAGTCGCAAGCATTCCGGTAAATGAGGACACCAGCATGCTCCGCAATTGTCCTTCGATCTCTTCAGTGGTGTAGAGGCCGCTGGTACCGACTATCTGCTTCATGAAGGCGGCAGGGTCCGTAACTCTAATTCCGTATGTGCCGAAAGCCCTGAGACGCACGACTCCAAATTCCGGGTCTCTAAGCATAATGGGGTTTTGCGTGCCCCATTTAAGATCCAAGAAATTTTTCGTGCTTACGAAATATACCTCGGCCTTAAACGGAGATTCAAATCCGTATTTCCAGGACCGTAGAGTCGTCATAAGAGGCATGTTCTGCGTAGAAAGGCTGTACATTCCAGGCTTGAAGACATCAGCGATTTGCCCTTCGTTGACGAAGATCGCAGCCTGACCCTCACGCACCGTGAGCTTGGCCCCCATTTTGATCTGGTGGTCCTGATCGGGAAAACGCCAGACAATTACGTCCCCGGCGTCGTCCAGCCAGCCTATTACTTCTATGAGTTCGCCTTTTACAAAATCCCAAAGACCCATGCTTTTCTCCTTTTCTCTGGAGCAGCTTTATGTTGATCCACGCATTTGGTCGATTCTCAGAATGTACGCCACAATATTACCATTACCGCGATGTTTATTCCAGCAAAACCGGATGGATCGAGTAAGCGGTCCGTGGCGCAAGTTCGGTTACGTATTCTTGTAGGATGTGGGTAGCGAAGTGAACCGTATCGGCAGAGGGGTGTTCGATGTTCGTTAAGAGAAGTCCGCAGGGGAGCCTCCTTCAGACGCTTCCCCTACGGAAAACTACATCATTTGACCGAACCGTGAGCGGTCGGCGTTATTCCTCAATAGTGTATTTGCCCTTGTTATCTTTGTCGAAATCAATCTTGGCCTTGACAAACTTGGCCTCAATTCCCGCCTTCTTCAAGACGTTATAAGCCATTTCAGCTCTGGCCCCTGTGCCGCAGTGCAATACAATCTTCTTGTCCTTGGGCAACTCGGAGGTTCTGTTTTCAAGCTCATCCAGAGGAATGT
Source organism: uncultured delta proteobacterium (assembly GCA_963747865.1). Lineage (GTDB taxonomy): Bacteria > Desulfobacterota > Desulfomonilia > Desulfomonilales > Desulfomonilaceae > JBBSBY01. The sequence continues at coordinate 71,295 of CAVVHK010000014.1, read as the reverse complement.
TCAGAGTGTTTGGGAATGCGCCTTCTTCAGCCTCGGTTTTGTTTCTCACATCCAGGACGACGAACTCCGTGGACGGGGCTTTCACCAGTTCCCTGAATTTGTCAATTTCAAACTCACCGGGACCCAATTTGCGAACGTAGGTGATTGAAGTTCCGGCCGGGCCCTTATCAACCTGTTTGCCGGCGGCGACCCATCCCTGGTACCCGCCTTCCAGGATTGTGACGTGCTTGTAACCCCAATCGCCGATTGCTTTGTACGCGGCGCGGGCGGATTCAATATTGCCGTCTTGATTGTAAAGAATGATCGGGGCTCCCATGAATTTCGGGAAGCTGTCCTTCATCGCTCCCAGTGATTTTTCGTCGATGGCTATAGCCTTGGGTAGATGACCCTGCTCAATCTCTTTGGCGGGCCTTAAATCGATGAGCACGTAGGACATTCCGTTTTTGTCGTAGTTATCTATTCCCGAAATGTTGGATACTGTTTCGAATCCGGCTTTTTGCCAGGCCGGCAATCCGGCGCGGAACACCTTTATGTTCGTGAATCCCTGTTTTTCAGCTTTCTTCGCGGCCAATGGACTCAGGACGCACGATAACCCCGCGCAATAATAGATTTGCCGCAAGTCCTTGTCCTTGAGAAGTGTTTCCGCCAGCTTGTCAAAGTCGGAGAAAGGCATGGAAACCGCATTGGGAATGTGGCCCTCATTGAAAAGATTCGCCGGTCGGCTGTCGAGGAGGATATATTTGCCCTTTTCCGGAGCCTCGGCGACCAGCTTGGAGACTTCTTCGACAGACGCCAGTTTTTCCGCCGGAACTTCAATGCCCTTCTTGACTTCTACTTCCAGCGCCACATTCTTGCCGTCTTTCCTGGCGTAAGTGATTTTGACCGCCTCTTGTTTTGGCAGCTCTTTAAAGGTCGGCGCATTCTTGAGGACTGTTGAATCGTCGTAGTGGATGAGCTCCACATCTTTGTTCACATTCAGTTGGATTACTTTAGCCTTGATTGATACGTCTGCGATTCTCCCTGCGAAAAGATCTGTCCCCTTTTCGTAATCAGGGTGACACTTTGCGCAACTGGAGTCCACCTTCGCCGGCGCTTTTTCATCGGCTCCAAAGACCTGAGGAACGCCCATGAGCAGCGCGACGCAAAATGACGCGACGCCAATGCCGATCACATTTCTACTCATCAATCTTCTCCTTCTGGATAACGTTTGTGGGGGCGGACGTGCTGAAATCCGCGGATCTGCGTCGTTTTCAAATTACTTGCCGAGTATTCCCGCAGGCTGTGCGAGAAAACCATTAAGATTACGGGATTACGTGATACGACCTACCCGGGTATATCTACCGGTAATCTTATACCATAGCATCGGAGGTAATCCCGCGAATTATTATATACGAATATACAAATTTAAAGAAAGGGGGTCGGGATTCGGCCAAATCCTACGTGGGCGGCGCGCCGGTTATGCTTTTTTGAATGGGATGGACGGCGCAGTTGCGGCAATCTTCGTAAATGCTCTTCGGCCCGCTACTGCGATTCTGCTCTCAGGGGCGGAAGCCATATCTTTGGCGCAACCGGATGAATACGGCGCCTGATCGCAATGATGAACCGTCAAATCGCCGGATACAGCCTTGGAAACCACCGTTCCACCGATTCAATGGGGAATGAGAGAACAAGCGGGCTTCGAGTCGATTCCGATTTCAGGTAGCCTTTCTTCAACAGGTGAGATACTACGCTCCGAGCCGTTCGCTCTCCGTAACCTGTGATCTCCCCGGCCCGGCCACGAGGGACTTCCCCGGTCAGTAGAGCTTAGCGGAGTATGGCGAACGACCCCTTCGGTAAATTCCCCGCCTGGGTTTCCTCTTCTATATGGAGACTCATACGGCGCAGAAGGTCGGCCGGCTCAAGCAATGAACCCATAAACTCAATCTGGTCGATACAGATATTCAGGAAGAACTCGCAAAAATCGATCAACGCCTTTGTGGATAGGGCGCCTCTGCCGTCAAGGTCCCCTAGGCGCTGCTCATCGGCGGCCATAACCAGAGTCTTATATTTTTCGACATTCCGCGCCAAGCCTCTCGCCACCGACCAAAGGCTACTGCCGACGCCGCATCTTTGAATCGACGCATGGGACATAAGCCGGGCAACGCGCCCATTACCGTCATAGAATGGGTGTATCCATAGCAAACGATGGTGAGCGGCGCCAAGAGCGATGATCAGCCGCACCTTCGATAATCGTGCCCCATTATACGCCTCTGCGAATCGATCCAAGAAACGGGGCAACGCTTCGGCCGCCGGTGGAATGTGTCTGCCGACCTGCACGAATCCTGTTCGCAATTCCCCCGGGACCACGTTCAACTGTTCGCCCGTGTCCGGATTTTTGACCCGGAGCAATTCCTCCGGAAGACGCCGGTAAAACTCACTATGTAACCAGACAATGTACCCGGAGCTTGTAGTTTCGGCCTGCAAATCTTCGTTATGGTCGATTAAACGCTGAACCGCGATGTGGGCCACGGCTTCAAGCTGAAGCGCCCGTTTTTGCGCATCAGTCGAATAATTGTCGGACAACGCGCGATCAATGTCTCGAGGGTGGGTATCGTGGCCCTCTATAAGGTTCGAATAATAGCAATTCATAAACCGGACAAGATCCCCCACGCCTTGCCTCACAACCACAGGCAATTGGCCCGCCAAACGATTGCCTTTTGTTATTACCTCAAAAGCAAGGTCTTCAAGTCTTTTCTCGCCCTCAGGTGGTAACATTGGTTCCATTGACGCAATGTTCGTAATAATCGCCATTGTAAGTATTCACGTTATTGCCGGTATTAGATATGATGTTAGTGACAACAAATCAATGCGTTACAAATGTAAAGACAGGACGTGCCGCCGGTTGGTTTGCCGGTTCGGCCGAGAGGCGATTACCACAGGGAAAACGGGTTGGCGCCCCAGTCGGCTCGCCGGCTCATCCCGCCGGCGCGGGGCAAAGGTCGCGATGTCCGCAATCCGGGCAATGGCCGCCCATCCAAACATAGTCAAAATATTCCATGAACATTTCGGTCTCTTCCTCGCCCTCAAACAGAAAGGCCACCTCGAAATTGCGTTTTCTTGCGGACTTGGCGCCTATCCCTGCGCCGGTCAAATTCGAGCTGCCTGCCAGAGCGCATTCTCCGTCGACAACGAAGATCTTGGAGTGCATTCTGATGCAGTGAAGGAACTCGACGCCCGCGCTCAAAGCGCCATTTACGTCAAGCCTTTCGTAGCGCTCTCTGAAAGGAGCGGACGGCAGCTCGGAGTGGATTATTCTGAAGAAAACTCCCCTGTTCACCAAAATAGCCATCAGGTCTACAAATGATAAAAACCTCCCTTGAAAGGCTAAGCCCGTGCTTTTGATATTGGCGGTCGAAATCCAAATGAATTCCTTGGCCGCAGGCAATTTGACGCGGGTGAAGTGTTCATAGATCTCGCGGTCCAGCAGAGGTTTCATCTAACTATCATCCCGAGTTGGAGGAGACGTCAATTATTCAGTGTATCTTTCGGCCCTCGCCCAAGCGCCCCGCTGCTCCAACTCTTTATCTAGTTCGTAGCCCGGCCTGGCGGCAGCCAACAAAGGCTTTTCGTCATTGTCCATGATGAGTTTCCAAAGCACCACGAGCCCTTTTTCTTGGAGAGACTTCATGGCGGCCTCGATTTGGGCGTGTTCCTCGGTATTCAAGTCACCCGTTGGGTCCCGCAAGATCCCCCTCGTGGTAACCCAGCCTGGAAAATGTATTCTGTCCATTATGCTCTTCTCGACAGCTTCAGACATACAGATGTCTCCTTCCATGAAAATGACCCTCGAGCGAGAATTCTTTAGAGAAGTCTTTCTCCAGGCCTCCCCCTCCTAAACTCCCGATACGGCGACACGAAGGTTTGAGCTTCCATTCTTCGAAGGCGGGAATTCCTTTGAGTAGCCCTGAATAAGACCCGAGATCGCCGGCTCCAATCCGGTGAAGATCATCTTCATCCTACGAAGGCGCCAACGGATCTTCGGTCTTTGGAAAACCGAGATTCGAACCGGCGGCCTCCATCGTCAATGTTATGACACCCCAAAGGAGCGTTCCGGACTTTAGCTTAAGCATTCAACATCATCCCAAGAATGGTTCGTTATAATTAAAACCGCTCACATTGGGACAGTTGAGCAAACAGCTTGAAGATTGCCTTATCAATGATATTTAAACTCAAGGACCCGGATCGAGGGAAATTATCCCGGCGGATTCCGAGGGTTCTCGCGCGAAACTGCACCCTTCTATAGAGAAGAAATCAAACGGAATCAAGCTTAATGCGCGATAACTTCATTCTTCATTGACGACCGAAGGAATAACTTCTTGACACAGAGGGCTCATAATATTACCCTGCTATGTCGTATCATTGCTTGTGATTCGACCAATGATCGGCCCTCCATTTATGTGAAGAGCCTAAATCCAGTTTAATTCATAGTCGCGTTAGCTTTCTCGGTAGGCCGGCTGGACTGCGTGTAGCGCGTCAGCTCGTCCGAAAACGGGAAAACCACGTGATTGCGACAAGAGGAATCATGGCAGGATCTACTTTCCCAAAAGGCGGAATACATCCCGAAGAACATAAAGAATTAACCGAGCATTTGGCGATAGAAGAAATGCCGCCCCCTGCTCAGGTGGTGCTTCCTGTGTCCATGCATTTCGGCGCTCCTGCCAAACCTGTGGTAACCAAAAAGCAACAGGTGCTCGAAGGCGATGTGATTGCTGTGGTGGAAAAGGCGCTGGGGGCCACTATCCACAGTAGCGTCACCGGAACCGTCAAGGCCATTGAGCCGCGACCTCATCCGACCATGGTTAGATGTGACGCGATCATCATCGAACGTGACCCCTCGGCTCCCCCTCGCGAGTATCAGCAGGAAGACTGGAGGAAGTTGACGAGAGAGCAACTTCTGGCCAGGGTAAAAGAGGCAGGGATAGTCGGCTTGGGCGGCGCGGGTTTCCCGACCCATGTGAAGTTGTCTCCTCCTCCGACCGCAAAAGTTGATACTCTGGTGTTGAACGGCGCGGAATGTGAACCCTATCTCACCACCGACCATAGGATAATGTTGGAAGACCCGGAAAAGGTGGTGGAAGGGGCCAAGATCATTCTCAAGATTCTGGGCATCAAGCAGGCGGTCGTCGGAATAGAGCTGAACAAGCCGGATGCTATAAATGAGATGAACAAGGCCGCTCAGAAGCTGTCGAGCAAGGACGATCTCAATGTCCGTGTTCAGGGCATGCAGGTCAAATATCCGCAGGGCTCCGAAAAACAGTTGATCTACAGCTTGACTCAGAGATCTGTGCCGGGCGGAGGATTGCCGTTTGATGTGGGCGTCATAGTCCAGAACATATCGAGCACATTGGCGATCTACGAAGCAACGGTTTTGCAGAAGCCTCTTTATGAAAAAGTGGTGACATTTTCGGGCCGAGCGATCAATCGACAGGCGAATCTCAAGGTTAAAGTGGGAACGGTCCTTTCGGACGTGGTGGATTACCTGGGCGGAACCACGGACCTGGTCAAAATAGTGTCAGGCGGACCAATGATGGGTTTCGCCGTATCGAGCCTGGAGGTTCCTGTTACCAAGACCTCTTCGGGAGTGCTTTTTCTCAACAGTAAAGAAACCGACCTCGGAGAATTCGGCCCGTGTATCAATTGCGGATGGTGCGTAAAAGCATGTCCCATGGGCCTACTACCCAAAGAAGTGGGAATCTATGTTGAGGCCGGCAAGGGCCATTTAACCGAGAAATTCGGTATCATGGAGTGTTTTGAGTGTGGCTGCTGCGCCTACGTGTGCCCGGCCAAGCGTCCTTTGGTTCAGTTCGCAAGATTGGCCAAAATCGCGATCAAAAAACATGGCTGATACTCCTCATCCCGGGATTGTGCCGCGATGAGGTCTCACGAATTTGCCGGACATCGGAATCTTCCGGCGTCCGGCAATCTTAAGATTGAAATAATATATTACCGGCGAGCTGTTCCGGCTGCCGCCAAAACACCGGTTCGCATCAAGGTTACGGACATTTTTCCAGTCCATCCGACGTCTTAAGGGGGATGGTTTTCCAAAACTGGACGTTTATAACCTTGCTCCCGTTAGAGACCGGATTGGAGGCTCTTTGGGCGTCCCTAGCGCCATGCCTTAGCGCCGCCTGCTATGCGGGCGCCGCGGGACTGTGCGAAGGCCGGGCCGAATATTTAGGAACAAGCGAGTCCGGGGGAGGATGGAAAATCGAAACGCTAGAAGATAAAACGGCGAGTGTTCATCCGCAATGGGCTGTTTCGGTTTCTCCCCATATCAGAATGGGGACGACCACGTCCGGGATAATGTGGACGGTATCAGCTACTTTGCTTCCCGTGCTGCTGTTTTCAATCTATAACTTCGGCTTGAGAGCGCTTTTTATAACGCTTGCAAGCGTGATTTCATGCGTCGTTGTCGAAGCTATTTGCCAGAAGGCGCTTGGGCGCAAGGTTTCCGTGTCCGACGGAAGCGCTGTTCTCACCGGTATATTGCTTTCCTACGTGATATCCCCTGGAGTTCCGTGGTGGCTGCCGGCAGTTGGCGCTGTTGTGGCCATTTTTATCAACAAAGAACTCATGGGCGGCTTGGGTTTCAACGTCTGGAACCCCGCCTTGGTGGGAAGAGCCGTGATGATGGCGTCATTCCCGGTCTACATGACGGCGACCTGGATTAAGCCGGTTGACTGGAGCAAGGGCGTTGACGCCGTAAGCACGGCTACCCCCTTGTACATGCTGAAACACTACGGCTGGGACGCTACGGTTAAGCAATTCGGGGACATCGGCTCATTCGGGCCGGACCTTCTCCGCTTCTTCGTCGGACAACATCCCGGGTGTATCGGTGAGACATCTGCCGCTCTGATCCTTCTGGGCGGAATAATTCTGATAGCGCGTGGAATCATCACGTGGCACACGCCCGTGTCGTGCCTTGCAACCGTGGGTATATTGGCTTGGATTTTTGGCGGACCCAGCTGGTTTTCAGGCCAGCCGATTGCGCACGTGCTTTCCGGCGGCTTGATGCTGGGGGCCTTTTACATGGCCACGGATTATGTCACTTCACCGACTTTGCCGGCTGGTAGAATCGTCTTTGGTATCGGGGTCGGCGCCTTGACCATACTGATCAGGTTGAAGGGCGGCTACCCGGAAGGCGTTTGTTACGCAATTCTGCTTATGAACTGCCTTACCCCGACTATCGAAGAGTTGTTCAAACCCACACGATTCGCACCACCCAAGCAGGCGCCTGTTGCGGCTGTCAAATAGGTTTGCAGAGAGGCTTCGATGAAAGACATAATTAAAATTGCTTTCAGTTTGACTATCATTTGTGTTGCGGCCGCTGTAATCCTTGGTGTGGTATTCGCCTATACGGATCATGCTCGTAAGCTGACCGAAGAAAAGAACGAACATGACGCTGTCCAAGGCTTACTCGGTTACTCCCATGGAGCTAAAGTCCCCGAAGATCTGAAAATTTATCAGGTTTACCGGTACGTTATAACCGACAAAGAAAAGAAAACTCTGGGCTACGTGCTTCCGCTTAAAGACGAGAAATTTGTGTTGGTTCAGGTCGATTTGGAAGGAAAACCTGTCAGCGTTACCCCTCTCGAAGGAGACGCCGTCAAGCTGGCTGATAAGGTCGCTCGCGACGCCGCTGTGAAGACCGCTCTTAAAGGCGCCCCAGCCGTGTTCGCAGACAAGTTTTTCGTCGCGGACAAAGGAGCCGAAAGATTGGGCTATGTAGTGACCGGAGCTACGCAAGGATTTAAGTCGATTATCGATTTAATGATTTCGCTTGACCCGAAGTTCACGGTCACCGGCGTCGATATCCAGAAATCCGAAGAAGACCCGGGCCTCGGCGATGAAATAAAGAAACCCTTCTTCAAGAATCAATTCATGGGCAAGACCTTGGACCAGCTCAAGGAGTTGCAGGTCATTAAAGAGCCTATGCCTGCCGCTTACAAGACGGCTTTGGACCCGGAAAAGGCCAAGAAAGCGGGTATGAGCCCCGAGCAAATTTCCAAGGTAGAAGGGGAACACGTCAAAGACAACATCTATGCTCTCACCGGCGCCACAATCAGCAGTAGAGCCTTAACCAACGGCGTTAAAGACACTGCTAGGAAATTCGTCTACCGGTGGGACATTCTCAATCAAGCTATGGAAAAGCAAAACGTCCGGGCGGCGTTTTAGAGGAGGCGTAAAGTGGCAAGTAATCTAAGACTCGTCTGGAATGGTTTGATTCCCGAGAACCCTATCTTCCGACTGGCCCTAAGCTTGTGTCCGGCCGTAGGCGTGACTACTTCGGTCATGAACGGGGTGTTGCTCGGGGGAGCGGTCCTGTTCGTGCAGGTCGCCAGCTCATGCACGGTGGCGATTTTCAAATCCATAATCCATCCCCGTGTCCGCATACCTGCCTATGTGTTGATCATAGCGTTATGGGTAAGCGTTATCGACATGGTCTTACCCGTCCTTTCGCCTGAGCTTTACAAGCAGGTTGAGCTGTTCGTAAAGCTGATCGTTGTGTTTGCTATCATCATCTCCAGGTTGGAGCTTTTCGCTTCAAAAAATCCTCTTGTGCCTTCCTTTTTTGATGGTTTCGGGATGGGCCTTGGATTCATGTTCGGCCTGTGTCTTGTGGGGGCCATAAGAGAATCGCTGGGTTCCGGAACGTTATTGGCCGGAACGCCATACGCAATTGATGTCTTCTCCAACCCTCCGCTACTGCTCATGATTCTGCCGGCTGGAGGGTTCTTTGTGATTGGGTTCATCATGGCCACGTTCAATTACTGCGAGTATTTAATTACCGGCAAGGTGCCCGCGTCTGGAGGAGGCCACTAATGAGAAGAAGTTCACTACTTATAGCGGCTGCACTCTTGATGGCGCTGACGGTGTCGCTTCCTGCTTTCGCCGATACCGGTTCAGGGTCCTTCAAGAAGGACAAAGAAATAGAGATCGATTTCGGGGCGCCGGTGGACGAGGCGTGGGCCAAGAATACCGCCAACTATACCGTCTTCGAACAAACGGATCCTGACATCCGCGTCACGGTGGATTCCGTCGTGATCGGAGCCGGCAAAAGAAGTGTCATGCTGAATTTCAAGGAAGCTCTGAATACTGCTGGAACCTACGTAGTTGAGGCCAAGGATGTTACCTCCGAAGGAAAAGTCCTGGGCTCGAGAGATTTCCTGGTGAAGAAGAGCAGCTTTCAAATTCTTTTTGGGCTCCTGCTGGGCGCCATGCTCATCAACAACTTCGTGTTCACCAAATACCTGGGTTTGTGCATCTTTTTCGGTGTTTCGCAGAAGAAAGAAACCGCTATAGGAATGGGATTCACCTTCACGACGGTTATGCTTCTCAGCGCCACCTTTTGCTGGATCCTGTATACTTACGTGCTGCAGGTCCTGCAACTTTCTTTTCTCCAGGTCATAGTGTTCATTGGCACTGTGGCTATTTTTGTCCAAGCCGCGGACACTATATTGCGCAAGGTAAACCCCTTTCTATTCAAGAAACTGGGTGTGTACTTGGTGCTGATCGTGACCAACTGTATCATCTTGGCGGTCCCGTTGGAAAACGCGATAAAGGATCACGGCTTCGCAAGCAGCCTTATCTATGGCTTGGGCGCCGGTTTGGGCTTTGCGTTGGCCATGTTCCTTATGGCCTCGGTACGGGAGAAGCTGGAATTGGCTAGAGTCCCCGCCGTCTTTAAGGGACTTCCTATAGCCTTCATCGTGACAGGCTTGTTTGCGTTGGCGTTCCTGGGATTCTCCGGTCTAGCTATCTTTTAGTTGGTTCGGAGTGGGTATCGGAGGCAAAGCCGATAGTCCATGGCCTTGAAATTAAAAGTAAAAAGATTTAAACTTGCATTTCGGTAGGTTTAAGCAATACTCAACCCGCGGGAAGCCCCGCGGTAATCGGGGTGCAATAAATGGAAAGTGTCGGATGGATAGCCATTTATGGCGTGATCTTCTTCTTGATCTTCGGCGCGGTCTGCGGAGTGGCCCTTGCTTTGGCTGCCAAGCGTTTCGCCGTACAGGTTGACCCAAAGATCGAAGCTGTACGCGGATGCTTGCCTGGAGCCAACTGTGGGGCATGCGGGTTCGCCGGATGTGAATCATATGCGGAAGCCGTGGTCAAGGACCCCGCTGTTCCGCCGGGCAAGTGCGCGCCGGGAAAGCAGGAAGTGGCCGACAAAGTGGCGGCCATTACCGGGAAAACCGCCGGAGCGGCGAGCAGCATAGTGTCGTTCTTGCGCTGTTCACGTAACGACGGGAACGTTAAGAAAAGGCACGCCTACGTGGGCTTTGACACATGTCAGGGCGCGACCATCGCCTTCGGCGGTCCTTACGAGTGCAATTTCGCTTGTGTAGGTTACGGCGATTGCCAGGCTATATGTCCGTTTCATGCCATACATATGGTCGACAACCAGCCGGTTATCGATAAGGAAGCATGCACCGGCTGTGGGTTGTGCATTAAGACATGCCCCAAGCAAGTCTTGCAGCTCTTGCCCAAAGACGCTCCGGTTTACGTGCCTTGCAGCAACAAGGACTCCGGAAAGGCTGTCTCGAACGTTTGCGAAGCCGGATGCGTGCATTGCGGCGCCTGCACCAGGAAGGCCAAAGATGTGGTCAACATGGTCAACGGAAAAATAGAGATCGAGTATGACAAGTTGACTCCGGAAATGCCTGACCCGTGTGTAAAGGCGTGCAGCAAGCAGCTGATATTCCGTTATACCGACGCCGCAAAGCAGGCCAACGCTGTGGAAGAGATCAAAGCCGATCAGGCCAAGAAGAAAGCCGCTGCGGCAGCCAAAAAAGAGCTGGAGGCGGCCGGCGCCAAGCAGGGCGCTGAGGCTTAGGGAAGAAGAAAGAGAAAACGGAGGGAAAGTTCTTGAAAGAAGTTTCCCTCCGGACCTCCCTTCAAGAACTTTCAATATGGCAACGCAAAAGGCTGTCTATAGCTGTCCGTTATTGTGGGGCAGGCTTTCCAGCCTGCCTTTTTTGCGTATTGGCGCAAGACCCCTGAACGGTTGATGCTGAGGCGCCCTTCACGAGTCATGCTTTGACCGGGTCAGGAAAGCCGTTTCGACTTTCATGCTGTCGTCTCAGTGGGATCCACACACGCTACTGTCATCCAACATCATTTCCCACACCCGTCCCCGAGAATGCGAAATCACCGCCGCCGGCCCAACCTTCAGCTTATTGGGTTGACGATCGCCTCAGATCCCCCTCTCCGATTCGAGCACGCGTTGGAAACCTCTGAAAGACTCCTCAAGCGATTTTCCTATCCCACGGGAACCTCGGTCCGTTATGAAGAGCTTTCCTCTACAGCTTGCCCAAGAGAAGCTTCCTGCTCTTCCTCCGAGCCATTGGCCGGTATCCATTCCCTGGCGTGGAAAACGAACAAAAATGTTGGCAGGGAGAGGAGAAAGGTGAGGAAGAAATATGCCGCATAACCCATGCGCGTGGTCATCGCTCCACTGAAGGACCCTGCAAGTATTCCCGTGATTCGGAATAACGCGGACAGTAAGGCGTACTGGGTTGCCGAAAACTCCTTCTTGCAGACGGCCATCAGAAAGGCCAGGAACGCGGACGTGCCTAAGCCTGCACAAAAGGATTCGATGACTGAGGCTAAATATATAGCCCAGTGCCCGGTCTCGGGGTATATGGCGCAGACCACGTAACTGAGATTGCTCACGGACTGCCAGAGCCCGAGAAACCACAGTCCGTGGAAGATACCATATCTGGTAATGAAAACACCGCCCGCGAGCCCGCCTGCAATAGCGGCAAGGACTCCGACCAGGCCTGTTATGAGCCCTATTTCGTGCGTGGTCAATCCGCGTTCCAGCCAAAAGGGCTTGATCATGGGACCGATCGCCAAGTCACCCAATTTATACAGCAAGATAAACGCTATGACTTGAATCACTCCAGGTCGTCGCAAGAGATCCCCAAGAGGCCTCGCCAATGACCTTAGAGAGAAGCTGGGGCGTTGGACCTCCACATGTGGTAGATTTATGGAGACCAGCGAACACGCGAAAAGGATTGCGCTCGCGAGCAAGTACATTAGGTTCCAGCCGTAGTGTCCTCCAAGAGCTATGAACAGTCCGCCCGTCAGCATGATAGCGGCTCTGTAGGCCGCCTGGCGGACGCCGTTGGCCATGCCCATTTCTGAGGTTGTAAGCAACTCTATGGTGTATGCGTCAATCGCGATGTCCTGAGTGGCCGAAAGGATTGCAAAGGACAATATGCAGGCCCACAGCAAGAATCCAGGCGAGGCCGGGTCCAGCGGAAGGATGGCAAGAAGCAAGGCCGCCATTACGAATTGAGCCGCGGCGATCCAGTGTCGCCTGGCGCCAATAAAGTCGACCGCAGGGGCCCAAAGGAACTTGAGCGCATATGGGAAGCTGAGCAGGCTCAGAAGGCCTATATTAGCCAGCGACATCCCGTGGATTCGGAAATACACGGGCAGAATCTCCGACACGATTCCGAAAGGCATGCCTTCCGCAAAATATACGAGCGAAACAAGGACAAGTTTTTTATTTAGAGTCACCTATTCTCCCGATCAAGGCGCGGTCGCTTCAAAGCACGGGGGATAATACAGGAATTGTGAAAAAAGCAAAAAGGTTTCTGGATCAATTGGCAAAAATGCTTTATAGTGCGTCTAAGGATGGCTCAGAGCTATCGGCCCGGGTTTCCGCCTCTTCCATCTTTTTCCGCTGACTGACGGAGATCAGGAAATCATCCCAACGCAGCCGAGAGACTCGGAATGTTGAAACAATAAGGCCGGCCTTACGCGGCGAAAGCTCACGGTCGTACACAATACACAACAGAGTGTCCTAAGCCCATTCGACCATGTGTGATGATGTCAGGTTGAAATCTCACAGGTATTTCGCCTTGTCCACATGATGCGGTATAATCGGCAGGAGGCTATACGGTCATGGCGGAAACAGAAGCCAGTAGGAACTTAAGCGCCAAAGTAGCGGTTGAGTGTCTGCGTAGTAATATGTCCAACGGGGAGTTGATGCAGAAATTCAGAATCAGCCCCAGTGGATTCGCGGACCTATTGCGTCAACTTTTCGAAAAGAAGCTGATTTCCGAGCAAGATATGGCTCGGAGAGGGATAAAATTCAAGATCACCAAGAAGACTCAGGCCCCTGAGGAGGTGTCCGTAGTTCGCCCTCCAACAGTGCAGCGTCAAGAGGAACCTGAAGAAGAATTTCTTGACACCGTTTCATTAACGGAATTGCTGTCTTCGGGCGCATCTGAGCCCGTTCCATCATGCGAGGAAGAAAACGAAATAGAGCCTCCGGAGGAGACAAAGACGGAGACTCCTTCCGAGAGGAAGAGCAGGTTCAGCATCACCGGGCTGTTCAAGAAAACCAATTGATCAAATTGTCTAGACGCTCTCTTTCTTGAGTTCGGTCGCGGATTCCAGAGGGACGCGGCGGTTGCTTGGAGCTGACAAGTCGCTAACACACCTCGAACCATGCGCTTCCGTGCGGTCACAACATCCTACGGGATCGGCCGAAAAATACCCATACCGCTTTTGTGCCAAAGACCACTTAGTGTTCTTTGGCGCGAATACGGCGCCGCATTCTGTCGCAGATGCCCCCTGAGGGGCGCAAGAGGCCCTGAATTTCACTTGCGCTACTCTGCCGGAATACGCGACCGTATTTACTCCATGGTGTACTTAGCTTCGGATCTAATGTTCCGGAGGTCGGGGTCACTCAAGATCGAAGGTTTTTCCTGTTCTGTATGCCAGTGCGTTCGCCGTGGCTATGAGTTTTTCTCCTCCTGCGTCTCGGACCTCACAGAAATATGAAGCGGTCTTTCGGGTCTTATGGATCTCCGAAGCCGTCGCCTCCAGAACAGAAAACAGCTCAGGCGCCGCTACGTAGGTGATGCTCACATTCAGGGCGACCGCCAGTACCCCATGAGTGTTGCAGGCCAATTGAAACGCTTCGTCCATGAGTGAAAAGAGCGCTCCCCCATGGGCGGCGCCGAAAATGTTGAGCAGTTCAGGCCTCACTTCCATTCTTACTCTGGCGTACCCCGGAGAAACCTCAACTGTTTCGATGCCGATGAGACGAGCGTACGGTTCCGCTATAGATCGCTTTTTCAATGAATCAATAATCTTTCTATCCATCTCTAAGTGGCCTGTTTTCCTTTCGATCGGAAGCCCCTACCGGTACTTAAAATCGGCGCCTGCAAACGGCCTTCCACCATGGTCACCATTCTTGTTCAGAACCTGCGGGCCTAGAACTCCTAACGACATAAGAAGCTTGGCCAAATCATCGATCGGCATTTCCATTCTGGAAAAGTCCTCGACAGGGACCAACATATTAAATCCCGTGGCCGGAATGGGTGAGTTTGGAATATATACCAAGACATAATTGCGCCCATCCTCCAGCTCAAATTGTTCGTGACAGGTCAACAGCGCCAGCATTTTCACATTACCGATCCTGACATTGCCGACTCCGCCGAACCTATCTAGACCGGACTGATCCTTTTTTCCGAATAAATCCACCAACTGGGCGACGGTAGTGTGAATCCGTCCGAATAGAGGAATCCTCGCAAACATCGAATCTATTGCGTTACGTATCCGCGACACCGTGGCGCGGTTCACAAAGAATCCCAGGAGAATGATCAAGATTACGACTATTAGGTAGCCGACAATGTACCCGGGCACTTCGAAGCCCGGGCGGCTGATCTTGGAGATTAAGATTCCAAAATAACTGCTGGGGCCGATGTACGCATCGGCAATCCTGAGCGTCCAAGTCACAACCAATACAGTAACGACAAACGGCAGCAGCGTAAAGGTCCCAGTTATAAAATACCTCAACAGCGCGCTGGCAACACTTCGCATAATTGAAACTCCGGAAGCCGACTTTCATCTTCCGCCTTTAACGACCGAGAGCGAATCTCTCGTCAAACGACGGGCATAAATTCCGTTCACCATCGGAGGGAATTCTTACCTAAATCACAGAGTATATGATATAATTCAACTATTCCGTTCAAAGCAAGATAAGATCCGCCAGGGAACGGCAGGGGCGGAACCCGTAAGCCCGTCTGGCCCATCTTTTTTCTCAAATGGATTCGTTCCGAACGGGAGATAATTGGTCGAGGGCGCCTGCTACCGTTTTTTGTGGCCGAATATGTAAGAGAACGGCGCGTCAAGAAAGCTCTGGGATTTTTGGGACATTCCCGGATTCTTTACCGGGCCGCCCATCCTGGTCGGTTGAGCCTTTTCGTCGCTACTGAGGCTAAAAAGCCCGCCCGCAACAAACAACAGCGTCAGGGCCACTCCAGTAACAATCATCACCCAGTCCCCGTTTGTTCGGGTCCGGCTGAGCTGAGTCGTCCGGCGGTTGTGGGAAGGTTCGCTCATTATTCTTGGCGCCTGCTTCAAACTGCAAGAATTATATATTATTGATGTGCTAATGTCATACAATAACGGACCACCGTTAAGGATTGCGGTCGAGTCGACAATCCGCCCCCCAAGGGGTTCAGTCTACCCAGGAGGAAGGACATGGATGTGCAATCTTTCGTAAAAGAGAGAATCCAATGGCTAGGCCACGCGAGCTTCAGAATCGACGGATCGAAAGCTACGATATACATTGATCCGTGGAAACTTAAGGGCTCCAAACCTGCGGACATTATATGCATAACTCACAGCCATTTTGACCACTTGTCCCCGGAAGACGTGGAAAAAATTCGTAAGCCTTCAACGGTGATTATCGGCCCGGCAGACTGTGAGGCGGGGTTCGGACCTGCGTTCAAAGAAATAGCGCCCGGAAAGAGCCTGACGGTCGGCGATGTTACGATTGAAGCTGTCCCGGCGTACAATACCGACAAGGAATTCCACCCGAAAAAAAATAAGTGGGTGGGCTATGTTGTCACTGTAGACGGCGTCCGGGTGTACCATTCCGGCGATTCCGATGTCATACCAGAGATGGCGGAAGTAAAGCCGGACGTGGCATTGCTCCCTGTGGGTGGAACTTACACCATGACCGCATCGCAGGCCGCTGAAGCCGTGAAGAAAATCAACCCGAAAGTTGCTGTCGCTATGCATTGCGGCGATATCGTGGGCAGCCTCGGCGACAGAGAAACGTTCGCTTCCGCCGCAGGAGTTCCTGTGGTAATTCTCGACCCTAAAAATTAGGTTAGGATAAGCTCTTAGACATGACATCAACTAATGACAGTAAACAGGTGCGTGTGCGATTTGCCCCCTCTCCCACGGGCTACCTGCATTTAGGGGGAGCACGCACCGCTTTGTACAATTGGCTCTGGGCAAAAAAAACGGGCGGCGTGTTCATACTCAGAATAGAGGACACGGACGCGGAAAGGTCCACTAAGGAGTCGGTCCAGGAAATACTGGACGGCCTGAAGTGGTTGGGACTGGATTGGGACGAGGGTCCTTATTTTCAGACCGAGAATTCCGACAAACATGCCGAAGCGGCAGCCAAGCTCTTGGCTTCAGGACACGCTTATCGCTGCTTTTGCACGAAAGAGGATCTGGACGCCCAACGCAAGCAGGCTGAGCTAAAGAAAGTGGCGTTCACCTACGACGGCCGATGCCGGAGACTATCCCGGGAGGAAGTCGATCGCAGGCTCAAGGAGAACATGCCATTCGTAGTGCGTTTCGCGACGCCTCGCGATGAGACCTCCACGGTGATATTCGAGGACGCCGTGTACGGCAGAATGGAAAAACGGACGCAAGACATCGAAGATTTCGTAATAGTCCGATCTGACGGAAGACCTCTGTACATCTTGTGCAACGCTGTTGATGACGCGAACGACCGAATCACCCACGTTATCCGCGGCGCGGACGGCATAGCCAACACTCCGAAACAGGTGTTGATCTATCAGGGGCTTGGGTTGACTCCGCCGGCTTTTGCCCACATGCCTCTGACACTGGATAACAAAAAGGCGAAGTTGTCGAAAAGATCTCACGGGGAAGTGGTGACCATAGCCTACTATAAACGGATGGGCTTCCTCCCGTGGGCGCTATGCAACTTTATGGCCTTGCTCGGTTGGTCTTCGGCGGATGGCGGGGAATTCTTCACCCGCGAAGAACTGGTTGAAGCCTTCGATCTAAATCGGATCAACCGCGCAAATTCTATTTTTAATTATGTGCCCGGTGACCTAAAGAATTGGACGGACCCAAAGGCCATCCATTTCAACGCCACATACATAAGGACCATGCCCCTTGAAGAGCTTTTCCCCTACGTCAGGGACGAACTCAAGGAAGCCGGCTTGTGGAAGTACTCTTACGAAGGCCAAGAGCGAGTATGGTTTCTGAGAAACCCTTGACCTCATCAGGGCTCGTTTCTTGACGCTCAAGGATTTTTCCGGCAAGGGCCGGTGTTATTTTGCCGACGACTTCGAGTTCGACGAAAAAGCCGTCGCGAAGAATCTGAAAGACCCACACCTTGGGATCTTTCTGCCCGAACTCGCGGACAGAATCGCCCAGGCGACCAAATATGCAGCGGAGGACATCGAAGAAATCTTCAGGTCCTACTCTGATGAAAAACAAATCAAGGCGGGCCTGATAATAAACGGGGCCAGGACGGCTATATCCGGAGGTTCGGTCGGTCCGAGCCTGTTTGAAATGATGGAAGTGATTGGAAGAGACCGCGTTGTGGGACGTTTAAGGGATTCCATCAAGCTCGTGGGAAAGAACTAAATCCGTTCCGGAACGCACTCTTCGGATTAGTGGCAAGAGGCGAGAGCGCCTTTTTCAGCATATGCGTTTCCATGCCGTAAACGCATTTTCTCGTTCCCAGGCTGGAGCCTGGGAACGAGAGGAAAGATTAATGTAGTTGTGCGCGCCTTAAGGGTCGTCGTAGGGCCGTCATCTGGCGCAATTGTCTTTCATCGGCATTTCCAACACCTCGCGCATGATTTTATCCCCGTAATCGATCAGCCCCGCCCCTTTCTGATTACTGTTCACCAGCACGGCAAACACAAATGGCCGGCCGTCCACCGAGACGCCATAACCCGTTAGAGCGTTCACTCCACGCAATGTGCCGGTCTTGCCGCGAAGTCTTCTTTTCACAGAAAGGTCCGTGAATTTTTCTTTCAGCGTGCCGTCCGCTCCGGCAATGCCCAAGGAAGCCATGAATTCGGAATTGTAAGAGAAATCAGAAGCCGTATTCAACAGAACCTTCACAAGAGCGGACGCGCTAAGCCGATTGTTCCTCGATAATCCGCTGGCTTCGCTCAAGGAGTAGGACGATTCCTCCACTCCGCAATTCTGAAGATGCTTCTTGATAACGGCCAGGCCCTTCTCCCGGGCGCCGGGCGCTCCATAAACTTGCGCGCCCAAAGCGAGGTTCAACTGTTCCGCCATGAAATTGCTGCTGTGTTTGTCCAGCCAGTACACGATCAATCCCAACGGCAAGGAAGGGAATTCTAGAAAAAGTGTGGCGGACGACGGAACCTCACCGATTAGGACCTTTCCGTCAACGCGTATTCCTTCGCGCAACAAGAATTCTTTAAACACTTCCCCCAAATACAAGGGGGGATTGGCTATATTCACGTACCTGCTCTTAGGGGGCGCTAGTATGCCGATGGTTCCATCAACCTCAACGATTTCTCGGTCGTCGGCCCCGGCCTTCTTCTCTATCTCTATTTGAGCGGGTTTGCCTCCCTTTACCGTTTTGACATGACCCTTTACTTGCGCGTAGTCGGACATGGGATCAACCACGACTTCCGCGTTCTCCCCAACCTTAAAGCCGGGCGTCACGACTATCTTCAGCGCGTTAAAGTTCAAGGATGTAGCGCTGTACGGCGCGTGATATGCGCGGACGCCCAACTTCTCGTTCTCGTCCAGGGGCTTGCCGGGGCTAAAGTAACTATCATCTACGACAATGTTACCCTTTATGTGCCGCAGACCGCGATCCTTCAAGTCACGTGTAAGCCTAAAAAGGTCTTCGCTCACCAGATGCGGATCGCCCGTGCCGCGCAAGTAGACGTTCCCAACGGCTCCATTACGCGCAGAGTCCACGTACACCTCGGTCACAAAATGGTATTCCGGGTTAAGCACCTGGAGAGCAGTAGATGAGGTCACTACCTTCATCGTTGAAGCCGGAACCAGCGGGAGGTCCGGATTCTTTTCCATTAAAACCGTTCCAGAAGTGAAATCAACTACTTGAATGGATATTGACTGATCGGCGGGCAGCTCACGTTTTATTATTGATTCCAATTGTGCGCTGAAGGGTCCCGATCCGGCGCATAAACCTGAGGTTCCGGTTATTAGAGCGATTAGGACACCCCAAATCCATGCGACCTTGAAAATATTCGGCAGGCGGCGCGATTGGCGCCATGCGCGGCGCATAGAATCGTTGGAAGAGAAATCAAGACTCAACCTGAGCATGCTGGGATTCTCCATTGAAATTGTTGATTAATAGTCTCAGATGAGGCGATGTGGGGACATGAGTGAACAAGTTACGGGGACCCTATTTCAAGTCATTTTTCCCATGCTTTATTAGATGGATAGCGTTATCCGATTCTTCGGGAGGTGTCAAGTGAATGGGGTGGATTAGCCGATATATGAGGCAAATCACGGCGTGCGCGCGTGAGGACGTGATAATTAAATATCGTTGAATAATAGTATGTTATAATCAGCAACATCTACTATTCTAGCAAATAACTTCAAATAACCGAAAAACATTTAACTTTTTACTTGACAGTTAAATCGAATATACATTAAAGCAATTTCCAACATTTCGAGCTGGGAGGAAGGGTATGTTGAGAAGAATACCTACTACGCTATTGGTATGTCTAGTTGTTTTCCTGACCGCTATTCTGGCCCACAATGCGGCAGCGGCAGGACCCGATGAACCTCTGGAAGTTTTGCTCAAACCGGATCCTTCGAATACGCCTGTTCCGGTAGCGCAAACCGCAAAATCACGCGCCACATTAACAAAGAATTCATCCAAGCACGCTGTCTGGCTTTGTCCTCCGGCTATGGGGATAACCAAGGTCAAGCCTCCGATGGCGTGTGCGCAGTTCATTCCGTTTCAAGGCTGCATTTTGCCCGGACCCAGAGTGGGCCAATGGGACATGAGCGTCCAGGCTTTCTTTGCGCGGACTCGCGGCAAGATCCAGTGGCCCAGAAATAATTGGTACAACTATGCGTATTGGCGAGACGTGGACCTGAACGACGATTTACAGTTGCCGGCTCACAAGGTGCTGGCGCAGTTCACCGCTAAGTATCAGTTCAGGCCTACTTGGGCGATAAGATACTCAATCATCAGAGACGAGTTCAATGGTGGTGGGCAGCCGTCCAATAATAACTACGGATTTTACTTCGGAAATCAATTCTTCTCATGGGGACAGCAGCTTCAGTCCAAATGGCAACATAGCTACCAGAGGCTTGGAGTGGTCTATGACGCAGTGCGCACGTGCAACGTTGCGGTGAGCGTCTTTGCGGACTGGGTCCATGCGGATGACAGAATTGATGTTAACTGCGCAACCTGCGGATACCAGACCAGCACATTCAGCAAGGGCACTGATTCGGCGATGGTCGGTCTGGAATTTCAGCGGTGCCTCAAAACCATGGCAAACGGCGGGACATTCTCCTGCGACAATAAAGCCGGCGTCATATTCCTCGACGATGTCGAAGGCTGGGATGTTCAGGCCGGCGCAAGATACTCGATTCCCCTGAACTACGGACGTTGGGGCTATATGAAGGGCGGTTACAGACTCGTAGACCTCAAGAAGAGCCAAAGCGACTACTTGTTCAACAACACCCTTGAGGGTGGCTTCATGGAATTCGGCTTCATCTTCTAATGACAGTGGATTACAGGCCGGAGGACACAGTGAAACGAGTCATCGCCACGCAAGGTTTAGAGAAAACGAAAAAAGGCGCCGAAACAAATATGCCGGCCCCTGGTATGGCAGGGCTACTCACTGATCCCCGGCCCCTGTTTTTGTGAGCCCGGCCGGTTAACGGCGTCTCCCAGCTCGACACCTTCGGTCGGGCTTGATTTAAAGTTCGGTTAGTGGGATGGCGCTGTTCCAAAAGCGAGTTGGCCATTTGCTTCGGGACAAGCCATCCTACGCCCTAATTTTCCGAACTGAACGCAGGGAGATAACCTAACGGCTAACTATATAAACTTCAGAATGTTCGATGTGTCTTAGACTAGAGGGTTGTTAAATATAGAGTTGATTCACGGATGAAATAGACCGTTTGTAAAGGGCGTGACCGGGTGATCCAGGTTGCGCCCTTTGCTGTTTTGGAATCGATCATGGCCCTGACGTTCCGCATCGTTGGCGCAGCGTCAAGCATGCGTGAAAGCGAAGCGCCGAGGATAAGGTCCCCGGAGAACCCGCCTCAGTATTCACAAAAAGACTAGTTGGTAGTTGAGTTCACAAATACGGTCGCGGAGTCAACCGGGATATGGCGCATGCGTTGCCCCCTGTAGGGTCGGGTTTTACACCCGCCCGGTCGCAACTATTGCCGCGTCGGAAAGGTATCCATGGTTCGAACTATATAGTGGATTGCCGGATGTGGCTGTGCTAATGCCGGAAGCAGATAGCGGGCGGAGATAAACTCCGCCTCTACGCAGCGTCGGTAGGAAGCCTGTGTGAGTGAAACGGTGGTTCACGAAGCGGCATTTTCTTACAATGATGTGCGACCGCCCTTACGGAATGGCCGCTTAGTTCGGTAAACCCGGCTTACTCGGCCAGGAATCTTCGCTTGTATTCATTGATGACAAAAAGCAGATGCTGATTCATAGCGACCTCGGCAGCCTCCGGGTCGGAAGCCTCGATCGCCTCGTAGATGTTGCGATGATGTGAGAGGATCTGTTGCTGCTCGGAAGGCGTTACAAACACTTGTTCTCTGTAGACCTTCACGGAGTAACTTATTAGCGTATAAATACTGTGCATAAGGTGCGAGAAAATTATATTGTGCGCGGACGCTGCAATTTCCGCGTGAAATTTAAAATCCAGCTCCGCCCGTATCTCACCGCGTCCAAAATCAGCTTCCATTTCTCTCAATAGGCTGTGAATTAGTTCCAGTTCGGTCTCAGTGCGTCTTTCGGCGGCCTTCCTCGAGGCCCAAGCCTCCATGCACGCCCGGACTTCGGTCAGCTCGATAACTTTCTTCGGGTCCGTTTCCAGTACGGATTCCATGGGCTTACGGAAGGATTGTTCCGTTAGGTTTCTAACCACTGATCCTCCGCCGTGGACTGTTTCTATCATTCCCATAAGTTCAAGTTTTTGGATTGCTTCGCGTACCGATGGGCGGCTCACGCCCATTCTTTCGGAAAGCTCTCTTTCCGATGGCAACTTCTCGCCTATCTTGAAAACCCCGTTGCCGATGGCTTTCTTCAATTGGTTGGCTACTTTTTCGGAAACTCTCTCGAGCCTTATGGGTTGAAATATATCATGAGGGGAATCGTCGGATTTATTCTGCATTTTGGCTCCCATGTGGAGGAAAGATAACCCAACGCAAGACATCTGTCAACGAAGATCCATTACCACGAAAATATGTACCTGACAACACATCATTTGGTGTTATGGTCTTACCAATTAACAAGCAACTCCTCCAAAAGGACCCAACCCTATGAACCATTCCATCCTCCAAAGGCTGAGGGAATTGGTCGGCAAATCTAAGGTCTTGGCTTCAGACGCCGAGCTTCTCTGTTACTCATATGATTCCACTCCCATGGTCTCCGGCCGACCCGACGCGGTGGTGCGCGCTGCCAACGAGGACGATATTAGGCTCACACTCGAATTCGCCGCAAAAGAAGGGCTCCCAGTTACGGCCAGAGGCAGCGGGACCGGCTTGAGCGGCGGTTCAGTGGCGGTCGCAGGCGGAATCGTTCTGGTCACCACTGCCATGAACCGAATATTGGAAATTGACGCGAACGACTTGTCCGTGACAGTGGAGCCTGGGGTCATCACCGCGCACCTTCACGAAGCTGTGGAGGCAAAGGAACTGTTTTACCCCCCGGACCCCGGGAGCATGAAGATTTCGACAATCGGCGGCAATGTCGCTGAAAACGCAGGCGGGCTGAGAGGGCTCAAATATGGAGTAACCGGCGATTATGTCACGGCCCTGG
Source organism: uncultured delta proteobacterium (assembly GCA_963747865.1). Classification (GTDB taxonomy): domain Bacteria; phylum Desulfobacterota; class Desulfomonilia; order Desulfomonilales; family Desulfomonilaceae; genus JBBSBY01. The sequence continues at coordinate 48,203 of CAVVHK010000014.1, read as the reverse complement.
ACACATGGTTTATAGACGGTTCCAAAGCGCATTACGGCACAAAATGCGTCAAAGATGTAGCGGGCTACAATTTGACGAAGTTCTTGACCGGCACCGAAGGCACAATAGGAATCTTTTCAAAAATAGTTCTTAAGCTGATTCCCAGGCCCAAGACCAAGAGGACCTTCCTGGCGCTGTACGACGACATCATTGACGCAGCCAAGACAGTGTCCGCAATTATTTCCAGAAAAGTCATTCCGTCTACTCTGGAGCTTATGGATTCCGTGACGATCAACTGTGTTGAAGATCATGTAGGGATTGGTTTGCCCAGAGATGTGGAAGCGCTCTTGTTGATCGAGGCTGACGGGCATCCTCAGGTGGTCCAAGAGGATTCCGCCGTGATTGAGGCGGCTTGTAAGTCCAACAGAGCGCGAACTCTTAAGGTGGCCGGCGACGCGCGGGAATCCGAAGAGCTGTTTACCGCTCGCCGAAACGCGCTGACTTCTTTGGCTCGAGTCAAGCCGACCACGATCCTGGAGGACGTTACCGTGCCTAGGCCGGCAATCCCGGAAATGATGGCCGCCATCAAGGACGCGGCCAAAAAATACGACATAACGATTGGGACTTTCGGGCATGCGGGCGATGGCAACCTACATCCAACCTGTTTGACGGACGAACGTGACAAGGATGAGATACGTCGGGTCGAGGAAGCCTATGAAGTGATTTTCGACAAGGCCATTAGCTTGGGAGGAACCATCTCCGGGGAGCACGGCACAGGCGTGTCAAAGTCCAAGTATCTCCCGAGAATGGTTGGACCCAAAGCGATTGAGATTATGAAGAAAATCAAACAAGTTTTTGACCCGGAAGGAAGGCTGAATCCGGGGAAGATATTTCCCAAGAATATGGAATGACGCCAATGTTGACGCGAACTCAATCCGAAAAGATAGCCCGGGCCCTTGCCACATTGGACATACACGGCTACGGCGACGTGTTGCAATGCATGAGATGCGGTTCATGCTTACCTACCTGCCCGACATACAGAACCGATGGAATCGAAACTCAGTCACCCAGGGGAAGAGTGGCGATGATCAAGGCGGTAATCGACGGGAGACTTTCGGCGTCTGAAGAATTCGTGGAACATATGTACCACTGTCTCGACTGCCGAAATTGTCAAACGGTATGCCCCGCGGGGGTCAAAGCAGGCGAGCTGGTGGTCGAGGCGCGCCATCGCATCGAGGAAAGCCTTCCTCAACCTCTTATAAAGCGTTTTCTCCTCTCCTACGCGATCAAGGATCAGAAAAAACTTGCCGGTTTACTGTTCCCGATCCGACTTTATCAGCAACTGGGCCTCCAATGGCTTGTGAGAAAATCCCATATCCTGAATCTCATTTCCGATGACCTTGAATTTATGGAAGCCATATTGCCGCAACTTCCCTTGCGGCCCCTTGCCGCCGAGATCCCGGAGGAAATACCGGCGGTAGGCGAGGAAAAGGGAAGGGTGGGCTTGTTTCTCGGGTGCGCAATGAATCTGATTTTTGCCGATGTCAGTCGAGACACGGTCAAGGTTCTTACCCGCGCAGGCTACGCGGTGGTTATCCCGCGAAACCAGCAATGCTGCGGCGCCCCGAACATAGCGGAAGGCGAGCGCGAGGTTTACCGGGAGATGGCTGAACACAACATCAACCTGTTTGAAGGCAGGGGCGTTGAAGCCATCGTAACTGACTGCGCCGCATGCGGAAGCGAGCTGAAAACATACCGGACGATGCTGTCCAAGAGAACCATTGCCGCCAAAGCGCAAGACTTCTCCGCACGGGTTCGTGACGTTTCCGAGTTCCTTGATTCAGCGCTGGATTCATCTGTCCCTCTTGGAGCAATTAACGAAACCGTATGCTTTCATGATCCTTGCCATCTTCGTCATGGTCAGAAGCTAATCCGGCCGCAACGGAACATCTTGACTGGAATTCCCGGTTTGACTCTCCGCGAAATTCCCGATGAAGGCCAGTGTTGCGGATCCGCCGGAATATACAATGTCACTCACCGTGACAGATCCATGAAGATCCTGGAGGCTAAGGTCGCCGCAATAGATGCGACTGGAGCTCATCGCGTCGTCACCTCGAATCCGGGATGTCTCATGCAACTCCTATACGCTCAAAGCCGCTGGGGTAAGCCCTGGAAGGTTTCCCATATATCACAGGTTATCCGGAAGTCTCTGGAGAGACTCGTACAGACAACATAGCGGAATGAAGGGCTGAACGCCTATTCCAGAAAAAAGGAGAGGAATGAAATGGCTTGGGAGCAAGTGTACAATCCCCTAAACAGCGTCCCGTTGTCGACGTTCTTTGCCGCCGTACCGATTGTGGTATTGCTGGGAACCCTGGCTATCTTGAAGATCAAGGCCCATTGGGCTGCGATATTGGGTCTGACGTCCGCCCTCTTGGTCGCCGTGTTCATTTTCGGAATGCCGGGCCAAATGGCGCTTGCCACGGCGGTCTTCGGGGCTGCCTTCGGCATCCTGCCAATCGGGTGGATAATCCTGCACGTTATCTTTATGTATCGCCTGACCAAGGAGAAGGGCAAGTTCCAGATCTTGCAGGAAAGTCTGACTGGAGTAACCCAGGACAGCCGACTGCAACTAGTGCTGATCGCGTTCGCGTTCGGCGCTTTTTTTGAGGGCGCTGCGGGATTCGGCACTCCGGTGGCCGTCACCTCCGCAATACTTATCGGACTCGGTTTCGGCCCACTTCAGGCTTCCGGCCTTTCATTGATCGCAAACACGGCCCCTGTCGCATTCGGAGCCTTGGGGATTCCCATTACCACACTTGCCGCAGTCACCGGTCTCGATGTGCTCAAGCTGAGCGCCATGGCCGGACGTCAGCTCCCGTTTTTTTCTATACTGATTCCCTTTTGGCTGGTGTGGGCGTTCGCAGGATTTCGTGGAATGTTGGGAGTTTGGCCGGCAATCCTGGTTGCAGGCGTTTCCTTCGCCATACCGCAGTTCCTCGTTTCCAACTTCCACGGCCCGACTCTCGTCGATGTAATCGCGTCAATCAGCTCTCTTGCTGCAGTGACAATTTTTCTGCTGGTTTGGCATCCCAAGAAGATATGGGGGCTCAACGGCCATGACGAGGATGCCGTGGCTCGCGTTGACCATGGCTATTCCAGAAAGGAAGTTTTTGTAGCCTGGCTTCCATGGATAATCCTGAGCCTGTTGGTGTTCATCTGGGGATTGCCCAATGTGCGAGCTTTTCTGGATGGCGTTTCCATTGTGAAGATACCGATTCCCGGGCTTGACAAAATGATAATGCGAGTCCCGCCGGTGGTGCTGAAACCCACCGCAGAAGCCGCAGTCTATGCTCTCAACTGGTTGTCGGCCACAGGCACAGGCATTCTGCTTGCCGCTATCATTTCCGGGATCACCATGGGATACAAGCTTTCCGAAATGGCCAAGGTCTACTGGGACACCATCAAAATGGTAAGGTACTCGCTGCTCACCATATCCGCTATGTTGGCTCTCGGCTTCACCACACGCTACTCCGGCCTTGACGCCACACTAGGCCTCACGTTTGCCATGACCGGTCCTTTGTACCCATTCTTCGGCACCTTGCTGGGCTGGCTCGGAGTGGCTCTGACCGGTTCGGATACTTCTTCCAACGTGTTGTTCGGAAGCTTGCAACGCATATCGGCGGAACAGATTGGAATTAGCCCCATTCTCATGTCAACGGCGAACAGCACCGGAGGCGTCATGGGAAAAATGATCGACGCCCAGAGTATCGTGGTCGCCAGGTACAGCCACTCAGTGGTACGGGCATGAGGGAGACATCCTGCGATACGTCTTTTTCCATAGCATCGCTTTGGCTACCCTGGTGGGCATACTTGTTTTCTTGCAGGCTTACGTTCCTCCATTTACAGCGATGGTCGTCAAGTAAAGCGGCTGGACCCAGTTGACGTAGCGTACGGAACTTCAGTCGATGCCGCTTCGGGCAAACGGAGGATGAAAGCGCCTTCACTCGACCGCCCGACGCACAGATGTGTCAAGGCGGTCCTGTGGCGGCCAATATTAAGAGTTCGTGAGGGGGGAGCCGGAGGCGGCTTCTTGTCAGAGGCTCCCCTCCGGGAGCGCTTCAAGGTAAACATTACGGAGGTGGCGAGTTGCGAGCGCAGTTCTTCAGCACATGCCTCATTGACACGTTCTTCCCGGAGACCGGGATGGCCGTAATCCGGCTGCTCGAACACTTCGGTGTGGAAGCGACATTTCCGCGGGAACAGACCTGCTGCGGTAAGCCGGCCGATAGCGGTGGGTACAGCCATGCGGCCCGGAAGGCAGCGGAGCATTTCATTTCCGTGTTTGACCGAGGCGACGATCCCATCGTCATTCCATCAGGTTCCTGCGCTTCCATGGTGAAGAACCACTATCGGGAGCTTTTCAAGGACGATCGAGCTATGCGGTTAAGAGCCGAGAGGATTGCGTCCCGCACGTACGAGCTGACCCAATTCTTGACGCATGTGCTCAAAGTCCACGAGGCGGGATTGAACGGGCGAGGCGTCATTACTTACCACGCTTCGTGTCAACTCACCAGGGAGCTCGGTGTAGTTGAGGAACCTCTTTTGCTGTTGCGCTCCCTCACAGGAGCCGAATTCGTTCAGCTCCCGGACGCGAGTCGCTGTTGCGGTTTCGGCGGGATTTTCATGGCAAAGCTGCCTGAAGTGTCAATGTCCATGGCTGACGACAAGTTGGACTCCATACTGAGCACGGGCGCCGATACGGTAACGGGCTGCGACCACGGTTGCCTGATGAACATAGCGGACGCCGTCAAGAGACGGGGCAGTAATGTGCAAGTCAAACACATAGCCGTTGTGCTCGCGGAAGGACTAAAATGAGCGCTCTTACACAGGGTATTAATTTTCGGGCCAATTCTGTGGCCGCATTGCGCGACCCTATTCTTCGAGGCGCGATGCGAAACGCCACTGAGACGTTCACCAGGAAAAGAGCTGAAGCCGCCGCGACCGTGCCGCTCGAGGAATGGAGAGAGACGGCTTCCAGCGTTAGGATGGAGGTTCTGGACAACCTGAGCTTCTATCTGGATCTCTTCTCAAGAAACGCCACCAGAGCCGGCGCTAATGTTCACAGAGCGTCAGACTCGGCTGCGGCGAACGAGATAGTCGCAGGCATACTCAAAGAGCGCCGAATCACCAAGGTCGTGAAATCCAAATCCATGGTGAGCGAAGAAATCCATCTCAACGATCATCTTGCGCAACAGGCCGTGACCGTGGTGGAAACCGACCTAGGGGAATACATCATCCAGATAGCCGGCGAACATCCTTCCCATATCATCGTCCCCGCGATTCACAGGGATCGCAAGCAGATCGGGAAGCTCTTTTCGGAGAAATTGGGTTGTGACTATTCCGAAGATCCCAGGCGCCTGACCAATATCGCTCGAAAAATCCTCAGGCAGGAATTTATATCAGCACAGGCGGCGATCTCCGGGGCCAACTTCGCCATAGCCGACTCCGGCAGCATCGTTCTGTTTACCAATGAGGGTAACGGCAGAATGTGCACTACCTTGCCGCCCCTGCACATAGCGGTTCTCTCCATTGAGAAAATGATTCCATCGCTGAGCGATCTGCCGAAGTTTATCCGGTTGCTCCCACGATCGGCTACCGGTCAGATTCTCACCAGCTATATGTCGGTCATAACCGGGACGAGGAAGGCGCACGAGGCCACAGGGGCCGAAGAGTTGCACCTTGTGTTGGTCGACAACGGCCGATCAGAGATCGTGACCGGCGAGTACCGCGAAATGCTCAAGTGTATTAGATGCGGCGCGTGCCTTAACGCATGTCCGGTGTATCGCATTGTCGGCGGCCACGCCTACGGTTCCACATATCCGGGGCCCATGGGGATTGTCCTGACCAACTTACTCGATGGAATGGAAAGGGCCCATTCGCTTCTTGACGCGACAACCCTTTGCGGAGCATGTGGCGACGTGTGTCCGGTTAAGGTCCCGCTTCCGGCGCTGTTGCGCAGGCTGCGGGAAGAGCGCGTGGAGAGAGGCCTTACGCCTTCGACGGAGAGCGTCGGTATGTCAGGCTTCGGTCTGGCGGCCGGATCGCCGCCGCTTTTTCATCTGGGGCAAAGAGCCGCCAGAGCCTTCTGGCCTATCGTAAAGAAATTCGGCGGCGAGGAAGTCGTGAGTCGCATGCCTGAGCCTGCTCCCAAGACATTCGGGCGGAGCTTTCCATGAAAATGCGACTGAGAGGAAACTTCTTGAAACAAGTTTCCCCCGGGCCTCCCCTTAAGAACTTCTATAGTGCTCCGCGTTGAAAATTGCAGCGTTTTTCGCACGAGCGGAGCGGCAAAGTCGTCATTGCGAGCGCAGCGAAGCAATCCCCGTTGTTTGCGATCAGAGATTGCTTCGTCGCTTTGCTCCACGCAATGACATCGTTAGGTTTCTTGCCCTTGAAGTAACACCTTAAGTCCCCGCGAAGCTCAAGCAGGACGACTATAACACTGCGCCGCAATGGAGCGCTATTCTCAAACTTAATGGCGCAACGAACAAATTCAAACATCTTCATTATCCGTAGTGGCCGTCCTCGGTCGTGGAGGCTCTTATGACACGCTCGGCAATAATCGATCTTTTCGTAAACAATGCGGCAAACGTGGCTGCGGAAACGATTCGTGTGGGCGACACGGACGAGCTCAACAATGCTCTTGCAAAAATTTTTGCCGATGGTAGTTCTGTATTCTGCCCGTTCGTCACAGAAAAGGAAAAGGCCTGTGTATTGCCGGAGAACAGACTTGTCCCCGACTATGCTTCCGCAACGATATGCGTCGAAGAAGTTTTCGGAGCAATAGCGGAAACCGGGAGCCTGATTTGTTCGAGTCAGGATGGAAAACCCGTTCAAGCCGGTCTGTTGCCGGCGCATCATGTGGCGATCGTGTCCGGAGAGAACATATACGCAACCTTGGATGACTTCTTTTCCGGTCTCGGAGATTCTCCGCCAACCAACATTACTCTCGAGACGGGACCCAGTAGAACTGCGGACATTGAGTTAACTCTTACGATTGGCGTTCATGGCCCGGAGCGCCTGAGCGTGATTGTCTTCACCTAAATGAGCGCTTTAGCCGGCGGGGACGCCGGCCCCTTATGATGGTTAGTGTGGACCGGCTTCCGGCGCCCGGTCCACACTATCACGGCAAAACCTTACGATCCTTCTGAGACGCTGGATATGCGCCGGCCTTGGATTCAGCCGTATCTCAGAGGGCAATCGCCGAATCGGGAGGGGGCATGAGAAGATCTTTTGGCGCTATTTTGGCAATTTTGATGGGGCTGGCGGCGTCACAGTTGATGGGCCCTCAGGGCGCTTCGGCTCAGGACACCATCAGGATCGGGTTCGTTGCTGACGAGACGGGAGTAGGCAATTCCTGGTACAGGAGCCAAAGGGCCGGGATCGATCTCTTTATCGAAGAGACCAATGAATCGGGCGGCGTGCTAGGCAAAAAGCTCGAACTAATTGTCCGTGACTCGGCCCTGAAGCCGGCCCTGGGGGCGGAGATGGCCGAGGAATTGCTAACCAAGGAGAAATGCGATTTTCTCCTCGGCCCGACAAGCAGTGGAGTGGCTCTGGAGGTCACCCGGGTAGCACACAGGCACAAGAAGATCGTCGTCTTTCACACCTCCAACTCAGAGTCCCTGACCACGACTGAATTTCAGCCTTACATGTTTCAAGTGGTTCCTAACACGGGGATGGAGTCAAGAGGGCTTGCCCAGTTTTTTTCCACTACGGGACATAAACGATTTTGCTATTTAGGGCCCGACTACGATTATGCCCGGAACTGGTGGGCGAACTTCAAGTCATACTTGACTCAGCATAAATCGGACGCGGTCATTCTCTCCGAGCAGTGGATCAAGCTCGGCGTGACCGACTATTCGGAGAACATTCCTCTGATCATTCGGCAGAATCCGGACGTTGTGATTACGAATCTGTGGGGGGAATCCCTTGCGGAATTCATACGGCAAGTCAAGCCCACGGGACTGTTGCGCAAGGCAAGCGTGACGTCGCTTTTCGACCTGGACATGCTTCGATCCATGGGAATGGAAATGCCCGAGGGTCTTTTGGGCTACTCCAGGTGCCCGCCTTACGGATTTATTGACAGGACGAAAAGATTCGACAAGTTTCTGGACAGGTTCTACAAGAAGTACCAACAATGGCCGGCGGATTGGGCTCTAATGGCGTACGACGGGTTGGTGGCGCTTACGGAGGCAATCAAGAAAGCAAGGAGTGTCGATTCGGATCAGGTCGTGCGCGCCCTGGAAGGGTTGCCGTTTAGGTCGTTGCGTAGGGGCTATAGGTTCATACGGGCTGAGGATCACATGGCCGACGTGGCTGTGTACGTAGGCAAGACAGCCAAGGATCCTAAGTTTCCTGATTTCCTTATCTTATCGCACCTGACGGAGGTTCCTGCGGAAATGGTCTGGCTACCTGCGGAAGAGGTCAAAAAGCTTCAAGCCCAGCAAAAGAAGTGAGAACGCCGCTATCTTATTAGATTAAAGGAACGGAACACTCTGCCGAAGCTTAACAATGCTTAAGTTTAGATGAATGGAGACCGACCATGGGCATGGTCACCATACAGCTTGGAGTCAGAAAATTCCGTGTTCCCGAGGCGAACGCTGTGCATATTGACCGGATAATAGAGGCGTATTCGCCTTCAGGCACGGGAAGATTGCTCATAGCCCGTCACTTGGTAAGATTCGACGGGGAGGATTTGGTTGCTTTTGAAAACTGGCAACAAACCGGGGTGGCGAGATCCACACATAGATTCCCCATTCCGGAAGACTATGAGCGTTGGCATAGAAAATTTAAATTGATCGCAGCAGAGATCACCGGTGAAAACAATTTGTCTGATGTCACGGGCTGCTCATGCTGACCAGTGAGTATGAACGTTAGACACACCTGCGGTTAATAGCGTTGAAGTTCGACGCCTTCGACGAAATGCCACTCGAAATCCAGGATACCCGCCTTTTAACTTGCCTAGCCGACATCTTTTCGGTCTAGAAAGGCTCTCGCCTTTTCCATGTCGTCGACTTCGAGTACCAAAAAAGGCGCTGTTCGGATCTTCAATTCCACGCCCCCAGTATTTCAGACACAACCCTGCGTCACCTTGAGCCTGTGGGTCTGCGTCCATCTTGGCTTTTGATTTCGCGAAATCCGATACGCGAATACTACAGCATATACATTGATATAACCACAAGTGTGGTGATTCTCAAATTCAGTGGCGGAAGGACGTCCCATCCAGTTGGAGGATTAATCCGCCGGCCCGCTTCTCACAATTAAGCCGGAGCGCCTCAGATCGATTGGCCAAAAAAAAAGAGGCTAACCAGCCTCCTTACACATACACGAACAAAAACACCGAATTTAAGAGTATTTATAACAGATTAACCCTATTATCTTTCAGCCTTCTTGGTCTCCGGTTTCAGTTTTTCAGCCAGAACTTTGGCTCTTTCCTGATCCTGTTTGGCAGCCTTCTTTTGCGATGACACCTGGTCATTCCATTGCTGCAAGAGGGATTCTCTTACGGTCTCGTGGGCAAAGGCCAATGGCGCGGAAGCCATAAAAGCCGCAATCGCCAAAATAGTTATCAGCCTTGTCATTTACTCGTCTCCTCCGATTTGTTTGTTGGGACCTGAAAATCCTCGGGCAGAAGGCTTCAGGCCGTTAAAATTACGGACAAAACCTAGCGGATCCTGCCTAGGGTCTGCTTGACTGAATTTGGGGACACATATCCCGGTCGGACTGTGTCCCAGGGAAACACTACAGAAGGAAAGCCGGCAATTCGCCGGCCGCGTAAACCGCTTCAGCTTGCGTCAAGTGGCATAAGAAGGCCCTTGCGTCTGCAATTCAGCGAAAAGTTCGCCGGGCGGACGATCCGCGTACTGCGCCTCCATCCAGCCGAATCACCCCTCCAGTTAATGGCGGGACAAGGCTGTTGGCGCCCCAAGGCGTTAGCTCATGGTCGGTCCGGTGTTCACAGGCGGTTGTAGACGACAAAAATCCAGAACATCTTTAGAGTCACGGGGTCTTGGTCTGAAACTATCCCCTGATCGGGGAAATCTGAACTCGCGGATTACGCCAAAGTGGGGCTTTGGTCGGTAAACAACGCAATTTGCACGACACAATTATGTAATAGGTCGGAAACGTTGTCAAGCAGTTTAATCGGATTCTAACGCTGTTAACCATCTGAGATAACGAGATAAGAATAATGTAACCCAAAGATAGCCGTTTGACTGCAAATTGTAACACGCTGAAAAAACGGCATGTTGCGATATCGAACAATATGGGACATTTTGGAAGGTTTGGCCGTAAGCCCGCTACAAAATGCAACTTCTGTCTGATCTTCCCCTGGCGTGACGGTGAAATATCGAACGCTTTACGGTATTGCCTGTTAGTATTCGTAAGGAGAGCCTCCAACCGGCTTTGTCGGGCATAAATACACCCGCGGCGGATTCTTTCTGAATCCAATGCCTCCCTGGCCTCAATCTAGAGCCATTTCCTGTGAAATACCATTTGCCCGCACGCAATTGAACGTGTTAGTCTCACATAATCATACCGAGATAGCTGGAGGGAGCCGAGAATCGCCCGTCGTGACGCTGACAATATAGGATCGAAAATTGTCTGTTGTGATTTGTCAATGTTTTCAGCATCGGCTGACTCACCAAGGTTTTACTTCCGAAAACGCCTGGGCGATTACCGTCGTGCTGAAGATAACCCCTCTGTCTTCTTCGAGGTCTCTGTGTGAAGGCTTTACCATCACAGACGTTGCTAGGGGCGGCGGCGTGTCGGCCCACGGCTGACGCGGCTGTTCGCGAAAGCCACATTTTCAAGGATTAGAGGCTATTGCAGAATTGAACGTTCCTACCAAATATATTTGCTTGCTGCTAATTATGTTGAACGTGTTTACATCCAACGGGGGGTGCGTCGCTCTGGAGGACGGCTTACCGCGTTGGTTCGCCGACCCGCAGCCTGAATTTGTTGCGGAAAACCCGTTATCTCTCAATCCTGAGAAGCGAGAATGCGTCCCGATTCTGTCTTTGACCACCGAAAACGACACACAGAAGCCCTTGTCCTCACATTTACGTCAGACTGATGAAGCGGAATTAACGGTGAGTTCCGAATACCTGGAGAAAGTGCTCGGGATTCTCCACGGATTTGTGAAAACGACTTCAGACGGGCATGTCGAAGGTTGTGCTCCTGATAACTTGACTTCGGACAAGACCGGACAGTACGAGGCCCCGAACATAGTAAAGGTTACGAACCATTCCGTGAGCTCTGAGCCGGTTCTGACTCCGGCTGAGGGAGAGCCTGAAGTCCTGTTTCTGAACTGGTTCGACGACAAAGGACATTTTCATGTAATGGACATGCTTGAAAGGGGCGCTCCTTCAGCGCCGGCAGATCCCCAATCCATTCTGACCGCGTTGCGGGACCCCGTTTGCCTTGCCGTGTGCTTGTCCCCATTTGGAGCGCAAAGGTCAGGGGGCCTACATCTAGGGATGGATTTGCAAGGGTCTCCAGGGACTTCCGTGATGGCGGTGGCCGACGGCCGCGTTGTTTACGCTGGACGCTTATCCGGATTTGAGGCCTATGGAAGAATAGTGGTGATCGATCACGGGCAGGGAATATTTTCTTTGTACGGCCATGTTAAGCCTGTGAAGAGTTTGATCCAATCGAAGAGGCGAGGCTATGCTCCGATCATAACGCATGCAGGGGAACGAATCGCGGTTGTGGGCGCCACCACGGAAGGCGAGAGTTCCAGTGGCCCTCATCTCCACTTTGAGCTGCTTATGGTGTCCAAAGAAGGGAATTCAAAGCGCTTCGCTTTGCTAAACCCTGCGCGCCACCTGCCTTCGTTTAAAGACCAGGAGCCCAAAGCGGTTCAAGCGTCTTTGGGAACCAAGAAAAAAACAAGGTCGGGTTCGCTCAACAAACTGAATTTAAGGGCGGAATTTGGCAGAGGCATCTTTTGCGTCCTGAAGACTCTGGAACCGGTGTGCCCCAATTTGGCCGGGCAATTCAGCTTCCCGACGCCCCAGCGGCCTGGCCGCTGCCGTATTGTCCGGTCCTTTGGCGATAACCACCTTGCGATCTTGAAGAAGCTCAATCCTGGTAGATTCAAATTGCTGAAAAAAATGGAAGCCTTTTGCGGCATGCATCAAAACAACCCCTTGTGCTATTCGCACTTCAACTCCCCTGCTCTCTTGGCGGCGCCCTCGGGATTCTACGTTGAATCGCGGTCCAGGCGTTTTCTGCTTCCCGGATTCCTGCCCGTTTTCATACCCGACCGGTTTTCAGACGCGCCTTGCGTTCGACCGCTAGATATAAACCGGTAAATATCATAGTCTTTAGCTGCCGGCATTACGGGGCTTTTGGACCGCACAGAGCCGATGCCTGTCATTCCAAGGGCGGCGGCCTGTGGCAATCTCATGGGCCATACAAGCCGAGATTGCTTCGTCGCTTCGCTTCTCGCAAAGACATCTTGGCTGTTCGCGCTACTGAAAACGTTGTGCAAGTATCCCGCCCATCTCACGGACAAATAACATGGCAGTCGGACAACATCCAATCATGCAGATACCGGTCCGCGCGCCAATGATGGAGTTCGCTTTGCGCCGGCGTATGCCGATGTGGCTATATAACTAACTAGAAGCACGGGCAATTAGCCTCAGCATGCGAAAAAGCTTGACTAAGAGGGGCTCTTTCAATTATGTTGCCCGAACACCGCACTCCGGATTTATTTTTGTTGTTTTCGTGAATGGATGGAGGGTTTTAAGGTTACCCCGTCCCGGGAGAAATTTCCCGGTGAGCGGTCTTCCGGGACGGGGATACACAACAAGATAACTCAGGCCATGTGAACCCACTCAGGCATTTTCTCGCCGGATAGAAAGACCTCGATTTGCTCGGGGCCTTCAAGCAGTCCCTGCATCTTGTCCGAGTATTCCGCTCTCTTCGTGTTTTTCTGCCAATCCAGCCACTTTTTCCGCCCGGTCCATGTGCTTATTACCAGCAGCTTGTCCGGATCGTCGGAAGCTATTAACGTTTCTCCGGAAATGTAACCGGGTTGGATCGTCACGTAACCTCGTAGCTCATTGAGCAGCTTGAAGCCTTGTTTCACACAATCTTTCTTGAATTTCCTCGTGATTAGAACCCTGACAGCCATTAGACTCTCCTTTCTCATTGTAACCGGGAAGGTTGGGCCCGGATGTCTGGTTGAACGGAGAAGGCCGGAAGAAAAGCTTGACTAACTAGTGATTAGCACAATCCCGGGGTTTGGGGAACGAGGAAAGTGGACTGGGGGAACGGCGCATTTTCGAAGTCGATTACCAGCGGATTTTAGACTGACTTGAGCCTATGTTTGACACTTCTTTTCCCAAACATCCCAGTAGCGTCGCTGATCCGCCCAAGTTCCTGGATTGATTACTGCTTGCCGGCCTCATCCATTACTTCCGCGCATTCCGCTGTGGGATACAACTTACCGCCGCTCCAGCTCTTCACTTGATGAACATTGCGCCGAAAATCAAATAAAATGGAGCCGCAAAAGACAATCTCGCTGGTGACAACCGGTCGGAACGCAATGTGTAGCACAGGAAACAGACGGACAGTCCGGTAACTATGGCCGCTGCGGTCAAATATGAGTCGAAAAGCCAAGGCGTGAAAAAGATCCCGAAGGCGCTGGGCACAGTGGCCTGAATCATCATCGCCCCGCTAATATTGGAAAGGGCCAGCATCTCTTTTCCTTGCCGAACCCATATAACAGCATTTAGGATTTCAGGAAGCTCGGTCGCCACCGGACTCAGAAGCAATGCGACGATGTGCGGTGGAACGCCGATGGCGAGGCTCGCAACCTCCAACTGGGTCACGAAGATATGCGACCCTATGAATACAAAGACCAGGGACAGGAAAGTCTGAGCCAAGATCCACGCCGTCTCGGGTTCTTCTTTCCCCGGACGAAACCGTAACGGCTCGATTATGTCCGATTCCTCCGGGTGAGCATTCATTTCTCTATAACAATAGACCCCATAGGCCAAGAGAAACAGTATCCCTGTCCATGGTTTCCATGCGAAAACAACGAGACCCAGAAGGATCTTGAAGGCAAAGATCACAAGAAACCATATCTGATCCCGAGACAATTTGTTGCAGTCGCAACACACAATTAATCCTTGCTCTCTTCTTGAGCTGAACATCAAGATGCTCACGCCCACCACGGCGTAGGCTATTGTGCTTAAAACCAGCGGTCCTCCCAATGCTGCGCCGACACCTATATTCTTGCTCTCTGGAGTGGCGCCGAAGGCCACTGCCGTCAAAGTCACGATGCTTTCGGGCAATGCGGTGCCAAAGGCGGCAAGAATAGTTCCCACAGCGTTCTTCGCTATGTTGAAACGTTTTCCTACCCACTCTATTCCATTGACGAAATACTCGCAGCTAAAATAGATTAACGCTATGGAGCCTACCAGCGCGACCGCAGTGGTTATCAACATTGCCCTCCTGAAATAAAAAAGACCTTCGGCCTATGGCCAAAGGTCTCGTTACGCATTCTAGCGGGCAATGCCAGGCTTTGCAGCCGGTATGTTGACATTGCCGAGTAAACTACTCCCCTTTATGCTTCTATCATACAATAAGGGACAAGCCCCCACATGTCAACCTGAAATCCGGCCTGGAAACAACCCCCTCACTTAAATGCATGGAGATTGCTTCGCTGCGCTCGCAAAGACAAGAGTGAACGTCATTGCGAGGAGTGAAATCCCGCGTTCAGCGGGAAAGCAATCTCCAAAATTTCCGCCCATGACTGAATGGCTACACCTGGAAGGCCGGCATTCCGCCACATGGGGAGATTATCTCTCACTCTTGGAAAATCATCTTAAAACCACCCTGGCCATCACTACGCCGTTCAGTCGCGTAACCGTAGCCTGAAGGACGCCCAAATTTGAACTTTGCACAAACTTCGACGCCTCGTTCCGGAATTCGACTGAGGCCCTACCGCAATCGTCAATATTTGAGATCACTATATCCTTGAGGTCAAATCTGAGACCTGTTCCAAGCGCCTTAAGCACGGCTTCCTTTAGGCTCCATATCTTGGCCAGATCGATCCATTTGTTCTCCCCGGAGCCCGCAATCGCAACCTCCGCTTCGTCGAAATAGTCCTTTATCCAGGATGCGCTTCTGGTCTCGATCTTTTCGATATCGACTCCCAGTCCTTTTATGGTTCCTTCGTCCGCAATAGCGGCTAGGACCAGGCCGTTGGAATGTGAAATGGAAAGGTCTCCCACTCTCAAGGGATGCTCGCCGGTGAAATCGACTATTGGTTTGCCCTTGTCGTTATTGCTTATCACTATGAGACTCGCTTTAGGAACCTCTTTCCCCTGGGAGACGGCCAACCGCTGAACGCTGCGCTTGGCGGCCACTCTACCGGCAAGCCACTCAGTCGCTCTCTTGGCGACGGTTTTGGCGTCATGCTCCTTGACCTCGTTCACATGGAGCATTTCCGCGATGAATCCGGGGTTTTGCCCTGCCTCGGTTGAAATGTCGCTGATGTTCGCAAATTGCTCGAAAACTCTTCCGGTAAAACGTTCGCCGGTTTGGAGCTCCATCATCTCCACGCCATTGAGGTCAATGATTTTGTTCCCTTTATTGTCCCGAACAAATCCGTCGAAACGGAAAGTTGTTCTTCCCTCAAGTCCATCGTTGTGAATTTTCACAAGCATGAATTCGCCATCAAACGGAACCGGATTCTCTTGGAGCAATTGAGCCCTGGCAATACCTACGGGAAGGGCCATAACTCCCCTTGATTCGAGCCCCAGTCCGGCGCAAACCTGAAAGACCGTTTCTATCGCCACGGAAAGCATGTCCTCAAACATGACGGATCTTTCCGCTGTGTCCTGGAATTGGAAACGAATGCCGTTCCCGCTCCCTTCGATGACCAGATGATCCAGGAATTTGTAAGCCGGGCCGTGGAAGAAAACAGAGTAAATGTCAGGCTCCGCGACCCAAACGGTTTCCTGCCAAGACTGCAACTCAACCGGGGATGGAGCTTCATGTTCCATAAAACGAATCACGGCTTCATGGTGTAGGCGGGCCTCACCGAACTTATTACCGTTTTTGTCAATGAACCAGGATAGTATTCTTCCCTGGAAAGCCAGCCCTTCCTTGCCGTCCTCCAGCCGAGTAATCTCGACCTCAGCTTCAAAGGGGTCGGTCTTGAAGACTTTCACAGGACTCCTGAATTTTACGTCTTCGAACTGAGCGAACGGCACATCCGGGCTCAATTGGGAAGCGGCGCATTTCATGATTTCAAGCCCGCCGACGCCCGGTAAGACTGCGGCGCGATTGATTCTGTGGTGATTCAGTAGGGGTTTAGCGGGGTCCAGACTGATCTTGGCCTTCAAAAGCCGACCCGGGATCAGTTCCAGCACCGTGGCTTGCGTGCCCACCGCTGGAAAAGTAATGGCCTCGGTATCGGAATGTGACCCGAAAGCGTCGGCAGTGAAGGGCCCAAGCTTTCCGGCAACCAAAACTTCACTCGTGCCTTGGGAGCGTGTCATTTCCAGACTGAACAATTCGGCGCCGATCTCGGGGGGGATGAAATCGATTCCTGCGTCCTCCAGGGCCTGCTGAACGCTACCCCTTACGGCCATTCCGATTTCAGCCCACGGCGCCCAGTCTATTATGGACACCTTGGCGTCAAGCTCTTTGTCCGCTTTGCGCAACAGGTGGGCCAATGCGTCGTTTGCAGCAGAATAATCAACCTGCGCCATATTGCCGAACCGACCTGAAACGCTTCCGAAACCGACTATCCGTCTCGGAGGCAGACCGTGGCTCTCCAGAGCGTCAAGGACATTACGCATACCCTGGACCTTCACCGACACCACGTCTTGAATCTGCTCCAAGGTTTTGCTTCTGAGAGCGCGGCTCGCGTCTATCCCCGCGCCGTGTATGACAATGTCTATTCTACCGCAGAGTCCGGAGATTTCTTCGATTGCGCTGTTTACAGCCGAGGAATCCCTTATATCCAGGCTCCGGTAAATCACCTCGCAGCCCATGGAACGCAGGTCCGCTATGTTCTTGAAAACTTCCGCTTCAGCTTTGAGCCGCGTCAGTCGCTTTTCCACCAACACCGGCGTAGGCGTCTGGCCGTCGCTCTTGAGGCGCTCTATAATTCTAGTTTTTTCCTCGGTCCAATCAGAGGCGCCGTATTTCGCATACTTTTCGGCATCCGGAAAAATCGCCGTCCTGGCAAAGATGATGATGGTCAACGGTTGCTGAGCGGCCAGACGCTTCATGCACGCAGCGGTAATTCCCCTGGCGCCGCCGGTCACCAGGACTACTTCCCCGGAATTCACCGCCGGTTGAGCAGCCTGAGGAAAACATGGAGCCAGACGAACAGCCCGCAATTGCGAGTTGATTCCAACGCCGGTTTCCAGAGGAAAATCTTCGGAAATGCATCGAGCTATCACCGACCCGCGGGTCTCTGCGGTCAAATCCGGATGAAAATCCAACAGACGAACCACACTTTCGGGAAACTCCTTTGAGAAAGACTTGGTTGCGCCCGCCACAGTTCCCAGCTTGTCGCAATCCTCAGCAGGGGCGTCAAAGCCGTAAGCGCCATCCTCGCTGACTGCCGTAATCATAAACGCCGGACCGGTCTCGAATTGTTTGGCGCAGTCAATGTAAAGCTGGAACGTTTTGTTCACATAATCGGAGCCTTGATCCAGAGGCGTCAGATTAACTATGCCGATGCGCCCTGTCTGAACCTCTTGTGTTTCCAGCCCATTGACCTGGATGGTATTGGTGAGGCCTATGGAAGCGAGGGTCTTTTGAACTTCGGCCACCAGGGCCTGCGTGCCTCCAATTATCAAGACCGTGTCAACATCAGGGATATCAACGTTCCCGAGCGGCGGCAACGACACAAGCTTTGTTTCGTAAAGACGCACGTCGGAAACCGGATGCGAGAGATCCGAAGCCTGTTCGACAGGCTTGGCTTCAGCCGCCGGCGCCTCGGCGCCTTGGGAGCGTTCCATAACAAAATGGATAATGTGATTTATTGTCGGAAATTCCGCAATCTTGAGGCCTTCGATTCGTGGAATTGTGAACATATCGCGGATTTCCGAGATGAATTCCGCTTGCTTCACGGTGTCGATCCCGAGATCAGCTTCCAGGTCAAGCTCCGGATCAAGCATTTCAGCCGGATATCCCGTCTTCGCCGAGAGAAGCGCAAGAATCTTTTCCCGAACCGCAGACTCGTCCACACTATTTTGCTGCGCTGCTGCGGGAGCGGTCTGAGCTCCGGTATGTTGGAGCACGAAATTGATAATATGTTCGATGGTCGGGAATTCGGCTATCTTCAGACCGTCTATGCGTGGAACGTTGAAGGTCTCACGCACCTCGGATATAAACTCCGCTTGTTTGACCGTGTCGATCCCGAGGTCGGCTTCAAGATCCAGCGCCGTGTCCAACATATCCGCCGGATAGCCCGTCTTCGCCGAAAGGAGAGCGAGGACTTTTTCCCGAACAGCGGAGTCATCCGCCGGGCTTTGCGTCGTCGGAGCAGGAGCGGTATGCGCTCCGGTGTGCTGGAGCACGAAATTGATAATATGCTCGATGGTTGGAAACTCGGCTATCTTCAAACCGTCGATTCGTGGAATGTTGAAGGTTTCCCGAATATCGGATATGAACTCGGCCTGTTTGACGGTGTCAATTCCGAGATCAGCCTCAAGATCCAAGCCGGTGTCCAGCATATCGGAAGGATAGCCGGTTTTCTCGGAAAGCAGCGCCAGAATCCTATTCCTGACTACGGTAACATCGGCTGCGGCGTCGGTCTTGGCAGCCGGCGCGGGTTCATGGACAGGCTCCGCCACGGGCTCTTTCACAGCCGGGGCCGCTATTCTATCCGCCACCCGCAGTGTCCTTGCCTCCACGGACACCACCGGATCGCCGTAGCCCGTTATGTCTTTCAGCCAATTCCTGTGCGTGCGCAGGTCCAAGACCCTGTTTTCATCCCGGCTGATGGCTTTGTAAAGAGTCATCACTATTTGTGAACCAAATCCTGCGGCAAGTCTCAACGAATATTTCGCTTCGCATGAGCCGCCTTGGCTCATGTTCAGATCCGCGAATTCAGGGTCCGGTTGCTTCAGGTTCGGTATGGGAGGCAGGATTTTCTTCTGGAGGCATCTCAAGGCCACTACATCTTCAAGGCCCGCGCCCATGGTATGGCCGGTGAATCCCTTTGTATTGGCTATGGGTATAAGCTTCGCCTCATCCCCGAAGGTCCGTCGCAGAGCAGCCATTTCCGCTGAGGAGCTACCCCCTCGTTTTGGGGAATAGGTTTCGTGGGACATGAAAAACGCGTTCTTTGCCAACTCCGATCTGGTATTGCCGGTCTGCTCTTCCCATCTGCCGATCAAGGATTCCATGACCGAGGCGATGTGATCCACGTCGAGGCGTGTTCCATGGAAGCCGCTGTTGGCCACGATGGCTCCCTCTATGGAGGCTATCGGTTCCATGCCTCTTTTGGTTACCAGGTCTTCTCGCTCGATCACCAGCCCCGCGGCGGCGGATCCGAGAATCAGCCCATGTCTTCTGTCGTCAAAGGGGAGGGCGGCTTCACTGACATCTCCCTCGGTTGTAGCTGCGCCAAGGGCCAAGAATCCTGTTCCTATCCAGGGGAAGAGGTGTTTTCCGGCGACGTCGTCCGCTGCCACCACAAGAACTCTCTTGGCCTGGCCTGTTCTTACCCAATCTCGGGCCAAGGCCACGGCCTGAGTTGTCCCGGCGCAGGCTGCGTCAATGTGGGTGTTAGGTCCCTGAGCCTTGATTATCTGCGCCAACTGCCCGTGTCCCATGCTGGTGACTCGCATGAGAAAATCTCTGTTGAATGTGTACAGCTCTTCCGGTTCAGCGGTGTTCAGTCGGCCGAACTCTTCTGTGAACCATTTTGTCACGCGGTCTCGTTCCCGATCATCAGCTACACGGCTGACCAAACCGGTGTAAAAATCGATGAGGCGTTTCTTGGCGCCTGACCCGTATCTGACGGAGGCTTGCCGGGTCACCTCGTCTACCAGGGAGGCCATCCCCGGAAATGCGGAGGCGAAGATAATGCCCGTTTCCGCTCGTAGTGAAGGGGGCAATGCCCACGAATCCGGCAGCTCTTGTCCGATGCTGGTGGTGCGGTTCATTCTGACCAGCGGAATCCCGGCGTCCCTGAGGGCTTCCAAACCGGCTACAACCGCTAGTTTGGTGGTCACGTCCATGGCCCGGACCATCCTCTCATCCAGGTCGTATTCCTCTATTATCTTGTTTTCACCGAAGAACCCCGCGAGCTGTATGACTTCCGTCATATCCTCGACGGTTTGGATTTCAACTTCGCCGGAAGGCCCCTTGCGGAGGCGCTCCACGTTTTTCTCCAGCATGCGGCGTCTGGTGTCTTCAGGAACCTTTTTGATGAAGTTGCGGCCCAGGATCAAATCATCGAGGCCGGCTCTATCGAAGGGGAAACGCACATCGCTGGGCAAACCGGCGGCTATTCCGCTTACGACTACCGGCGCGAAGTTCATGCCTTCAGACTCCACTTTCCGGACAGTCTTCTCTAAGGGTAGGATTTTGGTGACAAAATTGCTGTAACCCGACTTTATCAATTGGCGGATGGGCTCGGCTTGAAATTCCAGGTACTTCGCAAACTCCTTTTGCTTTACGATTTCCTGGATTTCTCCGTCCAAAAGCCCGTCCAGAGGGCTGGGCATAAGTTTTACAACCGTCTCCGGGGCCGGTCTTTCCTGGCGGCTATGCACGACACGCAATTCAGGGGTTCTTCGTGGCTTAGGCGCGGCGGTCTCGGATTCGAAGAAGTTCACCGGCACGCCTTCGGCGCCCAGGGCGGCCAAGGTCTCCATGAGTTGACCGATCCCACCTTTTTTCGGATGATTTGTGGGAAGAGCGACCACATCTTTGGGGAGAGTGTCCAGAGACAAGTTTGTCATGACCCTCTTGGGTCCGCATTCGAGGAATATCCGGATGCCGTCGTTGTAGAGTTTCCGAAGCGTCTTCACCCATTCGACCGGGGCGGCGAATTGTTTGCCGAGCAAATCTCTGATCCGCTCGGGCGCCCGGCCCTCCAGGATAGTATTCTCCGGTAACATTTGAAATGACCGGAATTTGAGGCTGATTCGTCGTGAGCTTCTCCAGGGTTTTCATGAAGGGCTCACGCGCCGGAGCGACGACCCCCGAATGGAACGCCGCCGATACGGGGATCAGGATGCCTTCCAGTCCGCGCGCCTTAAACAATTCGCCCGCTTGCTTTACGGCGGCGGTTTCACCTGAAATAACCGTCTGTTTCGGGGAGTTTTTGTTTGCCGCTACGACGTAGCCGTCCACCTGAGCCAGCACTTCTTCGACAAGGCGGGCGTCGGCGGGAATGCTCATCATCAACCCCGGGTCCGCTATACTGACCCGCGCCATTTCGCGTCCACGTACGGCGACGGCTTCCAAGGCGTCACGGAATGAAAAAACTCCGGCTGCTACGCAGGCGGCGTATTCACCCAGTGAATGACCGGCGCAGGCGACGGGATGGACGTTGAATTCGGCCAACAGCCTGTA
This sequence comes from uncultured delta proteobacterium, assembly GCA_963747865.1. Taxonomy (GTDB): domain Bacteria; phylum Desulfobacterota; class Desulfomonilia; order Desulfomonilales; family Desulfomonilaceae; genus JBBSBY01. The sequence continues at coordinate 26,594 of CAVVHK010000014.1, read as the reverse complement.
CATAGCGGTGTTGGCCGTCAAAATCATGGGCTGAAGGTATTGGGTATCCCTCATAGCGTCCGCTACGCTCTGCCCCTTGCCGTTGGAACCGGCGTCGGCCACAAAAATTCCTTCGGTGACCGGTGGAACGCCGAGTTCCTTAAGTATTTCGTCGGCCTCGCTCAGCGTTTCAGCCACAATGGGGAAGCGTTCGGCCAGGTCTCTCAACATGAAAGGATACTGGGAGCCTTGTCCGGGGAAAAGGAAGGCCACCCCCTTTTGGTATTTCTGAGCCGGGCCTTGGGCTACATAGACGCCTCTCGCAGGCAGAATGGCCACCTTTGAGGGATCCGAAATCACTTCGGATATCGCTTTCAGCTTCTTTACGGCCTCATCAGCATTTTGGGCCGCAAACGCCGCTCTCAGGTTGAATCCCGCCGCGGCGTCCCGATGCACGGCCGCCAGGTCACGGAAATTCGCCGGAGTCAGGTCCTTGATCAGGGCTTCAATCTTGCCCGGGAGTTCGGCGGGCTCATCCGCTCCCAGGATCCAGCCTTCGCCCTCAATGTTCATATTCGGCGGCTTAGGCCAATCGGGTTTGACGCTTTGAACCGCAACCTCAGCTTTCTTCTTGGCGGAAATGAACTTCAGTCCGGGATGATATTCCTGGAGCAGCACATGAAAATTGGTGCCGCCAAATCCGAATGCGCTGCATCCGACCCTGCGGGGCAGCCCGTTAGGCGTCTCCCACGGAACGGGTTTTGTCACGAGGAATAATGGAGAGGTATCCCAGTCGATACACTGTCTGGGATTCCGGATATTCATGGTTGGGGGCATAGTGCGGTGATAGAGGCTCAGAAACAGCCTTGATCATGCCGGCCGCGCCTGCTGCGGCTTTCAAATGGCCCAACTGCGATTTGACCGAGCCTATGCCCACGGAGCCGCGAGGCTTTCCTGAGTCCCGAAAGAATTTATCCAAAACCTGAAGTTCAGTGGCGTCACCTACGGGCGTAGAAGTGCCGTGGGCTTCAATCAAGCTAACCGACGTGGGATCTATCTTTGCGGCTGAATAGCAAGCTTCCAGAGCTCGCTTTTGACCTGCCGCATTGGGAGCGGTGATGCCTTTTCCTCGACCGTCGGAAGACGAGCCCGTTTCCACTATGGTCGCGTAAATACGGTCTCCGTCGCGGATGGCGTCTGAAAGCCTCTTCAAGACCAGCATCCCAGATCCTTCTCCCATGACAAAACCATTGGCGCCCTCATCAAAAGGTCGGCTGCCATCCGCGGATAGAGCGCCGACTTTGCAGAATTTCACGAAAGATGAAGGATGCATGGCGGCGTCGACGCCACCCGTGAGGGCCAAATCGATTTTTTCGTCTCTTAGCGCGGCGACCGCATTCATAACCGCTGCCATGGAGGAAGCGCAAGCTGCGTCCACCGTGAAATTCGGTCCTTCGAGATTGAACACGTTGGCCACTCGTCCGGATATGACGTTGGCAAGCTCACCTGGAAGAGAATCTTCCGTTATTTCAGGGAGATCATGGAGGTATTTGGCTTTAAATTCGCCTATTAGCGAGTCCCTGGTCTTTTCATCAAAATCCATGGAATCGAAAGCCTGGTTCAGGGACGCTACCGCCTTTGGTAAGCTCAGCCTTTCCGCATAAAGATCAGTGGTTTGCCCACCCATACTGTTGCCGATTATTATGCCGACTCTTTTCCCCTTGGTCTGCTCCGGGGTAAGGCCCGCGTCCTGCAATGCGTTCGCCACACAGGTTACGGCCATCTGCTGGGTGAGATCCATCTTGAGCGCCACAGAGGGTGGTATCCGGTATTTGAGGGGATCGAACGTGAAGTTATCGATAAATCCCCCGATTTTGGAGTACCGATTTGTCTGGGACTTTGGGGTCCGGGTCATAATAGAAATCAGTGTTGGCCCAGCGCTTCTCCGGAACTTCTCTAATTCCGCTTCGACCGCTCGTAATCTGCTCCCAGAAGCCTTCCGGAGTATTTGAGCCGGGCATGAGAAGCCCTATACCGACTACTGCTATAAGTTCTTTCGCATGTGCTATTTTTTGTTGAGCCTCTTCAACTTGCGGTGTTACAACGGGCTCCGGCGCGTTAGCTTTTTGCATGGATTCCTCAAAAATCTTAAGACCTTCTTCCATGATGGTCGTGTGAAGTTGTTCAATAGTAAGGGGTTTCTCCAAAAGGGAGGTGGCTTGACCCAACAGGTAAAGGCCGCGGTCCAACTGCTCTTCAGGGGTAAGATCACAGAATACGGGGCAATCCCACGTGGCGGTCTCGGGGTCAATGGCGCATCCTTTGGAAGCCAGTCGCAACGCCCCCAAATTGTCCTTCTCATAGAGTTCTTTCCGCTCTGTGAGTGGCAGGCCTTCCTTGATGCGCTCGTGCTCAAGATGGATAAGCTTAGCCGCCATGGGAGACTTGACTCCTCTGGCTCTAATATTAACGGTGCGTCCTATAACAACGGTCCGGTCGCTCTTGAGCATGAGATTTTGATACGTGGGTGTTATCGCGCAAGTGGACACTATTTCGTGGGTTGCCAAATAAGCGGTTCCCATTTGCAACCCGATATTGAGGCCTTGTCTTACCAGATCGTCCGTCATGCCTGCGATGAAAGCGGCGGCGCGGCCTGTTGCCACTCCCCCTGCGAATAAAACCGTAACCTCATTCAGCAACAGGCCACGTTTTGCCGCTGCCTCTAGAACCGACAGGTTAGAGGCCCACAGGTTTAGACTACCAAGAGATCCGATGTGCCCTCCCGACTCGCACCCTTCAAATACGAAATTCCTCAGACCCGCCTTCAGAGCTTCTGAAACAACTCCCGGCGCGGGGCAATGTAAGTAACAAGCTGTGCCGATGCCTTCGATTCGTTTGGCCAGGTCCGGTCCTCCCGCCGCCAGGACGGCAAAGGGAGGCGGATTCTTCTTCATTATTTCAAGATGGGCTTCATAGCCTTTACTATTGATATCGAGACCGATCAGACCCACTCCGAAGTTGCCTCCGGTCTTTTCCCGGGCCAGGGTGACACCCTCTCGCGCTATTGGCGGCGGCATATTCCCCATGGCCAATACAGGTAATCCCCCGCCTTTCAAGACCGCGGCCAAGAAATCGGGATTGTCGCTGACGTGCGCCATGGGACCCTGGACGATGGGGAAGCGTGTCCCGTGCTTCCTGCAAACTCCCGAGTCAGGCACAAAGGGCCATACCTTCGTATCGGCCATTCTCGAGGCGAAGGCCTTGCATATGCCGTCGACGGAGCCGAACTGCCGGGAATAGTCCGCCGCAAAAATTATATCTTCCGACAGGGCGAGCAGCCCCTCATCCGTGTCCGGCTGAGAAACAGGTTTTCTGAGGGCGTCTTCGAGGGTTTTCTTGTAGTTTTCGTAGTCTTCGGCCTCTATGCCCTGTTCGACTTTGCGAAGCGCTTTAATAGCCTTGGTGGCTACCCTGCAATAAACCCTGAGCGGCGTATCGGTGAATTCGGCCAGGGCGACAGTCGAAGGCATGGTCAGCGAGCCCAAAAATTTTCGCATGTTCTCCGGCAGCCGGCCTTCCTCGGTGAGCAATAGCTGGACGTCCAGCGCCACGCCGGCAGCGCCTGCGGCAACCGCTCCGGCTGCGGTTCTCAAATTGACGCCGCCCTGGAGAAATATAGGAAGATTCGATGAGGACAAAAGCTCTTGCAAGAGCACAAGTCCGCCTGTCTCGCTTACCCAGCCGGGGCCTTCGTGTCCACGAGCGATAAGCGCAACCGCGCCTGCTCTTTCGGCGGCTCGCGCCTGATCCGAACTGCCGACTTCGGCGATAACCGGGACAGACGCTTGCTTCAGAGCGTCGGGTTCCAGTCGCGCCAGTTCTGATGCGTCCTGAAGCGGAATAAGGATGGCCTTCAGGTCGCTTGAACCGGATATTTTGCCTATATCAGTGAGCCTCACTCGCAATCCGTGGGGTGTGCGCGGCAAATTTGCGGAATTATCGACAGACACACAATCCACGAATCCTAATCCGCCCGCCCGCGATACCCCATCTACGATACCGGCGTGAGAAATACTATTCTGATTCACATAAAGGACGGGTATTTCCAAACCCAACATAGTTCGCAATTTCATGAGATCACCTTCAAATTGGTTGGCTTTTCAAGAGATTGGCGCTGAGCAACGAATCCGTAAAAGAGGACTTCCTTGACCGTCTCGATTTCGTCCAATAATGAGCCTTCCGCTCCTTCGTGCAGCCATTTTTGGATCACGCCGTTGAGAAAACCTATGATTCCGAAGAAAACAGTAAAGTAGTTCATCTGTTTCAGACGACCGCTTCTAGAGGCTTTCCAGCAGCGCCGTTTCAAGCCGGGAAGCCCCAAAATCAATTCCGTAATGAACTTCTCGGAAAAATCTGTTCCGAAATCCCTATGTTCCTGAATAATCACCTTGAAAAATGAGGAATTCGTTTGGAAGAAATTCAGATATATTCTGATGACGCTTTCTATGATCTTCAGGATGTCGTCTTCATGGCTCAAATCCTGTCTCGCCAAGTCAACGAATTCAGTGATTGTGTTTTCTTTTAGGGCGCTGAACAGAGCTTCTTTGGTGCTGAAGTACCTGTACACCGTTCCCTTGGCTATGCCCGCGCGCTCCGCTATGGAGTCAATGGTCGTCGCATGAAACCCTTTCTCGGAGAACTCTGCCAGCGCCGCGTGCAAGATGCGGCTTCGAGCGTCCTTCTGGTTTTTTCTTTTCGATTTGCCCTGTTCGATATTGCGTCTAAGGCTCTGGAAAAGGAGGTCCTCAAGCAAATTAGTTCTGGAAAGATTCAGGCCGTCAGAGAGCGCTATAACATTCCTATATAATTCCCTTACCAGCACGTCAGAATAAATAGGGGATATCGCCAAGGCGTCACAGGCCTTTGCCACAAATTGAACAATCAGTTCCTCTTTGGGCGAGTCATCGGAGGCGTCGAGTTCCCTCTGCAGGAGGGCTATAAGTTTGGGGATCACAAAGGTGTCTTTGTGAGCCTTTGTTTTTGAGATTATGTTCATGATGTCGGCGAAGAGATTCGGGTTCATTCATCCTCACTAAAAAACACAATGGTCAGTCATGTAAATAATGACTGACCGGTGAGTCATAGTTGTTCTTTTAACGGACAAGTCAGTATTCTGTCAATCATTTTTTCTTCAATAGAATCATATTCTATGAAAAAATAGTGGAAAAACGGAGTGTTATCGGGACGGAGCGGCAGCTTGGCGTGGTCGGCTCTGACGATGGGTATGGCTATTGCAAGTGGAATAGGGGAACTGGACGGAATGGACAAAGCGATCCGCCGTGGAAAAGCCGTTATGGATTTCCGTAGGATGCTGTGAGCGTCAGCGAACCGCATCTTTCGAGAAATACCGCGAACGATGCGGTTCGAGGACTCACAGCATCCTACGGGAAAATACAATGGAGTGTTTCATCTTGTTCCAAGGCCCGGCCCGGGAACGCGGAAAGAACCGCCGGGATTCGACAACCCGGCAACTTTGATCAAAAGTCCTATGTAATGAAGGGAAGGATACTAAAATGAAAGGGCTCCTAACTGTCGTATTGGTCTTGGTGTCTTGGAATTCGGCCTTTGCTTGGGAATTCACCATGGGAGGATGCACTGAAATAGCAACTGATCCTAGTATTGACCGCAATGTTCTTGAAAATATAAAGCGAAACGCTCCCACCGGCTCTTCAAGCCGAGACTGCAAGGTAAACAATATCAATTGGATACATGAGGGAAGCCCCTCTAAAGAATTTGTGGACGAGTATAATCCGAAGAAGATTTATTGTATCAAATGTCAGACGGATTGCTCAGGTGAAATGGCCTCTCCTACAGAAACAAAAGCGATTGCGCTAGTTACGCAGAATGGCGATATTTCTTTTTTCGATCATACACCCAAACCAGTTGATGAATTTGAAATATTCTGGGATGAAGTGTGCCCAATATCAGTCTGTCGGTTCCAGAAGTGGCTGGTGTATCACATGCCCTCTGGACGAAAAGCCAAACCTCGACAAAGCCAATAAAGTATTTTCACCTTGAGAAGACCAGACAGGTTCTTCTACTCGTTCCAAAGCGCTGGCCTGGGAACGCGGAAAGAACCGCCGGGATTCGACAACCCGGCAACTTTGATCAAAAGTCCTATGCAATGAAGGGAGGGATACTAAAATGAAAGGGCTCCTCACTGTCGTATTGTTATTGGTTGTTTGTAATCAGGCTTGCGCTTGGGAATTCGAATTGTGAACCGGCCCATCCGGTCCGGTGCGGACCGAAATACCAAGTGATCTTAGGATTGGCGGGACCGATCTTGAATACATAAGACTAAACGATCCGACAGGATTGCCTAACCGAGTCTGCAAGGTAAACCATATAAATTGGATCCATGAGATGCTTCCTTCGCTGATACCTAAGACGCATCCCTACCAAGAACTGGTGGATAAGCATAATCTGAACAAGGTTTATTGTCTGGGATGCCGGATGGACTGGTCGGATGAAGCCGTCTATCTTACAGGAACAAGAACAATTGCATTACTCAGAAAGAGTGGCGTAATTTCCTTTATTAATCCCATAACTTACCCACCTGGCGAATTTGAAATACTTTGGAATGCATTCTGTCCGGAATGTGTTTGTAAACGAGGAGGCGCCCCATCCTACAACTGAAATGGACAAAGGGGTCGGCCTCGGAAAAGCCGTCATGGGCTCCCGTAGGATGCTGTGAGCGTCAGCGAACCGCATCAATTACGAGAAGACCACGAACGATGCGGTTCGAGGACTCACAGCATCCTACGGGAAAATGCAATCGAACGTTTCATCTTGTTCCAAGGCGCCGGCCTGGGAACGAGGCCGAAGATTCAGATCCGTCAGGAATGATTGACAGGATAGGGGAGACCGGCATACTCTGAACGGATCAGACGCTGGAGACCTGGATGGCCCCACACTACCGAAAAGATGATCCTAAGGGGATTACTGCGCCGAATCCGGATGTTGAGGTCGATATAATATCGCACATCACAAAACACCGAGGCATGAAGACGCAGTATACTTCCGTTTCGGAGGATGAACAGGCGATTAAGCATTTCAGCGGAGAACTCTATAGGACCGAGTCAGACCACATAGTGGGCGACAATCACAATTTCATTGCCCACTCGGAATTATCTGATCGCCTGAAGAGCGTCATAGCCTCTTCCTCCAGAGGCGAACGGGTGACCGCTTCTCGGGCTCTCCAATTGGCTTTACGCGCCAAAGAGGCGGTAATTGATTGGCGGTTCAACTTGGAGACCGTCCCCAGGAAGGACAGGATAACCTGGTGTTTCAATAACGTGCAGAAATACTTTCACAAAGTTTGAATCATGAAGAATCCTTACACATGCGACAATTGCCTATTTAACCCCACCCAGTACCAGGAGATAGGGACAAGAATCGGATTTTGTCAGAAGCATGCCGGCCTTTTAATGCATTCTTTGCACACAACCTGCCATTTTTTCCAACGGAAGGATTTGCCCTATTTTCTTGCCGGAGAAGGGCAATCCGAGCACGCCGCCCAATTTTGCGAAGAAAAGGGCATTGTGTTCTATTTCGGCGGATACCCTGAAGAGATCAAGAAATATTCCGAACGGCACGCATGGGCGACAAACACCTATGATCCGTACGTTCATGAGGCGGCCTTGTACCAACGGACGGAAAACAAATGGGTTTTCATACAAGCTTTTGCCGCGGCGAGAAATCCCATTAAAACCATCATGTCCTCCTCATTAACGAGAAGATATATTCGTCAATGCGGACAGGAACGGGACAATTACAGGCTGATTCTGTCCGTAGTCAATGATTTGAAAGAAAATCCGGATTTAAGGGCTCAAGATTTCACATTGGAAGTATCCCATGAAGAATTCATGGGGTTGAAGGACCATTATCTTAAAGAAATTAAATTGTTACAGCTATATGCCATACAGGAATACGGCGCTCTGATGGAAAATGAGAAGGTGATGTGGATTTCCGATGAACTGAACGGATCTTTATTCTCGTCTTGGAAGGAGTTCTTTGCAAGAGTCCAATATCTTGCGCCGGTGATCAGTAGCTACATTATAGAATCGGCTCGGAACCGGGCGACCTTCTTTCCTCGAGAAGACTCCGAATTCGATCTGGATTTTCATTCATGCGGCGAAGAGGAACTGCGGCCGTAACTAATGGAATGGACAAGTGGTCAGTGGCGAAAAAACTGTCGTGGATTTTCGTAGGATGTGGCGCCTCCTCGAACCGCATCGTTCGAGGCATTCCACAACAGATGCGGTTCACAGGCTCACAGCATCCTACAGGAAAAGGCAATCGAATTTTTCATTTCGTTCCAAGGGCCGGCCCGGGAACGCGGAAAGGCGCGTTTAGTCAGCTCACTCGCTTACTCAACAGTCGTTTTGAAGACTCCGTTGACCGTGATGATTCTGGGAGGTCTGTCGGGATATTTCGGCCTGAACAGCTCGTCCAAGACAGTAATATCAATCCTGCCTTTGATCGCATCGCCCTTTCTGTAGACCTTCTTGTCCAGAGTCAATTTCTGCCGTTTTGTCGTCCAGCTCAAGCGTCCAGGTGTGGCGTCACGGTAATAGGTCCAGTACTGACATGTGAACATTCCGTTTCTGATCCGAACTAATAGCCTGTCATCATGGCCGGCGCTAGAATGATAGATCAACAGATCCACTCCATTCCCGTCAATGTGTCTCGCTTTACAGAACTCGACTTCGTGCTTCGCCCCAAAAGATGTCGAAAAACACTTGGCTGTGAGCTTCAAATGAGGAGGCTCCTTTTGAGGTCTTATGTCGCTGGTAGTATCTTCGAAAGTCCCGTCCGGATGCTTGATAATGTTCCGTGGGTACTCCCACTCATTTGACCTGAAGAACGGATCACTTATCTTGGGGTCGCAATCGACCTTAGACGACATCTGAGCCGGTTGTCCAGACGGAGGATCACGCCATTCAGCGCCGAAGCACTGGCCGAGGAATAACAGGGCCAGGAAAAGCCCCAATACCGTCCATTTGAGAGATCGGATTCTCATCGAGGTCCCCCATTATACGGATTGCATGATGTCTTGCTGCGTCGGGTCTCAATATTGAGAATTCTTGAGGTTTGGACCCCGCGAAACGTGGGGTTTCAAGAAGTTTCCCTCCAGTAGTCTTCGCTCCTCTACTTCTTATACCGCTTCTTCAGCCTGTTTATATGCCCGCGTCCGAGGCCTTTGACTTCGCAGCCGAGCTCGAAGTATTGGCGAATCTTGTCGTCATCGAGAATCGCGTAGCAGTCGATGACCGCCAGCGGCCCTCCCGCGGCTTCCACCACATCTGAGGGCTTCAGATTGAGAAATTGTTTGTGACGCACCGCGAATATTACCGCGTCCGCGCCGGCGAGAGCTTCGGACAACTCTTCGATAACCAGCATGGATTCCAGCTTCTTCTGGCTTCTGAAGAAACGGGACTTTCCTTTTCCGGGCGCTGGATAAGTCTCCTGGGCCTCAAATTCCCACCAATGTTCCACGTACGGGTCGTGGACGCAAACGTCCGCTCCCATTTCCGTGAGCCTTCTCACTATCACTTCCGAGCCGCTGTACCTGGTATCTCCCACGTCTTCGCGGTAGGACGCTCCAAGGAGCGCCACCTTGGAGGCCGCTATATAACGCCCCATGTTACGCAAAGCGTCCCTGGTGAGTTCCGTGACATGCAAGGCTCTGGTGTCGTTTATGTTGATGGCCATAGGAGTAATCTTGAAAAGCTCATCCTCGAAGCCCATCAGGTGCTTGTAAGCCCAGACCCCTAGGCCCCCGTCTTTGGGCAGGCAATATCCGCCGATGCCCGGACCGGGGAAAATGATGTTCGAATGGGTGGGCCTAACCTTGATGGCGTTTATCACCTTGATCAGGTCAACGCCGTTGCGCTCCGCAAAAAGGCTCCATTCGTTCAGAAACCCGAGAATCACGGCGCGATAGCTGTTCTCGACAATTTTCGCGGTCTCCGATTCGATGGGCCTTTCGAGCACTGTAAGCGGGAAGTTTTTCGTGTCCAATACCTCGTTGAGGAATTTGACCACTCTTTCTTTGGACTTCTCGTTGATGCCGCTGCAGACCCGCCAGAAATTGCGTATGGACGTCACATAGTCGGCTCCGGGCATGACCCTTTCGTAGCTATGAGCTATAGATGGCTCGTCGGTGATGCCCCGTTTTTGGAACGCTTTCCTGATAACTGGGTAGGCGACCTGTTCGGTTGTGCCCGGCGGCACCGTGGTCTCTATGAGGACAAGAGCTTCGGAAGGAATGTAATCCCCGATGATTTCCAGCGCTTTCTCCAGGTCCTCCATTTGGACGTACCCGGTGGAAATATTATTGAGGGATTCCTTCACGTAATCGCATTGCACGTCCACAACTACAACATCAGCGAGTTTCAACGCTTCATAGGTGAAAGACGCCGTGAGAGTTTTCTTCGCGACCACGCATCTGTTGATAATCTCGGGAACCTCCGGGTCTTCGGATTTCATGGGCGCCAGGCCGCGATTGAGCAGGGCGATTTTCCAGAAGCTTCTGGTGCTGGGTCGCTGCATGCCGATGACGAACTTTTTGGACTCTCCGTTCTCATCGGTAGAATCAGCGATCACGGCGGCCATCACCGCGCCCACGAAACCCATGCCGAGCACGACGACTATTTCTCGTCCCTTTAATCTCTCTGCTTCAGCCAGAGTTTGTAGTCTTTGAAATTCAGCTTTATAATCCTCTTCCGCGGGCAGAGGAAATTGTTCGCCTTCGGGGCTGACGGAAAAAAACGAGGACATCGCATACCTCATTGATCATTCATAATTGAAGTTAACTTCTAAAAATAGATCGGTTATCAAGCTCCGTCAAGCATGAAAGCATTGAAGCGCGGAGACCGGTATGTTATGAGGTAAGCTTCGGTTTATTGGTCCAGCCCACGCCCGGCCCATAACCAGGCGAAATCAACGGCGGTTTGTACGGAGGAACCATGGAAAGAAAGTATAATCCCGAGGCGGTCGAGAAAAAATGGCAAGAATTTTGGAATCAAGAGAAATTGTTCAAGGTTGAGCTCGATACCTCCAAGGAAAAATACTACCTTCTGGAAATGTTTCCTTACCCTTCAGGCCGCATACACATGGGCCACGTCAGAAATTATTCCATAGGTGATGTAGTCGCTAGATTCAAAATGATGCAGGGATTCAATGTGTTGCATCCCATGGGATGGGACGCGTTCGGCATGCCTGCGGAAAACGCCGCTATCAAGCATAAATCCCATCCCGCAAAATGGACCATGGACAATATCGCCGAAATGCGGCGTCAATTGAAACGAATGGGTTTTTCGTACCGACTGGGACCGCGAGATAGCGACTTGCCATCCTGACTATTACAAATGGGAACAGTGGCTGTTCACAAGAATGCTCGAACGCGGTCTTGTTTACAGAAAAAAATCCATCGTGAATTATTGTGAACCTTGCGCTACCGTGCTGGCCAACGAACAGGTTGAGGCCGGCGCCTGCTGGAGATGCGGCACGCCCGTAGTCCACAAGGAGCAGAACGGCTGGTTTTTCAAGATAACCGAATACGCTCCGGAATTGCTGGAATGGACGAACAAACTGCCCGGCTGGCCCGAAAAAGTCCTTGTAATGCAACGCAACTGGATCGGAAGAAGCGAGGGAGCGAAAATTCTGTTTGAGCTTGAAGGCTCCGGCGGCTCCATCGAGGTCTTTACGACAAGACCTGACACTCTGTACGGCGCCACATTCATGAGCCTGGCTCCTGAGCATCCGCTATGTATGCGCCTCTCAAAAGGGACCTCCCAGGAGAACGCCGTACAGGAATTTGTCAGCAAGGTGTTGACCCAGGATTGGCAGACCAGGGTGGGCGAAGAAGCTGAAAAGCTCGGCGTTTTCACGGGAGCGGTACTGCATTAATCCGGTCACCGGCCGTAGGATGCCGATTTACGTCGCCAATTTCGTCCTTTACGAATACGGCACAGGCGCGGTCATGGCAGTGCCCGCCCACGATCAACGGGACTTTGAGTTTGCACGGAAATATGGCCTTGACATTGTCGTCGTGGTACAACCCGAAGGAGACAAACTGGATGCAGCCGCTATGGCCCAAGCGTACGAAGACGAAGGCGTCCTGGTGAACTCTTCGGAATTTAATGGCATGGACAATACCTTGGCCAAAAAGGCAGTTTCGGAAAAGCTTTCCTCCATGGGTAAAGGCGGTCTGACCACGAATTACCGCATCCGCGACTGGGGAATCTCAAGGCAACGGTATTGGGGCGCTCCTATCCCCATCATTCACTGCGAAAAATGCGGAGCGGTCCCTGTCCCTGATAAGGATCTGCCTGTCGTCCTGCCGATTGATATTGAATTCCCTGAAAGCGGACGCTCACCGCTTCCGGATCTGGAATGGTGGGTAAACGTGGCTTGTCCGAAGTGCGGAGGTCCTGCGAAACGTGAGACGGACACCATGGACACCTTCGTCGAGTCTTCGTGGTACTTCGACAGGTACGCTTGCCCCAGGTTTGAGGAAGGTATCATCGACAAAAATACCGACGCGTATTGGCTGCCCGTGGATCAATACATCGGTGGAATTGAGCACGCCATTTTGCATCTTCTGTATTCTCGTTTCTTTACCAAGGTCCTACGGGATGTGGGCATCAAGAAATGGGATGAGCCGTTCACCAATCTTCTCACCCAGGGAATGGTCATCAAAGACGGGGCGAAGATGTCGAAATCCAAGGGGAATGTGGTTGACCCTGAAGAGCTGATCGAAAGATACGGAGCAGATACCGTCCGGCTATTTTGCCTCTTTGCCGCCCCTCCTGAAAGGGATCTCGAGTGGACCCCCGAAGGGGTTGACGGCTCCGCCAGATTCCTGAACAGGATCTGGAACTTGGTCCTGACGCACAAGCACAGAAAAACCAAGCCGTGCGAATGCGTTTCAGAGAGGGCCAAATCTCTGCGGAGGCTGACCCATAAGACGATAAAGAAAGTCACCGACGACATAAGAGACCGTTTTCACTTCAATACCGCCATTGCCGCCATAATGGAGATGAGCAATGAGCTCTCCAAGGTCGCGCCCGAGGAGGCGGATGCCGGCCCAGATGTGGCGGCGGCAGTGGATGAAGGCATTCGGATGCTGATTGTATTGCTTTCCCCATTCGTTCCGCACGTTGCGGAGGAACTGTGGGGAGAAATGGGCGGGCGTCCGGGAATGATACGATTCCCGTGGCCGAGTTATGATAGTTCGCTGTTGCTGGAAGACCAGGTAGTGATCGTGGTTCAGGTAAACGGCAAGAAGCGCGGGGATATTACCGTCCCGGTTGAAGCAGGTGAAGACGAGGTCAAAGACGCGGCTATGAACGAGCCTAACGTGAAGCGGTTTCTTGAGGGAAAAACCATCAGGAAAACCATTTTGGTGCCCAAAAAGCTGTTGAATATAGTGGTCGCGTGATCGGAATTGAAGCGTTTGGCGGGATCCCACAGCCCAGCGGCTTCGGGAATAGTTGTGAGGTAGGGGCTTGCTTTGGTAAGCTTGGGCTTACGCGATGTAGATTGCTTCGCTGCGCTCGCAATGACAAACGTAAATGTCATTGCGAGGAGTGAAATCCCGCGTTCCGCGGGAAAGCAATCTCCGGACTTGCCGCTTGCGAGAGAAGGGTTACCGGCTTTGACGGCTTTTTCGTTCCCAGGCTCCAGCCTGGGAACGCATGCCAGGAGGCTCCACCTCCTACTCTAATCCGCGACAGTATTTATGAAAACAACCATAAGTGCGCCATGGCGTCCTAAGATCAGCCGCGAAATCTGCGCCAAAGGCACAACAACCTCGTAAGACGTTTCTGATTCATTGTGGCTTTCGAGCCATGGAAGTTGGTCTCAAAGAGAAGGCTTTTGATACGATCATTTTGCGCAATTGCTATTCTCATCCTTCTCTCAAGTTGTGGATTGCGGTTCAGTGGAGGACCGCAAGACAATCCATTTCCGCCTGACCTGAAAACCGTTTTCCTGCAAAGCGCGTCAAACAACACCACAGTTACCGGCATAGAAACGGAAATGACCAACGATTTGCGCGACGAGTTCGCTCTGGGCACTCGGCTGCGCCCCGTTAAAACAGGTGGTGACACAATATTAAAGACCACAATTTCCTCTTATGAGGATACCCCTTCCACTTACAGGGCGGACAACAAAGAACTTATCAGGATCGGCGCCCTTGTGGTGAATTGCAAACTCGAAAATGCCCGCAACAAGAAAGTGCTCTGGCAAAAGGATTTCTCCGCGTCCTCCAGCTACACTGTTACAGACACAATCTCAGTTACGTTGACCAACAGAAGACAGGCGATTTCAAGGATGATCAAGGACCTGATTCCCAGGATTCACAGGTCGATGTATGATGATTTTTGACCTCATGGGTAGGGCCGGCCGCCGGTAATTAGAGTCTCTTGGACAAGCAGCCTGCGCAACGTTGGCGTTCAAAGCGCTTTCAGAATCCACTCTACGGGCGCCGCCCGTCGCTACCCACGGATATCGGCGCCTCAAGCGCAGGACGGGGCAGCCGACTTTGTTTTTCGTTTAAATGTGATCCACAGAATCGTATCCGAATGTAGGTTCTCAAGGTAAGCGTTACCGGACTAAAGACATGCGAAGGAGGATGAATATGGCTAGAAAGAAGATTACTGTCATAGGATCGGGAAATGTGGGCGCCTCGGTGGCGGCCTACGCTTCCGCGCAAGAACTGGGCGATGTGGTCCTTGTCGATATCCTCGAAGGCGTTCCTCAGGGAAAAGGACTGGACATGTACGAAGCCACGCCTGTTATGGGAGTTGACACCCATGTCCTCGGCACAAATGACTACGGAAACACTCAGAATAGCGATGTCGTCATAATTACCGCCGGTATAGCCAGAAAACCCGGGATGAGCAGAGATGACCTGCTGGCCACAAACGTGAAGATTGTGGCGGACGTCGCCGCAAAGGCCGCTCGGTATTCGCCCGACGCAATTATGATCATTGTATCGAATCCGCTGGACGCAATGGTTTACACTGCTTGGAAAAAGTCCGGATTCGAGCCTCACCGAGTCATCGGAATGGCCGGCGTGTTGGACACCGCACGCTTCAGGAGCTTCCTTGCCCAGGAAATCGGGGTGTCTGTTGAAGATATCCACGCTCTGGTCCTGGGAGGGCACGGAGACACCATGGTTCCTTTGACACGCTATTGCTCCGTGGGCGGGATACCGGTAACAAATTTCATCACCTCGGAAAGGCTCGAAGAGCTTGTGCAGAGAACCCGACAGGGTGGGGCGGAAATAGTGAACCTTCTGAAGACAGGCAGCGCATATTATGCTCCCGCCGCGTCCGCTATTGAAATGGCTAAATCCATCCTGCTGGACAAAAAGCGAGTGCTTCCGGTTGCCGCATATCTCGACGGAGAATTCAATGAAAAGGGAATTTTTGTCGGGGTCCCGGCAATACTCGGGTCGGTCGGAGTGGAAAGGGTTGTGGAACTGGAACTGACTTCAGAGGAGCAAGAGGCCTTTGACAAGTCAGTGGAAGCAGTCAGGGCTCTGGTGATAGACGTGGACAAAATACTTCAGTAGTTTTTCCCAAGTTTTAACTCTGGCATAGATCTTGCTGCTATAAAGGGTGAACAACGACTCCTTTAACCATACCCTCAGCCCTCCTAAAAATAAGGTGGGCTATTTTTTTGTCTGTTCCAGCCCACGCGCCGGATCGAACGCCCGACAAATTTTCTCCGCAGAAATCGGAAACCGGCGGTCGCTTTGGCCCTGCGGACAATGGAATGGGTGAAGAAGCTTGCCATACAGGTTCGGTCCTCGCCCTGAAACCGGGCATCTTCACTACGCGCCGTGAAAATATGGACCGAATTCCGTGCCTGATTTAGCTGCTGCGCTGGTGAATTTTTTCACACGCGCGAAGTTTTTGACTGATTGAGATGAAAGTAGGCGCCATGGCCGACCCTGGACCCCAATGTCTGCGCCAATGGCTGCTTTCTGCCGAAAGGTTCCATCTGGAGAATCATTGACCGCTGGACGTAAGAAAGCGTGAGTTTCGGTCGCTTGATTTTGCCGGGCTATCGAGTGAATATACTACTGACGTAAGGGAGCGCGCTTGGCGAAAGATTCCATCGGTTCCGGAGATTGTGGGTAATTTTTTCGCGCGTGGGTCCTCAACCTATTTAGGGTTAGCAAAGTGAACCAAAAGAAATTTTATATAGAGACCTACGGATGCCAAATGAACGATCACGACTCGGAGAAAATGGCCGCGATGCTTGAAGACATGGGGTTTTCCCAAGTCTCCGGCGCTGAATCCGCGGACGTCGTGATCATCAACACGTGCTCCATCAGAGAAAAGGCCGAGCACAAGTTATACAGCGCATTAGGCGCACTCAAGCCGCTGAAGGAGAAAAATCCCGGCCTGATGACCGTGGTCGCCGGATGTGTGGCTCAACAGGAAAAAGTTAAATTGCTGAAGCGAGCGCCTTACCTGGACGTGGTTCTGGGCACACATCATATTGGCGATTTGCCCGACATCGTGAGATCGTTTGAACAGCAGCGGAACCGCTCCACCCGTGTTGATTTCTGCGATGACGTCGAGTCTCTTCACCTGCGCGCTCCTCATCGAGGCGCCAGTCATGTTTGTTCTTTCCTCACCATAATGCAGGGATGCTCTAACTTCTGCGCATATTGTGTGGTGCCTTATACCAGAGGCCCCGAGCAGAGCCGTCCTTCGAGCGAGATTCTGGAGGAAGTCGGTAGGCTGGTTGAATCGGGCGTTAAGGAAGTAACGCTTCTTGGCCAAAACGTGAACGCCTACGGGAACGATCTGACGAACGGCGATTCATTCTCGGGCCTGTTGACACGGTTGGACGGTGTAGCCGGGCTGGAACGCATCAGGTTTACCACTTCCCATCCCCGCGATTTTAACGAGAAACTCGCTGCCGCTATGGCCCAGCTCAGGCGCGTGTGCGAACATATCCATCTTCCTATGCAAAGCGGTTCCGACCGTGTGCTCATGCGAATGAAGAGAGGATACACTTTCGACGAATACGTCAAGAAGATAAGGCTTTTGAGGGAAGGAGCCCCACATGTGGCGATAACTACAGACGTGATCGTAGGATTTCCCGGGGAGACTGAGGATGATTTTGAGCAGACTCTAGAAGCGCTCCGGACCATTCGCTTCGATCAGATATTCTCATTCAAATACTCTCCAAGACCACAGACGGCGGCCAAAAACTTTAAGGATCAATTCCCGGAAGAGATTAAGGTCGAACGTCTGGCAAGGGTGCACGCGCTCCAGGAATCCATTACTCGGGAGTACCACGACGCGGCTGTAGGAACTACCGAAGAGATTTTGATCGAAGGAATCAGGGAGTCAAATTCTCAGGCGTACGGCAGAACAAGAACCAATAAGATAGTGAACGTCAACCTTTCCGTTCCGGTACAGATTGGCGATCTGTTGGAGGCGACAATCATCAAAGGCCTCAAACATTCGCTTGTGGCCGAGCAGTCTACCGGAGTCGGTTGCGCCTGCAATGACTGCTCGGGAATGATCTGAAAGACGCGGCGGGAGCCCACTTTCAGATCGTTGGCCCTCAAGCGAATACGCTCACCAGATTTATCGACTCCATACTGATGGTCCCAGAGCGCCCTTCGGCAAGCTTTGCGGCCAACTGGTGGATCTCGGAATGCGGTTGATGGTCAGGGACCATCGGCGTATCCAATGAGAGAATCTGTAACGGACTGATATCGTCAAAGACAACAGCCAGGTCATTGTGGACGTCGAAGTCCGGCGCTCGGTGGTTATCAACTTCCCACAACGAAATGAGAGTGTATCCGGTGGACATATAATCCGCTGAAGCGGTCGCCGTCGTAGTATCGGCAGTTGTGGTATCAGGGCTGAGAGCCGCCGCCAGGAGGTCAACCGAGGTAGTAGTGGTGGATTTGGTTTGGGTCGGCTGCGTGGTCGAAGCCAAATCAATCGTGTTGATCGCAAAGGCGTTGTTTGGGGAGACCGAACTGTTTGTTGTTGACGAATCAGTCGAAGTCGCGGCCGTCGTCAGCGTTAGGTCGGTCGTTGTAGTCGTGGCCGTCGTCAGCGTTAGGTCGGTGGTTGTCGTTGTGGTCTGAGTGGTAGTGGCGCTCAGGGCCATCAAGCCGGTTGATCCCATGTCGGAGCCGGAAGCGGCGGCAACCAATGAAGCGAGGGAATTCAGCGGCGCCGCGGCCACAGCCACAGCCGCAGAGGCTCCACCGGTGATCGGCACTCCGCCTGCCTTGTAAGTGGTGTCCGCCGGGTAGGTGGGAGCGGGACCATACACGGAAGCGAGAGTAGGAGCGGTTATGGTAGGCACGGTGTTCGAACCGCTTGTAAATTCGGTGATCCTGAAGTTGTCCACCGCATATTCGAAAAAGAAGTCCATGGAACTGGACTCAACCACCAGCTTCACTGTGTGCCCCAATAGGCTGATCGGAATATTCACGGAGGGAAAAGTCGTCATCGTCGGAACCGTCAGGTTATCGGTCCCGGTCGTGGTAATCCACAGAGGAGTGGGGTTGGCGTTGTTGACGTCATATACGTAAATAGCAATATCCTGCTCACCGGGCTTAAAGGTTGTGGCATGGTTCCAGTAAGCCATGTCCCACTGGAGCGTAATGTTGGTGACCGCGGTTGCGTTGGGTATGGTGAAAGTTTGGCTCAACCAACTATGCTCAGGGGCGTTTACCAGGTGAACTGCCGTATCGCTGTCTTTGCCCGAAATGGTCAGAGGAAGGAACCATGAGATTTGCTCCTGCGAGTTGTTATCAAGGTAGTCGTGTATCGCGTTCGGGAAAATTTGGGGGTTGGGTGGGGCCGGCATAGGTGTCCATGCATTGATTGTATATCCGGCTGGCAGTATGGCGAACGTGCCATTCTCGATCGTAGAGCCGAATCTATCCGGCTCACCGTCTTCCAGCAAGGTCCAATTACTATACCCGCTATGAAAACTCGGGTTCTGCAGTATCTCCACATGAATGTTGACACTTGCATTGCTGCTGGACACATTGTTGAAACCCTGGTTGGTGTATTCAACGTTACGCCCTCCGACTACTCCTAGCACATAGTCCAAGTATCCGTCACCGGTTACGTCACCTACTGCTGAGGCATAATAGTTTGCGGCGGTCGCTATAGTGTGCGAAGCAAGATCGAATTTGGAGTTTGTCGCGTCATAGACATAATATTTACTGGCCACAGCGCTGGTGCTGTAATTGGTGGTTATGACTTCCAGATGACCGTCCCGGTCAAGGTCGGCAAGCCTTATACTCGTAGTGAGGTCCCCCGCCGTGGCGGACGTGCCGATGTTACTGGCCGTGAAGTTTGTCCCGTCGTTCTTATAAAAGGTATCAACGCCTGCGGCCGTGTTGTTGGAATAATTACCGGCGACTATGTCCAGGTGACCATCCCCGTCGACATCTCCAACGGCCAACGAGTAAGTAACAGGCACGACGCCTCCGACCATGGGCAACGCTTTAGCGGTGAAAGTGCCGTCCCCCTGGTTTATATACTCTGTGGGACCGTGCGTGCCGTCACTAAATCCGACCACGATGTCCAGTTTGCCGTCACCGTTGAAATCACCCACGGCCATGGCCGATATGGTTCCAACTGTCTTTGCGACATCAGTTCCCATATCAAATGCGCCGTTGCCCAGGTTCTTATAGACCACCAACATGCCGCCGCTATTGGCGGTGCCGACTACGATGTCCGGGTATCCGTCACCTGTGACATCCCCGATAGCTATGGATCCCACGCCGGCGCCGGATGGATAAACACTGCCGCCGTTTGCCGAATCGGATAACAGGACTCTGGTGAATCCTGTGCCGGCGTTATTTAGATAGACTACGGTTTGGCCTCCGTTGTTATGAACGGCAACGTCGATATATCCATCATGATTGAGATCACCCACGGCAATGGAGTCCGAAGCAGCAGCGGTCGCATCCATAGCAACGGCGGTGGCATAGGTGTTTCCATTGTAATAATAGTTGATCTGCGTCCCGGTCGGGGGAACGTTATTTCCGGAGGCGTCCGCGGTCACAAGGTCCAGATATTGGTCCGTACTACCCTGCAGGTAGACCAATTCCATGTCTCGTTCAGAATAGTTTGAGTTGGGCCCTACATTGGTCGTTGTGGCCGAGAACCCCTTCCAGGTCCCGCTGGGTGTCGTCAAGTAATAATTGAATGTGTCATTTCCGAAAAAGTTTGGATCCGTAGGGGTATAGGTCAGTCTTTGAGTGTAGTCCCCTGAACCGTCGGCAACAGGTGTGGCGTCCAACTTGGTCAGGGCGCCATGTAAGGGCGTCGTCCATGTGAAACTCACTTGGCTTGCGGTATAGTTATCGTAATCGTGGCCGGTAAGAGTAATGATGACGGGAGAGCCGAAAGCTGAGTTGACGTTAAGCGAATCAGCGGTGGGCAACTGGTTCACTGGGAGAACGTTCACGTGGAATGTGTAATTGCAAGATAGCCCGTCCGTGTTGTCGGTGGCCTGGATCGTGATGTCCGAGCTACCGCTCATGTTGGGGGCATAGGATAAAGCGAAATGCGTGGGGTCTGAAATGTTCACCGAAGAAAAAAGCCCGCTGTTGGTGTTGCCCACGACAGAGTAGCTTAGATTGGCCGACGCTACTCCATCGTCGTGGAAGCTTTGCACCAAATTGATTTGCGTGGGAGAAGCATTCTCGAATACCGTCTGGTCCGCTATTCCGGTGCAGGTGGGCTTATCCTGATGCTGGAGAGTCACGCTAGACAGAAGGTAGTATGCCCCTGTCTCCCAGGTGCATACGGAGTGGGATGAGTAATTTCCCGGGAAAGTGGTTGCTTCAATCGAATATGTCCCGGCGGCAAGGGTAGTGGTAATAAGCGAGTCATAAATATTGACATTGGGCACGTTGGTAGAGCCATTAGGCCAATCATCGTTAGAGGTTACCAACTTATTGGAAGCCGGGGTCGCTCCGGTGAACAAATTCAAATAGCAGTCCACATACCCCGAATCGCCGATGGTAAGCTCAGGATGGGCTGTTTGCATCCCGATCACCACAGTAGTGGTTGAAGTCAGGGTGAATGTCCATACCTCGGCATAGGAAGTGCCGTTAGTGGTGGTCATGACGGAAGCGGAGTCAGTGTTATTTAACGCGCTATCATACCTATAACAAGTCGCAAGATTATCGAGAGGCGTGTGCCCGGGAAAAATCAAGGCAGTATCAGTAGAGGCCAGAGTATCTGCGTTCAGCACTTGAACCATGGCGGTTCCTGGTTGTGAAGAATATTCGAGGGCCCAATTGCCTCCTATCCCACCGGTGTTATCCGTGCTGGCAAAGGTGACGGCGTGGGTGATTGAGGAAATCTGGTTGATAAGAGCCTGGCCAACTGGACCGCCTGCTATGGAGCATCCGTAGAACTCTATCTGTGCATGGTCGGATAGATACTGGCTCAAGGTATTTAAAGCAGGCGAGAATTTATCCAAGTTTGCAAGAGTCAGGTTATCGGGACCGATCTGGATAGTTCCGTCGCCGCCGTGACCCACGATGGCCAACTCGTCAACTTTGTGACCGGTTGAATCCACAATATCATGGATCTTTGCAACCACCGCATTGAGCCCGTCTGTGTTGGCGTTTAAGACAACCACGGTGGAACCGTTGACTGCGGCGTGGGAAATGGCTGCTATTTGGTCCAACGCGTTGGAAACCAACACAACGCTGAGGTTTTGACTGGAAGCGGGCTGCGCGGCAGCGGCAGATGTCGTAGTCTGAGCCGTTGTATTCGCCGCTGTAGCCGTATGATCGTTGGAATTCTGCGTTTGAGCTGTGTGATCGGTTGCGGACTGATTGTCCTTGTGGTCCTGACTAGTCGTAGCCACAGCGGCGTCAAGCACAATGCGCTCTTCCAGCACATCCAGTATGATTTCCGGGCCGTAAAGACGGCATTTCCTGAAGAACGGTCTCATTTGGCCGTACCTCCCGTTGGCGGGTTTCATTGGGAAACGATGCAGTTTTCCACGAGGGGCGCCGATCCGGCGTCTCAGCGCATTGAGACGATCAAGCGCCGGTGGTTATAGCCTTGCTCGAACCAGACTCTCGTATAAGAATGAAATCAAGAACTTGAAAAGCGTTTGCGCTCTGCACAGAATCTATTTTCCCTACTGTCAGATTATTCGTTCGTGCAAAGCCCGTCAAGTACTTTTACGGCGTCAAAATTTATGCCAAGGAGGATAATGCTTGCCGCGGAGACGTTGAGAAAACGGACGCAAGCGGTAAGCTTTCAATTGAGCGGCGGAGATTGCTTCGCCGCGCTTGCAAAGAATGGCGCAAATGCCATTGCGAGCGATGAAACAACGATGCAATCTCCAAACTTGCCGCTCATTGATGAACGGTCACAGGATGGCCACATCGGCGTGATGAGCATAGGCCACTGAAGCGCCTAAGCTTCAAAATCATTAACGGCCTCCCGGGTTGGGATTCAAGTGTCTCGGGAGGTTAACGCCGGCGCCCGCGCCGCAAACTCTGGGAGCGCGTTCAAACCACCGCCGACAGCCGTGCCACTTGTGGCCGGTTCCGCCTACCCCGCGTATCTCTTGAATTCATCGCCAAAGTTTATAGGGCGCGCATCCAGGCGCCAAGCGCCGCCTATCGTCGCGGAAATTAGCGATCAAATCAAATGAAGGAAGCCGCGTACAAAGTATAGAATCCCGGCGGCCCCAACAAGAGTAGCGATCGCCCATATCCACTTCCGCTTCATCAAAGCGGCGATTGAGCACAGCAGAATTCCCATTTGCAGAAAGATTATCGCGACGCCGTAAATCTCACGCTTTTCCAGGGATTCATCTCGTTCCTTTTCGAGATGTTTGGCCTCTTTCATGATTTCTTCTTTTTCGGTCTGATATTTCAACACGCGTTGCCTGTAGGATTCGATTTTTTTCCGGTAGTCTTCTACCAGATCCCCGGGAGAGCTCTTCTCGACAGCCTTTAAGTCGAGGGCCAGTTTTTCTCCTTGAAGTTCATACAAGTACTCCCTATTGGCCTTGGCCTGATAGAAAGCCCACTGATCTGAGGCCATCGTTTGTTTGAGGACCGATTCGACGGAGAAATGTTCCAGCTTGAAGCTCGATAGCGTCGCGCATACGGCAAGGATCACAGTGGTCAAGGCTAGATAGTTGATCCATTGTTCCTTCTTCTCTTGTCTATCAAACTCTTCTTTGACCTCTTCCCTGATTTCGGTAGGTTCCATTTGGCGCTCCTTTCCCGTTACGTGAGGACTTTCAGAATATCAGCACGTTGGCGCTGTATCGTTTATCATACCGTCTACGTTTCGGATCGGACAAGCGCTTTCTAATGTTTGGGGGACCTGAAGAAATGTGATTTCTTGGACGCGCTCTACGGACCACGTTTGGTCGGTGAGTAACGGTCCGATTTGGTCGAATTTCTTACGAAGATCTTGTGGGGGATATCGAGTGAGGTACGAGAAGGGGGCGATTTAGTGAGGGCTTCGCCCGGCCGGCATAAAGATAAGGCAGGCGGAGTGTCTCCTTAACCTCGCATCTTCCAAGAGACACACCGCACATGCCTAACCGGATGGACTAACTCCTAAAATGGTAACTTGATCGGAACTATCCTTCTATGGCGACTCTCTGCGACACGAGGTTTTTGACAACTGTCGGATCCGCCAGAGTAGTAGTGTCACCAAGCTCTTCGACTGTCCCGGCTGCGATCTTCTTGAGTATACGTCTCATAATTTTCCCGCTTCTTGTCTTGGGTAGTCCGTCTGCCCATTGGATAGCGTCCGGAGAAGCGATGGGACCAATTTGGGTCCTCACCAGTTTAACCAGTTCCTTAGCGCAACTCTTCAGTCTTTTCCACACCTGTGTTTAAAGTGACAAACGCATAAATGCCCTGGCCTTTGATTTCATGCGGGAAACCGACAACTGCGGCTTCGGCGACGTTCGGGTGGAGCACCAAGGCGGACTCGACTTCAGCTGTCCCAAACCTATGACCTGAAACATTAAGCACGTCGTCGATTCTGCCGGTGATCCAGAAATACCCGTCCTCATCTTTTTTGGCTCCATCACCTGTGAAATACATTCCTGGGATCCTGGAAAAATAGGTGTCGATAAAGCGATCATGATCTCCATACACCGTTCTGGCCATTCCAGGCCACGGCTTCCTGATGAACAGAGCGCCTTCCTGATTAGGGACTGTAACTTCCTCTCCAGTCTCTGGATCCAGAATCACAGGGTCTATACCAAAGAAGGGGAACGAGCACGACCCAGGCTTAATTGGGGCTACCCCAGGCAATGGAGTGTTCATGATCCCGCCTGTTTCGGTCTGCCACCAAGTATCCACGATTGGGCACCAATCACGACCAACGTTGTGGAAGTACCATCTCCACGCTTCTGGGTTGATCGGTTCCCCGACTGTTCCGAGAAGTTTTAGGGATGAGATATCATGCTTTTGGACATGCGCTTCCCCCTCTTTTGCAAGTGAACGGATTACCGTTGGCGCGGTATAAAATTTGTCTACCTTTCTTTTAGCGACAATCTCCCAGTTCGACCGAAAGCTTGGATAAGTTGGAATGCCTTCAAACATAACGCTGGTGAACCCGTCAATCAGAGGCCCGTAAACGATGTACGTGTGGCCCGTGATCCAGCCGATATCCGCTGTGCACCAGAATGTTTCATTAGGCTTGATGTCAAAAACCAGTTTGCAAGTCATTGCCGCATACAAAAGATATCCCGCGTGAGTATGTAGAACACCCTTGGGTTTCCCGGTACTGCCACTGGTGTACAAAATGAATAAAGGGTCCTCTGCGTCCATTATTTCTGGTTTCACATAAGTAGGCAGGTCTGAGTCTTCGATTAATTCATGCCACCAGAATTCTTTTTTGGGTTAAGTTTGAGACCCATGTTGCCATGTCTAAAACTATTACCTTCTCGACTCCTGGACATTCAGTAAGGCCTCATCCACAGTTCTTTTCAAGCCGAAGAGCTTTCCTCCGCGGAAACCGCCATCGACCGTGACCACCACTTTTGCGCCGGAATCCTGGATACGGCTGCGATTGACTCCGCGCTAAAGCCACCGAAAATGACATTGTGGATCAGCCCCGATTCGAGCGCAAGCCAGCATCGCAACCGGCAATTCCACAATCATCGGCAGATAGACGATGACCCTATCACCCCTTTTGACTCCCTTTGCTTCAGAGCCGCAGCGAACTTGTTAACCTCCTTGTAGAGGTCTAGATACGTTACGATCTTGGAATCAGATGGATTGTCTCCTTCCCAGTAGTAGGCAACCTTGTTCTTCAGCGCGGGCAGGTGTCTGTCCAGACAATTGTAGGACAAATTCAGCTCCGCTCCCCCGAACCACTCGATTTTGGCAGTCTCAAAGTCATACTTCAGCACGGAGTCCCATTTCTTGTACCAGGAGACATATTCATCGGCCACTTCGGCCCAAAAATTGTCCGCATCCTCTATGGACCTGCGGTACATGTCCTGATACTGCTCCATGCTGTTGATGTAGGCTACCTTTCGGTATTCTTCCAGATGAGCGTCATACCACTTCGGAGCTTCTTCCATCATCATCCTCCATCTATGATCTGCTAAGGCCTATGGCCCTCACAAAGCGCCTTTGGGCGCTTTGGAACTTGGATTACATCCCCTACATGCGATATGCGTCGGAAACGCGTATCGCCTTCTGCCCAATGTATTCACTTGTGACTGAAGATTGTTTACCAAGTGTCGCGATGACTCTTCACGGAATCGGCATACGGTTGAACTTCATCCGGAACGCATCCCACGTTCGCCGGCTCGACGTAAGGATGGATTATCCTTATTCAGGCTGCGACGCGCAGATTGAGGACCGAATCATGTAACACACAAATCCGATATCTAAAATGGCCTGACCCGAAACAGGCGACATGACAAATAGAAATAGAGGAAGAAGGCCGCTAGGCCTGATTGACGAAGGGAAATCAAACGATTACCTACAAAAGGCATCACCGTCTCAATCCCCTGGAGGGCAGGACTGTTCCATTCTCGGAAGTGCGATGACCACAATTCCGTTCTAGGACGGTGTATATCGCTAGGCCGTGCCTTCTGATCTACTGACAACCCTATACTTGATTCGGCGCCGGGACACCGTATCCCAACGCGGCTTGAAAAGATAGGAGAAGGTGTTAAAGAAGATTTTCTTCATGAAGCCAAGTATAGTTTATTTTTATTATTCCGCCCTCGCTTTTTTTGTCAAAAAAAACGCCTTTTTTTTGCTAAAAACAATCATTTTTTACCTTGATTCCCGAGGAACAATTATTCCAGATATGGCATAAAACCGCCTGAAAAGCCCATTTCTTACCACCCCTGTGCACATTTTTTACCCTTTTTTAGGATTGTTCCTCGTTGTTTTGAACCAACACGCGCCCGCGGAACCCGTTTTTTGGCCACTTTTCCCCGTAAGAGGATTTTTAACCCCGCCGGTGACGGCGGCGAGGATTATCGCAGCAGCAGCCCTGGATTTATCATCGTTC
>CAVVHK010000013.1:0-7855 GCA_963747865.1 uncultured delta proteobacterium | reverse complement strand
TCACGCCGGCGACAGGGGTTCGAATCCCCTTGGGGACGCCAGCAATATTAAATACTTACTCATACTCCGGTCGATGGACCGGAACCCGTTGTTAACACCTTGTTAACATTTTTCCCCGGTCGAGGCTGCATCCTCTTCTGGGGTTTTTGTTTTGGGGAACTCGCCAAGAATATTTCCGATGGGCCGTGATCGAAAGTCATTTGGTCTATGGCCCCAAGGAGTTCTTGGTCTCCGATCCGTCCGTACCGCTCCGTGATCGATTTTTCTTTGAACCAGTGGCCCATGATCGATTCTCGGATCTCTGGGTCCATTCCTGAGCGCCGCGCATTTGTCTTCCATGTGTGGCGAAGGTCATGGAAATGGGGGGCAGGTTTCAGCCCTACCGCTTCCACAGCATGCTCCCATGCCCTTCTGCCGGTTCCTTTTGCTACCGGAGTTCCGTCAATCAGGAAAACCTCATCACGACCAAGTACCCGAACCTTCATGATTTCCTGTCAGAACCGGCACAAGTTGGCCATGAATAGGAATCCGTTTCCAGTTTCCTTCTTTCGTGTCTTCCGGTCCTATGAGGATCATTCTCTGTCCGAGCCTTACCTGATGCCGCTTCAGTTTCTGAATCTCACCACGACGCATCCCCGTGTAGTAGGCCATCTGGACGAACCGCAAGAACCAAGCAGGAATGTGGTCAAGCAGGCCCTGAAAATCTTGTAACCCTATGTACACTTGCCGCTGGCCGGACTTCTCACTCAGATTCTTCACGAGTCTCGCCGGGTTAACATCTAGGTGGCGAAGTTCTATCAGGACCTGGAAGAGCTTGGATAAAGCAGCCTTTTCCTTGTTGACAGTGGAAGCCGCTGCGCCCTCGCTCAGCCTTTCCATCTGGTACTGCTTTATTTGGGGAATCCAGACCTGCTTGATCGAAAAGTCCTTTCCCCATTTCTCCAGCAAATGCGCCAGTCCATGCTCGTGTCGCTCACGTACGGAGCTATCTTTGATCTCCGGATGCTTAAGGAGCAAGGTCACCCCATCCCAAAGGGTTAACTCGTCCTTCACTTCTTCGGCCAGGAGCAATCCCGTCGGCATTTCCCAGCCTTGATTGTTTTTGAACATCCGCACGCAGAACTTCACGGGCCATGGGGTCCAATGCGAAACATAAGCTCCCTGACCGGCAGGCCGTCAAGAGCATGGTCTCCAACACGTTTGGCCTCGAGTCTTGCTCTTCACATCGCAGTATTGAGTCCGATCTTTTTGTCTTTAAACGGTCGGAAGTAGATGTAGTGGTCGTTGCTTCTCGTCATTATCGACATTTACGCATCTCCTCAAGGAGAGCCTGTCGAGATAAAACCCAGATGATTTCGCACCCCCTTTCTGGTAGGCGATTTTACCGGCCTGGGGTCCTTCTTGTCAACGCGTACTGATGTGCTCTGGGAGCGGATATATTCTTGGATCTGTTCGTGTGTGAACCGGCGTTCTCGTGCTGTGACCTGGACGCAGGCCAATTTCCATCCCGGACAAGTTTGTGGACGGTTTTGACGCTAATACCTAGTATAAGGGCCACCTTTTGAGCGTCGAGCGGCGATATTGATGCGTGCCAGGAGTCTAATTGTTTCAACTCATGGTTTGTCATAGGTGCCCCTTATCAGTGAAGTGAAGGCTCCAACCGCCTAAAGGCGGTGGCTTCAGTGTGTCGACTGAAAGTCGACCTCACCCGTCGCCGCCTATCTGGAAGTCGTCATCGCGGCCCCGCTCCATCTTGTCCTGCATCTCTATGTATTGAGCGATGACTTCGTCCGTGACGTTCCCGCTGCTTGCAGCAAAGTATCCGGGGGCCCAGAATGTCGACCCAGAATTCACGGGCTAGGGTTCGATATTCACTCAGAAGCTTCCGGGAACTCCTGCCCTTGAGGCGTTTAAGCAGGCTGGATACTGACACGTGTGGAGGCACCGAGACCAGGATATGCACGTGGTCTTTGGAAACATGACCCTTGATGATGTCGACATCCATGGCCTTGGAGATCTCCCTGATCAGATCCCTAACACGGACTGCCACCTCTCCATGAAGGACCGGCTTGCGGTATTTCGTGATCCACACGATGTGGAACTTGATGTCGTAGACGGCGTGAGATGTTTTGCGGTAATGCTCCATGATACCGCAAGCCTACTAAAGTCTTCGCCTAAAGGCGAGGGTTTTTCTCCCATTCCCCGAAGGGGACAATAACTGTTAGTGTTTGATTTCACGCATTAGATAACTATGGGAAGTCCCCGAGAAGATCCTCTGATTCTCACGAGACGAAGACCTCATCGCGAGCCTCCGCTTTTTTCCCGAGCAACCATGTTCACAGATCCGTCGCGCTCTTTCACAAGCGTATCGGAGAAGACCGATTCACCTGACCGACCGTTCTGTAAGGAAAACTCACACCTTCCCAACTCAACGACTATCCCCTTGTACTTTCGCAAGAACTCCTTCCATTCAGCCGACGTTGTGGGAGTCTCGCCATAAGACAGTTGTTGAACAAGAGTCCCGGAGAGATCTTGCGTTGGCTCATGCTCGATCCTAAGCTGGAACCAATTCTCTGAGGTAAATAAGCTGGGCGGGTCGTCTTCGCCGTAAACCAGGTCAATGATCTCCTTCCATTGGGGATCACTCATATCATCGGACATATAGAGACCGCCGCCTTTGTATGCGACGAGTTTGTAACGGCCATCCGGGTGATCCCATCGTTCCAGAAGCCACGTTTGCCACCAGATTTGGTATGGACTTCGAAAACCTTTCCGGCAAAGACTGTCTATGGATTCCTCGTGGGAAAGTTTGGCTTCCACATGTTTAGGGGCAAACGGGATCTTGCTTTGTTCAGACATTGTTCACCTTCCTTTGTCATGGGCCAGCGAACTAGGCTGGCATGTTCTTTGCAGTTGGGGCCGCAGGGATGGTCGCCGCGGTAATAGGAAACCATCCCGAAGCACTTTTTTCCGCGTCAAAAATTTCCCGGTCGTCCGGGGAATTGCACGAATATTGTCAGAGTGCTACGGACAGGGCTACTCGTCCTCCAGATCGGAAAGAATCTCCTCAAAGGTATCCATGAGTTTCTTGGACTCATCCAAAGCGGGTTTCCGAGCCTTGATCAACGCTCGTATCTTCTTGCGCTCCGCCTTGCTCAGTTCTTCCAGCTACCCGGTCCTTGTCCGTGCAGAGAGCCATGAGATCAGGATCTTCCAGGAGTGGAACGGGCTGATCCAGGGTCCTGATGATTTCCTTGCCGGGATCGTGGTCATCTTTATGTTCCCTGAGATCCTCAATGGCTTGCTTGAGTTGACGAACGGTGTATTTATTCGTGATCGCTTCTTCCGCCAACGTCAGGATCATTTTCAGATCCTTAGCGTAGTAAAGCTCTATGAAATGGGAGACACTGAAGGGCGAAACGTCTTTACCTTCTGCGAGGCAAAACCGCCTGACAGCGCACGCCCCCGGTCAATTCCGTCAACCGCCGCGGATCAATAAGTCCATTCCGGATGCTTCTTAAGCTTCCGCCACCGCTTGTTTTCCTGCGATCTCGGCTTCAAGACGGCCATGTAGCTGCCTTTGAAGACCGTATCTATGACGTAATCACCGACTTCAAAACTGGCCCTGTCGAGGACCTTCTTGATCTTTTCATTAATGTTTCGGACTTGTTTGTTGTCCAAGGCGTCGAATTCGATTCTCTCTTCATTTGCCGCATTGAATTTGTCCGGTACTGCAGGTGGTTTCTTCGCATCATTTTGAACTACGTCGTCGTAGCGTCGCTTGATCTCGCTCCAAGCTTCCTCTGTTTCTTCGCTTTCTCCCGAGGAATCCGCAGAGGATTCGGGCTCATCCTCCTGCGGCGGCGCTACGGTCTCTTGCTTCCCATCTCCCGTTGTGGGCTCTTCCTGCAATTTAAAGTACGGAGATTTTTCAAGTTCGGGATATGAATCGAAATCAAGCTCGTGGACATACGACCGGGGCTCAGGGGAAGGGGCCATGGCAGCCGCAATCGCTACTGAACCCGCACCCGCGGCCGGGCCATCGGTGGTTGGCCCATCATCATCGGGGTCGGTCGATATCTCCTCTTCGATAAGCATCGTTGAACCGGCGGACTGCGCCGAGAGGAAATCGGCCACGTCTTCGTGTTCCATCACTTGGGCGATTTCCAATGCAGTGGAGCCATCATTGTTCCGTATTTCCAAGTCGGCCCCGTTTAAGACTAGGACCTTCACCACCTCAATGTGGCCATTGAAGGCCGCCGTCGTTAGACCGGTGTCGCCATGGTCGTCCACAGCGTTCACATCTGCTTTATGGCGAATGAGCATTCCTACTAATGAAGTGTTTCCGGCTGCAGAAGCTTTAATTAGAGGAGTCATCCCTTTTTCGCCTCTACAATCCGGGGAAACTTCTCCTTGGGACAACAGCTTATCCGCTTTGCTTACAGCGCCGTTTGCCACCGCATTGAGCAACAGACGTTCTTTTTCAGTCAGTTCGCCGTTCTCGTGTTTGGGAGTCATGTCTTCTCTTTCGGTCATCGTTTGCTTCCTTTCTTCAATCGACCCTCCCGAGATTCTTTCCCGGGGTAGGTCCGGTTGTGCTTCGGAGTGACCTCTGACGGTCTTTCGTCGGCAAGCGTTTTCCGAACGGGGCTCGGACCAACCGGGCACTGAGACGTGCCGCGGAGGTCCGTCCAATGATCGCTGTCTGGGGAATCGAGGAAGTTTTATGCAGGGAGAAGTCCGGCAGTTCTTTGTCGTGGATTTTGTGCAAAGAACTGATAGAATGAACTCATCCGTGCCGAGGCTTCATCGGGTTCCCCGTGAGCTTGGTGAATCGGGTCTTGTGCTCGGACGAGCCCACACGCCTGTGTTTGGCGACTCGGAACGTGTGGGCTTCTTCTTTGGCCTTTCTCAGGCAGCGTTCAATGAACAGACCTATTAACTCAACTCTTCTGCCGAGCTTAGCTGCCGTAGCAGGGGGGAAGCTCACCGTTATTGTTGGAAATGTTCATGGTAGCTTCCCAATCCTACAGACCCATAACAACAGCGCACGGCCTGCGCCATTCGTTGCGGAACGGAAGAGAGTCGTGTTCCTTAGGCTGAATCTAGATCAGCGCACTTCAATAACCCTGGGCTCTTTCTCCATCCACGATTTCACCGACACGGGTGAGAGGTCCGCGTTGTGGAGAACAATGCTTAGCAGGCCTATGAAATCATATTTGGTCAAGTGGGCGTGCTTTACGAGCCGATTCCACTCATCGAGGACGATTCCATAGGATGAAAAGTGCAATCGGAGATCCTCCAGCGCCTGGGCGCCCCTTTGGGTTCTATACAGTCCATAGGTTATGCACCAGCAAAGTGCCATGAGAGCGACAGCGAGTCCTTGTTGACGGCTCTCAGTGTCGCCTTTGGCCTCAAAGGACATGGCCAGATGCCACAGCGATTCGAACACTGGATCAGGGGCCGAAAGGTCGACTGCCCTGGAGAGAGGCTTCGCTTCGCTGCTGACCATCATTGCTTCCGGAATTCGATTCAACCCGAAGTATGCCTCCGCAAGCATAGAACTTGCGAAGAGCAAAGCCATCGAATTCTGTGCAGACACCTCTTTGGCATCCATCAAGTACTTTTTCAGTAGAAACTCTGCACCCTTGTAATGCTCAACGATAGAGTACATAACCCCCAGCATAAGGGTGACCTCAAGAGCTTTCTGCCCTTTTGGGCCGGACCGCTTTTCTATCTTGTGCAGGTGCTTGCGGACATGGGCCAGGGTCTTTTCCGCAACTTCCGTTCCTTCGGGAGTTCTCCTAGCGATAGAATGTTTTCGCCATTTCGTTTCTCCTTTCGTTTTCAGCCAGCGGCATGTCTGCAACTGGGCAAGGGTTAATTGAAGCAAGTTATTTTGCTATTGCCAAATGGGACCTTTGCTTGGATAAGCCCACACGCCCTTGTTTGGTCACGCGGAACGTGCGGGCTTCTTCCCCTCTTTTTACCGTCTGCGGCCTCGCAAAGGTCTGCGGGCCAGGAGTTTGTTCATCTGGGGTCTTGTTCCGACCGTGTAGGAACGACTGAAGTCGGAAGAGCGAGATCTCTTGGCACGCACGGTCTCCACGTCCCCTTTGAACACGGTTTCGAGTAAATACTGCCCGATTTCGAGCTGGCTCCTAGAAATGGCTTCTGCAAAGGCGCTTCTGAGATGCGCCGCCTGCTCGTCATGTAAGGAATGCCTGTCCTGTTGGCCAGAGTGTAGGCCCGAGGTCTCCTTCTGAACGAACCTCAAATCCTCCGAGTTTTCGCTTGTGCGCTTACTCTGTGTTTCCATGCCTGCTCCTTCCGTAGTTGGTATCTCTCTATGAGAGTCCCTGACCTCATCGTTGACGTTTAACTATCTTTCAAAAAGCCTGCCCTGAGTCGCTAGAACGTTCACGGCGGTCTTTTGTATGGATGTACCGGTTTATCGGAGGTTCCCCTCGGTTATTTCTGATAGCCAATCCTTTTCCCATCTGTATCGCTTCTCCTTTAGCCGCGGGCAACGCCCCGTATTTCGCTTTCTTTTACGTGTTTTTTGGTTAGCTGAAGCCACTTTTAGACGAGTCTTTTTTTTCGGGGTTTCGATATTCGGGTCGGCTCCCCTTCTTGGAAGAACTTTAACAAGCTCGGTATTGCCTTGGGTGACAGCAATAAACAAAGCTGTTTCTTTCTTTTTATTACGGGCGTTTACGTCCATTCCTTTGTTGATCAGGAATTCAATTATTGGAGGGCTAGCGCTCTCGATGATGGCACGGTGCAAAGGGGTGTTGCCGCGAAAATCACTGGTGTTGATGTTCTCGTTTTTCCAGCGCTCCCGTTCGATGGCAAAGTCGCGTATCGCATCGGCATGGGTCGCCCTTCGCATCCCAGCGTGATCAGGTGGAGTGAGCGAATTTCTTGTTTTCAGATTCGATTGACGCAGTTGAAGGGCATTGTGCTCGTGGACAGGTCTTGTTGATGCTTCATCTTGTTGCCCGAAAGCAGGCCTGTTTATGGTCTTGAAAATTTCTGAATCTATGGTCGTAGACGGTCTATCTGCAAATTCGCGAGACGAGAAGTTTCTGCGTCCTGACTCTCGAAGCTTTTCCCATACCTCGTGATCAGACAAGTGATCATGAGTTTCATAATGTCGTGCATTGATTCCAATCAGAGCACCAGACGTGAGCAGCGTCTGCGCGACTTCGGTCCTGCCGCCGAGAGACACAAAAGCTGATGTCGTCTCACGTCTGCTGCATGGTGTGTCAATCTGGTCTTTGGCCTTGATGATTGCTTTCGTGCTTTCGCCTGTTTCAGAGCCGGTGACTTTGGCAAAATCCTGGTTAGCCATGGCGTGGCGGCCCATGCTTTCCGACATGTTTGTCTCCTTGAATCCTTAGTAGTAGCCGCTTGCGGCTTTCTTGGGAGACACATAGAGCAAGCATGGTGCCAAGTATGTGCGCCGGACATTATTTCGGATAAACTGATGTAGTTACAGTGGGTTAAATGATGCGAAATCGATTAGATCGGAGTTATTGAAGCGTCCAGTAGACATAGAAAAACCGGGAAGAACTAGGAATGAACTAGGAAGAATTTGGCGGAATTGGGAAAACGACCCCCAAAACGATGGAGGACTGAAAAGTGGCTATTAGGTCAGCGCGCCAGTTTCAAAAACTCGTCTACCAGATACTTCTTCAGTTTAAGAAGCATCCGATTCTTGGCCCCACGTCCTGGGTTACCGCCAGGAGCTTTCTCATGGGGTACCAGTTTCAATTTGTTCCTCAGTGTCCTAGGCCTAATGTCCAACAGCTCGGCAACGTAAGTCTTGGCCCCCGACTGCCCTCCAGTGTGA
>CAVVHK010000012.1:0-103333 GCA_963747865.1 uncultured delta proteobacterium | reverse complement strand
CGCCTACCAAGGTGATGCGAGCCAATTTGTCTATCTTGGCGGTGGTCTCAGGTTTTAACCACTCCAATATTTGAGCTGCTGTCGGAGCAGGAGTTTTGCGCACACCTTCGACGTGGTAATACGCCTCATCGGCTCGGCGCACCTCGACACCACCGGCACACCCTGACTTTTCTTCTCCCATTACGCCGGTCGTAGCAAAGGCCATGACGAAAATGATTATGCCTTTTCTTAACATCATTATTCCCTCATTGCTTACTATTTGGGTTCCGGCGTCGCCTAGCCATCTCGCAGATACCGACTTGATTGATTCTCTGGAATGTCGGTCCTTAACCGCCGTGAAGAATCGTGACCCGTAGTCCACTATTGTCTTGACACGGAGGCGCGTGTCAATGACAAACTAAGATTACGGTAACTGCCAAGTCTTCACTTCATAATAATTCGTAGCGTAGCTCGGGCCGATGCGGAGTCCCGCGCGTGGTTCCGAGCTTAAGGAGGTTTCAATCTTATGAAAACTGATGAAAGCTTGGAAGCGGCGACTTACGCCAAGGTGGATTGGCGTCTCCTGCCTTTCCTTTTCTTGTGCTACATCTTGGCCTATCTGGATAGAGTTAACGTAGGCTTTGCAAAGCTTCAGATGGCAAAGGACTTATCGCTAAGCGACGCGGCCTTTGCCACAGGGGCGGGAATCTTCTTTATCGGCTATTTCTTCTTCGAGGTTCCCAGCAACATTCTTTTGAAGAAGTATGGAGCTAGAACTTGGATCGCCAGGATAATGGTGTCGTGGGGCATTATATCTTCGGCGATGTTGTTCGTGAACGGCGAATGGTCCTATTATGCCATGCGTTGCCTATTAGGCATAGCTGAAGCGGGGTTCTTCCCGGGAGTCATTTTCTATCTGACGCTTTGGTATCCCTCCAGATATCGCTCGACACGAACCGCCTGGTTTGTGTCGGCCATCGCTGTTTCCGGAGTCATAGGCAATCCGATATCCGGCCTGATAATGGACGGGTTGTCAGGCCACATGGGCTTGGCAGGCTGGCAGTGGTTGTTCTTGATGGAAGGCTTGCCGTCTATCGTAGTCGGCATATGGGTAATCTTTTATCTCGATAGCGGCATTGAAGAAGCAAAATGGCTGAATGCCGACGAGAAAGAGTTGCTCTCAAAGAATCTTGAAGCTGAAGACAGACATAAGCATCAAGTCAGTGTCATCGACGCCTTCAAGAGCGGCAAAGTGTACGTGCTGGCAGCCATATATTTCACATTGATGATTGGGCTTTACGGCATCGCCTTCTGGCTGCCCACAATCATCAAAGCCTTTGGTATTAAGGGATATTTTGGAGTTGGTTTGATCACCGCCATACCTTACGGTGTCGCAGTGATAGGAATGATTCTTTTGAGCCGGAGTTCCGATCGAACGGGAGAGAGACGCCTTCATTATGTGTTTAACGTTACGGCAGGGTGCATAGGTCTGATTCTTAGCGGAACCTTCGCGGCCAACCCTGTTCTAGCGGTGATATTTTTGTCGATCGCAACTCTTGGAGTGATCGGATCAATGCCGTTATTCTGGCCGATACCGTCGGCTTTCTTGGCCGGCACAGCGGCCGCCGCAGGTATTGGAATCGTCAATTCAGTCGGCAATTTAGGCGGTTACGTAGGTCCAAATGTCCCGATATGGGCAAAACATTTTTCCAACGATCCATCCGCCGCTTTATACATTATTGCCGGCATATTGTTTATCGGAGCTCTTCTGACTTTATTTTGCATACCCAAGAGTTTTCGGGCGCAAGCGAGCTGATTCCGGCTAGAGAAATCCTAGTAATAGTTCACCGGGAAACCCCGTTTTGCAAAAAGTGGTTTCCCGGTCCCTTCCGCAAAAACACCTAATATGTTGGTTGGTTAATTGATCCCAACCGTGCTTCGATGAGATCCCTCTGCCCTTTGCGCCGTCGCCGCCCTCATGGGTCCTCGGGATAACGCATTTGCTAGTTAGTGTCATAATTAGAGTTTTTTGAAGGCAAGTCCGGGAGGAAGCGTTTTTGCACAACGGATTGTTGCTTTATCTCCGCAAGCTGGGCCGCTGGGATCACGGACGGACCATGACCAAACACACACTGACCTGGAAACCAGGTCAGTGTATTGTCCACACGCGGAGCTAAGGACTTCGTCCATTGCACAAAAAATTTCCTACCGGTGAACTCCAACAAAAGGGCTTATTTTCACTTACACTGCTTACAGTCCTTGACGACTGTACCGCCATCCTTTTCGCAATCGGCTTTTGTATGTAATTTGTCGCAATCACCTTTCCCGTGACAGCAATAGACTTTTTCCTCTTTCCCCTTTGACTCCTTGTGCTTTTCTTCGGCGACGCCCGGGATAGCCGCCGCAGTAAACATCATGACCATAACCACAATCAATAACCTTTTCATTTGAACCCCTTTTGTTTAGTCTTAACCGGCCCTGTCCGAGCCGGAGTGATCGATGAGTTCATACTCCGCCGGTCAGGAATCCGGCAAATCGTTTACAGTCCCGGGCGTCCAGCTTTCAACCAAGGAGTAGAGCGCGGGCAAGACCAACAAAGTCAGAATAGTGCTGGATATAAGCCCCCCTATCACTACCGTAGCCAGCGGCTTCTGGACCTCGGCGCCGGTTCCTACCGCCGTAGCCATTGGGATGAATCCCAAAGCCGCCACTAGCGCGGTCATCAGAACCGGTCGAAGCCTTGTCAAGGCTCCTTGAATGATTGCCGTTTCCAAAGGGAGGCCTTCATCGCGAAGTTTGTTGATGAAGGTTATCATCACTAGGCCGTTGAGAACAGCCACGCCTGAAAGAGCGATAAATCCCACGGCCGCTGAAATAGAAAGAGGGATGTCTCTGACCCACATGGAAGCGATTCCGCCGGTTAGAGCTAGAGGAATTCCGGTGAATACGAGCAGAGCGAATTTGAGCGAACCAAAAGCCGTGTACAGAAGCGCTAAGATCAATAGCAGGGCCAAAGGCGCTACGATCCTGAGTCTAGTGGCCGCCGAGAGGAGTTGCTCGAACTCTCCGCCCCAACCGATCCAGTAGCCCGGGGGAAGCTTCACTTTCTCCGCAACAACCCGTGAACAGTCTTTCACGAAAGAGCCTAGATCGCGATCCCTGACATTGGTCGTAACAACGACTCTCCGTTTACCATCCTCTCGACTGATTTGATTCGGTCCTACATCCACCGCCAGATCTGCGACAGACTCTAAGCTTACAAAGAAGCGATCTTTCCCGACCTGTCTTTTAGAGATCACACTGTCTGTGGTTTGAATCTGGTGGTCCCTCGAAGGCAACGGAATGGGCAATCTTTTCAGCTCATCCAGATTCATTCTCAAGGATTCCGGCAGACGCACAACGATATCGAATCGTCTGTCGCCTTCAAACACTTGTCCTGCTGCTTTTCCACCAACGGCGATCTCAACGACATCTTGAATATCCGATATGTTCAGTCCATATCGCGCCGCTTCACGTCTTTTGATCCGAACCGTCAGTATTGGTAAACCATTTACTTGCTCGACCTTGACATGCGAAGCTCCGGGCAACGCCGCTATCAATTCGGAAATCTCCATGGACTTTGCATGCATTATGTTCATGTCGTCGCCAAACACTTTGATTGCAACGTCACTGAATACGCCCGCCAATAAATGGTTGAATCGCATGCGGATTGGCTGGCTGAATTCTTGATTGCTTCCCGGCAGTCGGCCGACTTCGGCCTGCATCTGCTTTTCCAGTTCCGCTTTGGGCAACTTTGGGTCCGGCCATTCGTTTCTAGGTTTCAGTATGATGGTGTTGTCGCTTATGCTCGGAGGATGGGGCTCCGTGGCTATCTCAGATGTGCCGACACGCCCGAATATGGAGCGTACCTGTGGAAACTTCTCCAAGATGGCCCGTTCATTTGTCACTTGGAGCTCAACTGCCTGCGAAAGGCTTGTGTCAGGAACTCGCATGGTATGCAGCGCCATGTCACCCTCATCCAAGCTGGGAATAAATTCCCTCCCCATGCGAGTTGTCGCGGACAAGGCGATCAATACCAGAGCAAGGCCGGCAACTACAACCAACACTCTATTTTGAAGACTCCAGTTCAGCAAAGGCAAGTAAATGCTTTTTGCTTTTTCGCTCAGCCGGTTATGTTTACGCCCTGGAGCGCTTGTAAGAAACAAAGCCGTGGCAGCGGGGACAAACGTGAAAGACAAGATCAGCGCGCCTGTAAGCGCCAGGAGCACCGTCAGGGCCATCGGGGTAAACATCTTTCCCTCTACCCCTGTCATGCTGAGAATCGGCAAGTAAACAACCATGATGATGAGCTCACCGTACAGCATGGGCTTACGAACTTCCTGTGAGGCTTCCCACGTTATTGAGATTCGATCGCGTGAGGTCAGGGGGATGTCACGTTCCGCTTGCGCCTCTGCGAGCCTGCGAGCGCAGTTTTCGACTATTACAACCGCTCCGTCCACTATTATTCCAAAATCGATCGCCCCCAGGCTCATTAAGTTGGCGCTGAGTTTATTCATGGCCATGCCTGTGGCCGTAAACAGCATCGATAGCGGTATCACCATGGCGGTAATGAAGGCCGCCCTAAAATTGCCAAGGAACAAGAACAGAATGATGATTACCAGCACCGCCCCTTCCGTCAGACTTTTCTTTACCGTGGCAATGGTTAGGTCGACCAGATTCGTTCTATTATAGACGGCCTGCGCCGTTACTCCTGCGGGAAGGGTTTTGTTTATCTCTTCGAGTTTAGCCGCGGCTCTTCTGGCCACTATTCTACTGTTTTCACCGATAAGCATGAAAACCGTGCCTAGAACCGTCTCTTTGCCGTCACGAGTAGCCGCGCCTATCCGCAGTTCGGAACCCAGACCGACGTCCGCTATATCTTTGATGAAGATCGGAACGCCATTGACGTTCTTCACAATAATATTCGCAATATCGTTAATATCGGCAGCTTGGCCGGGAGCCCGCACCAGATACTGGCTGCCGCTTCGCTCAATGTACCCCGCCCCCACATTTGCATTGTTGACCTGCAATGCGCTTATGACGTCCTTGAACGTTAGACCGTGGGATATTAGCTTATATGGGTCCGGGCCCACATGAAATTGTTTCGCATGTCCCCCTATCGTGTTTATCTCTGTTACACCTGGGGTATTCCTCAATTGAGGACGAATTATCCATTCCTGGATGGTGCGTAGATCGGTCAGAGTATAGGGAGAGTTATCGGGTTTCTTCGCACTGGGCGCCGCCTCCACCGTCCAGATGAAAATCTCCCCCAGTCCGGTGGAAATAGGCCCCATAACGGGATCTATACCGGGTGGCAGTTGACTCTTGACGTCTTGAATGCGTTCGCTGACTAGCCGGCGGGCAAAGTAGTGATCGGTTCCATCTTCAAATATGACTGTTATGAGCGCAACACCATATTGAGATAGTGACCGAGTCTTCACCAAATGCGGAAGACCAGCCATAGCGGTCTCAATAGGGAAAGTGATGCGCTGTTCTATTTCGATAGCGGATAGCCCCGGAGCTTGAGCGCCGATTTGAACCTGAACGTTTGTAATGTCCGGAACCGCGTCTATGTTTATACGGAAAAGGTTGTAAACTCCCAGGGCGGCCATTAACAATGTGAGGACAATTACGAGCCCCCGGCGGTCGATGGAAAACTTCAGTATTGCGGCTATCATCCCCACCTCTTAGTGTTGGTGCGACATAGCGGATTTGCCCAACTCCGCTTTCAGGATG
Source organism: uncultured delta proteobacterium (assembly GCA_963747865.1). Lineage (GTDB taxonomy): Bacteria > Desulfobacterota > Desulfomonilia > Desulfomonilales > Desulfomonilaceae > JBBSBY01. Next base: position 97,579 of record CAVVHK010000012.1, on the reverse strand, counting down.
AAGGCCTTGCGAGAAACATATTTGTCTCCGGCGCTCAATCCTTTGAGGATTTCCGTATGCGTCCCGTCTGAACGGCCCACTTGGACAGGTTGGGCCTCGTATTGATCGTCATAAAGGACAAAAACCACTTGTCGGGCGCCATGTTCCTGAATGGCTTCGTTGGCAACCATAATGGGTACAGAAGCTTGTTCCCGGACCAGTTCGACCGAAGCAAACAGACCGGGACGCCATTTTCCGTCAACGTTGGGAATAACTACCCTGGCCTTGGCGGTTCGGCTTTCTTCTCCCATTATCGGTCCGACGTACGAACACTTCTCCCGCGATCGCTTCCAAACCCGCCGACTCAGATTTGACCAAGGCTTTTTGGCCCACGTACACTGAATTCAAATCTCCCGTGTAAACTGTTATCTCCACCCAGACTTCCTTGAGATCGGCGACGATAAAGATTTCTGCGTCTTCCTTGACCCATTCGCCGGGGGCAATATGTTTCTTGACCACCACGCCATCAAAAGGCGCACGGATAGCGTATCGAGTCAGATCCGCGTTGGATCCGCTTTCAAGGCCCTCTATCTCCTTTTCGGTCATGCCCATAGTCATCAGCTTTCGAGCTGCGGATTTCCGTTCAATCATCTCTTCCAGGTAAGCCTTTCGCGCGGTCAGTTGCTCTTTCTCAGGCACGGCTTCAATTTTGTACAGTCGTTCGGCTCGCTCAAAATTGTATCCAGCCAATTTTTCCCGCTCCAGCGCCACAAGGTATTTACTTCGAGCCTCCCCCAGCTCCCTACTATCGATGAGCGCTATGATCTCATCTTTATTCACTCTGTCTCCCAGATTCTTGATTACCTCCATCACGACGCCTGGAACTCTCGGGACCACGTGAGACAATTTGTCGGCATCGAAGGTAACTTCACCCGGCAACTGAATGGTCGATTTGATCACACCTGGAGCGGCAGTCTCGGAAATCAGCCCCATCCTTTCCGCTATCTCCGAGGCCAGGGTAAGGCGGCCGTCATACTGGGAAAACTCCCACTCGAAAGCCTCTTTCTTCCATTCCGCATTTACTTTAAGAAAAAATGAATGAGGGAGGTCCACAGGTTCGGAACTCACGAGAAAGTCGCTGACAGGAAGAAAATGAAAAGCAGCGGTTTTGTCTCCGAGTCGATCCGCGTGAATCTCCGCCGTAACTTCACCAGGATTAACCGGCTTATGGTTGCAGGAAGGATAAAGTCTGAAATGGGGAGAGTCTCCCGTTTCGTCTATGACTACTTCCAGCTCGAACGATTCTTCGGTGAGTATCTTGCCGCCATGAGGTCCAAGTCGCCCATGATTGTGACCGTCCTCACCCCCTTCGTGAGCGTGACCCTCATGATCGTGACCGTTAATGGCGCTTTTTTTCTCAGATGAGCCGATTGCCGCCATAACCGCGCCGGCAAAAACTATCACCATAATTATCCATAATATCTGTCTTTTCATAAGATTACCCGGAGCTCCCGACCCATGATGTCCGAAATCCTCGGATCGCAACATTAGGCTTGAAACGTGCGAAACCCGGTTCCGGTATCTTTGTCGAACCGGGGAGTTGAATATGGAAATCGGGAAGAGCGCCACCTCCGGTCCCGATCTCCATGGGGCTTTAAGAAATCAAAATCTTCCAGCGCTCAAAAACTGCGCCGATCAGGTCTGCTACTTTTCAGCTTTCATTTCGGAATCCGACGTTTTTTTGGACTGGCTGCTCATTGATTTGAAGAGAGCGCTTTGTCTGTCGTTCTCCTTCTTAATTTGGCTGAGTTGTTCGATATATTGGGTTCTAATAGCATCCTGATTGCCGTCACGTGCGACCGTCACGGACACCGACAGGGACACAAACAAAGCTGCCGCAGCACACAACACGATGATCTTCTTCATTTTTTCTCCTCCGTTTGTTGTTGCCCAACTGGGCGTTGTTGAGGATAAATCCTCATATCAATCGTAGGGACCCATCTCACTAATGCGTCATGCATAACAACCTAATTTACCAGGCAGTTTTGGTCGAAATTCAGCCTGGTCCCGCGTGAGCGCAAGTACAGACGGTAATTGCGAATTACCTATTTTCGGTGGAGAGACAGTTTCTTGTAGGACGACACTCCTGTGGAATCAGAGAGGTGAAGCCCGAGAAAACAGTTCTACAACCAGGTTCATCAACGAGTCGTATTTGTTTATTGGTTTGGCGAGCCCCGTAGATCCATCACAAAGAATCTACGGCATGAGGATCAAATCAGCAGGCAGACAGATAGGACTGAGACTGAGGCGGTGGTGTAATTTGGTGAGGTTTGTGAACGATTGCCGCAATAATAAAGAGACCGAAGAGGAACAGCCAGGACATGACCCAGCGAACTCCGGTCTCTTGGCTGACTGCAATAAGACCGCGATGGGACTAAATTGACAACCGGATCATCCGAACAGAGGCCGCACTCATCGCAATCATGAGAACCGGTGTTGGAAGATTGTCTTGACTCCGCGGCGGGAAACTCAGTTCCCTCATGTTGGCTAGGGTCGAAGGAGGCCGACATCGGAAAATGGCACCAGTGCGACGAACCACATAAAAGACCGATTACCACAAATGCTGCGATCAATCCGGGCGCATATTGTTTTTTCCGATTCTTGGACATCTACCTTAACCGTTCAGGGGCACGAGAACCTTACAAAATTGACCACTTGGGTCTCAAGGTTACCAAATTGTATAATTGACCAGATTTATTGTCAAGTTTTATGTCCAGGGAAGCCTTCTTCCGGTTCCTGGGTCGGGAAATTCCCGGCGACCTCTGCCCTTGCCTCCATGATGATTGGGCGCCAAGGCGCCATTATTGTCTTGACATGAAGAGGCGCGTCAATGACAAACTGAGATTATGCTTGAAAGCCAATAGGAGTGTAATTACCCTTGCGCATCTTAATAGCGCCTGATTCGTACAAAGGTAGTCTTTCCGCTCTGGAGGTGGCAAACGCCATGGAAAAGGGATTGCGTCGAGCCTTCCCTGACCTGGTAGCCGTGAAGGCGCCTATCGCAGATGGCGGAGAAGGAACCGTCGAGGCCCTTGTAGCCGCTACGGGCGGCAGTATTCTTCATGAGACGGTTCAAGGACCGTTGGGCGATCCGGTGAACGCCATTTGGGGCATCCTTGGAGATGGGGCCACCGCTGTTATCGAAATGGCTGCCGCTTCGGGCCTGCCCCTGGTTCCTCAGGATAGGCGTGATCCCCGACTGACATCGACCTACGGAGTCGGACAACTCATAAGAGCTGCCCTGCACCACGGATTAACCAAGATCATCACCGGTGTCGGGGGAAGCGCCACCAATGACGGTGGCGCAGGAATGGCCTCAGCGCTGGGGGCAAGATTCCTGGACCGGTATGGCCATGACTTGCCCCGAGGGGGAGCGGCCCTTGCGGATTTATATGATATCGATTTGAGCGGGCTTGATCCACGACTTGAGCAAACAGAGATCGTCGTGGCCTGCGATGTTGATAATCCTTTATGCGGTCCCCGGGGGGCTTCCGCCGTGTACGGCCCTCAAAAGGGAGCCACACCGGAGATGGTAACCGCACTGGATTCCGCTCTAAAGAACTATGCCGAAGTCGCCTCACGGGTAACAGGAATAGACGTGGCCGACAGCCCTGGAGCGGGCGCTGCCGGCGGCCTGGGCGCTGGTCTTATGTTCTTTACGGAAGCGGTTTTGCGTCCGGGAGTTGAGATAGTGCTGGAAGCCGTAAATTTTACCAAGTTGGCTCAGGAGGCCGATCTTGTGATGACGGGTGAAGGGAACACGGATTTCCAGACCGCTTTCGGCAAGGCCCCAGTCGGTGTGGCGGCGGTGGCCAAGAAATTCAACAAAGTTGTGGTCTGCTTGTCGGGAGGGCTTGGCCAGGGGGCCGACGATGTCCTGGCTCACGGGATTGACGCCATTATGAGCGTGGTCCCCCGTCCGATGACATTGCGGGAATGCATGGATTCCGCGTACGGGCTTGTGGAGCAGGCTTCGTTCAGACTGGGATGCGCCTTGAAGGCAGGGATGGAGTTGGAGAGTAACATTATTTATGATCCGAACGGCGTGAGAACTCAGAGTAAACACTTGCGTTGGTCAACGGATTAAACCAGAGCAGACAATTCGATTGCGTTTTTGAAACTTCCGTAAGCGGCGGGATTCGCCGACATCCTGTTGGAATATTTCCGTAGCATTGCGTAATAGCGCAGCGGGGACTCCCTGCTGATTGCCAACGCTTGGGGAAAATTGGTGCGGAACTCCGGATACCCTATTCCTTCGCTCCGTGGGCTTTGAAGAGTTCTACGATTTGGGTATAATCTTTCTCCTGTGCAATATTGAGGGCAGTCCGGCCCTTATCGTCCTTTGCGTTGACCTGCGCCCCATCGTCCAGGAGAACTGTCAGAACCGCTGGGTCTTGCTCGGCCGCAGACATCAATACCATATATCCGTCTTTGGACTTGGCATTGCCGGCGACGTCCTCGCTCAGATTCGCCAGGACAACACACGGCCACAGCTCCTCGGCAATCCACATAAAGAGGGTCTTGCCGTTCTCGTCTCTCGAATTAGGGTCTTCTCCGCTCTTCAAGAGCGCCAACTATTTCTCCGCCTCTGAAGGAAAGACCCTTGACCGTGGGTTGTTGTACAAGTCCTCCAGATTGAATCTCTCGATGGTTCTCTTTTTTCTTTTTTCAACGAATTCAGTAGATTGTGCAAAAAATTGGGCAACCAAGCGCTTAGTCGTGACCTCGACGGTTTTGTCGTCCACGAAACGGTATTCTATTGCCTTGCCGGGGTCGTCCTCACCGCAGCTCACACCGTAACCGCCATAGAAACTTTGATAACTGAGTGATCCGGCAATTCTTGTCAATGTGCAGAAACAAGAAGCTCGTCCAGTTATCTCCTCCGTCTCCGCCCCAGAGAGTTACGACAACATAGAAGGCCTCATTGGCGGCTTTGCGTAACTCCAATGACTCGATCGATCCGTAAAAGTACCCCCCACCCTGCATGAGATCCAATTGCGAAAAGCAGAGCGGAACGTTTAGGTTCTTGCGGTCGAAGAAAGCCACTACTGAATCATGTGTCTCAGCACAGCTTATGGGGCAATCCAGAAAGGCCAGGATCAAAGGAGCGCCCGGGATGGATAGCGCTGCGCGTTCCGACGTAAGTTGAGCCAAGGTGTTCTCACAACAACCTGTGTCGCAGGACGAATAGTTGGAATAGTTGTCCGGCGTCTCCGTTAACGTTAGCGATTCTTTTCCGTCCTCATTGGAGTAATAAAAGTACTTTCCGATTAGTTCTTCGATTTGCTTGTCTTTGTGTTCCACATCTTCGCCGGCGGAGCGTTCTTTCGCTCCTCGGGCTTTGAGGAGTTCCACGATTTGGCTATAACCTTGCCCCTGTGCAATATTGAGGGCGGTTTGGCCGGCATCGTTCTTGGGCCGGCAATTGACATGAGCGCCCTTATCCAGAAGCAGTTTCACCATTTCCAAGTGACCTTTGCCGGCGGCTTTGGCCAACGGCGTCTTGTCATACCTGTCCGCTCGATTAACGTCGGCGTCGTTATCCAGGAGCAGTTTGGCCATTTCCAAGTTTCCGTCCTCGGCCGCCATCATCAGTGACGTTACTCTCGTTTCATCGTGGGGCGCATCGACATACGCGTCATTTTCGAGAAGTAGTTTCACCATTTCCAAGTGACCGTCGGCGGCGGCTTGGGTCAACAGCGTTTTGCCGTCCATGTCCACTCGATTGACGTCAGCGCCCTTATCCAAGAGCAGTTCGGTCATTTCCAAGTCTCCATCATCGGCCGCAATAATTAGCGCCGTTACTCCCCTTTGGTCCTGGGGTCCGTCGACATCCGCGCCTTTTTCCAGCAGTAGTTTCACCATTTTTAGGTGGCCTTTAGCGGCGGCGTAGGTCAACGGCGCCCGGTTATCGCTGTTCGTTGCATTGACGTCGGCGCCCTTATCCAAGAGCATTTTGGCCATTTCCAAGTTTCCGTCCTCGGCCGCCGTCATCAGCGCCGTTACGTCATTTCGGTCGTGGGGCGCGTCGACATGTGCGTCCTTCTCCAGAAGTAGTCTCACTATTTCCCAGTGACTCTCACCCGCCGCATAAGCCAACGCCGTCATCCTGCTATTCTCCAACTTCTCATTTACATGAGCGCCCTTATCCAGGAGCAATTTCACCACCTCCGGGCGCCCCCAATAGGCGGCTACCATCAGCGGCGTTGACCCATTCGGGCCCACCTTTGCATTGACGTCTGCTCCTTGAATAATGAGCTCCCGGACTTTTGCCGGGTCCCCCAGACACACTGCAACAATTAGGGTTACTTCGGCTCCTGCGTCCAGCAACGTTTTCACCACTTCCGGGTGAAATACGGCCGCCTCGACCGCTGCCCGGCCGTCTTCATTCCTTACGCTCGCGCCTTTCTCCAGAAGCGCCTGCACAACGCCTAAATAGCCCCCCTTGGACCCGAGAATCAACGCCGTCGCGCCATCCTTCGTCTTAGCATTTATATCGGCGCCTTTTTGCAAAAGTAATCTTACTATTTCCACACGGTCCCAGGAGGAAGCTCCCATCAAGGCCGTATAGCCCCACTCCGCCTTAGCATTCACATCAGCGCCCTTTTGCAAAAGTAGTCTTACTATTTCTAAATGCCCCTCCGAGGAAGCTCTCATCAAGACCGTGTAGCCCATCTGACCCTTAGCATTTACATCAGCGCCCTTCTGCAAAAGCAATCTTACGATTTCCAAATGGCCCCCCGAGGAAGCGCTCCCCAAGGCCGTGTGGCCATTAATGTCCTTAGCATTTGCATCAGCGCCCCTGTCCAAGAGGTCCTTAACTTGCATCAGGTCTCCTCTTTTGGCTGCGTCCAGCAATGCCTCAGATTGACCCGCATGGCTTATGGAACAGACAACTATCGAAACGATCAGCAGTCCTGATACGATTACGGCGACTCCAGGCTTGTGCATTGTCGGATATCCCCTCCATTAATCTCGTCTCTTGAAGGCGCAATTGGCATATTCGAAATTTTCAAGGCTCGTGGATCAGCGAACCATTATTCGTCCGTGCTCCCGAAAATGTCAAGAATCGTGGGTGGAATTCGGGTTAATCCGGCCTGCGCTACGTCTGTTCTTGAAAGCAAGAGAAACCCTGTACCCCCATAATCCACGGTCAACAAAGTCATGGTTGTCGGGTTGTGATTCGTTAGTCCGGAAATGGGAGTTCTCAGCGGGTATTTGGTCAGAAAGACGAAGATTGGATGGGATACAGGACCGGGGCTCCACGGAGATCCGGGATCCGGAACTCCAGCTTGCGGCATGAACCATGATACGAAGTGACGGCGCCCGAAAGGAATTGGAGGCAATCCACGTGAATTTGACTCCTAGAGGGACTCTCCCGGAAAGAAGATAGGTCGGGCGCCGTGCCCGACCATCTCTAGTTCGACGACCACATGGTTAGACCCGGTCCGAGCAAGAGGATTTCACTCAGTCCAGATCACCTTGAGGCTTGGTCTTGGCCCCTACTTCTTCATCCCCTTCTCGATCTTCTCGATTTCTTCCTGGATGAATTTGGTGTAATCAGCGTCCGGATTCATAAGGGCTCCCATTTCAGCTTCCAGGTTCGAGGGACGGATCTTGCATATCCAGGCGCCGCTGTATGGGTCTTCGTTGAGCTTTTCGGGTTCGTCTTCCAGGTCCATATTCACTTCAACCACAGCTCCCGACACAACGGCATAGATCCTGCCCACCCATTTGCCGGATTCGATTGATCCGTAGGGCTTACCTTGGGTTATTTCGTCATCTTCTTCGGGCAATCCAACGTAAGTAATTTCGCCGGCTTGTTTGGTGATAAATTCAGTCGCCCCTGTTACAACCAGGTCGCCTTCAATTTTGGCCCAAAAATGATTCTTCTCGTATTTCAAATCATCCGGAAATGTGTATCCAGCGTGTTCCATGTTTTCCTCCTAAAAGAAAGGGGGCGCCTTTGGCCGCCTCTCCAACAAATAATAGAATATGAGTCATAAGGAAACAAAAAATACAAGCTTACCAAATTTTAGCAAGCGAGAGAGGCAATCTATCGAAAACTTTGGTTTTTCATAACGACCCAAACTTCAAAAGCGCCTACAAAAATGTATAAATCTTGATATAAGAGGCGTTCGGGCGCCAAGGCGATATGAGCCGGGGCGTTATTCCATTGGATCGCCGAGTGATCGTTTCCGCAAATAGAGTCGCAGATTCGACGAGAAATGCGTAGACTCCCGACAAGCATTCCCAGGCTGGAGCCTGGGAACGAGGCGCGACATTTGAGTAAATCCTATCCTTCAACTATCTTCAGCAATTCAGCAGGCTTTACTCGGTTCAACTTAAAACCGAGATCTTGGGAAGATATTCCAAGAGCAAGGCCCAGAATCTGAGGATAGTAAACCACCGGCACCTTCAAGTCTAAGCCCGCGGCCTTGGCTATTTTCTTTTGTTGACCCTCGTACATCACGTTGCAGAACGGGCAGACCAGCACCAGCGCATGGGCTTTGGCGTTATATACGTCTTCGAGCTTCACGCGGGCAAGGGCGTTGGCGGTCTCCTCCGAAACCCCGAGCACTCCGCCTCCGCAGCAGTCCTTCAATGAGGGATAGGTCACGACCTCAGCGCCCGTGACGGAAAGCAGCCGGCTCATGGTCTTCGGGTCATCCGGCGAATCATAGCCGATTGTGAGCTCCGACGGTTTCAAATAGTGGCATCCGTAATGGGGAGCAAGCCTGAGCCCCGTCAGGGGCCGGGAAACCGCGTCCGCAATAGCGTCCGGTCCGATCTCTTCCCACAACATTCTCATATAGTGGCGAACTTTCACCGGTCCGGTGTACGACAGGCCCACGGATTTCAGGCGCTCGTTGACCTGTTCCTTGAGGTCGGCGTTGTGATCCAGGGTGTGGGCCGCTTCGGTCAGCGTGCCTGAGCATGCGTTGCACAACGCGCAGATCTCCACCCCTTCCCTCTCGGCGATGGCGAGGTTGCGGGCCGCAAGCGTCAGACTATCCAATGTGCTGAGCGACTTGAGGGGATAGCCGCAGCAGCCGAAGGTTTCGACATCACGAAATTTTATACCCAGACGGTCCGCAACGATTCTGGCCGAAGCCTCATAATTGAGGTTACGAACCGGCACTGTGCATCCAAGATATAGAAGCGCTTCCATATGAAACCCCGTGACCTGCGGGTCACAATGAATAATAAGAGTGCCCCGGCCGGATGGCCGCCTCCGTGAGCGAGGCTGGACCAACCTTTAGCGTGGCAGTATTGAGAGTTCTTGAAGGGAGGTCCGGAGGGAAATTTCTTGCAAGAAGTTTCCCTCCGGAAACACTTTCATAATTCCCAATCTTTCACTCTTCAGGCTCTTCCAGCAGCAGCCTGTCGTAATCCTCCGGGTGCTCCACTATGGGGGGCAACCCGAGCTTCTCCCTTTTTTCGTTCTCGAATTCCGTGACTTCGTAAAGCCTGCCGTGAGCTTTCAGAAGTGATTTTTGCGCCGTAAGCCCGGCGGGGACACACCCTTCCATGGCGGCAAGATTCTTGATCGCGAACATCACTTCCGTGAAACGAACATTCTGGGGGCAAACCTCATGACAGGAATAGCACGAAGAGCACAGCCATATAAACTCGTCTTCAAGCACTTCCTTTCGCATGCCCAACAAGACCATTCGAATAATCTTGCGGGGGTCGTAGCGTTCGTTCACAGACTCGATAGGGCAGGCCGCGGTGCACGCCTTGCAGGCAAAGCAAGCTCGTATCCCTTCCCCACCGGGTTGGCCGGCTATTTCGTGTTTAAAAAACGGGTCCAATTCGTTAATTTTTATACGGCTCATACTCAACCTCTTAGCCGTGACCGGGAGCGGAATCGGAATGCCCCTGGACACGGGCTCCAAATCTTTTTCTGATCTGTTCAATGCTGGAAGCGAGGTGGGGAAAAGCAAGCCGAGTTGTCCCCAAAATCGCAAGAGTTCAGGAGTTAGTTGCAATAATTAGAGTTTTTGGGGAGGGGTCCGGGGAGGACCTTTTTGCAAAAAGGTCCTCCCCGATAAGTCTTTCAAAAGCTCTTGGATTCTGCAACTGCTTCCAGACTTTCTCAATCCAGCAGCTTGGCCATATCTTTGAGGGTCTCTACCAGTAATCGGCCAGAATTCGCGGCGACTTGGGCCATGGAGACCCTTCGTGGGTCCAGGCCGGCGTCTCTCAATAGGACCTTCACTTGTTCCAACCGATCCTCCGCTAGAGGTACTGCCGTAGACGGATCCACAATTGCCTTTGAAGCATCCGGCCACGAGCACAGCTCCCGCCCCCGCGTTAAGCGCTTCCAAAACTTCTTCAGGACTGACGCTGCCTGCGCAGGGAACCGTAACTGCGACTACGCCGGCGGGTATATTCTCGCTCACATACGCGTAGGCTTGCGCCGCGGATCTCGCACACAGGAGAGCAAGAATCCTTTTTTGATTTGGTTCGGCCAGGGCTCGACCGATTCGCCCCCTTAGGCTGGTCTCGCCTGTTTCCGACTCGAACTTGATAGCCTTCATTGGGCACTCTACTATGCAGATGCCGCATCTGAAGCACGATTCAGGATCGGGTTTGGCTTTCCGGGCAATGCCGATGGCTCCGTGGGGGCACATTCTGACGCATGTCAAACATACTGTGCATTTCTTCTCATCCACCACGGCAGGTCCGTACGGAGCCTCCGCAACAGCTCCCGATTTCAGAGCAAGCGCCACGGCTTCGATATCGGATTGAATCAATTCGGGCGAGAATATCCCTCGCGCAGGACCCACGGCAAAAATACCCGCTTTGGGGGTAATAACGCCGGCAAATCGAGTGGAATCAGGTTTCAGGAACGGGCTGAAAGCCCCTGACGACGGTATTGCGTTCAGCAAAGCGGAAGTTTCCGGCGGATACTTGGTTTCATCAACAACCAGCAGATCCGGGATCAGCTCCATCTCCGCTCCGAGCAAAGGATCTTCAAATAGGATCCGGTATCCCGTGGGGGCGTTTTCAAAAATGGGCAAGGAATCGTCGAATTTGAAGATCAGCACCCCAAGTTCCCGACATTCTCTGTATTTTCGTTCGAGGCCGGCGCCCGCAATCTTGAGATTTCTGGTGAATATATACGTCTGGACCCGCCCTATCCTTTGCAGATTTTCAACGCATTCTAGGACTGACGCTAAAGTGGACGGTTCCGATTCCCCTTTTAGACCGCAAAGAAAGGCAACATGGCTCCACTCGCCCGTCGGGGGCGACGGCAATTCTCCGGAAGCGATTCTTTCTGAAAACTCAGCCAAAGAAGTTGTCCCGCTTCCCCGGGTTAGTCCGTACTCGGCGAATTTGGGCAGCAGCCGAGCGGGCTGAGCGCACACTATGGAGCCGAAGCGTTCGGTGATTCGACCCGAAGGTGTCCTGAAATCCACTTCGAAGTGATTAACGAATCCCCGAACCGATTCAAGCGTTGAATAAGGCACAGTGGGCACGTCCTCGATATGTGTAAAATCACCCGCAAGCGCCACTTCAAATCCTTGCGCCATGAGTTTGCGCGCAGCTTGAATCCCCGTGTCGTCGCCTCCCAAAATGAGCGCTCTGGCGGTGGGCTCGCCAAACCACCTTTTTTCTCCGGTCAGAAATGAATTGTTGGGCCTCACTGGGGACCTCCGGAAGATTTGTTCAGAAAAGAGGCCACAGCCCCCACGGATTTGATGGCGTGCGACACAGTCTCCGGAATGGACCTCGGGCCCTGTGCGGAGCCCGCAATGTATACTCCCGGCGTAGGGGTGCTCACCTCTTCTCCGTCTTTGCCGAAAAATCCATCGGTATTCAGACCTACAGGTAGGAACCCTTCCAGAAACCGGTTTGAGGCGTCCGGAGACATTCCGACGCTGAGGATGACTTTGTCGAATTCTTCGGACAGGGTCTTGTTTTCCACGGAACAGTAGGTCAGCAAGGGTTTGCCTTCAGGGCTCAACGTAATTTCCGATGGAATGGCTCTGACCAGCCGGAAATCTTCATAGGCCCGGCCCAAATATTTCTCGGAAAACCGTTCGTAGGATTGCAAATCCATGAAGAAGATGGAAATATCCGCTCCCAAGTTTGTCTTCAGCACTTTGGCCATGCGCAAAGCGTATGCGCAGCAGACTCTCGAACAATAGTTTCTGCCGATCCTCGGATCGCGGCTCCCTACACATTGTATGAAAGCGACTTTTTCGTCCCCATCCAGCGTCAGCGAGCCATCTCTCAACGCGGCTTCCAGCTCGATGGCCGTGAATACTCCGGGGATTTTGCCGTATCCGAATCTCGTTTTTTCACGGGCGTCGTAGGGAGCGAAGCCGGTCGCCAGGATCACCGCGTCAAAGCGCATTTCGCCCGATTCAGGCGCGGCGCCGACATCCTTCGAGTCTCGAGAATTGTGGCGTAGAGTGGCCTTAAAAGCAGCGCCGTCTTCCGCAAGCCCGACGAGATTTGTTTCCTTCATCACACGGATTTCGAACCGATTCGCTGACCCTTCCCAACAGGTCCTCGAGCAGGCATACGCCGCATCTTTGGCAGGAATCCGTAGCTTTACAGCAAAAGGCCTCCACACGGCCGCCCAAGACAGGGGCGTGATCCACGAGAACCGTATCGATTCCCAGGCGGGCCAATTCAATGGAGCTGGTGAGACCGGCGATTCCGGCTCCTAAAACCAATACTGTTTTTGACATGGTCCATTCACCGAAGTTGTGGGAGTCCGGGCCTCCTAAAATATAGACTTTCACGATCGCTTGGCGCACTGTTTCATAGATACGGTCGCGGATTCTTGTAGGATGTGGCGCCTCCCACGAACCGCATCTGTCCAGAAAAGGCCTCGAACGATTGGGTTCGCTTCGCTCACAGCATCCTACTGGAGGTGATCAGCCGGAAATTGCCCGCGCCGTATTTACGAAAACGACGACTTAGCCTTGTGACGCTCCGCACTTAACGAAAACGCTTGACATATTCCTGCTTTACTAATCTTGCCGGATGTTTGCTCAAGTTATGGCGCCGGGGAGACACTATCGAGGTCAATGAGTCCAGCCTGGACTGGGCCTCCAAACGTTCAATGATTTTCACCCATGCGCAGTCTTTTTCCGAGTCGGTTTCACACTTGCCGTCTTTAGGCCCGCCACAAGGGCCGTTCAGCAAGCTCTTGGCGCACATGGTTACGGGACAAATGCCGCCTGTTATGCCAAGGAAGCATTGGTTGCAGGATTTGCACTTCTCCGTCCAAATTCCCGCTCCTTCGGCAACCCCTATGAAGCTGGTGTTGACACCCGGAAACACGGGGACATGCGGGTAAGTCTCGGCGAGAAACTGGATTCCCGCTCCACAGGCCAATGATACCACGGCGTCCGCCTGCTCCACCGGTTCTCGGAAGAATTCAAGAAATTCTCTATCGCACTGGCGCTCGACCGTAGCTGAAGATACCTCGAAACCGGTTCTTGCGCTATTTGCAAGACGTAATTTTGAAGCCAGTAGATCGGCCTCTTTTTCGCCGCCGGACAAGCACACTGCGACGCATGTTCCGCAGCCGGCGACAAGAATGCGATTGTAAGCGCCGATCATTTCAATAATCTCTGAAAAAGGTTTGGCTTCAGCGACGATCAATTTGGCCTCCTCATGGCGGGTCGCGTCATGACAACGAAATGTAAACTAGGTATGGTGTAAATTGGTATGCTTTCGAAGGTCATTATCTGCAGGTCGATTTCACAGGGACCGACATTTAAAGTATTATAATCCTCCCGACAGGAAACATCAAACTTTTAACGTGTGTCTCACGTGAGCCTGTCGGTTGAAGGGGCCGATTTATGAGGCTCACCGACCCGCCTGAAGCTTCCCGTTTTTTGAGCTTGATTCTTGACACTGAAGCTTGATCAAGACTATGGTTAATACATGAATCGAACTTGCTGGAAGAGCATCTATGCATGAGAACGGAAATGGATGAAGATCGCGAAGCCGTAGCCAAGGTGCTCAAGGGGAATTACAACGCTTTTGAGCTACTGGTCCAAAAATATGAAGGCCGCATATATCGGCATTTGAGAAAAATGGTCAAAGACAATCAGTTGGCGCAAGATTTATTGCAGGAGACGTTTCTTTAGCGCTTACAAGGGGTTACCAGGATTTACAGGAGCTTCATCTTTTTCCACGTGGTTGTTCAGGATCGCCACTAATACGGCTCTCATGCACCTGAGAAAAAACCGTCCGGAAAATGTGGAGTATAGCGATGAAATTCGTGGCCATATGGACTTGCCTAATACGATGGCTTCACCGGATTTCGTGAGCACTCCTTTGGACATTCTTTTATCTCACGAGGGACGCAAGAGAATAGAAGCGGCTATAGACGAGTTGCCTCTTTTATATAGATCGGTCATTGTATTGCGGGACGTAGAAGGATTCTCTCTCGAAGAAGTATCCAAAATCATGGATTCATCATTAGCCGCTGTGAAATCGAGACTGCATCGCGCAAGGAATTTCGTCCGAGAATCGTTGACTTCTTACTATGGGGAAAGGGAACTCTCTGAAAAGAAAAAGAGTTCGCGTTCGAAGCCATGAACGAGTGCAAGTATTTCTGTGAGCAGCTATCGGATTACCTCGAAGGGGAAATTGCAGAGGACGAATGTCGCTACCTGGAAGAACATCTCGAGCAGTGTCCGCCCTGCGCCTTATTATTCGAATCCCTAAAAACCACGGTGTCACTGTGCGGCAAGGCTGTGTCTGACGACATTCCCGAGGATGTCAGGGCCACTCTGAAGGAATTCCTCAGGAAGCATTGTAAGGATAGAATAGACTAACGGAGGAAAATTATGGGTAATGAAAATCTACTGAATGTTACTGATTCGGACTTCGAAGAACAAATTTTGAAATCCGGCGTTCCCGCGCTGGTGGATTTCTGGGCCGCTTGGTGCGGACCCTGTCGGCAGGTGGGACCGGTGGTTGAAGAATTGGCGGGCGAATACGTGGGAAAGATCAAGGTGGCCAAGCTCAACGTGGATGAAAACAAGCAAACACCGGGCAAATATGGAGTGCGAGGAATCCCCACTCTGATGGTTTTCAAAAATGGTGAAGTGGTGGATCAAATTGTTGGCGCAGTCCCCAAGAGTCGGATCAAGGAGCTTCTCGACAAGGTCATAGTATGAAGACCGACCTGATAATTCTTGGAGGTGGACCTGCAGGCCTGACTGCCGGGATCTACGCGTTCTAGGGCGCGCATCCCCCTTTTGATGATTGAAAGAGGTATCACCGGCGGCCAAATGGCCGCAACCGAGTATGTGGACAATTATCCGGGATTCGCTGATCCGATATTGGGTTACGACTTATCGCAGAAGATGGAAGCCCAGGCTCGCAAATTCGGCGTGGAAATGCTCTTTACCGAGATATCACGTGTAGCGGCGGAGGGAGACGGATTCACGCTCACTGCCGACTCGGGGGACACTTTCCACTGCCGCGCCCTCATAATTGCGGCAGGGGCCTCACCGGTGAAGCTCGACGTCCCGGGCGTAACGCTGTTTTCCGGGAAGGGTGTGAGCTACTGCGCCATCTGCGATGGACCGTTTTTCCAAGACACTGAAGTGGCGGTGATAGGCGGGGGAGATTCCGCGGTCGAAGAATCGCTGTACCTTACAAGATTTGCAACCAAAGTCCACTTGGTGCATCGGCGGGATCATTTGAGAGCGTGCCGCCACATTCAGGCCAAAGCGCTCAATGACCCCAAGATTGAAGTCCATTGGAACTACGTGCCGGCCAAAATTGAGGGCGACAAAGAAGTAAAAAGCCTGACCATCAGAAGTACAAAAGACAATTCCGAAATGAAACTTCCGGTGTCGGGCGTATTCTTTTATGTGGGGCTGAACCCCAATAATGAAAGCTTCAAAGAACTTGTGAAAACGGACAGACAAGGCTTTATTATCACAGATGAAAACATGGCCTGTTCGGTCAAAGGCGTGTGGGCGGCAGGAGATATCCGCTCCAAGACGTTGCGTCAGATCGCCACTGCAGTTGGCGACGGAGCGATCGCTGCCTACAGTGCGCAACAATACTTGGAAAGGACTTGATCCTGATTCGACGACACAACGATGGCAGGAAAACCCAAAGTCTGGGGCACGAGCAAAGCGGGCTAGATATATCGTATCTAGCCCGTGCTTACATTCTTGGGGAATAGCGGATCGTCTGCGCCCGCTGCGCGGCTCGTCGATCCGCGCCTAGCGATGGTCAGTGGGACCGCGGTACCAGAATGGCTCCGGATCGAAATAATCCGTGTCACCAAAGGCTTTGCAACGCGTGCCGTAGGTGGGATCTATCGTCGGGCCGTATTCAGGTTTCCAAAAGGTGAGCACCTCCACAGCGCCGGTGGTCATGCGTTTGACGCCTTTGACTACACCTATGGAAAAGCCGGCTATGTAGCCGTTCAACGCGCCTGCTACAGATCCTGTACATTCCTTCATTATATGCGCCCGCGTAGCTCCCATTAAGCGCTTCGTTGGTCATATTAGCCCAGACTTCGTGCGGCAAAGAGAGGATGTTGGTAATTCCACGCCCCAACTTCCAGGTGGGCAGATTTCGATCAAACCGGTGAAGGTCGTCGAAATCCGTCTCGAATGCGAAGGCTACGCTTCCCACGCCGAGAATCAAAAGTCCTGCCAATACCAAGGTTGAGAGCCTCTTCATCGTTTCCTCCAGATCGAGAGTCCGCAGCCAGACTTGGATCAAAAACTATGAGTCGCTGAGGGTCCGACGAATCTCATAGAGGCGCGCCTTTTTATGGGAAGCCTCCATTGTTCGCAACGACCGCAAACTTCCGTTCGCCGGGATACAAATAAAATTCGTTCTCGGACGAAAGCGGACTGCTTTGTATGCGAATACTAGCATAAAAGTATTCGTCTTGCAATATGTTATCTACATTAGCTAGAAGTAACTTTCATTACCGGCAAGATCCGCTTGCTTAACGATTAGCCTGGAGGTATCATAAGTTGGTATTTTTTTGCACGAACGAGTGATGAGCCCGCTAAGAGGATAAAATGAAGAAACTGCTGATCGTCGCCATTACTTTGCTCGCTCTCTCCGGTTGCTCATTTAGCACATTACGGAAATGGTTTGACAGTATGGACTGGGAACGCGAAGACCAGACGATCAAAATTATTGACATCTTGGTAAAATAAGGTAAATCATCTGTCTTTTCGGCCTAGCGCTAAGCTGATTCGTCTCGACAGCCGTGGCAGGGTGGGCGCCGCCGGCAGGGAAAACAGTTTGGCGTCGATCCCGCATGTCACTTGGTTTCTGTTTGCAAACGCAGAGTCTGGGCCGCATGGTTAGCCGTTGGTCATAACGCGCTTAACCCTTGCTTTCGGTTTTAGGGGGCGCGCCCCTTTGGGGGCCTAACCTACCGTTAAACGTTGCGTGCTTACCGATGGCCTCACTCTCCCGCCAACCCCTTCCCGGCTGGAAAGCCGGCTTTGAAAGCTTCTCCTCTAGTGAGAGAAAGGGAAGAGAGAGCAGGACACCGGGGCGCCACAAAAGTCATGTTTAAACTGCTACGGGGTTTGCGCCTCTGGGTGAGCGCTTATCATTACTCTTTGTTAGATAGAGAGACTGAACATGAGCGAATACAAAATTGATCGAGACGTGTTGGAACAAAATTCCAATGAAGAGATTCTGAGAATCCTCAAATATGAAAGAGACGATTATACTCCCGAAGCTATCGAAATCTTTGAAGACATACTGGAGCAGCGCGGAGTTGACAAGAGCCAGGTTTTCGGCCGCGGCCAGACGAAGAGCGGACTGAATTCCGCCCCCGCCGCAGGGTCCGACGCCATGGTGACCACATCCGCGGACGCGATCCGGGTGCTCAACGAAATTCTTGCCGGGACCCTTAGCGGCGATATTAAACCCGAAGTCGCCAATGCGGCGTCAAACACGGTGCTTGCTATACTGCGCGCACTTGAACACGAATTTATACCGGGCTGTGGAGGATGAGATGGCTTCGGCTCTTGACATTGTAGACTTTGAGAAAGGAAACGGCCTGGTCCCGGCGATTGCTCAGGATGTCAATACCGGCAAGGTCTTGATGATGGCTTACATGAACCGGGAGGCTTTGGAGACCACTCTCCGGGAAGGTAGAGCTTGCTATTGGAGCCGTTCCAGACAAGAACTGTGGCGCAAGGGGGACACTTCCGGAGACATCCAAATCATAAAAGAAGTGCTTGTCGATTGTGACGAAGACACTATTCTGCTGCTTGTCGAACAGCAAGGCAGGGGCGCGTGTCACACGAGAAAATGGACCTGTTTTTTTAGACGCATAACACCAGAAGGAGAGATTCAGGAAATTGATGAGTAAAGATCCACTCAAATTGGTCATACCCAAGGGAAGCTTGGAAAAGGCCACGATAGAGCTGTTCAGGCGAGCAGGTTGGAACATAACGGTATCGGAGCGCAGCTACTTCCCATCCGTTGACGACGATGAAATAGTGATGGCCCGCCTGAGGGCCCAAGAGATATCCCGATATGTGGAAATGGGCACATTTGACGCCGGGTTGACCGGCAAGGACTGGATACTTGAGAATGAATCCAGGATCCAGGTCATAGATGATCTGGTTTATTCCAAGGTGTCCCAGAACCCGGCCCGCTGGGTCCTGGCTGTGGACGCGGAATCGGATTACCATAACCCTGAGGACTTACAAGGAAAACGCATTGCCACTGAACTCGTGCGTTTCACCAAAAGATGGTTTCGAAGACCGCAATATAAGCGTGGACGTGGAATTCTCGTGGGGCAGCACCGAAGCCAAGGTCAACGAAGGCGTTGTGGACGCGATCGTGGACGTCACCGAGACCGGCAGCACGTTGAGGGCCAACGGGCTTAAGATCATTCACACACTGTTGACCACCAATACGCAGCTAATCGCGAACAGGGACTCTTGGGCCAACCCTGCCAAGCGAGAAAAAATCGAACAGATCCACATGCTCCTACAAGCTGCGCTGGAAGCCCGCAAGATGGTGGGTCTTAAGATGAACGTGCCCAAAGACAAGGTCGATCTCGTGGTGGGCTTACTCCCGTCATTAAACGCGCCGACTGTGGCCGGCCTTTATAAATCGGATTGGTTTGCGGTGGAATCCGTGGTTTCAGAGGAAGTGGTGCGGTCACTCATACCCAAACTGCTAAAATCGGGGGCCACAGGAATTATAGAATACGCGTTGAATAAGGTGTTGTAGTTACGTTTCTGTAACTAAAAGTACAGCTTTTCGCAATTATGGTTGCCTATTCTTATAGGATGTGGCGAGTGTAACGAACCGCATCTGTCGAGAGAAGGCCCCGAACGATGCGGTTCGTGGAGGGCGCCACATCCTATGGGATCTAAGGCGCTCACATCATGTCGATCCCGAAATGGGCTCGCCCTCTTTGCTTTCAGTTCAGCCGAGCTTCGCCGCCACCATCTCCAGCGCTTCCATGGCAAGAAGCGCCCTTTGGCCGTTAACCACGGGTGGGCGAGCCCCGGATATAGCTGAGATAAAATCGTCCAACTCGGCCCTGAGAGGCTCTATGTCGGGCACAGGGATCTCCCTTTCTTCGATTCGGCCCATGAAACAAACGCCATCAGCCTGCAGATTCAATTCCTGCGCCACGTGCAATGTGAGCTTCTTATTCAGCGTATCCGCTATCAACTGCCTGGTTCGGGTGCAGACGGTTATCTCTCTGAGTTTGCGCGGAGAACACTTTCCCGTCCACAGCGTCGCTATGACGCCGTTTTCGAATTCTATTAGAGTGTGCGCCACATCGTTTTTTTCCGAAAACACGGGCCTAGCCACCGCGTGAACATTTTTAATCGAAGATTTAGCCAAATCCAACGCCAGGTCGATATCGTGGATCATCAGATCGTACAACACATCAACGTCCATACATCTCGACCCGTCAAAAGGCGCGAGCCTTCGGATATCGACGGATATGATCTCCTCGTCGGTGTCGGCCAGGATCTCCATCATTTTCATGATCGCCGGATTGTATCGCTCCACGTGCCCGGCCATCAGGGTAACGCCATGTTTTTTGCCCAGGTCCACTAATTCGGCAGCGCCGGCTACGCTGTGCGCAAGGGGCTTCTCCATCAGGACGTGCAGGCCCCTGCTCAGGCATTCCCTGCCGATTTCGAGATGGGTTGTGGTCGGGGACGCAACGCAGACAGCCTGGCTGCATTCCAACGCCTGATCCAGGGATCTGAATACCCTGCAGTTGTGACGACCTGATATCTCGCTTGCGCGCACAGGATCCGCGTCGAAAATCCCGCTGAGCAGAACGGTCGGATTCCGGGAAATGATTCTCGCGTGATGCTGTCCCATCGTGCCCACGCCTATTACACTAACGGCTATCCTTTTATTATCCCTGTTCATAGACATGAAAATACACGCGCCGGGGGTTTTCGTCAAAGATATAAGGTAAACGCTCACCGGGAGGGAACTTTTTTGTGCAAAAAGGTTCCCTCCCGGCCCCTCCTTCAAAAAACTCTAACAATTGCGGCAGCATCTGAGCCCTCTGCCGATGGTCCATGGCTGGCCTTATGAACCCAAGGTGTTGAACATTCTGCCGCCATAAAGGTTAAGACCACTTAACGAGCCAATATATTAGGAGTTTTTGGGGAAACGTGTGGGAACCCGTTTTTTGCAAAAAGGGGTTTCCATGTGAACTATTACATTTTACTTTCGACGACGATTGTTGCATAGTATTGCGCCGGAGACATCTACGGCTCTGAGCTGGTTAGTTCAGCATCGGAGTCTATAGGCAAAGTCTTCGGCGCCATACTGAATTTCTGTAAATCCGGCAATCTTCCGGACAGAATATATTCTTTGCGGGTAATGATTGCGACCACCCCCCTGCCTCAGGTCACATAACTATATTTCAGTCTAAGCCACCTTGGAGGTTCCGATGTTGAAAGTTCTTGCGATCGCGTTGAGCATTGCCCTAAGTTTGTCCGCGCATGCTTTTGCAGCCGAGCCCGTGGTGCTGGGGGCTTATCTCTCCATGACAGGTAATGTGGCCGCCTATGGCGGAATGGGATGGGATGGAATAACGATTGCCAAAAAAATGGAGCCCGAGGTCCTGGGACGCCCGGTGGAAGTAAAATTAGTGGACACGAAGTCCGACAAAGTGGAATCCGCCAATGCTGTCTCCCGCCTCATAGAAAAGGACAAAGTGTGCGCCATCATCGGTGAAATGATTTCGGGCAACACTTTGGCCGGCGCCGACTATGCTGAACGGAAGAAAATCCCGATGCTGAGTCCCACAGCGACCAACCCGCTCGTAACGCAAAACAAGAAATATATATTCCGAGTGTGCTTCATTGACACGGATCAAGGACGGGTGGCGGCCAAACTGGCCATCGACCGCTTTAAGGCGAAAACCGCCGCGACTATTTTCGATATTTCCCAGGACTATTCAGTTGCTCTAAATAGCTTCTTCAAGCGCGAATTCATCAAGAATGGCGGTAAAATCGTGGCCGAAGCCAAGTTTAAGACCGGAGACCGAGATTTCACTCCTCAATTAAGCTCCATCAAAGAAACTCATCCCGACCTTATATACGCTCCCATTTACTACACCGAGTGCGCCCTCATGGCCAAACAGGCCAGGGCCATGGGACTCGACACCCCGATACTAGCCGGCGACGGCGTCCAAGCGCCCGAACTTCTGGAACTGGGCGGAGAAGCGGTAGAAGGAGTCTACTTCACAACCCATTTTCATCGAGACATGGTAACCAGCGAGCGAGGCAAACAATTTCTCGATCTTTTCGCCAAAGAATTCCAAAAAGAACCTGACGCCTTCACGGCCAACGCGGCCGACGCATATCTCCTGCTCATCGACGCCATCAAGCGAGCCGGTTCCGACAATCCGGAGAAAATTCGGGAAGCTTTGGTCAATACCAAAGACTTTGAAGGAATTACCGGAAAACTGACTATGAAACCGGATGGCAATCCGATAAAGGCCATGGTCATCAATACGGTTAAAGACGGCAAGTTCGCGTTCGTGACAAGCGTAAATCCATGAGCGGCCTGTAATGGATTACAGTTTCCTCATCCAGCAGCTAATATTCGGCTTGACCTTGGGTTGTCTTTACGGCCTCATCGCCATCGGTTACACGATGGTTTACGGAGTCCTTAGATTAATCAATTTCGCGCACGGGGACCTGCTGATGGTCGCCGCGTACATTGTCTTTTTCGGTGTTTCTATCTTCCGCATGAGCTGGCCCCTCGCGTTTTTGGGCTCTATCGCGCTGACCGCGCTCCTCGGCATATTGATCGATCGCGGAGCTTACAAGCCTTTGCGTAATAGCCCCAGGATCAGCGCTCTCATCACAGCGATCGGCGTGTCTTTTTTGCTTGAAAACCTGGCACTGGTGGTTATAGGCGGAAGGCCCAAGACTTTCCCTACTCCTGCTTTGTTTGACGGAATTCAGGTCGTCAGAGGAATCCAAATCCCCAACCTGTCTATATGTATTTTGTTGCTGACCGCGGTTCTACTCACAGGCGTTCTCCTGATCGTCCACAAACTGAAAATCGGCATGGCCATGCGCGCGCTTTCCCGGGATATGGATACAGTGAGACTCATGGGGGTGGATGTAAATAGAGTAATTTCCTTCACATTCGCGTTGGGATCGGCGCTGGCCGCCGCGGGCGGAATCATGTGGTGCCTTAAGTATCCGGCCGTCGAGCCGTTCATGGGCGTTATCCCAGGTTTGAAGGCTTTCGTCGCCGCGGTGCTCGGCGGTATCGGGAGCATCACTGGAGCGGCGATCGGCGGTTTGCTCCTGGGTATTTGCGAAATAATCATAGTCGCCCTATGGCCGGACTGGGCGGGATATCGGGACGCCACAGCGTTCACGTTGTTGATAATTATTCTCCTGACGAGGCCCTCAGGTCTCATGGGAGAGGAACTGCCGAACTAAACGCCATTGCGACCGCAAATATGTTGACAAGAGACAGAATTCTAACTTTGTTTTCGCTTTGCCTGCTGGGCGCCTTCTTGTGGTATGCGGACAGGTTCATGGGAGATTACTCCGTCCGTATCCTTAACAATATCGCTGTGTTCATTATGCTGGCCGTCAGCTACAACTTGATTAACGGTGTGACAGGCCAGTTTTCCCTAGGCCCCAACGCTTTTCTCGCTGTAGGCGCTTATGCGAGCGCCCTATTGACTCTGACTCCGGACGAAAAACTCCAAACATTTATAATTGACCCATTGATCTGGCCTCTGTCCGAAATCTCCGTTTCATTCCCCGTGTCTCTTTTGGTAGCCGGCCTTGTCTCAGCCCTTCTCGCGCTATTGATGGCGATTCCGGTGTTCAGGACTCGCGGGGATTACCTCGCGATCGTGACTCTAGGGTTTGGGGAAATGATTCAAGTCATAGCCAACAATTTGGTCGCCTTGACTAATGGGCCGCTCGGGCTGAAGAGCCTGGCTCCCCACACTAACTTGTGGTGGACCTGGGGCTGCTGCGTGTTCACAGTTTTCTGTGTAGTGCGATTGGTCAATTCCTCTTACGGGCGAGCCATGAAAGCAGTGAGGGAAGACGAAACCGCAGCCGAAGCCATGGGCATCAACGCTTTTCGAAACAAAAACCCTCGCGTTTGCGGTCAGCGCATTTTTCCAAGGAGCCGCAGGCGGCCTGCTGGCTCACCTTATTACCACCATCTCCCCATCCCTGTTCACCTTCATGTTTACCTTCAACCTCTTGAGCATGATAGTGGTCGGCGGACTCGGCAGCACTTCGGGAGCCGTAATAGGCGCTATTTTGCTGACCTGGGGCGGTGAGCTTCTCAGAACCGTAGAAGAGCCTTTAACCATTTTAGGCTACAATTATGAGGGCATTCCCGGCATGCGTATGGTCATATTTTCCGCTATGCTTATATTCGTGATGATATTTGCGAGGAGCGGCATCATGGGGCGTAAAGAACTTACATGGAAGGGCCTGATCAATTTCGGAAAGAGGTTTTCTCCGCGCGTCCGGAGGCCCGCATGAGCCAAGAATTGTTTCGAACCGAGGATTTGTGCGTCAATTTCGGCGGGCTCTCGGCTTTGGCGGGTTTGGACCTCGCAATTGAGTGTGGACAAATAGTCGGATTAATCGGTCCCAATGGAGCGGGTAAAACCACCGCCTTTAACGCCATCACGGGAATCATAAAGCCGTCGGCCGGAAAGATCTGGTTTTCGGGTCAAGACCTCACGAAATGGCGGGCTCCACGCATCGCCAGATACGGAATCGCCCGAACATTCCAAAACATTCGACTCTACGATGACTTGACTGTGCTGGAAAATGTCATGGTCGCCGGTCATTGCTCGATAAAGTATTCATTTCTGGAAGCCATTTCCGGTCTCGGGAGATTCGGCAAGGACGAACGGCGGTTGAGGGACAGGTCCGAGACGCTGCTGGACCTTATGGGCTTAAGCGGGTTCGCGGAGGAAAAGGCGGGCTCTTTGCCCTACGGAAGCCAGAGGAAGCTGGAAATCGCCCGGGCGCTCGCGCTGTCTCCCAAGTTATTGCTGCTCGACGAACCCGTCGCAGGCATGAACCCCAACGAGACACTTGAGTTTTGCGCGCTGCTCAAGAGAATCCAGGCAAGCCTGAATCTGACTATCGGCCTCATCGATCACGACATGGGCTTTGTGATGGATGTATGCCATATGATTAAAGTCATTGACCATGGAGTTCCCATAGCCTGGGGCACTCCGTTGGAAATACAAAACGACAAACTGGTTATATCGGCGTACCTGGGAGAAGCCTCCGAATCGGACAATAACAATCCAACCTCTGTTCATGACCGCAAGTGTCTCCAATGCTAAAAATTGTAGATCTACACGTCAGTTACGGCGGCATCAGGGCATTGCAAGGGATTTCTCTGGAGGTGCCTGAACGGGCAATCGTGTCCCTTCTCGGGGCAAATGGCGCCGGCAAGAGCACCACTGTGCGGGCAATTTCGGGAATTGTCCCGATCTCTTCCGGAGAAGTCATATTCCAGGGCAAGTCGTTGAAGGGTATGCCTGCTCATGCGATCCAAAGGTTAGGATTGGTCCATGTGCCCGAGGGCAGAAAGATTTTCGCCAATCTCACGGTCCGAGAAAACCTGATAATGGGCGGTTACAACAACCACGACAAACTCGATATGGCCCGAACAATGGATCGGATTTTTGGGAAGTTCCCCATCTTATCGTCCAGGATTAATCAACTTGGAGGGACCTTGTCCGGCGGCGAGCAACAGATGCTGGCTATAGGGCGAGCGCTCATGTCACGGCCTAAACTTCTCATGATGGATGAGCCGTCTTTGGGCTTGGCTCCCCTTGTGGTTGCGGACGTATTCCGAATTATCCGGGAAATCCAAGCAGAAGGGATGACCGTATTCCTCATAGAACAGAACGCCAACGCGGCCCTCAGGATTGCGGACCACGCCATACTTCTCGAAACCGGCAGAGTGGTTCTGAGCGGAACAGGAGCGGAACTTATCGCAAATCCGGCTGTGAAGCAATTTTATCTGGGGGAAAAGGCCACGGGGCAAGAAGGGGGCCAGACGCGTCCGGGATAGAATCTAGGGCCCCCAGAGACCAAAACCTCCGGTCATTGGGCGTCGGCCAACGGAACCCGCATCCTGCCAAGAAGTGGCGTCGAACTTATGGATGAGTAATCAAAGGCCGATTAGGCCACAAAAAAGCAAAACCCCAAAAGCTTCCCAAGCTATTGGGGTAGAAATCTATAGCATCGTCTCATCTTGATTGCACAGCGGTATAACAGGTCAAGGCTTCAGACGGGCCGCCGTCATTTGGTCCGGGTTTCCTTTGAAGCTAAAGTGGGCAAGGAGAGATCCAAGGTTTTTTCCGCCAAATAGTCAATCGCCAACGAGGCGGTCAACAAAAACATCCAAATCCCCAATAGCGCCAACGGAGAAAACAGTATGGAATCGGCCGCGAACGGGAGAACATCATAGCCGGCGTACAGAGAATAACCAACGCCGACCAGAAGGAAAAATCCTCCGATTCCCAGGATGAACGTCCATCCAAGAAACATTATTCCGCCCACTAACTCCACCACTTTCTTCAACTTTATTGTTCCGCTATTCATTTTTTTGCTCCACCTAATTTTCTTGTGCTCAAGCCGAGGCCACTAAACTGCCAAGGGGAGCCGTTTCGTTTTCCGAGTAGGCCCACTGCGAGCCTCAATGAATCCTGTTACACCACCTTGAAGTCACTATCCTGTGGTCCTGCAATGTCCACGCCACACCCATTAACGGGCAATACAAGCCCATTTATGGTCAAGTTCTAAGGTATTTACGCTGTACAAAGTGGTTATATTTGTCCAAATTCGGATTTCCGGGCGGGATTTCAGGTGAATATTGCTTGTGAAGTGTTGGCCATAATTGTCCACTAATCTGTCGCAAATCCGCGCAGTCGGTCACGTGGCAAATTATCCAGCATATTATATGGTTTCGAAATACGGCGCCGGCTAAACTCCCAGCTTGGCAAGTGTTGAGCTGAAACTGATCCTTCCGTCTTTCAAAACAAGCGCCTTGGTTATCGACGAAGGCAATTCGTTGATCCTGTGCGTAACATAGACCAGAGCAGTCCCATTGGAGGCCAGAGAATCAAGAAGATTCAACACTTGTGGTCTGGCTTGCTTATCCAGGCCGGACAGAGGCTCGTCCAGCAGCAGCATCTTGGGGTTTGTTACCATGGCCCGCATTATGAGAAGAATCCGGAGCTGCCCATAGGATAAAGTCCGGACATCTCTGTCAGCCAAGTGTGTCAGATCGTAATTCAGCAGCCATTGCCGGGCTGTTTGTTCTTGCGCCTCGGACACGGGATCGTGGACTCCTATACTCCCGAAGAAACCGGAAATTACGACTTCCAGGCCGCTTTGCCGATATTCGTGCCAAGCTTGTAAATCCGCGGAAACCAGGCTTATCCTGCGGCGGATTTCCCACAAGTTATGGGTGCTTCCTTTCCCGAATCGGCTTATGGCCCCGCCCCAGGCCGGAGCCAAGTCTCCGGCGATTAATCGGAGCAGCGTGGTCTTTCCTGAGCCGTTGTGTCCGAAGACTCCCCAGTTCTCGCCGGATTTGATCATCCAGTTGATTCCACGGAGGGCATGTTTGCCTTTAAGGAATACATCCGCGTTCTCGATCATAATCAACGGGATAGTGTTGGAGGTTCCCGAAACTTTAGACGTCTTTAGAAAATCCGATTTTATAGGTTGTTGTTCCGATGCTTCAATCATCTCCGCTCTTGCCCCCTGCCCCACTATCCTTCCGTTATCCAATTTGACCACATGGGTCACAGCCTGCGGAAGATCTTCTTCAACGTGGGTGGAGCACAGAATTTGCGTCCCATTTTCAGCCAGTGTCTGAACAATCTCCAGAGCCATTCTTTTGGATTTGATGTCCAGCCCTGCGCACAACTCGTCCAATATGAGCAATCCAGGTCTATGGACTATTGCCCGGGCTATGAGCGTTTTCTTGGCCTGCCCCAAGGATAGGCTGAGAAAATCCTTTTCCGCCAAATCCTCTATTCCTAAAGAAGCAACAACCTCTTTCGCACGGAGGATTTGCCCGGAGTCCGGCGCCTGGTGAAGATACGCCGTGTCAAAAAAGCCTGTCAGCACAACATCCAGCCCCTTAACGTTCCAACCGTTGCGCTTGTAAGTGTCGAGAAGTTCGGGCGAGACAATTCCCGTTTTCTCCCGAAAGCCTATAGGACTTTCTCGAACTGTGCCGTTAGTGTGGAACAAGCGGACTCCGCAATTGGGAATCGGCCAAATGTCTCCTCTGGCCAACTTCAGGAACGTGGTTTTCCCCGCTCCGTTCCCTCCGAGAATAGCCCAGTTTTGGCCAGTGGAAAGCGCCCAAGTAATGTCGGACAGTATGACTGCGCGGCCCGCAGATACGAAGACGTTGCGTAGTTCGACAAGTTTCTTTCCGGATTTATGCACTATGCGTTATCCCTAATTGATTGTGTCCTCAGCCTCGCATGTGGCCGATGTTCCGACACTGCTACTCCGTCGGTTATCTCGCAGAACTTAAAGCGGCTTATGGAAGATCAGTCAGGGGACGAGAGCTGGGTCCGAACGGCTCAAAGGGCCCCTCAGAGGATTCGCTAGGTGGTCCCCTGAGCTCACGAGCTGTTTGAGCCTCAATACGGGCCGCCCGAATGAAATTCCGGCCGTTCCATCACAAATTCTCCATAGCAAAAGCATGCAACGCAGGGTTTTGCTCGAATAATCTCTTTCTCTCCACAGCCTTCTCGATTTCAAGAGGAGGAACTACGCTTTCTTTCACCAGTCCATGCGAAACCACAACGATTGCAGTACCATGAAAGAAATAGAGCATCCGGTAATTTACGCCTTGAAGGCCGACACGAAGCTCGTAAATACCGTCTCTGAGGTAGTCGGCATCCGGGCGTTGAAGCTCACGACCGAAAGTCTCCAGCCTTCCGAGCCAGGCCATGCATTTTACTCTTGCCTTCTGGGGTAATCTACCGAACCAATCGGTCAGCGAACCTTTCCGTCGTCCTCCTTGAAGAGTAAAACTTCTACCGGCGGCATCAACCATCTCCTTGAAACCTTACATATTATTGTAGCACATCCCGGACAGTTTGGAACTTCGTCTTCGGTTTTCCGCCGGATATCTCCCCACAATTTTCAGCCTTAAGCGTCATCATGAACCCTCAACCGTTGCTAACGCAACGGATCATTTGCCAATCAATACAGCCTGTTATCTTCGGAGCGGCTTGACGTGCAGGTCACTCATGTGCTATACACCCCCGAGGTGTTTAGAGAGCTCCTTGGCAGACGAGCCCCAGGCGCCTAACGATTCCCGCCGGCGCCGGAGGTCATCATGGTTTTACCATTGCCGGAGTCTTTCGACAAAGCGTACGACGAGACGCTGAAATTTCTTTACAGCCTGGAACGGTTCGGCATCCTGCTCGGACTCGAAAATATCACCGCTCTCCTTGCGCAAATAGGTAACCCGCAGACCAAATTTCCGGTTGTTCACGTCGCGGGCAGCAACGGCAAGGGCTCCACATCCTCATTTATTAACAGCATCCTCCTTGAAGCCGGTTATAGAACCGCTTTGTACACCTCGCCACACCTCAACGATTTCAGAGAAAGGGTGCGGCTCGACGGTAAGCTTGTGTCCAAGGAAGCCTTGTATGAAGCCGTCCAAAAAGTTCGTCGGATTTACGATCCCGAACGGACGACTTTTTTTGAATTCACTACCGCGGTTGCATTCGATTGTATTGCCGAGTATAAGCCTGACTTGGCGATCATAGAAGTGGGCCTGGGCGGCAGATTGGATGCGACCAATACCGTTTCGCCGGTGGTGACCATCATTACCGACATTTCTCGTGAGCATGAGGATTACCTCGGCCAGGGACTCGCAGCTGTCGCCGGAGAGAAGGCCGGAATCGTAAAAAAAGGAGTCCCGCTTGTGACCGGAGCGAGCCGGGCTGAAGCTCGGAAAGTTGTTCTGGAGAAAGCAGCGCTGGTGGGCGCTCCGGTTAAAGAATTCGGTAAGGATTATCTCGGAAAAAGGGCTACGCAGACCAGTTTTGATTATGTTTCGAGGAGTCTGACCTTGCCCAACATCCGGCTCTCCATGCCGGGTAGCCATCAAATCAAGAACGCTTCCACCGCGATAGCGGCGGTTGGTGAGCTGATTGCTCAAGGGTACAGAATTTCTGAAGAGGCAATAAGGAAAGGAATTGAAAAGACAGTATTTCCGGGGCGTTTTGAGTTGATCGGCCGTAAGCCTGAGGTGATAATAGACGGGGCTCACACTCCGGAAGGCATGAGATTGCTGAAAAGTACATTTCGCTCTCAGTACCCCGGCGTTAAGCCTTTGATGCTGCTGGGAATGCTCCAGGATAAGAACTACAACAAGCTGGTTGAAATAATCGCTCCCTTGGCTCGGGAGGTGATGTGCGTCCCACCGCAAGGGGTGAGGGCCCTGGAATCCGCCAAGTTGGCGGAGCTCATAAATTCTTTGGGAATCAAGGCCGGTTGGGCCGCGGACATAGAAACCGGCTTCCGAATGCTGAAAAAGAAAGCCGCAGCGGACGACGTGATCCTCTGCGCGGGATCTCTATACATGATCGGACCTGTCCGCAGGCTCTGCGGAATCGGAGACAACTGATTGTGTCTTTCCGTGGGTTCTTGAAACCTCGAACAGATTTTAGGGGAAGCGACCCTTTCCCGACCGACTCCGTTCAGGAACAGAGCGGGCCAAGGCCGGAATCCGTTACAAAGCCCATCGACTCCGATTTCAACGCCCCAAGGGTCAACTGTGCCCGACTTTCGCTGGTATTCATTGCGTTTTTTGCGACCTTGACCACTGTTACAGTTCCCGATATAAGCTTCGCCCAGGAAGATATCCTCAAGAAATTCACAAAAGAGTCCATTACGCTTCCTACGGATATCCCTTCCGAAATTTCTGCCCAAAAATCCGAAATCAGCAAAGATGGTTCAATGACCGTATCCGGGAACGTCACATTCGCCATGGGTAATCTGCGCCTCAGGGCGGATAAACTAACTTATCGACACGACACCGGCGAGTTGAAAGCCGAAGGCAAAGTGATAGTCCGAGTCGCAGGCGATGTTATGGAGGCTGAAAGTATAGCCGTCAAGCTGCCCGCCACCACCGGAGTAATCTACAACGGAAAGCTGCTCCTGACACGAAACAACATATATCTCGAAGGCAAGAAACTCGAAAAAACAGGAGACTCCAGTTACCATATTGAAGAAGGCAGTTTCACAACATGTAACGGGGCTAATCCCGATTGGAAAATCAAGGGTAAGGATCTGGATGTCACCATCGAGGGATACGGCAGATTGCGACACGGTTTCCTGTACGTGAAGGGTATCCCAGTGTTCTATGTGCCATGGATGATTTATCCGGCAAAACGCACCCGGCAAAGCGGACTCTTGATGCCCACGTTCGCCAACAGCTCATTGCGTGGCTTTGACTTACGCTTTCCGCTTTTTCTCAATTTTTCGCCCAGCGTGGACGCCACTGTGGTTCCTCGTATCTGCACCAATAGGGCCGCCCAAATAGGCACGGAATTAAGATACTTTCCATACGAGGATTTCCAGGGGCGCCTTTACGGCGAATATACTTATGACTGGAAGTATGGGAGCCCGACAAATCCCAAGAGTAGTCGTTTTTACCTCACATGGCGTCACGACCAGGACTTCGACGGCCAACTCCGTCTAAAAGTAAATGGCAGTTGGGTATCCGACAGGGATTACTTCGAGTTCTGGGGGGGGCGTTTTGACAAGCGCCTTCGTATAGGGTACTTGGAGTCAAACGCTGTCGCTTACAGGCAGTTCAATAATTTTCTCGTGCTTGCCGAGGCCCGCCATTTCGACAATTTGGATTTGCCGGACAATTCGGTCACTGTTCAAAATCTACCCATAATCAACACAACCGCATTCAATCAGCAGATCCCGTATACTCCTTTCTATTTCGGCTCTCAGATGAATTTCAGCCACTTTTACGCCCCTACGAGGGACAAACAATGGTTCGGCAGCAGATTGCGTATGGAAGCCAAGCTGAGCCTGCCTCTGGCCCTTGGTCGATACTTGAAGATAGAACCGTCAACAACCTACTTCCCCAAGGCGTATGTTGCGGATTATTTTCAAAAAGATAAAAGCATAAGTTCCGTAAATTCGGTCCGGACCGATCTTTACCAGGTCAACGCCGACGCGTTTACCGATATTTACTCAGTCTTTGACGGCTCTTTCCTCGGGTTTCAGAAAATAAAGCAAACTCTGAGGCCCAGGGTCAATTGGACCTTCCGCCCTTTCACCAGCGAACAAAGGTATCCGTATTTTGATGAAACCGACAGGATGGACCACGTGAACTTGCTCACCGCTGAAATGCGCCAGACCTTCACTGGGAGGCTTGGCCCCGGCGAGTACTTGGATTTTCTGTCGTTCAGCCTTTCACAGGGGTACGACTTCGAGAATACTAGAACACCAGAAGATCCTCTTGGAAACCGCAGCCCCTTCGCTCTAACAGGATGGACTAACACCCAGGCTGAACTGACCCTGAAACCTCATTCCCTTATCGATCTGGCGGCTCAGGCCGAATATGACCCGGTTTTGAATCGCGCTCGCAGATATAGCGTGAACCTGGGATTCATGGACCATAGAGGCGACCTTGTGCGAGTGCTCCACCAGTTTACCGAAGACGAACGGCGAGAAGATTTGAACAGGCAGACCAACGTAAACCTGCAAGTGAAACTAACTTCGTCCCTGGATTGCTTTTTCGAGACCCAATACTCCCATCAATTCGATTTCGCGTATTTCACCAGTATTGGTCTCGATTATCATCCACAATGCTGGAACATACTTCTCCGCTATTCCGAGGTCCGTCAACAAGACGCACTCACGCAAAGACTCAAAGAGCCCGATCAGACCATATTCATGACTCTCTCGCTCTATGGCTTGGGCCAGATTTATCGCTTTTCCAAAGATTGGGGGGACCTCATGGGACACTCTACGGAACAAGCCGGAGCAATTGGGAAGTAGGAGACTCTAAGTACACTGTTTCGCAAATACGGTCTCACATTTTTGGGTCACGGTCTGCTATTGTTCCGGTGGGGGCCGGCGTCCCGAGAGTGTCTCAAAATACAGGCACCTCCTAATTCGTAGCACGATCTTCATCTGAAACATGATACACTGCACGAGGATTATTATGCCGATCCTCGTTGAAATCTCGCAAAACGTTTGCAAGGGCGGGGTTTATCTCCGCCCGTTAGTCACAAACCTGTTAGGCGGGCGGGGATAAACCCCGCCCCTACGATCACCGTGCCACGATTTGCGACAATTCGGGAGTTTTGAGACAGTTTCTCCCTGCCGGCCCAGGAACAATGACCGCCGGAGACGGCGGTCGCCACCAAGAAAAGGAGCCTCCGGCGCTGAAGAACAAATTCGTGACCGTATTTGCGAATTGGAATACTAACTCATTGATCGATACCGCCGATTCAGCGCTGGATCTTGGGGCTGAGCCTCCAGGCATGCGTTACCAGTCCGGAGCCCGGAGAAAAGGGAAAGACTCCGCCGCCGTTTTTATGAAAGTGACCAGCTATTCTGTGACAGGGGTATTTGGGGTGGAACTGACCCGGCGAAGCGGGTCAGTGTTTCGATCGCGTGTGGAGCAAGGGAAATAGTCCGACTTTAAGTTGTCTATCTATTGTTCACAGGACGGATAGGCGCTTTGTTGACTGACGGCATGATGACGCTCGGTGAAGGAACCGGATTCGCAGGCCAAGCCCACTCCTCATCTCCGGTTCGTTCCTGGGTGTTATAAACGTCGCCCACTGCGTTTACGCCGAAAGTATGCATGTTCTTCTCGTCATAAGAATAGTTTCTCAGTGGGAGCATTAAATACAGGTCCGTCTCACGGTTCCTTTGGGCCACGTCCGGATTCTGGTTGTCATATCTGGGCAATTCCTCACCCCATGACCTGACCTGAATTCTGTCGGGATGGATACGATACATTTTCACCAGGGTATCTTTGACGTTTTTCGCCCGCTCCATGCCAAGCTTGTAGTTATCCTTAGTGTTTCCGAAGAAAGTCGTGTGACCGTCGATTTGCAAATGATATTGGGGAATTGCCAGGAGAAAATTGGCGACGCTTTCAAGTTTCAGCGCTTCCGAAGGGATCAATTCAGCGCTCTTCTCTGGAAAGAATATTTCCGGGTATGGAAACATTATTTCTCGAATTGTTATATCCCGGACGAAATCCCTCATCTGAGCTTTGGTTCTAACTTCTTCCCAATGCCGGCTGTACCCTCCGGTGAGCTTGCATACCTCGTAGAGATTTCTCCAGCCGACTTCGTACTCGCCGAAGAACACCGCATACACCACAACCTTGTCTCCCAACTCCTTTTTCAGAGCCTCAGCGGTGCGTTGTGGACACTCACCGCTATTCCCGCCATCGGAAAGGATTACTATCGCGGTTCTTCCGGCGGCGGACAAGGCCATGGAGCCCGCCAATTGTAAAGCCTGGGGTAGGCCTGCGGTCCGGAACGGTCCTGTGCCGTAATTGCGCAGATGTCCGTACAAAGGCTTATATTTTTCTGCCGTGTAAGGGCCCAGAGGCAATGCCAATCTTGGAACTTGACAATCCCCATAGGTAATCAAAGCGGTATTCATATCGTATTGCCATCTCGGCACATGAGGCATGTTGTAATTGAACAGCGCCAGGGCTCTGGTAGCTATGAAGAGCCGCTGCAGATCGTAGTTTTCCGGGTAACCCGCAATCATGGAATCCGATACGTCGAACAGAAATATGACGTTATGGACTTGCGGGAGAAAATCATGGTTCTTTTCCATATCTATGCCGGCAAGACTCAATGGCGGCGATAATGCCAAAAGGCCGAGCAGAATTAAGGCCGGAAAGCTCTTTTTCATTTTATCCTCTCTGCCGGGAATCATTCGCTTAACACAAAGCACTGTGATACCCAATAAGTGCGAGATCATATTAAAGTAAATTATGCTCTGTGTCAATATCAAACCTTATATGGTTGAGACTAATATTGCCAATTAACATTATATCTTTCCTCTAATGGACATTAATAATTGGCCTGTTCAGACTCAAATCATACCGCCCTCCTTTTTTTTTCTAATGCGCTGGTTCAAGAAGAATGTTGGCGTACCGCGAGAATGCTGACAAAAATTCAAATGAAGCGCTGAATTACTCATGAGGACCGGATTATTAATGTTTTGACGATGAATTTTGGTTTGCGGACTCTATTGACGCTGGCCGAAGGTATTGGTAATTATGTCCGACACGCTGAATTGCATGCTCGTTGACATTCGTTCATGTTTATTTCCCGGCTGATCTTTGTCACAGGCCCACCATGGAGGGGAATTCCCCCGCGCACGCTGATTTATGGAAATTTTGGGGATTGCGCGGCTCGACGCAGGCTCGGGCTTATCATAAGCCGGTGATCATGGACGCCGGCTTCGGTCTGTGGATTCCGTGTCGTCCACATCGACCGATCACAGGCGCTCATGAAACTTCTTGAACGGAATTGGATCTTCGGTTAATTCGGCAATTCGGTTGATTGCGACGCTCGGCTTGTGACTACGATTAAATCGGATCATTGCCGACGAGATCACCATCCCTACCACTGAGGAAAGATATGACCCAAAAGTGTGAACCAGGCTCATTCGAAGACGAGTCTTCAGACCTCATGGCTGAAGAATCGATGACTTGGCCTATGCAGGACAATCTGGCCAGCCTCCAACAAATGCGCGATGAAGCCCGAATGGGAGGAGGGCCAAAGCGAATTGCGGAGCAACACGCTAGAGGCAAGCTTACAGCCTGGGAGCGGATACAGCTTCTACTGGACGAGGGATCGTTTGAAGAATTTGATGTGCTCAAGACCGGGCTCGGCGGCCACTTGGGCGGAGAACGTGAATATCTGAGCGACGGGGTAATCACCGGCCACGGAACCATTGACGGCAGAGAAGTATTCGTCTTCAGCCAGGATTTCACGGTAATCGGCGGCTCCCTTGGCGCAGCGCACTCCGAGAAAATAAGCAAAGTCATGGACCATGCGGTCCGAGTCGGCGCCCCTTTCATCGGGCTAAACGACTCAGGAGGGGCTCGAATTCAGGAAGGGGTTGACGCGCTGGCCGCGTACGGAGAAATCTTTAACCGAAATGTGATGGCAAGCGGCGTTATTCCCCAGATATCCTGCATTATGGGACCATGCGCGGGTGGAGCGGTGTACAGCCCGGCAATGACCGATTTCACCTTTATGGTGGATAATTCCTCCTATATGTTCGTGACGGGACCAAACGTTGTTAAAACCGTTATCCATCAAGATATAACCTTGGACGAGCTGGGCGGCCCGAACGTTCACGCCACCAGAAGCGGAGTTGCGCATTTTGTTCTTCCGAACGACATACTCTGTCTGAGAGAGATCCGGCGTCTCATAAACTATCTCCCGTCAAATAGCCGCCAGAAGCCGCCCTTTCTTGACCTTCGGGATCCGCCCGACCGCGTAGATCCGGCGTTGGATAATCTCGTGCCTGTAAACGCCAATCAGCCCTACGATATGAAGGTGCTGATCTACAGCATACTGGATGGCGCAGAATTTCTTGAGATTCACTCGGGTTTCGCCAGAAACCTGATAATAGGGTTCGGGCGAATGGGCGGTGAAACCATCGGACTGATTGCGAACCAGCCGGCAGTTCTGGCCGGCGTTCTGGACAGCAACGCTTCCGCCAAGGGGGCCAGGTTCGTCCGATTTTGCGACGCTTTTAACATTCCGTTGATCTGCCTGGTGGACGTGCCGGGATTCATGCCCGGTCCGGAACAGGAACACGGCGGGATAATTCGGCATGGCGCAAAGCTGCTGTATGCGTTCATTGAAGCCACGGTTCCCCGCATCACCGTTGTGGTGAGGAAGGCGTACGGTGGAGCCTATATCGTCATGAACTCCAAACACATCGGGGCCGACATTAATTACGCGTGGCCCACTGCGGAGATAGCTGTTCTGGGACCGAGAGGCGCAGCGGAAGTCATCTATCGGCAGGAGATCCAACAGGCGGAGAACCCACAGCAAGCGCTTGCGGAAAAGGAAGCCCATTATCGTAAAACCTTCTCAAATCCTTTTCTGGCAGCCAAACGCGGCTACATAGACGACGTCATCTTTCCAAGAGAAACCAGAAATAGGCTGATTCGAAGCTTGCAGTTCCTGGAAGGAAAACATAGTCCGCGACCGGAACGTAAACACGGTAATATCCCCTTGTGAGGTACAAAGGTGTTCAATAAAGTACTAATTGCAAATCGCGGCGAAATCGCCGTCCGCGTAATCTCAACCTGCAAGCGCTTGGGAATTAAAACCGTCGCCGTTTACGGGGAAGCCGATGTGAGCTCGGCCTATGTGCGCCAAGCCGATGAATCAGCTTTTATTGGACCAGCCCCGGCCAAGGGCTCATTTCTTCGTGCCGAAAAAATAATTGCTGCCGCGCTGCGCCATGAGTGCGACGCCGTACACCCGGGTTACGGTTTTTTGTCCGAGAACGCTGACTTTGCGCAAAGAGTGGCAGACGCGGGCCTTGTATTTGTAGGCCCACCGGTGGCGGCTATTGCCAGACTCGGAGACAAAACGGCGTCCAAGGAACTGGCCCTCAATATCGGAGTCCCGGTCGTGCCGGGTCATCACGAGGCGTTACGCGATATCGAGACAGCTACCGCCGTGGCCGAGGAGGTGGGGTTCCCGCTGCTTCTGAAGCCTGCTGCAGGCGGTGGAGGCAGAGGGATGCGGATTGTCTCTTCTCGGGAAGAACTCCCGGCCGCGCTCAAGGCATGCATGGAAGAAACCCGCAAGAGTTTCGCCGACGACAGGATCTTTATCGAACGCTATGTCGCCCGGCCGAGGCACATCGAATTCCAAATCATGGCCGATAAATTCGGGAACGTCATTCACTTGGGCGAGAGAGAATGTTCCATCCAAAGGCGATACCAGAAGGTCATCGAGGAAGCTCCTTCTCCGGCCATGACCAAAGAGCTTCGCGAGCAAATGGGCCTCACTGCTTGTAGACTTGCCGAGGCGGCGGGCTACTCGAACGCTGGGACTGTTGAATTCATCCTGGACGCCGATAAAAACTTCTATTTCCTTGAGATGAATACCCGCCTTCAGGTGGAACATCCCATCACGGAAATGGTAACCCAGGCGCCGGATCCGGATACCGGAATTCTGAAGAATTTGGATTTGGTCGAGCTCCAATTGCGCGTCGCCGCGGGGGAACCGTTGCCTTTAAGGCAGGAGGACGTGGTCATACAAGGTTGGGCCATTGAGGCCCGGATATGCGCGGAAGATCCATATAGAGGATTCTTGCCCACTACCGGGATGATCACCAGATATGCGGTAACCAAAGTCAAAAATGTGAGAGTTGATACCGGCATAGAAGCAGGTAGCTCAATAACAATTCATTATGACTCATTACTTGCCAAGGTTTGCGCTTGGGGTAATGACCGAAATCAAGCCATGGAAGCCCTGGTGAGAGCGCTAAACGGCTATCATATCGAAGGAATAACCACGAATGTGGATTTCGCCAATGCGGTCATAAATCATCCCGCATTCATCTCGGGAGATCTGTCTACCGACTTTATAGAAGAACATTTCCAGGATGGCGTGAGTAAAGCGGAACCATCTATGGAACACGAACATCAAATGGTTATGGCTGCGGTGCTTGTCTTCCATAGCCGCAGAGTCCTTGTGAGAGATTCTCTCAAACCCATGAGCGCACTGGTCGGAAGCGCTCCGGTTCGAGCCATGGAACACCATTACATGGTTCGCGTGAACAAGAAT
The DNA here is from genome assembly GCA_963747865.1 of uncultured delta proteobacterium. Classification (GTDB taxonomy): domain Bacteria; phylum Desulfobacterota; class Desulfomonilia; order Desulfomonilales; family Desulfomonilaceae; genus JBBSBY01. The sequence goes on along the minus strand of CAVVHK010000012.1, from coordinate 59,169 downwards.
GTATTCCGGGTAAAGCTTGACGAGGATTGTGAATCGCGAAAATGGGACATTGAGGTGGACGGACATTCATATACAGTGGTCGCTCCCGAATTCGAATACTACCGACGAAGATTGCAGCTTGATATCAACGGCCAATCCCATATGTTCCGCCTGCAATACCAAGAAAACCACATAAGGGTTATCTTTTCCGGAACAGTGCAGACTTTCGAGATTTATACGCCCCTGGAATGGAGCCTTGCTCACTACATGCTACGGGATCGCAAAGTCACCGTGGAAAACGTCCTCAAATGCCCCATGCCCGGTCTTATTACGGAAATCTGTGTCGAGGTCGGGGCTCAGGTCCGAAAAGGACAAGAGGTGATTCGAATGGAGTCCATGAAAATGGAAAGCGGTGTCGCGTCCCCATGCGACGGAGAAGTGGAGCGGATTCTTGTAAGACCGTCTCAGGCGGTGGAAACCGACGACATACTCCTGACTTTCAAACTGTAGCGGGGCTCGCTCAGGATTTCTCCAGGCCGGTGAATTCGTTAAGCTGAGTTGGATTTTTGAACGATTTGCCGTCAAACCGGCTCCCAGGCGCCGACACGGCTGTTAGCTGAAAAGAAAACTAGTTGACATCGGCCTCACAAAACCTTAATATGACTTTTCGTTCGCCGAGGTAGCTCAGCCGGTAGAGCAGAGGACTGAAAATCCTTGTGTCGATGGTTCGATTCCGTCCCTCGGCACCACGACGAAGCTAAAGGGATTCGATATGTTATCGAGTCCCTTTTTGTTTTTACGGCCAGTGCGTGATTGTCTTCCAGGAGAATAGAATATATGGTTATAGAGGGGTGGCCCCACTGAACGCGAAACCACGCGTTCAACCTGTCCGCGCTCCGGGAGGCTGACCATGGCAGAGCTTACGCAGCAGACGCTTGAAGACATGATACAGATAATCGTTAAAGCCGCCGACCCAGAACAGGTTATTCTCTTTGGCTCTCGCTCCAGGGGAGAATCCCATGCCGCTTCAGATATTGATCTGTTAATTGTGGAATCAGAGCCTTTAGGCGCAAGAAGAAGCCGCAGGAAAGAAATGACCAAGCTCTGGCGTGCCCTGGCCTCCTTTCCATTTCCCAAGGATATCCTGGTCTACAGTCGAGAAGAAGTGGAGTATTGGCGGGGCTCCTTGAATAATGTGGTTGCCAAAGCCCTGCGAGAAGGCAAGGTGCTGTATGAAAGACATTAGGCAAGCGCACGCCGTCCTGGCAATGGCTCATAAGGATTTCAAGGCCTTGAGGGGAATGATGAATGCGGAGATCTTCGGGTTCCTTCGGCATTGCGCCCATACTCCCCGTCATTCCTGAGCATCCAGGAATCCAGGATTTTCAATTTTCCCGGACCCGTGCTTTTGCCTCGGGTACCTATTCTGTGGCATGACAAAAAAGACCGGCTTTTCCACTTTAGCTTGTGTCCGGTTTTCGGGGCAAAACAATTAGGCGATAGATCGGAGGAGTGGACAGTCTAGCTTTGGAGGCCTATTATTGTGCATCTGTGGTCTTAGGATCATGCTTCGACGACAAATCGCTTCTAGTCCGGAGATCGCAAATGCCACAGCAAAAGAATGTAGCAAATAACGGCACTGTATCGCACCTTCTTGACGATGACCCTTCTCATGAGGATTACTTTGGATCTCATTCAAGAGTGGCCAAGGCTATAGCAACCTTAGTGAAAACTGAGCAAGGTAGAAAGTCTATAGCGTTGACCGGCCCTTGGGGAAGCGGAAAATCTACAACCCTCAAACTCCTTAAGAAGGAATTGCAGCAGCCAGGTGAACCAGAAGCCAAGGTCTTCGTCTTTGATTCATGGGCTCACCAAGGAGACCCTTTGAGGCTTGCTTTTCTCGATGAGTTGGACTTATTCTTGAAGACACAAAAATGGGAAGGTTGCCATAATTGGGGACAGGATCTGCATGATTTAAGAATAATAAAGCACAAGTCCGCTTCTACTTCAAAGCCCATACTCAAATTTCCTGCCAAGGCTTTGGCATTTGCCGCTTTATTCCTACCCATAGCTTATGCTCTGATATCCAAGTATGGTCTGGATCAATATGACAAGAACGCTAACCTAGTTATTAGTAGTAATTGGAAGGGTGATGAAGTGGTCTTGTGGTCCCTATACCTGGCGTTCGGCATACCAGCATTAATTGTAATATGGACTCTTGTTTATACGTATATGCTTAAGCCAATATATTACGTGATAGTGCTCGATTTAATACTGAATAAACCAGTGGACTACGCGGGAAAATTTGACGTCTTCTCTAATCTCATTCAGCATGAAGAAAATGTGGGTACAGAAGTGTACATGAGGTCACCAAACCCCAGCACTATCGAGTTCCGAAACATATTTCATCAGATTGTTTGTGAAGTGCTCCGGTCTCCGGAGAGACGGTTAGTAGTAGCTTTGGATAACTTGGATAGAATGTCTACGGAAGAAGCGATAGATTTGTGGTCAACATTGCGAGTGTTCTTTCAACCTGAAATTCCGAATCATGACGATCCAGAGTCCAAGTCGAAAGAATCGGCACTGTCACGCTTGTGGCTTATAGTACCGTTCAGTTTCCCGGGGGTGATCAGACTCTGGGAGCAGGGTTCCCAGCAATATGCAGTGAGTTCGGAATCGTCGTTTTCTAATTTCAGTGACGATAGGGCTGCACCAGCTATATCCCGCTCTCCCGCTGAAACCATGAATGCTGTGGATGGATTTTTGAATAAGACATTTCAAGTCACTTTCTGTGTTTCGCCTCCACTAACGTCCGATTGGTATGGGTATTTTTTGGAGAAACTTAAACAGGCATTCGATACGACTGCAATTGCTGAGGGGGAATTCCATGCCGTATATTCCATATACCATCACGCTATGTTAGCTAAACAGCATTCACCAGATGCCAAAATCAAGGACCGATTTATATTGAGCCAGATCCCTACCCCACGAGAGATAAAGTTGTTCGTAAACAAGCTATATAGCTTCCATATTATGTGTGGGGAAGAAATAAGTTTAAGAGTAATGGCAACCTACTTGATACATCAAGAACTAATTACCAATGATTTCAGCACTCTATTCGACATCGGACTTTTGGATCAATTCGTCATTAGTTTGCTGGATGGCGTAGAGTGGCAACAATGCTTGGCTGCGATTCACTTCAACGTCCCTCTAGACAAAGCGCTTGAAGTCTCACTAACCCCCATTATAGAGAAAGCATTGTCCGATACAGAAGCAGGAAAAATAAAAGACTTAAGCGGGATTCCTGGATTTTGGCCAACTCTGGCAAGAATTATCGCTCGCTATATGGAACGACCGGTCACAGTGGAACCAGTGTGGCCGTTCTATGTCTTTTCAGAGCTAACCCAAATGGACCAGAGAGAACATCTGTTTTTTGAATCGTTGCTGGATTCTTCTCTAAAGCGAGTTCAAACTATGAAGGCGTTTCCCTATGTAGACAGGAAATTGGGAGATGCCATCGCAGGCTTTATTAGGGGTATCAATAAGGACAAGCCTAGTGAATTCGATTGCTTTGCTCAAAAAATCCTCGAACTATCGAGCGGCGTAAAAGTCAACTTCGCAACTCCTGATGGGGAGTTAGGTAGACAATGGTTAGAGGGCACAATCACAATAATGGAATCTATAATCGATCTGAATGGAAGCCAACTCATAAAAGACCATTACCAGGTAGACTTGGCACCGCCTAATTACGCTAATCTGCTGCGTTTATTGACTGAGAGGCCTTGGTCTGAGGTTTTCGTTTATTTTAGTCCCATTGGGCCTAATAGCTCACCAGAGCAGATAGTACAAGTCGTAAGCAGCTACGCTAATTCATCAGATCAAGTGGTTGATGTGCTTACTAAAGTGATCGGTGTTATGATCAAAATGAGCTGTAACTGGCCTTGGGAAAGTTTGGTTGGGCCCATATCACATTGGCTGACTGGAACGGCTTCTCCGAATTTAGAGACTGTATACAACGCTACTTACGCGTTACTGCAACTGTCCCTGCAGGCTGATGATGACACTGCCAAACAGGCGCTACGTGACCTTGGCGCCAAAGGCAATTTCACGACTTTGCTTAAATGGGGGATTCTGAAGAATCATCGTGCAGCAATTTCACTTTCTTTGTTCGCCGTTTTAGAAGCAGGGCTTTCATATGACCACGCTAGACGTGCTTTTCCTCAATCACCGCTTTGGAAACAGTACACTGATTTGATAGCTGATGCGGATCGCTACAATGAGATTGTCGAAGCCTTCGCAGAACACGTTGTATTGTTCCAGAGGCAGGAACAATTGAATTCCTACGCTCGTGATAAAACGAGCAGGGAATTTCTGGATGCAGTTATCGATCGGATTGGGCGGACTGCATAACCACTCGGAAACCTGCAGCAGATTTGACTAAAACCATTTGCGGCCCAAACAAATCCGCAGATCCGTAAAAGCCCGAGCGTTCCCTTAACCCAGCATTGTTTCGGGAACTCACCCACAAATCACTCCACAGCCTTCTCTCGTTCCCAGGCTCCGGCCTGGAAACGAGAAAAGCCACGAAAGCTACAAGCGTTGTCAATTGGGAAAGAAATTGCGAATCCTCACATCACAGTCAACAGCTTCTCAGTCTCATGTCTAATATGCCACTCCTTTACTTCTTCGCTTCAGGCTTCGGCAGGTATTTGAGCCTCAGATTGAACTCCACTAGTGAAGGCAGCTCCACCCGGCCTTGCTGCGGAAGAAGCTTGATCAGCTCCTGAGCGATAGCAGGAGCGTCATCGGCGGTTTTCCCCGCGCAAAGAGTCTGCGCTTTAGCGTCGAATACGCTGATGTAGTTCTTCATGTCCTCAAGGTCAGCCGCGCTCGACACAGGCCCGTGTGTGAAGGCCGGTTGAAAAGTGCGGAGGGTGGCGGCCGAAAAGTGCGGCGCCTATTGGACAATTAGATCTCTTCTCTGCTACCTGTCAAGCTTTTCCTCCTTTCAAGCTCCCGGTTTTATATGGTCGGATCGGCGCGGGGATCGTTTCTTGGCTTGCTGGAGCCTGTAGCTCTGGCCATTTGCTTCGAGAATGTGGACTCTATGGGTAAGCCGGTCGAGCAGAGCCCCGGTAAGACGCTCTGACCCTAGGATTTCGGTCCAGTTTTCAAATGGGAGGTTAGTGGTAACCATTAGGCTATGGCGCTCATAGGCCCTACTGACCACCTCAAAAAGCAGTTCCGCCCCCGCCTTGGAAAAGGGGACGTATCCAAGTTCGTCCAAGACCAAGAGGTCTTGGCGTTCCAATTGTCTGTGGTATCGTTGTAGTCCTCTCTCTTCACGGCTCTCTAGAAGCTCCGTGACCAAACCGGTTACGGTGTAGAAACGCACTCGGCGTCCCTGCATGCAGGCGCAAAAAGCCAAAGCGCAAGCCAAATGGGTTTTGCCTGTGCCGCTGTTGCCTATAAGCAAAACGTTTTCTCTCTTGTCTATAAATTCCCCTCTCATGAGTTCTCGCACCAGCGGCTCGTTTATAGATGGCTGCGCTTTGAAATCAAAGGTATCAATGGTCTTGGTCACGGGAAACCGAGCTTCCTTGACTCGCCTTTCCGCAGCTTTTCTCTCACGATCAAGCAATTCGCGTTCAGTCAGACGAAGAAGGTAGGTCGGATAATCGGACCGATCATCTCTGCAAACCGTCGCCATGGAGGCATATTCTCTCAGGACAGTGGGAAGCTTGAGTCTCTTGAGATGATGCTCCAATAGAATCGTTGATTTATTCTTCTCGCTCATGCGGAGCCTCCAGGAGAGAGAAGATCTGTGTAGGCCGATATATCGGGCCCGGCCACCTTCACCAGGGTGAGACGCTCTCGTCCGTCCAACCTGAAAGTGGGATGGCAGGGAGTCTGATGCGTTAGAAACTGAACGACGGCGTCCCGAGTACAGGCTCCCACTCTGAGGCCCTTTATTACAGCCTCTTTCACTTCGGAAAAACTGTAATCCTCTAAGAGCCGGAGCACACGGATATATTCTCGAGTCCCTTCACCCTCCCGCTCAGCCTTTGCCTGAAGGAGGCGATGAAGATCCCCGAAACACTCCGGTAGATTTAAATCAGCCAAAGGCAACGCATAATTCAAAGCGCCGGGTTTTCTTTCCAGAAGCGCCAGGTAATGCACGTAATTGAAAAAGACGCCTTGCTTGCTCCAGGAGCGCTTGTGCTCAGCCGCCTTCTCCTTTCCATGGCGCAAGACCACTTTGTCTACGTATCCCTTTACCTGAATCGTATGGTGAGCGTATCGAACCGGAACCGAATAGTCGTTATCATCGAATCGCACCAGAGATAGTGAGCTTGCTCTTGTAGACTGTATGAGACATGCGTCGAACGGCGTTGGGGGAAGGGAATGAAAAGCGGCTTGATCTTCAAGCATGAGCTCGGCCTTTGAGCCGATCTTGCCGCGAAGACGCCTGGTCAGGTCGTCTCGGCACATCCGCGCCAGCCTTTCATTGAGCTCTTGAAAATCACTGACCTGAGGCACTGGCACAAAGAAATTAAGACGAGCGTACTTAACCACCCCCTCAACGACCCCCTTCTCGTTGGCGCGGCGCACCCGACAGAAGTGATGATCAAAAAGGTAATGGCTTTTTAGTTGCGAGAATCCTTTGGTCAGTTCGCTTCCCCGGGAACATACGATCTGAGATGTCAGCACCCGGCTGTTGTCATACGTGATCCGTACGGGAACTCCCTCAAAAAACTCGAATGCCCGCACATGACCTTCCCACCAAGTCTCCGTGCATTCCCGCTGGAATGCTACAACGAAAAAAGCGTCCGAATACGGGAGCGCCATAACCAGGAAGTGAGCCTTGCGCAACTCTCCGGACACATTTACCAAGGCTTCCCCAAAATCGACTTGGGCTTCCCCCGGCCGGTGAATCAGAGGCATAAAAACCTCACGGCTGTGCAGTTTGATCCTATTTACCGCTTCTTTGACCTGAGTATATTTTCCCTCGTAGCCTTCTTGCTTGATTCGTTCATATATCCGCTTGGCCGTATGACGCTGCTTCTTTGGCGCTTGCTTATCGCTGTCTAGAATGTCGGCGATCCGGTCCAAGAAAGGACCGATCTTGGGTTTGGGTCTAGCCTTGCTCAACCTGTAACCAGGGGGCTCCGGATGGGTTAGGATCTTCTCCAAAGTCGTCCAATGTATTCCCGTTTCCCGAAGAACCTCCCGCTTGCTCTTCTCCTCTCTCAATACCTTAAAGCGTATCTCCGTCCAACTCTTCATCTGTGTGTACACCCCTCCGGCCTCCTCATGAAGAACTGATCGGAAAACCCCCGGATTTTCCGAAAGTCCTCTATCACGAGAGGCTACTTAGGGGCGCCGCGATTTTAAACCGCCCCGACTTCCGTCGCGATTTTCGTCCGGCGTTTACACCCGTGTCCGGGAATGATTTTCGTATCGAGGCCGGCGGCAAGTTCTCCTAGAGCCTTTTGCCATTGAATCAGATCACCCTCGGCCAGAAAAGGATGATAGCGAGTGAAAAGGATATCACCCACAAACATGACTTTGTCCTGCGGCACATAGGCGACAATGCTATCATTGGTGTGGGTGGGCCCCGGGTAGCGTAGTTCCACGGTGACTCCCCCGAGATCGATCTTCATGGAATCCGTGAACGTAATGGTCGGCCCCTGCAATGTGGTCCCTTCCAAGTCTTTGGCGGTCAATCCATGTCCTTCAGGATGAGCCAAGGTTTGGGCGTCTTCCGTCACGTGGGACAGGGCGTTCTCTTGGGCGATCACCGTCGCGCCGAGCCTGACGAATTCGCAATTCCCCCAGGCGTGATCGAGGTGGTGGTGCGTGTTGACCACGTACTTCACGGGCCTGTCCGTAACTTTGCGGATGTCCGCCACAAAACGGTCGGCGTGCTTGGCCGAGATCAGAGTGTCTATCACCAGCGCGGCGTCGTTCCCAACCACCAGTCCCGCGTTCGAGCCGAAACTGTCAGCGGGGCCGGCGTTCTTGGTATCTACATACGCGTACACGTGCTCGGAAATTTTCTGAAGAACGGGCGCTCCGTCCGCGCCGGCGGATGAACACATCACCACACACAGAAGCCCAATGCATGCAAGCGCTTTGAATCGCATATCAACCTCCTTTAATCAGATTGTCATTCGGGAAACATTGAATTCATGCTTTTTTGCAGCCGCTTACCTGAAAAGATTGACGCCGACTACAAGGGCTACTATAGCCCTCTCCTTGCGAAGGAGGAAAGTTGAAACCGTGCGGCGACATCTTAAAAGTTTCTTGGAGGGAGGCCTGGAGGGCTACGGCTTTCAAGAAGTTTCTTTCCAGAGTCACGTTTCTAAGAAGCAGCGTATAGATGTCCCCCTGGCAAGCGCAGCCAAGCATTTGTTGCACGACACACAAGTAGCGCGGTCGGATTTTCCCTGTCTGAATCTCTTCACGAGGTAGGGTTCCCTTATGAATGGGCGGCTCATGGAGATAAAATCCACATATCCCTTGGACACAACATCTTCCATATGATCCAGCCTTCGCATACCGCCCACTAGAAAAACAGGCGCAGAGCCTATGACGGATTTGACGTTCTTAGCGACGTCCAGATGGTATCCGTCTTCCATGCAGTGTTTACCCACCAACTTTTTCAGCTTGAGTGCTGCGAACGGCTTCTTCCAGAAAGGCATGCCCTGGACAAAATCCTCCACAGGCACGTCGCCTCGGCACATGGGCATGAATGAATAATGGGCGGTCCCGCTGCTGGGCTCTATCCCGTCTATTCCCATTTCCGCGAGCCGCCGGGCATAACGCACGGCCACATCGGGAGTAAGTCCCCGGCTTGGAGTGTGATCGTGGGTGTTGAGCTTGATAAGTATAGGCGTCCCATCAGGGGCATTATTTTTAACTTCCCGGAATATCGCCTCCAGCAAACGGAATCGGTTTTCCTCCGAACCACCCCAGGCGTCATTCCTGTGATTGAAGAAAGGCGATAAAAACTGATTGATCAAATAGCCGTGAGCGGCATGAAGCCTAACTCCGTCAGCTCCGGATTCGACGGCTCTTCCAGCGGCCCTTCCGAAAGCTCGAATCACATTATCGATGTCTTCGATACTCATCGCTCTGGGCTTGGTGAAATGAATAGGATCTCGTCCAACGCTGGATGGGCTGAGAGGGACCTGACCCGCTGCCGCTTTCGTGGTTTGACGACCGGCATGGGCCAATTGGAATACTATCTTCGCCCCATACTCATGAACGGAATTTACCAATTTTCGCAAACCCGCAATCATCTTATCCGAATGAATTCCTGTCTGATACAGACGAGATCTGCCAGGGCCGTCCACGTACATGTCACCGGGTATTATGAGTCCGGTCTCTCCTTTGGCCAGATTCACGTATCTCTTTATCAGTTGTTCGGTCACCTCTCCGGAGGCGCCGGACATGCATTCTTGTGTGGCGGAGTGAACAAAACGGTTCTTCACTTCCATGTTGTTAATTCTGTACGGTGAGAATAGAATAGACATCCTTATTTTGGCTCCCTTGTAGCCGAACCTCCCGGATCATCCCCCATAAGAGGTCGTAAGCAACCACGTACGAGCCGGAAAGCCCCTATTTTTCGCGAGAGGCGCAATCAGGGCGAGCTTATCCGATCCGCTTCTTGAGCGCTTCAAAGCACGCCTTTGCCTCCGACGAAAACTGATGAAACTTGATAAGGTTTTGACATGGCTGATCACTGCAAATTGCGCAATTGTCCAGCCCCCTTCCGCTGCAGCATCTCCGGATATCGCACAACCGACAATATCCGATAAGCTTCCCTCCCTCGGACTTGCATCCATCACAGTTGATTTCTTCAGGCTTCAAGTCAAATCCGAACTTTTCGGAGTAATAAGCGGCGGTCTGCGCTCTGGCCGCATCGTCATCATTTTGAGTTGCGACAAAGGTAGGGCAACTTGAACAGTCAAGGCCGCAATAGGCGGTCATTCGAGGCATGATCAGTTCCTCCATTGCAAAGCAGTCCGATGAAACGCAAATTGACTGATTCCGGACTTTCTTGTCGGGCTAGACTGACCTCCAGGGCGTAGATGACAGCCCAACTCCTGACTCAGTAAAACGCGGCCGATTTGTCCGCCGGGACTGACGCTGTCTACCGCACCCTGTTACCAACAAATATTATTCAAGTCTCCGGCGCCGGTACCGGGAATAAAGTCCATCATATCTTACTCCGCAATGCCTACTGTATGGAAACCGTTTTGTGCCGAAATCGCCTTCAACTCCTTCTTGGATTATGGATACTTCTCTTGGAACTGACGTAACCGGAAATCCGTTTTTGTGAATCCGGCGTTATTATTGTGAAATCGAACCCTTTTACACGAACTTGTATGGGCCGGAGTCTTTGGTTAATGCCTGGTCGTTCAACGAACCCGTTCGTAATTCACCCTGCTGATGGAACCATTGATCGGGCGCCTCGCGGATGACTGCTGATTACGGCCCCCCTGGGTTTGTCCGCAAGGCGGGTCGAATTTACTATAGCGAGCGCGCAGGGTGAGCAAATGGGAAATGTTTTTTCCAAGGCGTCGAAGGCACGCTCCGACGATGGGCCACGTGATTTCCGCGTTATCAAAAGCGCGCAGACCACGCCCCATCTCCACCACGCCATCTGCGTTTTAGGCTCTCACACTTATCCATTCCGATAACGGGGCCGTTCCGATTCTTCTAAATCAGACCCGTCCAGGACCTCTTAGCGGTAGGCGCCTCAATCTGTTACCCGCATAAAAACACGTACGCATGAATATTCCACTTGACCCCGATATGAACTTTTTGCAACGATTATACTCAAAAAAGTTGGACAAGATTGCGTCGATGGGATAAGGAAAGTAATCCCTAGTGACAAGATATGGAACGCTCGGATGAATCCACCGACCCAATAGGGGTTCGGCTCGACGCATCAGGCGTTAACATTATTTATATGCCACAGCTCATTCCACAATGCTTCGCCAAGAGCATGCATTGGGGGGACCATAGTCGATTAAAGACGTCTACTGAAAGCACATTGAGCGGGAAAGCGGCTTGACCTATTAATTCAAGGCTTCCCGTCCGTATCGTTAGCCGTTTGGAAACAATAAGCGGATAGGCCCCGGGCGAAGTGCAAGCCGGGGATTCTATGACGCTGGTTGGGACTTTTAAGGCTTAGATTCTTATGAGAGGGTATTGCAATGACAAAGGCGGAGTTAGTGTCGAAGTTGGCGGAAGAGGCAAATGTGACCAAGAAGGCTGCAGCCGCAATGCTGGAGTCGCTGGTCAAGACTTTGCAGGGAACTCTCAAGGAAGGCGGTAAGATCCGGATAGACGGTTTGGGCACTTTTCTTGTCGCAGACCGGAAAGCCCGTATGGGAGTCAATCCTCAAACCAGAGAAAAGATAAAGATTCCAGCGACCAAGGCTCCTGCGTTTCGAGCGGCTCAGGCGTTGAAAAACGCCGTGAAAGTGGTGCCAAAGGAGCCGGCGAAGAAGACCACTAAGAAAGCAAAATAACTTTAGGGACGGTTTTGCCGTCGGGGGCAAATTTCCGTTGAGCCCACCGTAATCACTGGCGGTAGATGGTTTGATTCGCCCTCGAGTTATCATCCGAGTCTGGTGTGTCTCACATACTCTCGGCGTGATATGATTTTGCTTTCGAGCTTCTTGATCGCCGGTTGCCGGCAAGATCAGCGCTGGCCCTGTTCCCGGGTCAGCGCTGCCCAAAGTTCAATTTCTGCGCAAACAGAGAGAGGAAGACCTGCTCAGGGTCCGGTATAGAAAGGTCTACTCGATTGTTCGCGGTCCGACGCCGATCCCATCTAGGCGCCGTAACCAACCGGAGTCGTCCGAGCCTCGCGCCACAACCCCTCGAACGCCAAAATTCTATTCCAACACGTACTTGTATCCGACCCCGTGAACAGTCTTGATCACGGATGAATGGGCGGAGCCAGCCTCAATTTTCTTCCTCAAGTGGGATATGTGTTGGTCCAGAGTTCGAGTCGTGCCGTAATAGGTGACTCCCCACACTTCATTGAGCAGGCGCTCACGGCTCAGGACCTTGTTAGGATTCGCGTGGAATATCTGGAGGAGTTTCACTTCGCGTGCCGAGAGATCAAACGTTGTGTCGTTAACCCGAACCTTGAATTCTAGCGTGTCTACAACGGCCTTCCCAATTGTGAAGCGGACCGGCGCGGCGTTTCGATTTTCCGGGCTTCCGTCCTTTCGGCGTGATCGTCTCAGTAGCGCGGCCACTCTGGCGAGCAGCTCTCGCACCCCAAAGGGTTTGGTCACATAATCGTCGGCTCCGAGTTCAAACCCCACCACCTTGTCGATTTCCTCGCCCTTAGCCGTAAGCATCATGACAGGAAGATCCCGATCCCTTGAACGAATGGTTTTGCAGACATCATAACCACTTCTTCCCGGCATCATGATGTCGAGTATGGCGAGATCGAAACTTTCCGTTTCCAGGAGAGCAAGAGCTTGTCTCCCGTCGGAGGCCGAAGTCACCTGGTACCCTTCACTGCCCAAAACATCTATCAACCCAGCCAATATGTTCTTGTCATCTTCCGCGACAAGGATATGCGGTCCATGCATGGCTACCTTCCGACTTTTCAGGCTCAATCACTATTTCTGGGGGCGGCGAGAGGAACGTAAACGGCAAAACAGCTTCCCTTGTGCTCCCTAGATTCATACACGACGTCCCCCCCAAGGTCTTTCATCATGCGCCTTGCTATGGTAAGGCCCAAACCGGTTCCCACTATTCCCGCGGTTAGAGAGTCGTCCACCCGTTGGAATTTGTCGAAAATTTTCGCTTGATACCGCGCTGGAATTCCTGGACCGTTATCCAGAAACCGTATCTCAGACATGACGTCTTTGACTTCTACCACAATCTCCAGCGAACCGCCTTCGCACGCGTATTTGATCGCGTTGTCCACAATGTTGAGAAACGTATGCTCCAGAGCGTCTCGATCAGCGCTGACGAAGATCGGAAGATCCGGGATTCTCGAGCTAAGCGACATTCCGGACTCCTGGACTCTCATTGCGTTGATGTCCAGAAAAGAGCGCGTGAATTCTACCACATCCACGTCCTGGATGTGGTATTTCATGCGTCCCCCCTCCAGGCGGCTGAATCCCAGCACGTTGTTCACCAATCTCGTCAATCGCTCCGACTCGGAGACGATGACGCTGAGATAACGCCTCTTCTTTCGGGGGTCCGATACGATGCCCTGATGGAGAAGTTCCGCATACATGCGAATCGTTGTCAGTGGCGTCTTGAGCTCGTGAGAGACGTTCGAAACAAACGAGCTTTTCTGTTGCGCGTCCAGCCACTGAGCTGTACGCCTGATGGGTAAGCAGGGCCCCTCCCAGCAGAATGGCCACAATGAGAGTCGCCAGAAGCAATCCCGTGATTATCAAAAAAGCATTGCCCGATCTGGCGCTCGCAGCCTTGTGGTCGAAATACACCGCCACTCGCCAGTGTGGAAGATGTGGTGTGAGCGACACCTCCAAAGCGGGGACAAGGTTGGATTGAACGTCCGCTCTACCCAATTGGTGCAGCAGTCTTCCCGCGTCATCGATGAGACCATAGACGATTCCGTCGTTTTCCTCTTTGGGGAACTGGTCCATTAGGCGAGACACCAGAATCACCGTCTCCAATTCCGCGCCGTAAACCACATCGGAGGAGTCGCCTTGAACCCAACCGAGTAGATGGAGTCTATTGTCACTGAACCAGGGTATCCAGCCATAGGTTATTTGGGGTTCGGCCGGCCGCGATTGCGCCGCTTGTTGGTCCGACAACGACGATTTGGCCCTTTGCATGAGCATCCGCTCATAGGTCTGCGCCGGAATGGATGGGCCTTTCGACGGTTTTGAAACATTCCTTGTGGAACCTGACAAATCGCTGAGAGCTTTCGGATCATCTGGAAGCCACGCGGTGCGCCCGATGAAGAGCGTCTGATAGCGATTTACGAAACGCATTTGCTCCGGTGAGGCATGATCCGCGGAACTCGGATACTGCAAACCCAGTTTAGGCTGCCATATGAATACATTCCGAATGAGCGGATTTTCCTTATCCCACATGAGCAGTGTGTCGAGAAGGGATTCGCGTGGAATAGCGAGCCAGCCGTCGGTGATTTCGCGTTCCACGCCCTCCACGGTGTTCCGCATTGTCTGAGCGATGGCCCGAGCTCGCTCCAATGCCGTAGTGCGTTCCATCCGCTCCCACCGCTCCTGTTCGTTTGAGAGCAACCAGAAGCCTACCGCTCCAATGATAATTGCGGGCACAATGAGGAGAACCCAGTACAGGAACACCGTGGACTTTTTCATGCCTTTTCCGTTATCAACCTCTTTTCTGCGACAAATCACGCCTTTGAAGTATCATTGATCGCCGATTCAGAGGAGCAAAAAAAAGTGAAAGTTGACCGGGAAACCCCGTTTTGCGAAACCCACCCCCCTGCCCCCCTTATCAGGGGGGATCGGGAAGTCCTCCTGATAAGGGAGATTTACGGGCTTTGGTTTCTGCTCTGTGTGTCTCGTTCCCAGGCTGGAGCCTGGGAATCCCTGTGATGCGGGCTCCAGCTCGCATATTCTCGAGAGCATAGTCAGGCAATTGCTTGAATCGGCCTAAAGTCGTTATTTCGTCTATAAACTACAGCGAGGAGCCGTAAAGTTGCAACGACCTCACTCAGAATGAGTGGTGGAGCCTCCCGGCATGCGTTCCTGGGACGAAGCCCGGGAACGAGAAAAAGCTCACTTTCTTGGAAGCGCGTTTCCTCCATAGGAATTTTCATAGGGTAAGCTCAATGGAGCCGCCTGCTGATTGAAGTTCTGAAACGAATTAGTACGCAATTCTTTTCGAGATTTCTGTCCCCATCCCCGGGCTTCAATGTCTTTGACTCCGGCTGCCTGTTCATCCGCTTGTTTCACGAGGCTGGGGTTTGAATACTGGAGGCCTATCGACCGCAATCTTGACGCCGACTTCCTCAGTTCCTCAGCAGCCTCCCTAACGTTCCCCTTGTCGGCCATCAAAATCGCTCGTTCCTGGGTGAGGGCGTTGAGCGTCATTTCATACGCGGTGGCGACCGACGGGTTTACGGATTTCTCCACCTCACTTTTGTCAGCGCTGAACTTGACCCGTGCCGCCGTCTCGACGATTTCCGGCTTTCCTACCAGAGGATCGTCAAATTTGACCTTCACCTGAGCCAGTTCAAGAGCTTCTTTGGGGGCTTTGCCGGGGACTTCGAGCTCCAGGAGAGCGTATTTCTCTTGGCCTCCGTAGAGTTGATTCAACGAGATTTCGACTCTTCGGCCGATAATCCTGCCTTCTCGGCCTATGATAGAGATGGGTTTGACGCCGTCAGGGCATTCCAGGGTAATGGTTACTTTTTTGGCTCTGACGCTCAAAACGTCTCCCAGCTCGGCTGCGAATATTTTGGGCAGATCCTTGCCCGACTCCACGAAATATGAGTTCCCATCACTGTTTTGGGAAAGTTTCGTCATGAGGTCTTCGTTGTAATCCATACCGACCCCGACGGTCGTCACGGAAATCCCCTCTTTGAGCAACGCGGCCCCGAGACGCCCGAGCTCATCCGGAGAGCTCGGCCCCACGTTGGCCAGGCCGTCTGATAGGAGAATAATGCGATGCACGAACTTGTCCTCGATGTGTTTTCGGATTTCCCTAGCTCCCTGGCTCACACCGCCGAATAGAGCGGTGCTGCCGCGGGCCTCAATGCTCTTGATCTTCGTGGCCATAGCGTCCATGTCCTTGACGTGCTGGGCGGGAATAAGGGTCTCGACAATGTGATCGTAAATCACCAGCGAGAAGACATCCTGTGGGGTCAGCCTCTTGAGCGCCTCAATGGCCGCTTCTTTGGCTTTATCGATCTTTTCGCCTCGCATAGATCCCGACCTGTCCAGGACTACCGACAAATTGACCGGCGAGCGGTCACGAGCATCAGTCGTATGAGCCGCTCTCAGGGTCACCTTTGCCACGACTTTCTGGGTTTCATTTGCCTGGAGCGCCGACTTGTCAGTCTCAATGGAGCAAGTAACCGCAGCCGCCCCTTCGGTTACCGCGGCCCAAGCCGCGCTGAGCAATAAACCCAAAACACATACCACTAACGCCTCCGCTATCGTCTCCGTCAAAATTAGCTTCCACGGGCGTTTTCTCCACGTAATCGAACGTTTCATGGCGCGTCTCCTCTTGCAGGTGTTCCATTTTCTGATTTGCGGACACACTTAGCCTCATCATACATTTCGAGAGTCCTGCCTCTCAGGCCCGGGCTTAAGAGTATTGGAACACAAACCGAGAAAAGAGTTGTCATGGGTAAGTAAAACATTTGTAAAAGAATTGTAAAAGCGTGAATATTCTGGAGGGCCGTCGCGCCGCGCTTCGCGGATCGGAGCAGTCCGGCTTCAAGAGGCCGAGACGAAATCCTTGTCGGCTCTGTTCCAGCTCCCTTTTGTCCTAATAACGTCCATGAAAGCCTTCAAGGTCGGAGAAAGCCATCTCTCCTTGGACCAGATCATGAGCACGGCTACTTCAAGCCGGCCCTCTTCCCATGGGAGCCTGGTAAGTTTGCGCTTCTTGATCTCTTCCGAAACTGAAACCTCGGGGAGGACGGTGACGCCGGCGCCCTCCATCACGCATCGCTTGAGCGTCTCGACGCTGTGGAAAATGCGGGTGGCCTTAAGGGGAACGCCTTCCTGCTCCAGTATCCTTTCGAACAGGCGCCTGTAACTGCAATCGACCGTGGAAAGAAGTAAGGTATCCTCCCTTAGATCACGCGTGCGAACAAGCTTTTCCTTTGCCAGGGGATGGCTCGGAGACGACACAAGCACGATGGACTCAAAACCCAAGGCCTCTGTCTCGAGATCCCCCGAATAGAAGGAGTCCGTAAGCAAAAAAGCCAAGTCGATAACGCCTTTCCGGAGATCTTTCTGAAGTCCCTCGTGGGCACAGATCGTGAAATTAAGCCGAACCCTTCGGAAGCGGTTACTGAACTCGCTGATGGCCGGCGGCAGGCGGTGGATACCCAGAGACTCGGGAATCCTAATCGTCAGGGATCCTTCGGGATCGCTCTCGCCCCCTATTTCAGCTACCGTTTCCTCTGCTAGACCGACAATCCTTTCCGCATAGTGTGTTAGCCTCTCTCCGGCCTCTGTCAGCAAGATGCGCCTTCCCAACCGATCAAAGACTTGTACGCCAAGCTCTGCCTCAAGAGCCTGGATCTGAGCAGATATGCTCGATTGGGCATAATGGAGGTGTTCCGCCGCCTTGTTGAAGCTCAGGAGTTTAGCCACGGTCAAAAAGGTTTTGAGATGCCTGATCTCCATTTCGTCCTCCCGTGATCAGGATTTTCGATCTAATCTATCGAAACAAATCGTTTGATACGATATCTAAAAGCCACTAATCTATAGAACAGATCAATAACGAATGTCAAGCCAAGGAGATTTGGTCATGAACAATGTGGAGAAAACTGTGGACTTTTTTGCCTCGGGGTTGAACTGCTCCCAGGCTATACTCACCGTTTTGGGGGAACCATATGGACTGGCCTCCGAAATGGCCGCAAGGCTGGGGCGGCCACTCGGAGGCGGTATGGGGCGTATGGCCAGGACCTGCGGCGCGGTGACCGGCGCTGTACTGGTCTTGGGGCTGGCGAAAGACCATCAGGACGAAGGCGAGGCTAGGAAAGCCTCGTATTCATCCGTGCAGAGCCTCTTCAGGCGTTTCGAGGCTCTGCACGGGACGACGGAATGCAGGAGCTTGCTTGGAGCGGATATGAGCACGGATGAGGGGTTGAAGAAGGTCCAGGATGAGAAACTGGTCAGCAAGCTATGTCCGGCGTTTGTAAGGGATGCTGCGAGCATACTGGAAGAACTGCTGAAGCCCTAAAGCACGAAAACCGGTTACGAGAGGCCAAAATGACCGTGCCGATCAGTCGCTGGACCGTCAAGACGCCGCTTGGCGGGTACATTTTGGGGGCGATGCTCCTGGGTGTGTCTGTGGGGAAAACATACAGGCCGGAATGCATTGACGCGGTCATTTACCTAGCCCTGTTTCTGATGCTGTATCCTCCGATGCTAGACGTAGATTTTGCCGGGGTTAAGAGGGTCTTCACGGCGCCCTTGCTCGTGGCCGTCGCCCTATTCTTGAATTTCTTCGTCTCGCCTCTCCTCATCTTTGGTCTGCTTCATCTATTTGTGGGGAAGAGTGGATTACATCTGATGCTCGGCATAATCCTCTACGGCGCAGTGCCGGGCGGAGGAATGGCCCCGGCCTTCACGGGAATGGTGCGGGGCAATGTCAACCTGTCGGTGACAATTTCTGCCATTGGCAGCATTCTTAGCATTGGAATCGTGCCTTTATGGGCAAACTGGTTGATCGGGACCCACATGGCAGTCCCCGCTGTGCTCATCTTCCGGCAGCTCTGTTTCATCGTTGTGATCCCGTTGGTTCTGTCGGCGCTGACCCGTCGGATCATTCTGGGAAGAATGGGGGAATCGATCTTCCTTTCGGCAAAGGGACGAATCAAGCGCCTTTCGGGTGTCGGGCTCTGCCTTCTCGTTTTCACCATGTCTGTCCTGTACGGGGATCGAGTTCTGGCTGAACCTCTTTTGGTCTTGAAAATCGCAGGTCCTGTCGCTGCTTTTCTGATGATCATGTTCATCATTTCACACCTGATCGGAAAGATATTTCGTTCCAGTTACGAAGACGCCGTTGCACTGACCCTCAGTACAACGGCCAAGAATAACGCCATTTCGTTGGCGCTTGCCTTTTCAACCTTTGGCGCCGATGCGGCGCTTGTGAACGCCATTGCGGGGCCGCTGGTTCAATTGCCCATGCTGTTGGGCTTTGTCGCCCTCAAAAGAAGCAAGACAATATGAGGGCTAGCGGAAGTCACACGCTGATATTGCACGTGCTTGCAGCTCCAAACACGTGCCATATCAGCGTTGTCGAAACATCAGGCCCTACACCGGGGGTGGGTCAGGGTTCGCATGCGGTGTGCCGAGGAATGGAAAAACTTTGAGTATGTCGGTGTGCGGCTTCAGCCCGTCAGGCGGAATTTTGCCATTGGACAGCATGGCCAGCCGGCGCGCGACGATGTGGTCGGTAAGCAGGCGCCCATTTGGGTACCCTCCGGGCTTGTGCGGGTCGAAGCTCAGCATGTCGGGCAGCAGCGCATCGGCGTCGATAGCTGCTCTGGCGTCATCTACGGAATAATCCCCTACGTGCTCTAACACGTGGATGAACTGGTCGAGGAAGCGCTCTCGGTCGTGAGCAGGCTCACTGCGGTTGAATTCCGGTTTGGTCTCGTCAGTGTGGAAGAAGTTCGCGAGGGTCGGGTGGCCTGAGCGATCCACGGGAACAAGCTTGCCGTCACGGCGGATACTGACCCGCCCCCAGATCCGCACCGCCGGATTAGCGCCAAGAAGGCTCGTCGGCAGCTCAAAGGCCATGCTGAACACGTTGTAGTTCGCAAACAGGTCCTTGCCGGTCCACCTGCTCGGGTCCGGAGCTCCCTCGAGGCCGGTAAAGTTTTTTCCGCCCTCGTGGTCGAACATGTTCAGGATTCCTGCGAAGTCTATGAAGAAAGCGTCGCTACGGAGGCCTACGAAGAAAGTGTAAGGGCCCGACCTGTAAATCTGTGGCTCGGAACCGAAAGACACTTCCACATCTTTGAAGATCGGCTCCCCGGCAGGCTCCGCTAGACGGGAGTCCGCTCCGGTCGCCAGGTGGACGGTAGCGGTCTGTCGACCATCTCGTGGCTCGGAAAATACAAGGATGAGCGATACGTCGTTCTCGGTGTCGCCGTCGTTGTCGATGTTGATGCGGTACACGGCGTCAGGATGGAACGCCCCCGCTTTGGCGAACGAGTTACAGTTGAGGATCACCACGGTTCTCGTCGCATCCGTCGGCGCCTGGAAAGCATAGAGATCGGTTAAGTCGAGTCTGGTGTCCCCCTCCGGGGGGCCGAGTTTAAGACCAGTAAAGTGGTTCGACATGGTATTTTCCTTTCGCTTTCGTAATTGTTTCAGGTAATTCTTGCCCATCTTAGATGTCTTAAGGGGGCCGAAGCCTCAGACTTCGTGCTCCACGTAAGTCTAGCTCGCGATTACCTGATGAACCGAGTTCGTTGTTTATTAAATAAAGCCCCAACAATTTCGCATTGTTCTTGATCAATTGGGGGCGCCGAAATTTACTCCGACTACAATTGTCCCCAGTTAGGCTATTCAACAATTTTCCGATTGAATAAGATGCGTCGGGAAGAAAATAGATTCCGGGGTGGGAAGGGCGGAGCTTTGACTGCGGATTTTCGTCTGATAAGATGCGAGACGCCTCTGGGGTATCCGATCTTAACGGCTACCCCAAAGAATGTTCTCTGAATCATCCTCTTACGGTTTTATGGCTTATCCTGCTCACACTCGCATGACACACATTCCTTTCCCTCAAGTGCGTCAGCCTCTTGGTTTGATCGGGAGTCAACAGGGCCAGTCTGTCCCTAACCAGCTTAAGCCGTTCCCGATACATGTCGAAGCGCAATTTCACAATCTGGTCGTCCAGCTCCGCCAATTTTTTCTCGTCAATAGTTCCCGACCTAAGCATGTCTTTCTTTTCTTTTACAAGGGACATCAGGCCGCTTCGGGCGTCTCGCGTGCGGTCCTGAAAACCGACGAAAAGCAATCTCATTTCTCGGTTCTGTTGTTCGGATAGCCTAAGCCTTCTCTTCAAAACTCCCAGACTGTACGAGCCGTCAAAATATCGCGCCTGGGAAACCACTGTCCTATCCTCCGGAGTAGTTACCGTCACTGGAGCCGGTCCACACGTGATCGTTCTGAACTGGACCTTTTGCGAACGCCGCAGGAATTAAGCCCAAGACAATCGCTATTGATAACGCTGCCATGAAAATCTTGTTCATTTGTCGTTCTCCTTCCGCTCATCGTTGCTAATAATATAAGGAGCAAAATTCGATGAGTAATAGCCCAGGATACGACACGCCGAACATCAGCGTTTACGGACACGTAATGTAGGAACAAGAGCGGCCGGTGGCACCGGTCATGTGCCAATTGAGCCGTGGCGAAACAGCCTCTCACTCTTCGTTCGACGCTTTCAATCAAGGTCAGTTTTCTTCAATTATATATGTGCCGGATATAATGGTGGCTTTGTGATTGATTACGAATCGGGCGGCGCTTCCGTCCAATTCCACTTGGACCCTCCCTTTCCACTGCCGAATCGGTTTTCCGTCATTTGAATACAGGGTAATGGTCCTGTCCAGCCCGATGGCTTCGGACTTGACGTGGCTGATCCTCTGTTGCGCTGACGGCAGACTGTAATACATATAACCGCCGGCAATCAAAACCAAAATGGCTATAATTGCTGCAATAACAAGCTTGTTCTTCGAAGGCATGGAACTTCTCCCTTTAAAAACAGGTCCCCGGCCTGGGGAAGAATACGGATCAATTAAGGCGCAATTGTAGGCGTTCACCGGGAGGGAACTTTTTGGGCAAAATTGAACGTTATAGTAAAAAGGGGGCTCCAGGTGAACTATTACCTTTTTCCAGTAACTATGCGGAATCCGTTCAGGCGCCGCCAACAGCGACAGCCGCCCCAGCGCCGGCCCGAACGGACACCAAGTCCTGAGGTTGTCCGCTATCTCATGCGGCGCTTGAGTCCACCTGCCAGAGCCCGAACGGGTTCTTTTGGGGATCGAACAACACCGCAAACCACCCCATTCCAGGAACCGGAGTCTTCGGCATGATGATTTCCGCTCCCGACTCTGTCGCCTTTGCCAAAGATTGGTCGATTGATTCGACAGATATGTAGTTTACGGGTCCATGCTGGGGGTTCTGACGCTTCATAATGCCCCCACCCATGTCTTCCGCAGGAGTCTTTATGATGTGATACTCCATGGGTCCGGGCATCGGCTCAAAGGTCCACCCGAACAGTCCGTTGTAGAATTTTTCCAGGGACGCTACATCATCCGCAGGAATCTCAAAGTGACATAGAACATTGTGCATTGTACCCCTCCATTTTGAGTAATTGTGAGCGCTTTCCCTCTGGGGATCTCATCGAATGGACGCCTATTTCGACTTCGGAGATTGAGCAACAGCGTCCATCCACGGTTGGCAAATTCATATCTTGCTTCGTCGCTTCTCTCCCGGCGAGGGCCTGCCAAAATGTAATTGCCGGCGAAGCTAAACAATCTCCCTCGCCTCAATGAACACTCGCAAGGATCGGCGCTCTATATTCTTACGTTACGCATTTTTTCCAAACTTGTAGCTCATTCCAGATTCCTGATGGCGTTTACTACCATGCTGTTATCTTCCACACTTTTTACGGTCATTCGCATGTAGTTTTTGCCCTCGAGGCCCGTAATTTCCATTCTGGCCACAAGGATGCCTTTCTTGAGTAACTCCTGGTAAAGATTCTTGGTTTTGTGTTTAATGAGCACGGTGCTGGTTGTGGACGGGAAGAATTTGAGGTTATCCAGTTCGCTTAACGACTCCTCCAATAAAGTTCTGTTGCGGGCTGTCTTGGCTACTGTGTTCAAGATGTATTCCGGATCTTTCAGCGCAACGATGGCCAGCCTTTCCGCCACTGCATTAATTGGGAACTCCAACCTGATTCGTTCCAATACTTTGATGAGGCCTTTGGGACCCATGCAGTAACCAAGCCGCAACCCTGCCAGACCGTATGCTTTTGAAAAAGTGCGCAATACCAAAACATTTTGCGCTCCCTGCTTCACCAGGGCCACTGCGGAGGAAGGTTTTCCGGCCTCATCCGAGTATTCGCCATAGGCCTCATCAACTACGACTATGTTATTTCCATTTTGTTGGACTATTTTTGTGATCTCTTCCAAGGGGATGACGCCGCCGGTCGGATTGTTGGGTGTGACCAGCCATATCAATTTCGATTTTGTTTCTTTGGCGATTGCCGTTAATTCATTTGTAGTGTTGTGCGTCCAGCGGAAGTCCTCATCTTCCTTCAGTCTCATACACACAGGGGTTCCGCCGAACGCTAAGACTATATCTTCGATTTTGTAAAAGGACGGCACGGGAAGGACCGACCTGTCCCCTTTCTCTATCCAAGCCCTTGAAATCCTTTCTATAAGCTCGCTGCTACCTGTTCCGAGCGAAATGTTGTCGGAGTCTATGCCATAATGCTTGGCCAACTCCCTCCTTAGCTGCGAAAAGCTCGAATCAGGGTATTCTGAGATGATGTGAGGGCTCGAAACAAGCTTTTTGAATTCAGCCAACACCACCGGAGATGGGCCGTCGGGATTCTCGCCCAAATCGTGCTTCAGAATTTCTTTCACTCCATATTTCCGCTTGATATCGGCTACAAAAATAGCGAGGCCTTTGGTCTTGTTGACGTATTTCCCCACATTCGATTTAAGGTATTCTCTCGTTACCGAGTTCGGTTCAACCATCATTGGAGCCTCCGTCCGTCCTCGACCTGGTAAACACATAAGCGCTTTTCTGATTAACAGGATCATGGACGAAGTCCGTTCCGATAAGACCCTGTTTTTCTACATAGTCATCGAATAGTCTTCTTGTCTTGAGTCTCCATTCCAGCGCCTTGCCCAAATCTTTGATTTTGAGACCCTGTATATCCAGAGGAATTTCCACGTACTTGGTATCTTCGCTGTCTGTAGTTATGTGCCGACCATCTTCACGAGGCCCTCTTGCGATTCTCTCTTGAACACGCTCATCCCGCATGTTCCACTCGACTTTGAATCGGTCCGTGGGAAGTCCGGCGTGCATTTTCGAATTAACGCTTCCGTAATAGTCCATGAAATGTCGTGTAACAACACCGCCGAGCTTGGCTATATATAGATTGGCGTTGACGCTCTCCAACGGGTCGAAGGTCCACGATATCTTGTCCACGTTTTGAGCCAACATTCTGTTCATGAATTCCAGATTCAATTTGTATCCTATGCCCTTTCGCCGGCAATCCCCGGCCACGCCTATCATTGCGCCGAACACCTCTTTAGGATCTGATGTAGGAAACGACAGAAGGAATCCGGACATTTTGCCGTCAACGAAATATCCCAATATAAGGGCCTTCGGACCCAAAAACGCTGCGACCGCCTTAAACGTGTGCACAGGAACCACATCTATGTCGTTCACTCCCCATATATCCTTTTGAATGGCTAACAATTCGTGAAACTCACTGATTTGGGTCAATGGCCTTATGTATTCGTTTTCCATAATGTGTGGCTGCCTTTCGCTACGTGATCGATCCGACTGCATGTTTGTTTTTGTATGTGTCGAGCGTCCGTCATCTTGTCAGATGACTTAATAATTGTGAATCTGGTTCACAAGGGCTTGGCTTATGCCGCCGGCTACTCTGAAGAAGTTTAGGTCGCCCTACAGAATCATGAAGCCTGGACAATCTTCAACGGTTCATAAATTTCTGAGAAATTCATTGATCGGATCAAAGGCAGCGTGTTCGAATGGCCAGTATTCCTCGCCTCCTCTTCGGGCCGAGACGGATTGCCCCAAATCCAGGCTGGGTTTGTATTTCGACGCTAAGAAGGCGTGGACCTTTTGCGCTGATGGAGCAGCGGGCATGGTAGGTATCCACGCTTCCAAGTTGCCCTGAAGGAATTCGAAACGTGATTCCTCCAGAACCTCTCGTGAAACCAGGAAACACCTAACATTGGCTTTCGCCGTATTCTTTCCCAACCTGTTAAGACGATCAGCTAAACACTGAAAATATTGATTAACACATTGCATTGCGGGGTCATCAGCTACTGATTCCAGAAATACATCTTCAAGCATTCCGGTGGATTTGCCGACGGGTAGAACCATTACCGTGACTTTTGGGCCATCTCTTGCGGGTTCCAGCGGCTTGGACGGAACCGGCCAACCGGCATTACGTAAGGCGCTGCACACGCTTTGGAAGGCTGAATCGGCATTGTTGTCAGCGTCTCTTATAACCCCTAGAGAAGTGAGCAAAGGATAACCGGAGGCAATCTTTACCGCTTTGAGACCACCGCGTAGCTTATCCTTTCCATCTAACGACCACACGTCAATTTCTGACGTATACCCCATCTTCTTGATCATAGAACAAAAGAACAGCTCTTCATCCTTACCTTCAACCAGTAACAGCTTCGGTTTGTCAATGGTTCGAGGGGGCCGGTTTTCCGCGACCATCACCTTACCTCCCAACCGGATTCCAGGGCAAATCCAAGGGCTTCCTGGTCGTAAGTGACAGATTTAACGGTGTTCTTAACGTAATCCAACCTGTGAAGGCCGAAATCGTAATCTTCTCCCTCTGAAAAAGCTTCGTGTGCGGATCGAATACATTCCTCGCTATGCGTGGTCGCAAACACCTGCACGTCCAAGTCTCTGGCGGCCTCTGCTATAACTTTCCACACATCTTTCATGACAGAATAATGAAGGCCGTTCTCCACCTCGTCCACAATCAGCACCCCACCCTTACTAAATTGTAGACCAAACGAAATGCTCAGCAACCTTTTCATCCCGTCACCAAGCAGCGGCAACGGAAGCCGACCATCAGGTCCAAGGTCAGCCCAAATCATCGGAAAGCCCGCTTGCTGTTGAAGCACCAGCAAACCTTCGAGGCGTGGTTCTATAATTCGTAGGATCTTAACGATTTGGCTCTCTTCCCTGTTGGCAATAAGATCGCTGAGCCTTTCCGCTAAAAATTCCATAGTCTCCGTAGGATAGGCGGCCAGGAACCAGCTTGTCCGTTCTGGGGCGGGCTTAGAATTGATTACGCCCTCTGAAGTTGCTTCGGCGGTGAATGTAGTTGGGTTTCCGCTTAAGCCATCGTCATAGGTAAACTGAACGGTGGCCTGCGTTGTCGGGGTCACCTGCTGAGCGTCTCCCAATTTCACTAAAATCCCGGCATCGGCAAAAGCCACGCCGGATCTATGTGGCGGCAGATCAATGGTCAGCCTGCTCGTGGGGCCACTCTCTTGTTCAGCCGACAGCCTGATCTGAGACCTAGGATTGCGATTGGGAAACAATTCCCACAAGAATTCAGTCGGTTTAAACCGGACAAGTCCCCGAATTACGTTTACCATGTACGCCAGTGTAGGATTGTGATATTCGTGGTGCAGCCATATCGCTTCCAACAGGGCCGTCTTGCCGACATTGTTCTTGCCCGCGATGAGGTTCACCCTTTGCAGCGGTTCTATGGTCAGGTCCTTGAAACAGCGGTAGTTCTCAGCGCGAAAGCTTTTGTGCATTTCCATCTCCAATCTCGCAACAGACCGCGAAGAATCGAATTCTCCGACTGCTTCTAATCTTTGAACGTCAGTTTCCTTGACAACGTCTGACGTACCGCACACGAGCGCGCCGCTTCAGACAGTCTTTGGCGATCAGCCTCTGACACCGAATCCGCAAATTCGATCGCGCAGTCAAAGACCGTCTCCCCAGGGTTGCTCCGATCCAAGCCGACTGTTATGGAAAACTCGGTCGGCGGAATAGACAAACTCTCCGCATGCATTCGCAACGTCATGTTCATGCAAGTGGCAAGAGCGGCCTCAAGCAACTCGTGAGGACGAAATCCGTTGTCATTGCCTCCTTTGCCCTTTGTGGTATCCGCAAACCCCACGTCCCGCCCGTTGGTGAATCGGATCTTGTAGGGTGATTCTTCGCTGTTTGTTTTAATCATTGCTCACTCTTCTTTCGCTACGGTGTGCTGCGCCATCACTCCGTCACCCGAGTATAGTCCATCGCACCAATGAGAGTATTGGTGGAGGAGTTCGGAGGAGGACTATTTGCAAGAAAATACCTCGCAGATAACCGGCCTCAAATCTTGTAATTCCGCAACCGCTTCTAAGATTGCGCCGGGAAAGTTAATTTGGTCCCCACGCTGCTCAGGACAAAGGCTTCAGGAAATTCCGACTGGAACCTTCGTATCGCCGAAAAGCCGGTGCAGTGCATCGGAACCACCATCATGGGCGCCATCTTCTTTATCTCTTCGACGGTGGAGTCAATTATCGGCGCCATTTGCGGACCCGTAAGATGAAAACCCCCTATAACAGCGCATATTTTATCGTCGCCGGTTAGTTCGGCCCCGAATTTTACTGAATTGACTATCCCGGAATGCGCGCATCCGGAAATTACCACGATTCCGCCGCCATTCAGCTTGATGACCAGAGACTGATCATCTTGAATCGGATCCGGCGCCAACCCATTTTCGGTTTGAATCTTTGCTCCAGCCATACCCTTCTCAAAAGGCGTAATCCGCGGAATCTGGCCGGTGGCCAAGACAGTGTCTCCTGAAAGGAGAGTAGCTCCTAATTCTTCGGATAAATTTGCCCCCACTCCTGTGATCCTGGCACGGTCCGTAAGTTGCGGAAATTCGAACAAGCCCACGTTGGGAATCTCCAAGAAACGGTTTTTGAAGGCGTCCGGATGACAAATTACCTGGATCGGCCGGCCGATTGTTTGTAACAGCAAATTCACCGAACCTGTGTGGTCAATGTGCCCATGGCTAAGGACGAGGGTCTCAATGCTTTTCGGATCTATGCCCATAATTCGCATGTTGTGGATCACGGTTCCGGCGTTATACCCCGTATCCAGGATCGTCCTGCGCCTGTTTTCCCCGTCCCAAGTGTCAATGAGGAGCGAAAGACCGTGCTCGGCCAGCAAGGTTTCCGACAAGATCTTGCCCTCTTTAGCCAGGGCAGGCCTCACCACGCCCGGTTGGTTGGGAAGAAGAATGTCCACATAGTTATCAACGAGAATGGTTACCTCAACTCTTGTACAAGACCTGAGTTGATAGGGCGTTTCGGTCATGTTTCACCTCTTTCGCGATCGTGTTCTCCTGCCGCGCATGCTCGAAAAAAGTCAGCCTCGGGCCGAATGCCTATGAACAGCTTCCGTTTCAGTGGCCTCAATCACGACATGCCCCACAACGCGCGTGGGGGCGTGAATTTTGGACATCACTCTTCGTCAATGGCATTGCGAACCATCTTCAGGGCTTGTCGCATGCCGAAGGGCTTTGCGACGAATCCCTTTACCCGGCTCGACAAAGCCTCCTTATTGGGACCATCGACCGCATACCCGCTGGCCACAAGGACCTTAACCTTGGGGTCGATTGCGTAGAGTTCTTCGAGGCATTGTGCGCCTCCCATTTCGGGCATGATGAGATCGAGAACCACCAGAGCGACGCCTCTGTGTTGCTTTTGGTATATTTCAACGGCTTTCCTCCCATTGTCCGCGGTGATGACCGTATACCCGGCTTTCGTCAGTACCTCTCTTCCCCAGCTCGCGGATTGACTCGTCATCATCCACCAGAAGAATGGTTTCGGCGCCCCCTCGTGGTATGTCGGCGACGACCGGCTGATCATCGGGGACATGCGGGAAAGCGGCCGGAAGATATATCTTGAATACAGTTCCGTGACCTATATCACTATAACATTTGATAAAGCCGTAATGTTGCTCCACGATTCCGAAGACCATCGCCAGACCGAGGCCGGTTCCCTGCCCAGGACCTTTAGTTGTATAGAAGGGCTCGAAGATGTGCTCCAAGGTCACTTTATCCATTCCTGAACCCGAGTCTGATACGCTTAAGAGTACGTATCGGCCGGGCTTGGCTGCCAGTTGTGACCGAGCGTAGTCTTCATCGAGAGTCACATTCGCCGTTTCAATAACAAGCTTTCCGCCTTCGGGCATGGCGTCTCTGGCATTCACGGCGAGATTCATCAACACTTGATCCATTAGAGTCGGGTCGGCATGAATACTCGCCAAATCTTCGGCAAGGGTCAACTCAATATCGATCATCTTGGGAATGGTTCGTTCCAAGAACTTACGAGTCTGACGAATACGCTGATTGAGATCGAGGTTGAGCGGTTTTGTCTCGGTCTTTCGACTGAACGTGAGTAACCGTTGAACCAAATCCGCGCCGTTTTTCCCGGCCAGAACCACTTTTCCCAAATCATCCCTCAAGCGGTCGGGCAGATCCTCGTTGGCCAGAATCAACTCGGAGTACCCCAACACCACCTGCAGAAGATTGTTGAAATCGTGAGCAATACCTCCGGCCAGTGTGCCGACGGCTTCCATCTTCTGAGCCTGTTGGAGTTGCTTTGAAAGCTCAAGGTTATCGGTGATGTCCCTCTTCACAGCGACAAAATTCACGATCTTGCCGGAAAGGTCACGAACAGGTGTAATCGTCGCGTCCTCATGATAGAGGCGCCCGTCCTTCTTTCTGTTGACTAACCGCCCTGACCAAATATTCCCCTCTTTGATGGTGGTCCATAACTGTCCATAAAAGCCGGCGTCATGCTCGCCGCTCTTGAATACCCGCGGAGTCTTTCCAAGGAGTTCTTCACTGCTGAATCCGGAGGTCCGCTCCATGGCCGGATTGACATACTGAATGATTCCCTCCGTATCCGTAATGAGGACAGCTTCAGCTGCCTGTTCAATGGCTGTCGCTAAACGTTTTTGGCCTTCCTCGGCTTTTCTTGCGGCGGTGATGTTGCGGGAGATGCCCAGCACGCCGATAAGGACGCCATCGCTGTCACGCATGGGCGTCTTGATTGTTTCCAATAACTCTCTGTGACCATCGTCGGCGAAGGTGATCCACTCTTCATTGACACTAGGTTTGCCCGCTGCCATAGCTTTGCGATCGTGCTCACGGAAGAAGTCTGCGAGGTGGGAGTCGACAAAGTCGTAGTCGGTCTTGCCCACGATCTCCGCCTCCTTGGCGCCGAAGAAGCTCTCGAAGCGGGCATTGCAGGTCAGGTATACTCCTTCGGGATCCTTAAGCCATACTAGGTCTGGAATAGTCTGCACTAGGACGCGCAATTGGGCTCGTTCATTTTCAAGCCGCACCTGCGTCTGAGTCAGCTCCGTGATGTCCTGCACGGTCCCTACCGATCGAATGGCGCCACCTGCCGCGTCGTAAGAATGCTCGCAGCGTTCCTGCACATACTTGATTCGTCCGTCCGAAAACAGCAAGCGGTGGATTATTTCGTAACATGTCCTGTTTGCCAGAGAATCCGTGTAAGCTCTATCTACCGCTTCCCGATCTTCGGGGTGAACCAAGTCCAGAAATGCTTCGTATGAGGCGCCGAACTCTTTCGGTTCAATTTCAAAGATCCGATAAATCTCGTCGGACCAAGTGAGCTGGTTCGTCGTAAGATCCAGTTCCCAACTGCCGATGCGGGCAACACGCTGAGCTTCTTTCAGCCGAGCTACGATCGCGCTTATCTCCTCCTCCATTTTCTTGCGTTCCGTGATGTCACGAATTATCCCTCGATATGATGTGATCACGCCCTTTTCGTCTCTCGCCGCTGTTAAAGAGCAGTAGGCGATCATCTCGCCGCCATTTTTCTTCTTGACCACAACCTCGTATTCGGCGCTTCCTTGTGTGTTAACCATTGACAGAATCCGCTTTCTGTCCAGCGGACGCATGTAAACATCGAGTCTCCAAGTCCAAGCTAAAGACTTCTTCTTTAGTGTCGTAACCGAACATCTCGACGCCCTTTTTGTTCATGTCGAGGATTCTTCCTTCGGGAGAGGTAATAAAGAGTCCGTCAAAGGATTCTTCAAAGAGTGTCCTATATTTCTCCTCGCTTTTCCGTAGCGCCGCCTCCGCCCGTTTCCGCTCGGTTATGTCGCGGGCCGCCGCAAAAAGTCCAACAATCTCGCCTGAACGGTTCCGGTACACGGAAGCATTGCACATCACAGGAGTCAAGCAGCCATCCCGGCGCCGCATTTGCAGCTCATGGTTCTCCACGGAACCGGCTCTGAAGGCTTGCCGGTACCCTTCCCCGGCCCTGCGGGGGTCGGTGAAATAGTCACAGAAATCCGTCCCGATCAGTTCTTCTCGCGCGTAACCGGTTACCCGCTCTGTCGCCGCATTTACATCGGTGATCTTGCCTTCCGCGGTTATAGTCACCAAAGGGTCCAAACTTGCCTCAATGAGACTACGGTGATATGCGCTGGCCGTTTCCAACGCTTCCTCTGCTCGTCTGCGTTCGGCGAGCTCCGATTGTAGCTGCTCGTTGGCGCTCCGAAGCTGTTCAGTACGCTCCATCACCTTTGTTTCCAATTCTTCCTTGGACTTGCGTAACGCCTCTTCGGCCAGCTTGGTCTCGCTGATGTCCTCAAGTGTTTCTACAGCGCCAACTATATTACCTTTAGAATCTCTAATCGTCGCTGCGGTAAAATGCAGCCATTTTCCTTCTTTGCCCAGCATTGGGAAAAAGTCCGTGGCCTCATACGCGTCGGTTAAGAGTTTGGACTTGCTCCATTTTCCCCCATACCAATCAGGAATTCGATCGAGGTCTCCATTTACGAGGAGGTCGGCCATGCACGGTCTTTCCTCATCGTAGAACGCTTTCCACTGTTGTTTTGTCCCGATCACTTCGTCGGCCGCGATCCCGCTGATTTCTTCCAAGGCCTTATTCCAGTAAATGACGTTGTGGTCCCGGTCGATCACAAATTTGGGGATGGGAGAACCGTAAACCACGGCTTTCAACTTCCCTTCACTCTCTTGAAGCGCCTGAGCAACCACATGGCGCTCCCTGTGGAAGCCGGCGGTCCGTCTGCTCCAGATCAGAATCATGCACGCTCCGGCGCATACGACCATTACCCCGATAAGAAGGACCACCAGCCATAGTCGTTCCCTTAACAGCGCATAAACTTCCGCCGCATCCACGCGAGAGTTCAGGAGCCATGGAGAGTCGGGGACGGGACGGACGTCGGCGATTACCCGAGCACAGCGACGATCCCTGCCTTCCATTATGCCTTCCCGATCCGGAGCCGCCTTCAGTTTCCCGATGGCTGAAAGCCCGTGTTCCACCTCGACTCTGTAGCGCTTTTCGTAATTTCGATAATAGACATAACCCGTGGCCCCTGTACCCGCTGCAAGGATGCTGAAGATCAGGATGAGAGCGACCGGACTCAGCTTTTCTTTTCTATCCTTATTCTCCATGGTTGGAATCCTCCTACGGGACTCGATTTCCCGGATCGCGAGTCAAGAAAAGTGGAAGAAAGCTCATTGTTCCCGAGAGACAATCCAGATAGAATCACTTGCGCAATCTGCCATCCATCGCCGACGAACTGATTGTACTATGGCACAGACGATTCTTCATTTCCATTACCAAGTTCAAAAGTGTCACGTCCAAGAAGGCGTCTCTTGGTTTTCAACGGACCGGCGAACGCCCCCGAAAATGGCGGCCACCTGTAAACAACATCGAAAAGGGAAGTTGACTATACTGTGAGGAAATTCACATCGGATCCATGCGTTTCACGACTGCCGCGTGTGAAGCCCGTCCTCTATGGGTCTCTGGGCGGGTTTGTCGGCAGGATGAACGTCTGGGCGGCTTAACATATTTCTCACCTACATACGGATTGATTAGGGTTGAGCTATGCAGTATAGTCAGGCAGCGTTGTTTAATGAAAGTATAAGCGACACCGGCGGTCTTCATAAGCGGTTGTGGAGAGTCTCATGAGCCGGCGCCTCTTGCGGCCTATAGTAAGCCTGGTTGATCAGTTCATTCGAATGAGCAGGCAACCCCGCGCCTCTGCTCGAAACTGAACTTATGACATGGGGGACCAGCATGAAATGGCATGACGGAAGCGCCGGAGCGCTGAATATCTCTGCATCCTTGAACCGGATTTTGAAAGCCTTCTTCGTGGTTGCGATCCTGCCACTGGCTTTTTGTCTGCAGAGCTGCGATCAGCAGCAGACGCCGGGCGGGAGCGGCAAGGCTGCGATTCAGGAAGAGCGTGCGCCGAAGCCGGCGGGTGTTGAAATACTTTTTGTGTACGGCTCCGAAAAGGAAGCGTGGATCAACGACGTAACGGGTCCATTCAATCGAGCCGGACACAAGACCGCCGGCGGCAAGCCCATCCATGTCAAGGCTGTCCCAATGGGGTCCGGCGAAACGGTGGATGAAGTCCTGTCCGGGAATCTGAAAGCCCACCTGATAAGCCCTGCCTCGGAAGCGTTCATAAAACTGGGGAACGCAAACTCTCTCCAAAAAACGGGTGGGAAGCTGGTTGGATCCACCCAGAATCTTGTTCTGTCACCTGTGGTCATCGCAATGTGGAAGCCGATGGCGGAAGCGCTTGGTTGGGGGAAAAAACCCATTGGATGGACTGACATTCTCTCCATCGCTTCGAACGACCAAGGCTGGGCCGCATACGGTAAACCCCAATGGGGTCGCTTCAAGTTCGGGCACACCCACCCTCAGTTCAGCAACAGCGGGCTAATATCGCTCTTCGCCGAGGTTTACGCGGGCGCACGGAAGACAACGAACCTGACCATTGAGGACGTTCAAAACCCAAAGGTAGGAAAATACCTGGAGGCAATCGAAAAGTCCGTGGTTCATTACGGCAGTTCCACCGGCTTTTTTGGGAGGAAGCTTTTCTCGGAGGGTCCGGCGTATCTGAGCGCCGCAGTCTTGTACGAAAACATGGTCATAGAATCGTATGATCCCAAATATAACCTTCCCTTCCCGATCATAGCCATCTATCCGGTCGAGGGCACGTTCTGGAGCGATCACCCCGCCGGAATAGTCGAGCGAGATTGGGTGACGCCTGAACATCGTGAGGCAGCGGAGATCTATCTCAAGTATCTTCAGGAACGGCCACAGCAGGAAAAGGCTCTACTGTACGGATTCAGGCCGTCGCTGGTCGAGGTTCCGCTGGCAGCGCCGTTCGACGCCGCGCACGGAGTAGATCCTCAGGAGCCCAAAACAACGCTTGAAGTCCCGTCCGTCCCGGTTATCGACGCTATCGTCAGCTTGTGGAAGCGACACAAGAAGCACACCGACGTCGTGCTGGCGCTCGACACCTCCGGAAGTATGAAGGACGACAACAAGATTCAGAATGCTAAGGCAGGGGCAAAAGAGCTGATAAGAATGCTCGGGGACGAGGACCGCCTTTCCTTGGTCACGTTCAATGAGCGGGTTTCTTGGGCGGACAAGGATGTTCTTATGAAAGACGGCCGTGAGCGAATCAACAGCCAGATCGATTCGCTTTTTGCCAACGGAGGCACGGCATTCTACGACGCGGTAGCTGGCGCTTACCAACATCTGGCTAAAAAACAGGCGCCTGATAGGATCTTGGCAATCGTCGCGTTGACCGATGGATTGGACACTAACAGCTCGTTGTCCCTGGACAACTTGATCAGCCAAATTCGGTACGAAGGCGAAAAGAAAAACGTAACCGTCTTCACTATCGGTTACGGAGCCGATGCAGATCTCCGAGTGCTCAAGCGGATCTCCGAAGCGACCAAAGCTAAAAGCTACGAGGGGACCCCGCAGAACATACGAAGTGTTTTCGAAACTCTTTCCACGTTCTTCTAAGCACACTGTTTCGTTCACCGTGATTTTTAGTCAAAGAAGAGTCATAAACTTGTGCGTCTTTGACTGTGCGTCTGTCGCTCGTATGATGTGGAGATTCTGATGAACGGATTATCGAGAATTACCCTGGCCGGCAAAATTGTCATTCTTTTGTTTATCCTCGGGTGTTTTGCCGGCGCGTATTACCTGTTCACACAACGAAGTTCCGAGATCACGCCTGCGAGTAATAATACGCAGCAGGCGCAGGTCGCAAAAACCGACAAAAATCCAGTCCGGATTGGAATAGCGTACGGCACGGAAAAGAAACGTTGGCTCGAGTGGGCTGTGGAGAAATTTGCTGAGAAGCCGGAAGGAAGGGGCATTGAAATAAAGCTTATTCCCATGGGGTCACTGGAAGGCGCCAAGGCCATTCTCTCGGGGGACGAGCGAATTCATGTTTGGTCCCCGGCAAGCAGTCTCTACAAGGATGTGTTCGTGCTTGACTGGCAGTCGAAACACGGGTCCGACCCGATCATTAGAGAAGAGAACCTTGCCCTGACGCCAATGGTGTTTGTCATGTGGGAGGAACGTTATCAGGCGTTCCTCGAAAAATTCAAAGTCGTCTCCTTCAAGACCATAGGCGCCGCTCTCAAAGAAAAGGGCGGCTGGGACGCCATAGCAGGCAAACCTGAATGGGGGCTTTTCAAGTTTGGCCACACTGATCCCAATCAATCGAATAGCGGGTTAATGACGCTTGTGCTCATGGCTTACGACTATAACAACCAATGTCGAGACCTGACATTAAAGGAAATCCTTGGCCTTCCCTTTCAGGACTCGTTGCAGGGTTTCGAGCGCGGGGTAAGCGGACTGGTCCACAGCACCGGCGCCATGATGAAAGATATGGTGCTCAAGGGCCCTTCAACGTATGACGCCCTGATGGTGTATGAGAACGTGGCGATCGATTACCTCAAGAACGCTGAAGGGAGATGGGGCACACTTCGAGTCGTCTACCCGGAACGGAATGCGTGGAACGAGAACCCCTATTATATTATCAAATCCCCCTGGAGCGCTCAGGACCAGCGAGAAGCAGCTAACGTATTCCTCGAATTTCTGCTCAGCGAACCTACACAGAAAGAATCGCTCGTTCACGGTTTCAGGCCGGGCAATCCAGCGGTGCCAATAAAGTTTGCTTCCAGCCCGTTTGTCTTGTACCAAACAATGCGGGCTGAAGATCGACATTCCTACCGTATGCGCTTCCCCGAAGGCTGAGGTGATTAACAACCTGCTTGCGTCCTGGCTTCGGAACCAGCGGGTCAGATGAGTGGCTGGATTCCGGCGTGACGCGACTCGCCGCCTACTGTTCACGAAACCCGTCCATTATACCTATTGCGGGCTGTGTCCGCGGGAGGTCCGTCTGATTTGTGGCATTACCTGAAAGCGGCCTTTTGGTTCAAGCCGAATATCCCGGGCTTAGGCTCCATTCCGGTGAATCTACTCGGGCTCGTCGGCTTTGCGATGCTTGGATTCGGTCATCCCGGCTTTTGGCTGCTCGGGCTGGGATTGGAGACGGCCTACCTTTTTACGCTCGCGTCAAATCCCGGATTTCAAAACTGGATGCGGCTTCAGGAGCAGATGTTTCAGGACGGGGATGAAGAGGCCGAACGTCAACGACTCATCCAGTTACTTGACGCCCCAAGCCCGTCAAAAACTTCAGACCTTTGAGGACAAGTGCAAGCGGATCATAGAAATGCAAATTGTGGCCAAAGCGGACCAGTCCGTCCTGGAGTCCAACAGACTTGCATTGTGGGATTTAATGTGGGTGTATTTGAAGCTCCTAGTCGCCGAGCACAACCTCCACAAGCCCGAAAGCGATCAAATAGGGCGTTCGATTCAGCTGGAGATCGAGGCTCTGGAATCCGACTTGAACAAAGATGATCTGTCGGACGCCGGTACGAGAACCCAAGCAAGCCACCCTGGACATCTTGAAGAAACGGTTGAGAAACATTGAGCGCCGCGATCAGTACTTCGCGGAAACGCAGAGCAACGAGAAGAGGATCGAGGCTCAAATTGACCTTGCAATGGACGAGGCGGAAATGAAAGGCCGACCCCAGTTCATTTCCACGGATATCGAAGTCGCGGGAACTCTTCTATCGGACATTTTCTATGGCGACGCCGAGGCTGCCATTGCAGAAATAGAGGGACGGGCGCATGCGAAAGAGTCGGCGTTGACTGCGACTCGTCTCAAACTGTAACAGACTCGAGCTTTAGGAGGGTCAAGCCAAGGCGCCGGAAGCATTTCCCTTGACCGGTCTGCGGCTGTGAGATACGCTCATAAAGAGAGCGAAATGGTTCGGGATTATTGCCTTTGCTTCGTATCAGACCAAGACACTAATCCTGCTTCGCCACGTCGGTCTGTGATAAAGTCGCCTCAATCACTGCCGCGCCTGGAAGCCACGAACGGAGAAGCGCATGACAACAAACAGCGTCCGTCGGTTTGACCCCTTTTCCTCCCTGACCCCTAAGCTCGACAAGGCAAGTCTGAAGCTGGAAGATCTGCACGAAAAACCCGTTTCAGCAACAGTTTCTCTTCAGGAGGGCTTGTTGATCATGATCAGCAAGCTCATCAAAATGACTGAAATGCTCTCACGCTGCATCCACTCCGTGTCCGACTTGGAATTCAACGATTGTTACATCCTTGCCAAAGAAGCGCATATGCTGGAAAAGACGCTGACGAAGCAAATCCTTGAATCCGGTGTAACCAGCGACCAGCTAAGAACGCTTCTCCGTTTTCCGCTTCGGCTGGAAAGAATCGGCGACATGCTGGAAAGCGTCTTGAATTGTTGTCGAATCAGGTCGGAAGACAATCTGCCGCTCAGCGACTGCGCTCACGAGGAGCTTGACCGGCTGTTCGCCAGTGTTATCGAAATGATGATCGGAGCCCGTGACGCCTTTATTGAGGTTGACAGACACGCCGTGGAGAAGATTCTGAGTGAAAGCAAAGAGCTGGGACGGATGGTCGCCGATTCTCGGCTTGCGCATTGGGATCGTGTTGAGACCGGCGTCTGCGCTTATCAGG
This sequence comes from uncultured delta proteobacterium, assembly GCA_963747865.1. Lineage (GTDB taxonomy): Bacteria > Desulfobacterota > Desulfomonilia > Desulfomonilales > Desulfomonilaceae > JBBSBY01. The sequence continues at coordinate 21,805 of CAVVHK010000012.1, read as the reverse complement.
CGAGTTCGCTGTACCTGGACATACTGGATTCCCTCGAAACCGTTAAGCGGTATCTGGAAAGGATCTGCGTAAGCCTTCTCGAACTCGAGACAAAAGTCCTGGTTGTTCCCGGCGCGAACGGGTGATGGGGCATGGGCGCTAAACTTTGAGCCGGTCCGGCGTAATTTCAAACGGTTGACGCCAGAGGGTTAGCGTCGCTCCGTGATAGCGGGGGTCCGGAATACGTTGAAAAGACTGGATTCCTGCTTCCGCAGGAATGACGGATTGAGAAGCTTAGAGGCCTTCTGTCAGCGTCTGTGGGGTGACGGAGATCTTAACCGGCAATAATTCACCGGGAAACCCCTTTTCGCATGAGACAGATTCCTCCCGTTGGACGCTTGCAAATACTATGGCTTCGTAAATCGCTCTAGTCCCGGAGCCGGCCGCAATAACAAGAGTTTTGGGGGAGGGGTTCGGGGAGGGACTTTTTGCAAAAAGTGCCTCCCCGACAACTCTTCAACAATTTCTTAATTCTTGCGACGGTTCTTGCACACAAGAAAGCCGAAATGGATTTTTTTCTAAGCGCAGGTATTGCTTTGGGATTGTCCGCGGGTTACTCGCCCGGACCGTTGAATACTCTGCTCATTTCACAGGCGCTGCGGCATGGAGCGAAAGAGGGCCTGAAAGTGGCGATGGCGCCATTCATTACGGATTTGCCTATAATTCTGATTTCGGTGGCCGCCTTGTCACGACTGAGCGGTTCCAGAACAATTCTCGGAGCCATTTCAATTGTCGGCGGTTTGGTCCTGATCTACTTGGCTTATTCAAGCTTCAAGACAGACAAAATCGACGTGGATGTCAACGCGGCCGAGGCTCGCTCATTGAGCAAAGGAACTCTGGTCAATTTCCTCAGCCCGCACCCATACTTATTCTGGCTTACCATCGGAGTCTCCGAATGTGGTGGACGCCTGGGGCCACGGCGCTTTGACCGCGGCCGGATTTCTCGGAGGCTTCTACGCCTCCCTAGTCGGAAGCAAAGTTTCTCTGGCCTTTGTAGCGGCTCGGTCGAGGCGATTACTCTCCGGGCCGGCCTACCGTTGGGTTATGCGGATTTTGGGCGGAGCTCTGTTGGTTCTGGCTTTTATGTTGTTGAGGGAAGGGATGGGTTTGCTGGGGGCGCCGTCGCAGTAGCGGAGCGCAATTCAAGCTGGCGTAGGATGCGGTGAGCCCCGCGAACCGCATCGATTGAGGGCCTTTTTCGACAACGCTTCTTCGTGACGCCAAGTCCGGAACTTAAGATCATGAAAACACGTTTTGCTGTGTGCGTTGACAACTCCGAGTACCCTGTGTCTCTGGAAATCCACAAGATTTATCGCGTGATTCCATATCAGGACGCCGAGCGGGAAGGCGATTTACGAATCATTGACGAAAGTGGGGAAGACTACCTGTATCCAGGTAGATATTTCGTGGCAATAGACCTTCCGCAGGAAACGGAACGGGCCTTGATGGATTCATTTGAAAGGATGTAAGGGATAGGGGGAATTTCGACGGCTCCCCCGTTCTTGCTTTACCTGATTTGCGAGGTCCAGCCTTACGGAGACCACGTCGGGATTGGATCAGTGGGCATCTGAAAAAGACAGTGCTGGAACCCGCCCAACCTCCCATATCACGATCGAGAAAGGAGAACCCCTTGGTTGCCAAACAGAAACAGCGATACAACTGGGCTCCAATAATGGGCTCTTTCGATTTCGCAGGCGACGAAATTGCGTTCAACGGTGGCACGGTGAAATACGGCGATGAACCGGGCGTGGCAGTTGGAACAGCTTTATGCAACCAGTGGTTTGGAGGCGGATCTGTATCGGCGGACATTTTGTTTGAGAAATTGAGCGACCTGTCGAGGTGCGGTCTGGTCTTGTTTTACAATACGACTACCAGCGCTTTCCTTATCGCAGGGCTCAGCAGCAGCGAAGCGCTTTATGGAATTTGGTACTTCGACAGACAATGGCAGACATTCCGCGCCACAGGCGATCCTGTGTCTCTGAAAGCCAATGACGTTTACCACGTAGAGGCAATCGTTCGCGGTTCGCTGGTGAATCTTTTCGTAAACGGGGTCGAGGTTTCCTCAACCACGCTGCCCGGCCCGCTTCTCAGGACGCAGACGGGGATATGGTGTCGAGACCATTCCAAAATCATCGTGCGCAACTTCATAGTAGAAGCCCACGTACCTCGCGCTTTTGTGGTAATGCAATTCGGTTCGCCGTACGATGAACTCTACGAGGAAGTCATAAAGCCAGTGTGCGCTGAATTTAAGATTGAGGCCGTACGGGCCGACGAAGTCTACGGACCAGGGCTGATTATCGGAGATGTAATGCGGCAAATTGATGAAGCAAACCTCATTATCGCGGAAATCACCCCGTCTAATCCCAATGTTTACTACGAGGTTGGGTATGCGCATGCTCGAGTAAAGCCAATGGTTCTCATTGCAGATCGTTCAATGGAAAAGCTACCCTTTGACTTGTCGCCATTCCGTACCCTGTTTTATGAGAATTCCATCGATGGGAAACGAAGAATTGAGGAAGGTTTACGGAAACATATCAAGGCGAGCCTAGATGCTAGCGGCGTGATGGCGCAATATTAGCCGGAGAGTTTGGCGTGGGCACAGGGATAAATCATGGAAGCACCATCTTTCGGAGAAGTGTTGGAAGCCGTGGGTAAGCTATCACCGGGCGAACAGGAGACTTTACTCGTCGTCGGCCGGCGGCAATTGTTGGCTCAGGCTATTCAAAAGGTGAGGCAGGAGTTTGAACAAGGTCGGAGCGACCCCACTACAGTCGCAGATCCCACCGCTGAGATCTTACCGTAAACGCGGATCCAAGAAGTTCGCTGCGCCGTCAGTGTCTCGATCTCCCAAATCTGTAGATCTTTCTGCCCAAGATGCTGGTGGTATACTCGACGATGACGACGCTCCGGCCTTTCCGAAAAACTTCTGTATAGGGATAAAATACTTCGATCGTAGGTCAGTCCTCCAGACGGACAACAATCCGAGTAGGCCCCGGCGTATCACTTTGCGCCTGATATAGCCCAACCTCGGTCGCCGGCAGTTAGCGGGCGGATTCCGGAATGGGGCTATCTCAAGCCAACAACACGAAGAATGCCAAAGCGCCCGTCAACAGCAATATCACGAGAATGAGCTTACCGCCGCTTCCTACTACGCCATTTTGAAACCACAGCGCGGAAAAATTGCACAGGGGGGACCGCCTCCCGCTATCGGCAAGCCCGTGGCCGGCGCCTTAGGTACTGCTTTTCACAAATACGATCTCGCTTGGTCCGGATCCATCCTGATCCCATAGGATGTGGTGAGCCCCGCGAACCGCATCGTGCGAGGTTTTTTCTCGACAGATGCGGTTCGATTCGCTAACCACATCCTATAAAAATCCGTGACCGAATTTATGAATATGACCACTTGGGAGCCATCGCCGGGTTGATGTGAGCAATTATTGGACACGGGGCCCCCGCCGCTACCCAAGTTCCTGCTTTATACGCTCCGCGAGGTAGATCTTCAGCAAGGATTGGTAAGGCACGTCTTTCTTGTTCGCGAGCATCTTGAGGTTCTCGATCATCGATTCGGGCAGCCGGATAGAGATGGTCTTAGTGGACGGCTTTAGATTGGGGAATTTTATCCGTTTCGCTTTTTCCCAATCGATGTAATCGGTTGAGTCACGGCTCCCCCAAAATTCACGTTCCTGGTCTTCATTCTCGAATTTCGGAATCTTCTTTTTCATCGTAAATCCGCCTCTCCCTCCGATTCATATTTCGGGCTGAAATGACTCGGATTCTGTGGCTTCGGATCGTAAACACCACGAATAGCGCTCGACCGGTATCGGTTTTTCCTAATGCAAAGTGTCGGTTTTCCGTCTGCGAATGTTTTGGGTCACTCTCAACAACGAGAGGGAAATTGAAGAAAACCTCCTCGCATTCCGATCGAGACACCCGATGCTTGATCCAGTTCTTGTCCGAATTTCCTTCATCCCACTCGAACCCGCCGCACTCGGATAGCTTGTCGAGTCCCACGTGCTTTCCGCCTTCTCGATCGCGATTCTTCTAATAATGTATATTGCTTTTATATACATAAATCAAGGGGAATAAAACGGGCCGTTCATCTCGTTCCGTGCACGGCAAGAAGCCGATGGCTCCCTTGCAGCGTGTTCAATAAGTTCGGGTACAATATCGAATTTGATTCTTCCGGAGTGTACGGAGAGTACAAAATTGATTTCGAAGCCATGGCTGAGCACATCTATCAAACGCATCTGGCTGCGACAGCGCTGGGGCGCCGATCCGTCGAGTGATTTTCGATCCTGGTCTACAGCCATTCTTGTTCAAAACGAAGCGTGGGCCTTATTTAGAGCGAGAGATAGCGTTTTCCAAGAAGCCATCATGGGTCAGACACGATGAACACTACCACATTGACTTTGCTGTTCAGTGCAAGCCCATGGAGGACTAGCACAATCCCCCGGACACCAATTCATCCGAGCGACTTTCTCGCGCTTGACACTGTCGAGTCCATCAGCCACCATGAAAAAAAGCGCGATAATGGGTTTTGAATACCCGAAGCATCCGAACGAGTTGCTCTAAGACGAGGCCAATGGATAGAAAAACAGTCTATATTGAGACGTCGATTATCTCATATCTAACGGCTCGACCATCGAGCGACCTGGTGGCCGCCGCTTGGCAAAAAATCACTATGGATTGGTTGGACACTCAAAAGCGCCGATTCGACCTATTCGCGTCTGATCTTGTGATCGAAGAGGTCGGAAGAGGCGATGTCACAGCGGTTGCGGGAAGGCTTGGAGCCTTGGCCGGGATTCCTCTTCTAGCGATAACCGAAGAGGTCGTGGCGCTGGCCGAGGCGCTTATCGAGGCGAAGGCGCTGGCCGCAGAAGGCCATAGGCGACTCCCTGCATATTGCTTTGTCGGCCGTGCATGGAATTGATTATCTCCTTACCTGGAATTATCGTCATATTGATAACGCCGAAACGAAGCCGATAATCCGAAGGGTTTGTTCGGCAAACCTGTATGGCTATCCTGAAATATGCACTCCTCGCGAACTCATGGGGGTATGAGAATGGCTGATGAAATCATAACGGAACTCTGGAAAATCAAGGATGATATCGCAGATGAATATGGATGCGACGTGAAGGCGCTTGTCGCCCAGTTAGGACAAAAGAAACTCGCAGAAGATAAGCAGGTTGTTGATCTTAGATCCATCAAGCAGAGGGCCGAAAAGGGAAGTCAAGCCGACCCGAACCAAATAACTATCATTTAGATGAAGTGGGGTGGGCTGGAAGACCCGGGTACACTTACTCAATTTTTAGGCCGCGAAGCAAATTGTGTATGAGGACGGGACTCGCGCCTCTCGGGGGGTAAAATTAATGAACCGAAAAAGCTGCTGAAGCTGACGAAATTGGCCCCTACCGTATAACCCCGGAAACATGATTAGGCTGCGTACGGCCCCTTTCAGCAAAATTCACGTGCGAAGGAGGGTGTGATGGAAAAGGTTTTTCTAGCCGCTATCAATAAAGGGTCTTCCGAACAGGAAATCCGGCGAGCGGTCCGAGAGTCGGCGGAGGCCGCGACCGATTTTTCCTGGCTTTCCAAGGGAGATTCAGTGTTTATAAAACCGGCGCTCAATTCCGGGCTCCCATATCCTTCCACGACCAGCCCAACGGCGATAGCGGTGATGGTGGCGCTGCTGAAAGATAAGGGCGCCGGACGGGTCGTTTTGGGCGATATGTCGGGCATTGAGCACATGAAACTTAGGCCCGATGGGGTTTCTGGAAGCACAAAAGAGTTGATGGAAGCGAGTGGAATGGCAAAGGCCGCTCAGGCTGCGGGAGCTGAGCTGCATTTCTTTGAAGAAGCGGGTTGGGACGGTTTCTTCGAAGATTTTCCCATTTCCGGGTCCCACTGGAAGAACGGGCTCATGATGCCGACAATCTTGAAAGAGATGGACCATATTGTGCTCATGCCTCGATGCGCTCGCCATGCTCTTGCCGGAAGCACCCTCGGATTGAAGGCCGCGGTCGGCTACTGGCGTACGGACACCAGATTGGAGTACCATAGGGACGCCGCCACATTCCATGAGAAGACGGCCGAGGCAAACACCGTGAGCACGCTCCGTGATAAGCAACGTTTGGTGGTCTCCGCCGCGGACAAGATCCTTACGACTTACGGTCCGGACAAGGGATGTGTAATCGAGCCGCAAACCGGACTTGTAATGGCGTCAAAAACTGTGGTGGCTCACGACATGGTTTCTCTAGCTTGGCTCATACTGGGTAGGAACGAAACACCGCCCGACCAAAAAAATTGGTTCACCGATCCTAACAGCAGTCAGCTTATCGCCAGCCCTGCAAACCGGTTTATTGTCGGCCTGTTGGGAGGAATCGGTCCTGCTATAATGGCTGAGACACTTATCCGATACGATCTCGATAGTATTTCCGACGACAGGACCTTGAATCACGCCTACGAAATTTTCGGGGGAAGACCTGGAGTAGATATAGAGCCGGCAAACGATCTTATCCCCGCGGACTTGAAGAATCGGTTGACGGAGATGACCGCATTAGGAAGCGCTTGAAGTTGCTGGGACGCCATACCAAATTCGCAATAGTTCACCGGGAAACCCCTTTTGCAGACAGTGGTTTCCCGGACTCTTCCTTAACTACTCCCAATATATTGGTTGATTAAATGATCCAAACAGCGCTTCCAGCGGGTTCGACCAGGCTTTGCGCCGACGCTGGGCTCACAGGCCCTAAGGACCGCACACTGGCACGCAACTACATGCTGGTGTAATGATTGCCGTTTTTAAAGGAGATTTCCTTCGAAGGCTCCCTTTGGGTCACGTTGACCACTCGTCATGAATCTGAGCTGTCGGAAACAGCAATCATTGTCGAGTGGCGACAATTACGCCGGCCAAAATCAGAATTCCGCTAAGCACGTGCATAACGCCGACAGGTTCACCCAATAGAATAATGGCTTCCACTCCGCTGAACAGGGGCAGGCAATAATATACAAATGCGGCCTTTGTCGGCCCGATGATTGCGACCGATTGGTTCCAACACAGGTAAGCCAATAGAGAAGGGCCGATGCCGAGATAAAAGATTGCTCCCACAATCGTTGGGGTGAATTCAATGGCTTTGCTTGTAGACCACTCCCAAGCGAACCACGGCGCCAAGAACAAAAGGCCCAGGACGAACAGAGAAAAAAGAAATGTCAGCGGACGCAGCTCCGCGGGCTTCTTCCGAACGAGAATGCTGTAGAGAGCAAAGGACGACGCCTGGCCCAACATCCACAAATCACCCTCTGAAAAGGCTAAACTCGCCAATCGTGAATACTCGCCGCGAGTGATTAGCAGCACAACTCCGCATGTAGCCGTGATTAGACCTGTAATCCTTCCTACGGTGAGAGTGTCGCGGAGGAAGAGTCGGGCAAACACCATGGTGAAGATAGGGGAGCAGATAGCTATCAGAGTGAGATTCAAGCCCGGCGACGTAAGGGCGGCGATGTACACGAGAGTATTGCACATAGTCATCCCCATAAAGGCCGTCAGAGCGAGATACCAGAAATGTTTGCGCATCTCGGGCATTTCTTCAATCAAATCGCGGATGACGAAAGGAAAGAGAACAACTACGGCTATCGCTGATCGCAGCACTACCAGGGTGACCGGCGACACCGAGTTGGCGAGTATCCGAGCTACTATGAAATTCCCGGACCAAATTGCGGTTGCAGCCAAAACCAGGGAATAGCCTTTGATTGATTTATAACGGTTTGAGGCCAATGTTTTTGAAGTCTCCGCCTCGCAGGTAAATCGGAGCCCGATCCTATCACATGGTAATGGGCATCTCAACAGGCCCTGTCTTTAGTTGTGGCAGCCCAAGAGGACCCCTCTTTTTTGCTGGAACCGGTTTCCTCTCGGCGAACGTTTACATTCTCCGAGTCGATCAACCGGAGCTCAACGCTTGCCAATCCTGTAAACGCTTAATATGGCAATATGCTACCTTGAAGGCTTCATGCTGATATTTATATAGGCCATTGGGTATTGCGACTGGGTGTTTCTTGATAATCGCGGCAACCGTCTTGGGAGAGATGAGAATTACTTCCACCCCTTTTGTGAGCTGTACCAAACCCTCTATCTTGAAGCTCGTTCCGCTACCGGAAAATTTGCCGGTTTCATTTCTAGCTTTCACCGCTATCGTTTCAACTTCAAGACCGGTCATTAAGTTTTCGAATGTTTCTTTGAATGACCTGACATCCGCTTGGTCAGTCGGGTTCTCCAGCCCTATTTTCCTAATTTCATGTTGAATAATCGTCCACCCGTCCCCTGCCCAATCTACAAAGACTAGGACAATGGTATTGCCGGCTATTTCTGCGCCGCATATAAGCATTTGTCTGGGGCCTTTCGATGCGAATTGAGGTAATCGTCGATCTCGATCCCGGGCTTCAGCCTGAGATCGAGAAAGAAACTCCCGGCCGACCGTTTTAGAGCTCCTGGGTTTTGCAACCCCTTCTAGACGCTCCCTAGCTGTTGTCGCATCCCCAAAGAGTCCATGCTCACCCATTCTTCAGCGATCTTGCCGTCGGCCACTCGGCTGATCGTGATCCCGTCTATCTTGAAGCATTGACCCTTGGAAGGTATTCCCGGCAAGTCCTTCGTCTGGCAGCCGGAGACCGTCCAGCGTGTTACCACTCGGTCGCCCTCCGCTACCTGATCCTCTATGGAGCACGAGGAATCCCGTATTGCGTCGGCATGGCCTCCGCACATTTCTTTGAAGGCCTCCCGGCCACCCGGAAAGTCCGGCGCCATGGGATTGTGCATGACGTAGTCTTCACTGACGAACTCTGAGGCCGCGTCTCTATCATGCTGGACACAGGCTTTTTCGAAAAATGAACGAACCAGTTCCTTGTTATCTATTTCCGACATTGTAAAGCTCCCTTCTCGGCCCCATTTTGCGGCGCCGATGTTAGAATCGCTTTGTGGAGAAAGTTTTTCATGCCGGCTTCGACGGCACAGACAAATGTTCCTGTATTAGCCTCCGATGCATATTTTCTCATTTCGGCGTTAAGCCGAACGTATCCTTTTACCCAAGATTCGACACTTCCCGCTTGTTAGTCAACGGCGTCTTCCGCAAGGCTATTCGATGTGTTCTGCACTCTTTGCGTCATACACCGCGGCTGCCGGCCATGGCCGGTAAGTGAGCGACTATCTTGCTTCGACTTGGTAGAAATAAACCACAAGTTTGTCAGGGGGCACGAAATCCGTCTTGACGTATTCAGACACGGTAGGGGTGATCTCTTTCGGAGATCCCGGAAAGCAAAGAGCTACGAAGTCCTCCGGGGAATCCTTTTCGATTCTCAAAATAAACTTTCCAATCGGGCCTTTCCAGTTGCGTCCTGTACCCAAGAGATATTCGACGTCTCGTGCAAACACAACAGCGATGCTACCGCTCAGAGCGCGCCTTTCGACTCGATCCTTGATGGCGCGCGCCGTTTTGCCTTCAATACAAGCTTCGCCTGCTTTGCCGGGAAGAGTCAGCCGAAAGAGCAGGGTGTGAAGGAAACGACCATACGTAGAACCATCCTGATACAGGTAGTGGTATTCGGCGCCTGAAACAGGGGCATAAGAGTGTTCCACCACGGTTTCTTTGCCCGCTGGGAAGCTCTGCCGCCAAGTTTCGGCATTTTCAATTCTCCTTGCTGGGATCGGATCCCCATTCACTCGAACCGAAAACGCCCCCTCTGTTTTATGTTTGACCGATAAGGCGGTTTCTACGTCAAAGGCGACGTGTGATGGCAGACGAAACGCCACCTAGAATTCTGGGTCCGTCTGGCCATTTTGCGATCTCCTGGTCAACGCGATCTCTCTGCAATTCAGTCCGATTTTGGCACAACCATCATTATCTTCAACTGTTATCTCTGACCTTACCGCATTGTGCTTGACCGGGAGCGTCTGCTCCCGTAATTTCATAAAAATAGGAAAAATGCCTTTTTTATCCATTTGACGAAACTTTGCCATTGTCAGGTCTGGTAGGAGCCCATACAGAGACCCTTTCTGAAACGAAAGAAGGGTCCGACAACCGGTTACGAAGCTAATGACTAGAGAATCGACTGGTCCTCAGAATAATCCCGGATGTCTCGGCGCTGGAGAAACAACTATGGAAAATAAGGATGTCTATCAAAGACTAGCTGAACACTTGAACAATCTCGGTATGGGATATCCGGTCAGAGACACTCTGCTGGAAATCCTGAGAGAGAATCTTGAGCCGTCCGAAGCTGAAATAGCCCTGGCCCTACCCACCGGCGTTATACCTCTGTCTCCTGTAAGTATTGCCGAGATAGGAAGCAGAATCGCTATCCCCCTGGACGAATTGGAAACAGCTCTCGACCGTCTTGCGGAAAAGGGCGCTTTGTTTGTGGGCGAGACTCCCACCGGCGCCAAGGGGTACGCATTGCTTCACGTGGGATTCGGATTCCCACAGACCTTTTTCTGGAAAGGAGAAGACACTCCCCACGCACGAAAGATGGCTCTCATGGTAGGGAAGTATTTCAACAGACAGGTCACCTCGGAAGCTTACGGGGGCAAAACGAAGGCCTATAGGTATATACCGGTGGGCAAGTCAATCAAATCCGATCTTCAGGCTGTTTTCCCAGTCCAACTCATGGAGCAAGTAATAGGCAACGCTCGCCGTGTAGCCGTGGCCCACTGCCCGTGCCGTATATCGTACCGACTTGTGGGCAGGGGATGCGATCATCCCACTGAAGTCTGCATGAAATTCGATGAATTAGCCGATTTCGTGATCGATAGAGGACTGGCCCGTGAATTGACCAAGGAAGAAGCGCTCGATGTAATCCGTTTGACCGAAGAGGCAGGCCTGGTTCACTTCGTGGACAACGCGGAGGGAGAAATCAAGCACAACTGCAACTGTTGCGGCTGCGCTTGCTGGAATGTGGGAAACATTCGGAGGAGAAAAATCCCCCGGGACTCTATCATGGCCACTTATTTCATGCGAGAAACCAATTCCGCGGAATGCACGGGCTGTGGTGAGTGCGCATCCGTTTGCCCCGTGGACGCTGCGCATATGGAAGATGGAACCCTTGTCATCGATCGCGACTGGTGCATCGGTTGTGGCGTATGCGCAACGGCCTGTCCGACTGATGCTGTGGTATTGACCGTGAGAGAAGACAAGATCGGGGCGCCGCCCGCGGCAACCTTTCGCGAATTGCATCACAAAATATTGGACGAAAAAAAGAGCAGCGGTTGAGAAGAGCCGTTGAGGGCTTTCCGATAGGCTTCGGAAAGGACCGTGTCCTCAGATCCTATTTGGACTCAACGCTAATCGCGCAAGCGCATATTTCTCGTAATATTCCGACAACCGGTTCGTGGCTGAATTGAACTTAGCCCGGGAGCAAGGAAGATTCAGAGTCACGGCAAACGATTACTGTGACTCTAGCCGGACCGTGCATGCCGATTATCAAGGTCTTTTCGATATCGGCGGTACGACTGGGTCCGCTGACAAAAGTCAGATGTGTCGGTAACGGAGAGCAAGAAATCAAGAAGTCCTCTAACGTCAAGAAAAGGCTGCGGCTGGACACTATGACTACGTGATGTTGCGGCAGCAAACCGGCGCTAAGCGGTTTCCCCATTGAGCTTGAGCACACTACGCTACCTGTTTCCGCGATGCCGGCGCACACTTCCTCAATGGCCATTTGCGCATCCTCAGGGCGTGAAGTCAGCCTTTCTAAAGGAATTGGCGCCAGTTTCTCTTTTGCGGTCATTGATGGGCAGAACACCGCTCCCTGATTTTTCTCCAAGATGCCGGCTATTATATGACCGAGCTCCTGGACATCATGCGCCAGGAGGCCGTCAGCCCCAGTGGAGGCCACTGCTTCAATAAACGAATCGATTATATCACGAGCCAAAACTGCCTCTCCTGAACGGGGACTTGGCCGGTCGGGGAATTCGGCCCATTAGCCCCGAAGGCCCGTCTCCTGCCTGAATGGCCGGCCAGCAATAATAGACCAGACTCTGAATAAGATTGAAAAGTCTCGGCCAATTTGCCGCCAGAGCAAAGACACGCATTGCAGCGCGCTCCAGCGGCGGGGTCAAGCCTTTAGCGACTCTCTCTTCTCTAAGGAAGGACAAAAGCTTCACCAGGGGCACCTTAACAGGACAAGCTTCCTCGCACGCGCCGCATAACGTTGACGCGTCCAGAAGAGAATAGCGCTTCCGTATCCCGTCAAGCAAAGCGCTGAGGACGATCCCCATAGGTCCGGCGTATGTGGAACCATAGGAGTGACCGCCCACCACCCTGTACACCGGGCAGATGTTCATACAGGCTCCACACCGTATACATTTCAAAATTTCGCGGCATTCTCCCGAAAGAATACCGGAACGACCGTTGTCCAGGATGACGATGTGCAATTCGTCGGCCCCGCTCACTTCGCCGCTTTTCCTCGTGCCGGTTATGATCGACATGTAGCTTGTGATTGCCTGACCAGTCGCGGATCGTGGCAGAAGACGGGCGAACACCGGTAAGTCCATGATCGAAGGAATAATTTTTTCCAAGGACATCACAGCTATGTGGAGCGGGGGAATTGTCGTAACCATCCGACCGTTACCCTCATTTGTGAACAATACGATGCTGCCCGATTCGGCCAAGGCAAAATTCGCCCCGGTGATTCCCGCTTGGGCTTGGAGGAATTCCTTTCGCAACTTGTTCCGAGCCAATTCCGTCAAAACCGCCGGATCATCGGAATAAGGCGCCCCGAGCTCTTTCGCAAAGAGCTTGCCGATGGATTGGCGGCTCATATGTATGGCGGGGGCAGTGATGTGGGATGGCTTTTCTCCAGCCAATTGTACTATGGTACTCGCCGAGATCGGTTTCAACCGGTTTAATGCCTTCCCTTACGAGATGGTCATTAAGTTCAATCTCTTCAGTAATCATGGACTTGGATTTGACAACCGTTGTTACCCCACGATCCTTTAGTATGCCGGTTATTATATTTCTTGCGAATTCCGCGTCTTCCGCAAAATGTATTTCCGCTCCCGCCTTGGTCGCTTCTAGGGTAAACTTGTTAAGGTAGGAGCGCAAGTTGGTCAGCACGTCCACTCGAATTTTCGAGGCACGCTCGCGCAAGCCCTCAGCATCAGGCAGAGCGGCCAATGCTTCGACCCGCTTGGCGCACGCGATATTAGTAGCCTTTCTTATGGCGGCAGTTAAGGCGCTGTCCAAGACCGCTTTAGCAGCGTTGGATCGAAAGTTTCGAAGTCACGTTATCCTTTCCGATTGGCATGTGTTCTTCAGATTCCGATCTGATTGCGACCGTTGAGGGATAGTTTCTTTATTTCGGTACGGAACTATGCACTTGGCAAAGGCGGTTCGTCAGTCTGACTGAATGCTTCGAATATATTGCCCCGCAACCGTGCTGTCTACGATCATTCCAGAACAGTCTTGAAGATCCCGTTGATCGTGATGGTTCGTGTAGGTTCGCTGAGAAATGGTAGCCAAAAGTAGGCCACCGCCTCTGAGCACTCAAAGTCAATCTTGCCTTTGATCAAATCACCTTTACGGTAGACCTTCTTATCCAGAGTTAGCTTCTGCCTTGTGGTCGTCCATCTCACACCCGCAGGAAGTCTAGTGCCCGTGCCCAGTAAGTATACATGCCAGTATTGACTCCGGAAAACCCCGTCTCGAATGATTATCCTCAATTGGTCATTGTCCCCTGCAGTCCTTTCATGAATGAAGAGTTCGATTCTGTCGCCGTCGAGCAATTTCGCGTCACAGAACTTTATCCGGTGCTTTCCTTGGAATGAGGTAAAACACTTGGCTGTAAGCTTCTCAACCACCTCTTTTCTTTCCCATTTTCCCATTTCATTTCTAAAGTCCTTCATAAACGGATCGCTCCACTCTACGGTATCAAAAAATGGGTCAGACAATTTAGGATCATAATTGACTTGAGACTGCATTTGGGTAGGTTGCCCCCAAGGGGGATCTTCCCATTCAGCGCCAAAGCTGTGACCGACCAGCAAAGGTACCACAACCGCAGTCAGCGCCAGTATCCAGGGTGCTTTAGGCATTATCGGACGTCACCATTCTGCCCTATCTTCCTAATTGTTGAACCTTTGGCAAGTGAATAATTCCGTACTAAATTACGTACTATCCGCTATTTTAAGCGTGCCGTTTTCCAAGTATAATGTCAGAGTATGAGTCACGGCCTTAACCAAAGAAACGTATCCATTCAGTTACGTGGGAGGAGATTGCTTCGCCGCGCTCGCAATGACAGGCCAAAGTGTCTTTGCGAGGAGTGAAATCCCGCGTTCCGCGGGAAAGCAATCTCAGCTTGGCCGCTCATAAGTGAAGGGTTACAAAGAAACGAGCCTCAGGTTGCCTTAATTTGAGCGACTAGAGAAAGCCATTTAGCCCATCTTGAATTTTCCGGCAAATTGCAGTTTGCCAGCGCTGTACCCGCAACTTGAAAACCACGGACAATTGGCGTCCACATGTACCAAGCCAGCTTTGAAGATAGGGTGAGTTCGCTCTCGGCTACAATTTCCCACGAGTCTCTAATTATTCCCCTGAGATGCCAGATATAGTCCAAAGGCGTTGCGCCTAACTGCGGGCCGATGGTACGACCAAGCAGTCTGCCGTCGTCAAACGCCTTACGCATGGCAACCCTAGCTGAGGAATAGATATCGTGTGAGTGTTCCACCATAGACTCTGGTTCCAAAACGAGCCTAGCGCCTATCTCTAACATCCGTTTTGCCCAAGCGAAATCTTCGCCGAACTCGACGTTCGGGAACGGATTCTCCATGAGGTCGTTTCGCCTGAAAAGACAACTTATAGTTTCGAAACAAATCAACTGCCGCTTTTGCACGGGCGATAGCGCAACAAAATCACTCAAAGATGGAATTTCCATAACCAGAGGGTCCGTTGCCACAGGGGGAAGCGGCCAGTTGAGAAGCTCCCATTGTCGCAGAGGATCGCAGCCCTTGCGTGGAATCTGCCTGGAGCACACCCCTTTCACTCCCGTATCCTCAAAATGGCGAATCATGCTGCTGAACCAGCTGTTGTTTATAGGGGTCGCGTCGGCATTGAGGATACACACCAAGTCTCCTCTTGCGAGATAAGCGCCGAGATTGCGCGTCCTACCGTGTCCGAACTCTTTAGGCTCAATGCGGACCAGATACGCCTTTTCCTGCAAAGCGATATTCTGCGTCCCATCAGTTGATCCGGAATCGATTACGAGCAGTTCGTACGACCCCAATGATGGCTGGCGTTTAATGGCCTTAAGCGTATTACCGATATAGTCTCTCTCGTTCTTGGCCAGAATTACGAAAGTCACTCCACAAGCCGGCCTATGAGACAAGTCGCTGTGACGCCTTTCCACCTCGGCAAAATGCGCACGATCAGCCTGGTTGAGCTCAATCGGCTCCGAAAGAAATGCAGCCCCGGGGGTCCAGGGCCTTCGAAGCGGCTCGGACCCTAAATTGCTCGAACAAAAAATTTCAAGCAGACCGGGATTCAACAGGATGTCTCGGGGAATAGATATCGACAGATTGCATCTATCGATCTTTTCCACCGTCAACTCGCTTCTCGTACCGTCACCGGCAATAAACGATACGCTTGGCCTCCTCAACGGTGATGGCAGAATCACCGTTGGGCTCAAGGGATCACGAAGCTGTTCGGCAATTTCCAGTTCTCTCATAACGGTTTCGGATGCTCTAGAGTGCTAAGATGTCTCTTCAGGATCTTGTCGTAACTCTCTATCATTCTAGGCAATTGGTATTGATTTTCCACGAGTCGTCTTCCGGACTCGCCCATGCGCCTTCGCAACGAGCTGTCCTGCGCAAGGGCAATAATTCTGTCAGCGAATTTTTCCGTGTCGTTTGGAGGTGTCAAAAAACCATTGACACCATCGTCAATCTGATCCAAGAGCCCAAAAACAGGACTGGCTATCACGGGCAAACGGAATGCCATGGCCTCTAAAGTGGCAAGGGGGAAGCTCTCGTTTAATGACGGGAAGACAAATATGTCAGCGGCCTTCAAATATTGGACTACCTGGTCGGTTTCTTCCACCAAAACCACTTTGTCCGGCTTGCCGGCCTTTGCCGCCATTGCTAGGATGGTGTCACTGACATACTGCTCGTCTGGATTTCCTCGGCGGCTACCAACAAATACGAACCGAAGATCGATATCCGGCCGATCTTGCCAGATCTTGTTTGCCGCGTGCATTGTAAAAATCTGGCCTTTCCTGTGACATACCGTTCCCACCTGCAGCACGACTATCTCATGGGGATTGAAACCTATTAGCCGCTGCGCTTGTTCTCGTTGGATGCTCCGGGCCTCCTCGTCAAGAAGTTCGAGGTCAATCCCGTTGGGAATCACGTGCGACGCGGAGGGAAGGAAAGGACTGTAGAGCCTTTTCGTTGAATCCGACACAAATATGCTGGCCTCGGCGTCACCGATGAGCCTCAAGAATGGAACCGGGTTGCCGGTCCCATGGAAATAAAAGAACGGATCGACGCTCTCATGTAGGATACCTAGGAACCGAATTCCAAACGCGCTTGCCAACGCTCCGGCCCAGCAACATTCGACAGTGTTGTACACTAACAACTTTGGAGTATCCATCCAGCCCTGGATAAGAGCTTTTACCTCATCCACCCGCTGGACGAAGTCGGGCCGATTCGGCATGGGAGCGGGCAAATCAGGAAGAACCAAAACGGGTACATTGATTGAGTCAAAATACTTCCTCAATCCCCCTTCACGATGTGAGAGCACCGCTATCTCATGTTTGGAGGCCAGTCCCTTAATGACTGCATAAAGCAGCTTTGGAGCCCCCTCGAAATTCAGATTATGGCTAACAAACAATATTTCCATTAGGGATGGTCTCCTGACACTTCTCCCTGATCCGGTAAAGGCAAACCTTCACCATTACTACCGGGCCTAGCGCGCCGGGATAGGATCACTAATAAAGTGGACCGGCTAGAGCAGTCTTAAGCGCTGCGGAGTTGACGTTGATTTTCAAAAGCCCTGACAGTATTTGCCTTGCCCGGGAGTCGTAACTTCCGGTCCTATCCCATTCGTCTATCATGTCACCAAAATAGCGCACAATATCCCATTCAGTTTCGTGAAGGCAGGCCATCCGGATTTGCTCTCGCGTGTGCCTGTAAGGGCAGGCGGACACATTCCGATTGAAAAGCAAAAACGTGGAAAACATACGTTCGAAGATGAACGGCGCCATGGGGGTCTCTCTAAAATGAGTCGTGGAAGCCAAATAATCGCTTCTATCAATCTCCGACATGCGTTCAGCGATAGTCTCGAAAAGCGGCGTAATGAATCCCATATAAGTATCCCAGAATTTGGAATTACCAACCCAGTAATTACAATACGCCAAGGTGCTGTGGTCATTCCTACCCATATCCGAGATTGATATTGAGTAACCCGATCTGTTCAACAACTTCTGGGCTAACTGCTCTATTCCGACGTGGTAAGCTTCGCCGTGTTCCCACACGTTAAATGAATGATAAGCATTCTGGGGAAAGGGGTTTATGAAATAGACATCAAACCCGGGATTCGCCTCAATGAACCGGATGAATTCACGGCCGGAAATATTGGCTTTATGGCAGAACTTCGGAGACAATATCCCGACGTATTCCGCTTCCCGTGTTTGACCGGATCTGTAGAACTGTAGGAAAACACCCATTTCACGATATTCCGGAAAAGGATTACTTCTACAGTCATTGGGGATGAATTCAGGGTCCAATTCCTGAAGGTGCGCCTCGTCGTAATAGTTTTGGAAAATCTTAATGGTCTTGGACATCTTCATTTATCTTGTATTAAATCTTTCAGAATTGCCCATCAAAATCGGCTGAAGTTCGATGAGCAAGGATTCAGTCTGCGGACGATTTATATATTATGGGGCTTCCTGAGATTCTTTCTCGTTCCCTTGCTTACTTTTCTTCCCGACCATCCCCCCACTACTTCTTCTTCGCCATCAGGCTCTTTGCCGGCAGATTCTTCTGTGGCAGGTCGTCGCCCCACCCACGGACAACCGGCCCCACCGCACTCCAGCGGGATGACGCCATGCATAATCATTTCTCGAACCGCTGAAGCCCTTGGGTCCTTCAGAGGGTCGACATTCCCGGTTTTCCGCCAGTTATACACTGCGGAAGTTTGCCATACGCAATATTGAAAACGACCGTCCGCAGTCAACAGGTGCGTCAAGTCTCGAGTAATGTGACGGCAGTCGGATACCTGAGCCCTTTCTCCGGAGTACCCGAAATCATCCATTTTTTCCAGCAGAGCCGAATGCTCGAAGGAACCGGCGAAAGACACCGTCACGCCTAAATCTTCTGCAATTTTCATAGCTTCACGTATGTTGTTATTCGCCGCTGTTGCGAAATGCTTTGGCTTTTGGGCTTCGTAATCGAAGGTCCAGTCGGCCTCCTCCCAACGTACCTCTTCTCCCAAAGGCGCCGAGTCGTATAGAAAGTTTATCTCAAATAAACCGTCCAGTTCGGCGGCTAAGCGGACAAAATCGGATATTTCGTCCACATTCTCTCGCATCAAGGTCAAATTTATCATAATTCTGGGAAGATGCCGGCCGGATGAATCACGCATTGCCTTGAACGCCTTTGCATTGCCGATTACCTTTGACAGGTTGCTGCCCGGTCGAAGCCTCTCGTATTTCTCAGGGTCTAATGAATCCAGTGAGATACTGAAATGTCGCAATGGCGGCGCGTCTTTTTAGAATGATTTGGGAACGTTTCTCGTCCAGCAACAGCCCGTTGGTATGAAACACCACAAACTTGGACCACGGAATGGCGGCAAGATAATCTTCCAGGCGCTTGGCCAGCAGGACCTCCCCAAAGCCATCCAAACACATGGAATCAATCTGTGACAAAAGCGGTTGGATGATATCCAAATCTTCGAGTGAGAGGTCTTGGTTGTGGAAAGTGCTGAAGGAAACCGACGGACACATTGGACATCTCAGGTTACATCGCCCGGTCAGTTCCAATTGAAGGGTTTTGGCATGATCCTTATATCTGACCAGTTGCCTCAATTCTCCGTTAGGCGACTCCGCGAAGACAAATAGATTCTCTGCTCCTCCCGGGACAAGCCGGGCGGGTAATTCGATGTCAAAACCGCATTTCAAGGGACCTTCCAATTTGTGAGCGTCGAGGACATCTTGCCGATCCACATTAATACCGCTTGGCTCCACGTAGCATATAATATCTTTGTCATGGACGACCATGTGAAGGCCGGTTGAAAAGTGCGGAGGGTGGCGGCCGAAAAGTGCGGCGCCTATTGGACAATTAGATCTCTTCTCTGCTACCTGTCAAGCTTTTCCTCCTTTCAAGCTCCCGGTTTTATATGGTCGGATCGGCGCGGGGATCGTTTCTTGGCTTGCTGGAGCCTGTAGCTCTGGCCATTTGCTTCGAGAATGTGGACTCTATGGGTAAGCCGGTCGAGCAGAGCCCCGGTAAGACGCTCTGACCCTAGGATTTCGGTCCAGTTTTCAAATGGGAGGTTAGTGGTAACCATTAGGCTATGGCGCTCATAGGCCCTACTGACCACCTCAAAAAGCAGTTCCGCCCCCGCCTTGGAAAAGGGGACGTATCCAAGTTCGTCCAAGACCAAGAGGTCTTGGCGTTCCAATTGTCTGTGGTATCGTTGTAGTCCTCTCTCTTCACGGCTCTCTAGAAGCTCCGTGACCAAACCGGTTACGGTGTAGAAACGCACTCGGCGTCCCTGCATGCAGGCGCAAAAAGCCAAAGCGCAAGCCAAATGGGTTTTGCCTGTGCCGCTGTTGCCTATAAGCAAAACGTTTTCTCTCTTGTCTATAAATTCCCCTCTCATGAGTTCTCGCACCAGCGGCTCGTTTATAGATGGCTGCGCTTTGAAATCAAAGGTATCAATGGTCTTGGTCACGGGAAACCGAGCTTCCTTGACTCGCCTTTCCGCAGCTTTTCTCTCACGATCAAGCGATTCGCGTTCAGTCAGACGAAGAAGGTAGGTCGGATAATCGGACCGATCATCTCTGCAAACCGTCGCCATGGAGGCATATTCTCTCAGGACAGTGGGAAGCTTGAGTCTCTTGAGATGATGCTCCAATAGAATCGTTGATTTATTCTTCTCGCTCATGCGGAGCCTCCAGGAGAGAGAAGATCTGTGTAGGCCGATATATCGGGCCCGGCCACCTTCACCAGGGTGAGACGCTCTCGTCCGTCCAACCTGAAAGTGGGATGGCAGGGAGTCTGATGCGTTAGAAACTGAACGACGGCGTCCCGAGTACAGGCTCCCACTCTGAGGCCCTTTATTACAGCCTCTTTCACTTCGGAAAAACTGTAATCCTCTAAGAGCCGGAGCACACGGATATATTCTCGAGTCCCTTCACCCTCCCGCTCAGCCTTTGCCTGAAGGAGGCGATGAAGATCCCCGAAACACTCCGGTAGATTTAAATCAGCCAAAGGCAACGCATAATTCAAAGCGCCGGGTTTTCTTTCCAGAAGCGCCAGGTAATGCACGTAATTGAAAAAGACGCCTTGCTTGCTCCAGGAGCGCTTGTGCTCAGCCGCCTTCTCCTTTCCATGGCGCAAGACCACTTTGTCTACGTATCCCTTTACCTGAATCGTATGGTGAGCGTATCGAACCGGAACCGAATAGTCGTTATCATCGAATCGCACCAGAGATAGTGAGCTTGCTCTTGTAGACTGTATGAGACATGCGTCGAACGGCGTTGGGGGAAGGGAATGAAAAGCGGCTTGATCTTCAAGCATGACTCGGCCTTTGAGCCGATCTTGCCGCGAAGACGCCTGGTCAGGTCGTCTCGGCACATCCGCGCCAGCCTTTCATTGCACTCTTGAAAATCACTGACCTGAGGCACTGGCACAAAGAAATTAAGACGAGCGTACTTAACCACCCCCTCAACGACCCCCTTCTCGTTGGCGCGGCGCACCCGACAGAAGTGATGATCAAAAAGGTAATGGCTTTTTAGTTGCGAGAATCCTTTGGTCAGTTCGCTTCCCCGGGAACATACGATCTGAGATGTCAGCACCCGGCTGTTGTCATACGTGATCCGTACGGGAACTCCCTCAAAAAACTCGAATGCCCGCACATGACCTTCCCACCAAGTCTCCGTGCATTCCCGCTGGAATGCTACAACGAAAAAAGCGTCCGAATACGGGAGCGCCATAACCAGGAAGTGAGCCTTGCGCAACTCTCCGGACACATTTACCAAGGCTTCCCCAAAATCGACTTGGGCTTCCCCCGGCCGGTGAATCAGAGGCATAAAAACCTCACGGCTGTGCAGTTTGATCCTATTTACCGCTTCTTTGACCTGAGTATATTTTCCCTCGTAGCCTTCTTGCTTGATTCGTTCATATATCCGCTGGCCGTATGACGCTGCTTCTTTGGCGCTTGCTTATCGCTGTCTAGAATGTCGGCGATCCGGTCCAAGAAAGGACCGATCTTGGGTTTGGGTCTAGCCTTGCTCAACCTGTAACCAGGGGGCTCCGGATGGGTTAGGATCTTCTCCAAAGTCGTCCAATGTATTCCCGTTTACCGAAGAACCTCCCGCTTGCTCTTCTCCTCTCTCAATACCTTAAAGCGTATCTCCGTCCAACTCTTCATCTGTGTTACACCCCTCCGGCCTCCTCATCAAGAACTGATCGGAAAACCCCCGGATTTTCCGAAAGTCCTCTATCACGAGAGGCTACTTAGGGGCGCCGCGATTTTAAACCGCCCCGACTTCCGTCGCGATTTTCGTCCGGCGT
>CAVVHK010000011.1:0-107021 GCA_963747865.1 uncultured delta proteobacterium | reverse complement strand
AACTTACCATCTCAGTTTGCAAATTGAGGTTCTCATTTTCCTCATGCGCCAGACGCAGCCTGCCGCCGACCACAGGAAATACTCTGGTTTGCCATTCATTGCCGACCTTCACTTTCCGACTTACGAGTTCGTCTTGATGGAATTGATTTGTGCCCATAATCGCACTCCTTTCGTGATGTATTCTGTTTCTCTATAGATTTAACGCGTGTGTGGGCGTCACTGACGCTTCAGAGCTTGATAGCCTCCGAATAGCGCCACCGCAATGTCGTCGATAGGACCGGGAATAGGGTTGAAGATGATGTAGAGGATGACCAGGAGAATGATTAAGCCGATACCGCCGCCTTGATGTTGTTGCGAACCGTTCATGGCTAAGACTCCTTTCGTGTGTGTTTCTTTTGAATTCAATCCCTCATTTAAAACCCTCTTACCCTCAAATATATTCTGATGATTCTGAGGGGATATGATTATGAGCGGCACGCACAAACGAATATTGCAATCAACCATTGGCAATTCTTAATTGTCGTTCAGAATTGATCTGGCTAAGGCTGAGGGCCACTTAGAGAGAGCGCTTGGTAGCTCGGGTTCCATTCAGTAACTCACAGTCCGGGAAACATCCGGCAGCCGCAGTTGTCAAAACATATAAAGATGTGGAGCCACTAGAACGTACCGACTTGTTTATGCGACACATCCCGGCGTTTTTGGCTGAAACGCTTCAGGAGGCTATCGAGGCCTTCAGTGAGATAAAGCAAGAGGATTTTGCCTAAATGCGAACGGTTAGCTCGTGAATAATTTCTGGCCTTAATTGGCGCTAAAACTCGAGCAGCGGCGCCTGACGCATCATATTTTGGCTCCGCTCATCATTGTGTTCGCGTATTGATTCATTTCCTGGGAAACTTCCGTGTGCGTCACTTCCAGAGTGCAACCAATTATCTGATCGATTTGTACGAAATGCTCGGTGGATTGATTCCGGAGAGTTCCATTTACAACCCAATTTCAAGGGAAGGTCAAAATGCCGATTTATGAATACCAGTGCGAGAGGTGTGGTAAGGAATTTGAAAAATGTCAGAAATTCTCAAACCCGGTAGTTGACAAATGCCCGACGTGCGGCGGGAAATCGCGGAGATTGATCTCGCAGTCTACGTTCGTGCTTAAAGGAACCGGATGGTACGTTACGGATTACGGAAGAAAAGACAGTAGTTCTTCTGGACCGACTCAGCCCAACAAAGAATGCGCCGCAGAGACCAAGACTTCGAGCTCAGATGCCGGATAGAGTTTAGCCATGCTGGTCAATGAATAGGAGATCAGGTAATAGGAAAGCCTTGAAGAATGGCTTGCGCAAACAATGTCGCAGTCGTTTTGTGAATCTTCAGATTGACCACCCTTGGCAGTAGATGTCAAGCTCTCTTTTGCTTCAATATTCATTCCGAAGTGCGTTGAGGTTCGCATTAAAAGAGTAGCTATATGTTGACCATGTCCTGAACCTCCATACTTGGAACGAAATCCGGCCAGCAAAACAAAGTGTCGTCATTTGCCTTCAAGAGGGTTCTGATAGGTCCATCTTGTGACAAGACATATACGATAGCATTCTCGCAGGAACCAGCAAAATTTGCAGCTGAATTATGTCGCGTGCCATAGATGCTTAGATTAACTTCCTGGCTCGGTGTAGGACGATCTGCTATAGGCCCTTCTACAACTCGTCCCTTCCAACGTGGCGCTTGCAGTTTCGCACCGAATACTTCAGGCTGAAGGCTATCCTTTACAATCAGAGCCCCGTCGATGCAGGCAAGTTGCGCCAAGAGAGCCATTTGGTGCAACGCAGTATTAAGCGGATAGTATACTTCATTTAAAGTACCTAGCATTATTTGATGCTTGTCCCATAGTGTCTTGCCGGTAAGTCGTTTCTCGATCTCATTCGTAACGGCATTCGTAGTCATGGCCTTCCACCTACTGAGGAGTTCGTGTACATCCGCAAAACCGCTTATTCTATAGCCGCCTCTGAACAGTTCTCGATATTGTTCGACTGCTTCTGCAGGCAGCCAGACTATTGTCGCACCATGTGAGCGTTGGGCAGTTTCCTGTATGAGACGTGTAAGTAGACGTGCGTAGTGAAAATATAGAAGTGTATTCTTAAGTGAATCCTGAGCATTCTCGTATCCATGACGATGAAGGGTCTGCATAATGCGTTGCTGGTGCATAGACTCATACAGAGGAGCAAGATATGCGGGTATGAATTGCCCCAATGAAAAGCGTCCGATCACCAAGCTACCACTGGAAACCAGGAAGGAGCCAGGACCTGTGACTGTTAGGGCAAGCCCCTCAGGGGGAGATGCGGCCCCGAATGGTTGTGAAAACGACGACTCCGAGCGTGCCATCGATATCACCCCCCATGCAGTAAGTGGCAATGACTCGCTCACAGCAATTGCACACGTCCGCTCATCAAATGCCGGCCCGATCTTGCGAAGCCAATCAATTGTGATGCGCTGAGGTTTAGCGAACCGCGCCTGAATGTGAGGCCTCTGAAAAGTTTCATCCTTAAGCACAGTATCACTATTGCGCACTATTAGGCGGACGCGCACCTGTCGTTGTTCCTCTCGCACAACACTAGAGTAAAAGGCGATCTGAATTAGCTCCTGCAGAATCTCGGGGACGGGCGAAGGCGCACGATACCCCTCAGGCAAAGCTTCGAACGCGGCAATAACATCATTCACAATATCAGACATATGGCTCATCGAAGGTATTCCTCGCTCTCCCCGAGTGAGTGGTAAATCACCGGTAAAGTTGTTTCATGGTCTTTTGCCGACGTCTTCTAAAGCGCACTAGCAATAAGTAATATAGACTGTTCATACCGGGTCAGAGCCCGTCATCCGGGCTGCGGACACAGTGGCCTCCCTTTTCAACTCACGAGTGTAGACCGGAATTATGCGGCGGTCTTGCCATTTCGGGAGCGCTCGGGCCGGGCGCCCCTCGAACGATGGTTCCCCTGACATAAAAAAAGGCGCCACACTCGATCACACACAAGGCTTGAGAAACACAAAACCGTCGTCATGTTGCTGAAGAAGCCTATTTTTTTTGTTGTTCTGAGCGTATGGCGCCATAGGTTCTCCAGTCAAGAACAATCGAGCGATTGCTGACCCGAACGCATATTGGTGAAAATTGGTTAATGGAAGGGCTCATGCCACAAGAAAGTGAGCACCACCCGCTTGGCGGGCTACAAGACCATTCTAGCCCCGCTCCGCCGCATCCGGCGCATAAAGCCCTGAGAACGATTCTCCGCGATTTTCGGGTTAAGACCGCTTAGAGTATTCGTTTGTTCCTCCCGCGTATCCAAGACGTTTCTAATAGCGCGAGAACGCTAATCATGGGAAGGGCTTGGCTTTGTTTTTTTCGGTACATGTTCGGGAGACACATCGTAAATGCCCGTGTTTCGCCCCGGTAGAGAGATAGCGAATAGGCTTCGGTACTGGAATACTGATGGCAAGAACACGTTAAGATCAAACAAAGCGAATTCTCTCAAAATGCCACCCTGAGCACCCTATACAATAAAACACCCCGTTGATGCGGTCATAAAGGCTACCCTTACAGCTGAATCTCAACCACATGGTCAATGTTACTTCTCAGCGAAGAACGGCTTTTTTTCAATTCCGCAAGTTTGCGGTTTTGATATGACCTAGTTGGAAGAGGGTATTCGCTGCCTGGGGCTTTGAGAATAGGCTCTTGAAGCGGGACCAGATTCGACTTCAGAGGGGCCGTCACGGAAAGAGGTAAGCAGTGGTTCGAATTCGCGAAAGTATTTATGGCAAAGTGTTTTCCTTATTCGGGGAAACGCTTTGCCTCTTCAACCTGTGGTGGGATATGCATCAAGCTTAATCTTTCCAGCGGCAATAGCCGTACTGAAGTGGCGGTGGCTGAAGCAGTTATTGTGATATGACAATGGTCGGATATCGCTTCGAGACGCGAGTGATATGATACCAAATCACACGAATCTACGGGATTGATTTCCAGCGGTTGAATCGGGCCGACACACACGGGATGTCAGGTTATCAACCGGTCGGTCTCTTTCGAATAGACGGCTAAGCGTCCGACTCCTGTTCATCTTGTAGCGCTTCCATTCACTTCGCGTTATGGATCATCATGACGATGCGAGCTTTTAAGTGCCGCCGCCGGAAAGTCCAGTCCAGATTATTGCAAAACGCGATGTTTTAGATGAACGTGTGAAAGAATCGGAGGAGAGAACATAAAACGGAGGGTTGTCTTGGGGGGAACCAGTTTGCACACCCAAAATCCACGGTCTAATCAGACAATGCCTTAATGTCACATGAGGTGCCGAAGTGTAGCATCACCGAAAGGGTGACAAAAAGATCCGTAATGCACCGTTAGTTCAGGTTGTTACACAGATTGAGCGCCATTTTTTGACTCTTGGGCTAACTGATATCCCATTTGATGCTGATGCACAGCAGGGCATCCCCTCAGCGGCAACTTCTTCAAGATCTCAAGTTGAGGGCGGGTGACCAAGAAGACGAAGGCTACCACAAGATTCAGCTTTGCCTTAGGCCCTCGTGCAGTAGATATGTGTGCGGGGCCCGTAAGAATACAAATGGAGAGTTTTTACGAACAAGAATGATTGCCCTGGAAATAAGCAAGGATCCTTGGACCCTATTCTGAAGTTTGCCCAAGGATTCCTATTCACAGATAACAATTATAGAGGGCTAGGCAAGAGATAGCGGCTGCGAACCCTTGCCCGATCCTCATGCTAATTTACAAACAAACGATTACCAACGGGATCCTCCCCCGTTGTGTCCTCCGCCGCGAGAGTCCGTCTTGGGTTTTGCCTCGTTCACTTTCAGGCTCCGGCCGCCCAGATCCCTGGAATCCAGTGCCTGGATAGCCTTGAGGCCTTCTTCGCGATTGGACATTTCGATGAATCCGAATCCCCGTGATCTGTTCGTAAATTGATCAACTATGACCTTCGC
This sequence comes from uncultured delta proteobacterium, assembly GCA_963747865.1. Lineage (GTDB taxonomy): Bacteria > Desulfobacterota > Desulfomonilia > Desulfomonilales > Desulfomonilaceae > JBBSBY01. The sequence continues at coordinate 102,051 of CAVVHK010000011.1, read as the reverse complement.
TGATTCCACTTCTCCGTACGTGGCAAAGAGACCGTTGAGGTCTGACTCGTTGGAATCGAAGGACAAGTTGCCGACATAAATTTTAATACTCACTGTAGCTCCTTTGGAAAAAGCACACCCCGCGCTTGGCAGGAGTGCGTTTTAGGTTCCGAACAAGGGCTCTTTGTGAACGGGGATAAACCGAATTATATTACGGCGTGTAGTCCTCGACACGGGGGCCAATGTCCCAGGATCTTAATCCTTGCATGACGCCCGTAATCCTTGACGAGAGGTGGACTGGAGAAACACAAGTTAAGGTTCACTGTTTAAACTAAGTCACAAAGCTTCGTTTGTCAAGCGATTCTGCCGGTAACGTAAAATCTGGTCTTTTCTTGTATTGTATCAGAGACGTATGTCTGTTCCGGTTACTAGAGTCTGCGATTTCGAACCAAGACTGAAAGAATCCGACATGCCTGTGCTCGGAGACGCCCCGCCTGAGTTTCTGATTCGAGTCAAACCAGGCATCGGTCATGCGGGGTCTGAGAACGACCCTGTCCGATTTTTCTTTTAGGGGCAACCCTGAGTTCGAACATTTCGTCCGCGCGTCCACGGCGTTCTGGTTGTGCGAAAAGGCGGATCATGGCAAAGACTTGGCTTCGCTCTTTCGGTAAGCTATCGGCATATGTCTCCATTTAGGATCGGTCCCAAAATAGCAAAGTGGGACGGCAACGGCAAAATCATCTATTAGCGGTGGCACGGCGGAACAGCTTCCAGCAGGTGTTTACCACTATAATGCTGAACGGCATACGCTGGAAAAGATAATGGATGGAGATCAACGCAAGCCCATGTCATCGGCATGCAAGGGTCAATCCTGGGTAGCCGAAGCTCCGGTTTCTGTGGTCATTGGATCAGTTTTCCAGCGAGCCGAGGCCACGTCGGGGCCTGAAAGAGGGGTCAACTTCGGCGTGATGGAGGCGGGGAACGCCAACCAAAATTTTTTGCTGCAAGCCAGAGCCCTTGGTTTTGAGACCAATACGGTCGGAGGAATCCGAGACGTTGATCTCTCTTCAGCCTTGAAGCTTCCTTCAGAGGTAAAACCCGTAGTTCTGGTAACGGTTGGAAAGAAACGGTAGTTCAAAGGAATCGCGGAATTTACATGGGGCGGGTCGGTCTTGATTGCGATTTATTACTTCCTTCAAGAAGAAATCACATAACTTCTCAGACGTCATAGGAGGGTCGGGCTAGCGACCTCTTTTAATGTTCATATGCCCATTGCCTTTTGGTAATCCCCTAACCACCCCGTAACCTCCACATGACTATCGAGCCAGGACCAGTCCTGATTCAACAGGTTTTCCAAAATAATGCGCTCTTCCCTTGGCAGCCGATTCCTCTTGAAAGACTGGAGAAAATGAGATTCCACCATCCGGCATAGTCCATCATTTGCCCTTTTGGCCGCGCCCTTGAGGAAGTCGGGTGAGGAATATGGATCACGCAAGCAGAGATACATGGACATGTCCGTGTGCATCGCGCAGGAATAGTCCCAGACGTAGACGGTTTGGGTCGTTCGATCCGTGGTGAATCTGACCCGTTCAGGTATGTAACTGAAGTCGGAGGGACCGGGATTTGTCCACACGAGAAACTCGTTTTCGTTGGTGCGGACCGGGACTGGACGACTTTCCGTTGTCATAATAGATTCTCCTCCTGAATGTATGGAGGTTCATAATACCGCCGATCTCTATCCCGGCGGCAGCGACGGGCCAAGAACCAGAAAACCCGCCTAGACTATGCAGCCGGACGGGTCGTCGAAAACAGGTGTTGTCTCCGCTTTAGCTGCATTTATGACACGCCCGCAAGCTGATTAACCAAATCGGCGTAACTCATAGTTGGCCACAGAAGCGGATCTTTTTCAAGAGTCCGTGATCGGGGGAGCTGCAGGTATTATCCCAAAATCCACTCCCGCGCCGACACCGGATTTTCCGCCTGCTATTTCTTTCAAGCTGAGGTGAGCGACAGAAGAAGCAGCATAGTGTGCCTCTCCCATGACGGAGCATCGATCATGATAAAAGATTCATTTCAAGTCTTGGTCCGACTTCGCCGCAAGCTTTTTCTTCATGAAGTCGATTGTATCGTCAGAGAACTGCGTGGAGTGTGAATCGTAGGTCTTCAAGTTGTCGTACTGATCGCAACGATAGTTGCCGGTTATTTTCAGGGTATCCCCCAACGTGACCATAAGCGCTAGGTCCACCAGGGATTAACGGGCGTCTTTTTCCAACCTAATACCGTATGCCTCCAGACTCAACACGGCATGCCGAATTCTGTCCAAGGTCTGCTCCCTGCATCAGACTTATGGCCGGGCTCCGGATTTGGCCAAAACCACGAATATCTCATCATATCCCTGCATCAGAGCCAAATGTAGAGGCTTTCTACCGTCCGGCCCATCGAGACTCGGATCCGCTCCCTTGCTCAACATTAGCTTGACCATTTCAACATTACCCTTATCTATTGCCAATAGCAGCGGGGTCTTGCCATTCGCACAACGCAGATTAGGATTGGCTCCGTAGCCCAATAGAATCTTTGCAGACGGACTCGCACATAAAACCGCTATCCCCAATGGGGTCATTCCGTTAAACGGGTTCACGAAATCTATTCGGGCGTACCCGGCGGATTAGCTGATGCACCTTGCGCTGCCCGCTGGGCCAAGCGCAGGCGCAACCCAATTCGTCAGCGAGATTTAGGCGCCTTTTTTCAGTCTTGTCATCCCGAACCGCACCGCTTTTTAGACTTCTAATGCTGCCCATAACATCCTCCGGCATTAAAAAATTGACTGCTTTTACACGGTTGTGGCAACCTACCCCTCTCATTCCGTTGCGCCTGCTGCGACGAGCAAGCCCACGATGTGGTCGTATTTCCTTTTCCGAGCGTGGAATAGAGCTGTCTGCTGCCGACCTTTTTTGAGATTCGGATCGGCGCCGGCATTGAGGAGCGACTTGACCGTTTCGAGGTCACCGCCGATCACGGAGTAGAATATCGGCGTCTTCCCCGTTTTTTCTTCGATGTGATTCACGTCCGCAAATCTCAGCAACAGGCTCACTATTTCCCGATGCCCCATGTGAATTGCCCCGTTCAGAGCCTTGTTGAAGGTCCAGGCGAGGTCTGTTGTGGCGATCAGGTCACTGTTTTCCTGAAGCAGGCTACTTGTTTTCGCGACGTCATTGCGAGAAACAGCTCCGTGCAACGCAAATCCAAAGTCCCATTTTCTTTTGAGCGCGATTTCCTGTTCGGCATCACGCCTGTCTTTCGAGCGCAAACGATTAGCCTCACCTTGAATCGATCTGAGTGATCCCATATTTCCTCCTTATGCCAAAAATATCGTCATCAGCGTCATACCGACATTATCCCATCATTCCGGTAAGTTGCCGGAGACGATATGTGTACGGCAGACACCGAGGAGCCGTCATCGCTATCGTCATCAGCAGCGCCCTGACTTTGACCGCATGTTGGTTCGGATGACGATGATGACGATATTTCCGGCGGCCAATCTGATTTAACACAGGTCAGGATCACCGACCGCTGGGATTTTGTTCGCGGTTGGTTGACCACTACCCCCGCTGCCACGAGGCTCTCCCGTAATTCGTTCATGCGTCGAGTTAAAGCATTTGCGGCTTTGGGCCATGAGGCTTCCTTATCGTATCCTTCGGCTTTCGCGATGGCCGCCAGTTCCGAGTACAGTTTGGAAGGGGCGCCCTGCCAACTCAGCCTTGATGACATGAGTTGCATCACGGCCAGACAAACAGGGTCTTGGGCGGCCAATTCCTCGTGGCGTCGGGAAATATTTGTGTGATAACTGTCGAGAAATGTCTGTCGGCCCACTCCGAGAGCCTTCGCAATAGCGCACCCCCAGAGCGTGAATTCATCCATTCTGTGAAGCTCTTTCAATTTGACCGACGGCCTGATTCTCATCGCGTCCGATAGAACTTTGAGGATTCCCCCGAACAGGAGAGGTCGAGCCGATCCGGACCTATGCGGCATAAGCGAAAATGACCACGCCTGATGTGGGGTCTGAGACTTGCGTGGGTACCCTTGGCAAACTCTTCAGTGTTTGCCGCCGCCGAGAGGCGCAGACAGAGGGCTTGAGGCATCTATCCGATCATGTCCGCATCCTTAATGCCTCCCAGATAGCCTGAGCCTCATCCCAGATCGGGTCCCTATGATGCGTCTCCGCTTCGATAAATTCTTGAACTAACTCAGTAGTGAATTTCCTGTCTCGATCGGTAAGCTGCACACAGCCTAGTTTGCCCGTTCTGGCAAGCCGATTGACGGTTCTCGCACTAATTCCCAGCATTTCTCCTACCTCTGTGGCGGTCAATAATTTTGGACTCACCCTGGTCTCCTCGTCGTTCTTCTGTCTTGTTTCTTCGTTCTGCATTTTTCTTCCTCTACAATATGAACTTACGGGAATTTGTCCCGCTTCGGTGAAGGTCATACCACCCTCCTTGCGCCTCGCCGTCCTGCGGAGGGCATAGGTAAGCGGCTGTGGCTTAAGGGACTTATCGTCGCCAGTCTTTGCGGACTCTGGCTCGCTTTAAGCGCTCATCATAAAATTCCGCAAATAGTTCTAAATGGTTAAGCCTACACTGCCTGGCGATTTCCAGACGAAACGGCAGAGAACCCTCAAGTGTTAAGGTGTGGCGCTGACCTATCGCGGCCGACGCGAACACGATCAATCTTTGACCCGTGTCCGGCGCTGCGGTCTCGGTGCAGGAACCCGTATCCAGTTGCATCAGGATGTCAGCGACGCTGCCGTGACCTCGGATTATGGCCTGACCATGGGTCCTTCCGCTACAAAAGCGCTGGTGAGAGCAGAATTAGACTCCGTATCCGTTCCAGATACACGAGAGGTAGTAATCTAGGGCATCGAACGCCTCTTCAGCAGTCTCGAACCCTTCAAGGTAAACGCTATTCCCTGCCCTGGCATAGTGAAACTTTCCTGTTCCAAGGATCACGTGGTCTACAAGGTAACCTACCTCTGCACAGTTATCCGTTTCCCGGTTGAAGACGAGGAAGGTTCCCATAGGGGTCTCCACTCTCCGACCCATTCGGACTCCGTTATCCTCGAGATGATCGAGATGATCGAGATGATCGAGGTAGTCCTGTTCCCATTGAAGGTCTTCGGGAGAACTGCGATATATTTCATCCCATTCCCGTTGATCCCATCCCGACATCCAGTCTCGGCATTCATCTTCCCGTCGGAGGGCTTCAATTTCTTCTTTGTCCATGTTTGACTCTCTTCAGTGTTGTAAGTGATTAGTAATGGTAACCCGCAGAGCCGGGGACTCTAAGAGTTTGACGTTTCCGGGAGCATTCCGATACTGTTCTCCAGCTTGCGGTCAATCAGAGTGCCGCCGATGGATAGATGTCATAGGTCCAGGGCAACCCCCGGCGCCTAACGCTCAAGGTGTGGCAATTCGGAATTACCGGAGGGATGGCGGCATGGCCACAGTCAATAGTAGGAGAATAGCTGCCGGGCTCTTGTTATAGCAACGTTACGAGCGGTTCCCGATTTCATGTCTCCGGCAAAGCTGGAGGTCTCTGACACGAGCGTTGGCCACTGCGCGTGGAAGATTCTCGGGGAGCATCCGCATTCGCCGATTTCTCAAAGGACGGCGGATCGCTCCGCGCGAAATGTTGACGGATCAATGTGCCGCTTCTTTGCCACCCTTAGGGGAACGAAAAAGATAAAACTTGAACGAAACGGAACAACATGGGCTGGAGTGACTGAGATTCTCCGGCAACCTCTTGATGAGGCTATGATCTCAAATGACTTTCACGCTTCTGGCCTGTTGCCTGTTCTCGGATTTGACCGCCGGCCTTTGTAACCGTCAACTCGACCGGTTACTCGACGCCTGCCTATCTGCCTCGAGTGGCGGTAAGAAAATCTGTCACAGATTTGTCACAGGACCTTCCACGAAATGGATCGATCTGGAACGATAGGAGATGATTTGGACAAGGCTCAGAGCCAACCAGTTGATTTGCCTATATCAGGCAGTTCTTTCGGGATGCAGGGGTCGCTGGTTCAAATCCAGTCGTCCCGACCAAAGAACTTATTAAGAAATCAGGATGTTAAGCTTGGCAGGCGGCATCCTGATTTTCTTGTTCTACCCCCTCGGTGTCCAAATAGTGTCCATCAAGAATCTTCGTTGGTACGCGTCTATCTTCATCAGCAGGGCGGTCAAGAATCTCAACAGCGCGTTTCATGTGGTCGGGGGCGAGATGCGCATACCGCATGGTCATCCTGATGTCCTTGTGCCCAAGCAGCTCCTGTACCTGTGCGGATATCCACTCCCCCCATCACAAGATGACTGGCGAAGGTATGGCGGAGATCGTGGAACCTGACATCGGAAAGCCCTACCCGCTTCAGCGCATTCTCAAATGACGTGCGCATCTTATTGAACTTTTCTCCTGACTTCCGTGTGAAGACATAAGGGGAATCCAGCCTGCGGGGAATCTTTCGCAACGCGTCAACCAGTCCCGAGTTCATTGGAATCGTCCGCACCTGATAATTCTTGGTGTGGTGGTCAACCTTGTTGTCGACACGGAGAATTCTTCGCTTGAAATCAATGTCCTTCCACTCCAACGCCGTAATTTCTCCAAGTCGCATGCCTGTGTTCAATGCAGTGAGGACGAAGGGGAGGAGTTGCGGATTGTCAGCTCTTCCGCACGATTCCATCAAGGCATTGATCTCGTTTTTGGAGAGATATCGAAAATGAGGAACGCCGCTCTTCAATTTCTTGACAGGCGCAGCTACGCTCTCTTTGAGATATCCCCATTCCACCGCCTTCCTCAGCATGTTCTTGATGGTGAACAGCTCCCGAGTTACCGTGGACGCGACCACTTGGTCAATCCGCTTGAGCTTATAGTCTTCGATCATCTTCGTGGTGATCCTGACTACCTGCGCATCCCCCCAGAGGGGCAACAAATGCTTCTCTATGGTGAGTCTGTCCCGTTCATAACTGGATAGGGCTTTGTTGGCTTTTGAAAAATCAAGGTATTCCGAAGCAAAATCGCGAAATGAAATCCTTTTCGGTTCATTTATGCCGAGGAATTCCTTCTTTGCTATGCGAACGTGAATATCGGCAAGCACTTTTTCGGCGAGACTCTTGGAGGGTCCTATCTTCTTCCTCCTTCTTTGGAGCCCCTTTTCTGCCTCAACGTAGTAGTCCACGTAGTAGTTCTTGCCTTTCTTGAAAACTCCCATACTTTTTCCTTTCGGCTGTGCTTCCGAAAGAACACCATTGGACGAACTAGGTATCACCTCCCATCTAGGAAAATCTTACCTTGGTTCGCCTCCGGTGTCCACTCGACTTTAAAGCAAGTCTACATGAGGAATCCGGTCAATGCGTCCCGGCTCTTTCCGTTGTTGAACCCACGATTCAATATCATGGAGATCAAAGCGGAGTGAGCGTCCGAGCTTCACCCTTGGGATGAACTCTTCATGAGCCCATTTACGGATGGTGGATTCCTTGACGTTCAATAATTCTGCAACCTGAGGTGCTGTAAGTAATTGGCGCAAGATGCAAGCTCCCATGCTTTGCACCTGCATGCTGAGTAGAATCTCAGGAAGGTTGCACAGCTAAACTTCAAATGTCAGGCAAAAACGCTGATATCAAGCTATGAGTCTAAGAATATATGAGAATCTCTATTCCAGATTCTCTGCGCATGACAGGGGTTTTGAAGTTAAAGAAACGACCCTTGCCGACCGTGAATTTTGTGGTTCTTCACCTCCTAGCGTCCGACTCCCAAAGTGGCTTCCTGAGCCTTAAACATCTTGATCGGGTGACTCTATCTCCGGATCAGAACCCTTTAATCTACACATATTGAGAGGAATGTCAAGCTTTATTTCTGTAGGAGATCATATGTTCGCCCATGCCTCATCGCGCTCCTCTGCTTCCCGTTTTGCCCAAGTGAAGACTGTGGCGCTGGACCAAATATTCTATCAAGGTCGATTGGAAAGCTATCAAAGGAGCGACCAACCTAGCATGATTATTGCCGTGTTGCGGTGAACCAACTTCAAACGCCCCCACCTGCCTTCCCCCACGACAAACCTGCAACCAGTAATCAACATTGCTCGGTTATTATGCCAGGTTATATGAAGTTGCCAAGGTGCCATGGTAATTGCCAGGTATCCTTACGACCGTGGCAATCGCATAACATTTTATTATCACGGAGCAATCTCACCACAAAGGATGGGATTTTGCCTGGGTGGCAGGGGGTCCGGGGAGAAACGGCAGAAGACAAAAACCTGAGACAAAAGAAGAATCGCCATGCCATGACCTGCTTAATAAAAATTGTAATCGATATTTCTATAATACCGTGGCACCGTGGCAATCATTCTTTTTTTTGTAGTCGCCTTCTTGTTTTTCGCCCTGCCAGGGGGTTGGCAATACCGTGGCAATACCGTGGCACCCCTGGCAATGCTGCGTAATTACAATATATTTACTTAACTCACTGAATGACCTTACGATTCTTTGCCACCGACTGAACGGTTGAAGGGTTCATCAGGTAGTGCATTGACCGCTTTCCCGCTACCATTATTCTCTTTTTTGTCCACCGCTACACCGAGCCTGCCAAGCAACGAACCCAATTGGTCGGCGTGGATCACTCCGAGATTGATTCCTTGCTCGGTGATAAAACTTATCAGTGTGTCGTGAACTTCTTCTCTGGAATAGAGTCTCTCTTCTTTGACAAGTTCCATCAAGACTCGCAAGACAACGTTCTCAAGGGCGCTTTCGTTGTAAGTAGTCAATTTGTCTTGATAACGTGCATTGGCAAAGTCAACCAATGCCTTCATCACATCAGGACTACGAGTAGCAGCGCCAATAGTATAAATTGGCTTGAACAGGTTCCACTCCCGTGCCTCAAATTCCACCTCCGCAGGCTTCTGAATCTGTTCGTGCAGCAGTCGAATATTTTTGCCGTATTCCATTGCCACGAGGAAAAGAGCATCTCGCAAAGCTGCAAACCGCTTGTCAAGTAGCTCGACCTCAGCATTCTTTATGCGTTCGTCGAAAGACCGCATCATCTCGATAGTGACTGTGCGGGACAACAGCGTATCGTCCATGTGCTGTATTGAGCCAAAGGCTCTGGGGCTGTAGTTTTCGTAAAAACGAACACGCCAATCATCGCCGGTCTTCGCTGTACGCAGCGCCTCCGAACCTCGCTCATAACCGCCAAGGAGCATCGCCCTTCGTTCACTGTAGGTCTTATCTCCCAGGTTTTCGGATTCATCCAAGAACAAGGAAGGCAGCAAATCAGTGATTATTCTGAACTGGGAGGCATCGGTAATTGAAACCGACAACACCCCGTTGAAGCAAAGTTGGGACATGATGCGCATTACCTTTGATTTCCCCACCTCTTTCACCCCAGTAAAATGCAAGTATGGAAAATAATTGAAAATGCGAAAGAAATACGTGCCGACAGTCCAGGCGGCTAGGTATTCAAAAGTATTCGGATCTGAGAAATCAACGAATTCTCGGTAGGTTGCCGCAATTTTGCGAAAGGTTGCATGCAAATCTCCACCGACTTTACCCGTCAAGAATCCATCTATTACAGCTTGGCTGTACCTGGGCTTGCCGGGATACACGATTTGCGTGCAGTACCACTTACGGGCTGCCAGCTCGGCGTGCGTTAAGGCAAATTTCTCTCTGTGAGAAGTAATCACCCACGGTTCCCAATCAACTTGATGAGTCGAATCATTGCGAAATAACATCGGCACAGTCATGAGCGTGGCGCCGTCTTTGGTGAAATGTAAGGCAGGATGAACGTGTTCATACTCATCCAGATTCATAATGGTCTTTGCCTCAGCGGCGTCCTTCAGCGCTTCGTCAATCTCTGCCTTGATTTCTCTTGCAGGCAGCTTCGTCTTGACCTGAATTTCTTTGACCAATGCAGCCCGCTCAATGGTCGACTTACTCACCATTCGAGCCATTACGTCTTTCAATGCCGCCACCTTAGCGGGGGCGTCCAGGTCATCGGCAATATGTTCAATCTCCCACTGCTCCGGAGCCTTGGCGTTTCGCAAGAGGATGTCGAAATTTTTGGGTGAGAATTTCAAGAAATAATCGTTGGGGTCAAGCTCGTCGGGTAGTTCAACGATACGCACATCAACACCAACATCGGCGCAGGCATACGCAGCCTTTGTTCCACGCTTACGACCAGCGGCGTCAGCATCAAAGCACATCCATACTCGTTTGATGTTGGTGCCCTGCAATCGTGCGGGGTCTAACCCGTTCGTTCCCCAAGTCGCGACCGCATTCTTAAAACCATTGTGGAAGAGAGACAGCGCGTCAAACAAACCCTCGACCACAATGATTTCCTCCTGAACGGGATTCCAATTAAAATAACCATTGCCAACCACAAACCGGTCTGCGGGCATGCGCCAATGCTTCCCCATGTTAGCGTCTTTGCCGATGTATCGACCATAAAATTCAAAGACTTGACCGTTCTGCCGTAAAGGAATCACCACGTGTTCCTGAAATCGATTTTGATCATCATTGTTCAAGAGTCCTGTTAATTGTATGATTTCAAGAGGGAATTTCTGTTCAAGCAGATGATTCTTCAGCAGGTTCTTACCCCACCCGGCGCCAAGAAGAAACTGTTGAGCCAACTTAGTTGGAATGCCACGTTGGTTCACAAAGGATTCAGCGTAATGGAAATTGCCGGCAAAGAAGATGGCGGCAGCGGTTAGGCAATCCCTTACTGAGCCGAATTGTCTCAAATAGTCGTCAGACCAGCACTGCTTCCACAGCATACCGTCCAACGTTCCAAAGGCATGAGTAAAGGGATATCCCGTCATTCGCTGTATCAGGCTCACGGTATCCCCGTGATCATTGCAGTGTATGCACCGGAAACTGTGCATGCTTCTGTTGATATAGAGGGTCTCGTTACCGCATTTGATGCATTTTCCCCTAGCTTTGGCGTTGACTGGATAGGAAAACGTCGCACAAACCTCCAAAATGTCCACCGACTGGACGTAGCTATTTAAATACGAGCAAAAATCATGATTAGTCATCCTTGTTGCCCCTTGTAGATGTTTCTTTATTTCTTGGGGAGTGGCTGGTATCCGCTCCCCTTGTTTTTTTATCCGCAATGTTCAGCGAACACGTCCCGCTTTGCCCACTTCAACGCATCCCACTCATCAAATCCGGCTTCCCCGTAGTGAAGCGCTTCCTGCCACACTACCGCCCAGCGGCTATCATAGCACCTATCACGCTCCTTGGGGTCAACCAGCAGCATACCGTGGATGCGGTCAAAATACCCGATGGATTGGTAATATCTCAACCGGTATTTGGAAAGACCGGTCATCTCGGACAGTTCATCAAAAGTCAATAATTCCATTATAGTTCACCCCCGTTAAGGAATTCAAATGCGGCTCGCACTCGCATTCCCGAATTGATCAAATCCTTTACGCGTCGAAGCAAATCAACGTGGTCATCCGAATAGATGCGAATTTCATTATTCCCAAGGCTAACCCTGTCAGAATGAAAGAATCCCATGGATTCCCATCTTCGCAGCGTTGATTCGCTGAATCCTGTCTGTTTCGCCACAGCGTTGATGCCGTGGTATTTTCTATTTTTTTCCATAAAATAGCCTCCCATAATTGGTGAAAGACGATAAACGTCTCTCTCAAGGAAGGCACCAAGTAAGTTAATTGTCTGCCGGATTACGCCCTATCCTTGGGGTGGGTGGAGAAGAGAGTTTAGTCCATTCCCTTCGAAATAGAATCAAACGGCTTGGAGATTCAGGGATGGGATGACAAATAGCGCCATGTGCGCGGACTTCATACTGTGTGCTGCATTTGCGAATACATCATTTCCAAAGCATTTTCCCAATGATAAACCGAAGATCAGCACACCGATAGCCGATGTCCCACCGGCAAACGTTCCTTCCTCCCCTACCTCAGTAACTAATCCAGTGGTGTTGAGGGGGCACTTTGCTACTGCGGGTAACATGTAATCCCTTAGGGGCATGCACTTTGAAAGAGTGCGCATATTTTATCCCTTCTTTTCTACATTTTAGGGTTAGTGGGTTTTCATTGAGGGTAGAGATCAAAAAGAAAGGAGAACGCCCATGAGCCCAAACGTTGTTCGCATCATCGTGCAAGCAGCCGCAGAGGTGGCTGGAATATTTATTGTGGAATGGATTAAACGCAAGAGGAGGGTCAAATGAACCCAAACGGATTTATGGATCACGAGTTGGTCACTCGCAAGGTCAAGATCGGAAATGAATGGCAAACCAAAACTTTTCCGGTGGTCGGTGGTCGTCTGCGGATCGCCCATGAAAGCAATGACCGCCTAGAGATTCAAACAGAGATTGTTCGGCTGGACGAGGACTTTGTGGTCGTCAAGGCAAACGTGGAGATCAGCAAAGGGAAGTTTGCCGGAACCGGTACTGCTTCAGCGCAGCGCGACGCAAGGCTTGCCGATTCCTTGGTTGAATTGGCTGAGACAAGAGCCGTTGCCAGAGCCTTGAGATTTGGAGGAATCGGAGTTGAATACACGGGAGCGGAAGAAGTTTCTCATGTAGCCAACATAGAGCCTGACCGGGAACAAACGGGAAACAAAGATCCGGTTACGATGTTCCAAGGTGACAATGGCAATAGCAAACCGGAAACAAAACCGCAACGTTGCGGCAATGGTAAGGCAACGCAAGCACAATGCCGAGCGCTATTCGCTTTGAGTAAAAAAGCGAGCTATCATGAGGACGACGTAGCAAAGATGCTTGCGCCATTTGACGTTTCCCGATTTGAAGACCTGCCAAGAGATGCCGCCAGCAAACTCATAGCCTACATGCAGCAAGAAGTCGCCGCATAATTCAACTTCGAAAACACAACCAAAAACAAGATATGGGCAGGACGGGATTGCTGCGTTCTGCCCTTGGAAAGGAGCATTGCTATGAATCACGACCACTTGTCGTATTCTCAAGTAAACATGTACCTGAACTGTTCGCTGCAATACCGGTTCAAGTATGTGGATAACATCCCTCCCGCTTTCACTTCCGCCGCTCTTGCCTTTGGCTCGGCAATACATGAAGCGGTCGCGGCTTTTTATCAAACACGGCTGGAAGGTGACGACCTCAAACCCGACCAAATGCTGGACGTCTATCGGGACGAGTGGCGGCGGGCGGGGCAGGTCAATTACTTCAACGGGGACACCGAAAATTCCTTGATGGAGAAAGCCAAGGGAATGCTCACAGTATTCCACGAGTCGGCAGATCCTAACGCTCAGGTCATAGGCGTTGAGGAATTCTTTGAAATACCCCTCGGCGGACTACCGCTATTTCAAGGTTACATTGATTTGATAGAACAGTCGCCGGACAACGGTATTACTCTTGTTGACCTGAAGACCGCTTCAAAGAAAATGTCTCAAACCAATGTGGACGCCAATATGCAATTGACCGCCTACGCCCTGGCCACGGAATCCATGGGCTTCAATCCCGATGAGCTTAAACTCAGGCTGGATGTGTTGCTGAAGACCAAGGACGCGGGACTGGTGAAATACGAAACCAGCCGCACACCGAATGACCGCTACCGTTTCATAAAGCTGCTTTACACCGTGTGGAACGGCATACAAAAGGAAGTATTCTTCCCGAGGCAGGATTGGCAATGCGGACAATGCGCTTGGGCACAACAATGTAAGGAATGGTAGAAAGGACTAACCATGGCCAAACAAAAAGATATCCGTAACGTGAGCGAGCTGGTCGCTATCCCCACATTAAACACGGTGACGGTGTTACCGCCAAACTCAGGTGTGGTTGGACAATTCCTTGATGAAACCCGCAACATGCTCAAGGCACGAGCCATGAGGATGAGCGGCCTGCTGCGTAGGATCAACGAAAGCGGTCAGCGAACAGAATCCATCTTGCGGGAAGCTGCGGAGAGAATGGAAGCAGCGGAAGCGTCACTCGGAACACAGTTCAGGAATGAAGGACTGTTGCCGGAGAATGAAGAAGCCGAGGAAACCGAAGGCAGACAGGAATAGCTTTGGAGTGTGACATGCAATGAATTTGACCGCTATAAGCGGTCTTTATTTACGCCAAGATGCCTGTCACCGAACGTAAGACAATGGGAAAAACCGCATGGTTACTGGAAAATCCAGGTAGGCCCTATACTAACTTGACGTGTCAAGGCTCCCCAAAAGAAGGGTCCACCATGACACGAAAAATCCGGGGCATTTTCGACCTAAGCCTATCATCGCATTGTTACTGGATTTAGAGGCAGTCGGCACCCCACACCGAATCACTCCGACCGAAGATCGCACAAACTTCCAGATGTCTGGAACATTACTATTTCGCTTGTGATAAAAACTCCTTAAGGAGTTCGACCAGCTTGTTTCTGCATATCCTTGTTCAGGTTTTGGATTGTGAGGACACGACCATTTGTAGCCAGTTTGATGCGGTAAGACCCCACCTCCACATGTTGAGGGTCTCTCTTGCCCTTTTGGGTTCGTTTTGCGCCAGCTGCGGCCCGCACCAACTTGGTAACCGACTTCACATCTCCCTTCTCCACCACCTCCTTGTGAGCCTCAATAAAGCCGAATGGGTCTTTTAATCTCGCAACGTCCTGGAGCTTGGACACGCCAAGGTGGTGGTATTCAGCGAGCCGGTCGCCAAATCGTTCGTAAACCCGTATGTAGTTGTTAGTCGCGCTCTTTCGCATCCCAACTGCATCTTGAAAAGCCCCCCATAATCGATTCTTTTTCTGCCTTTCCCGCACCTCGAACAAGAACTTGCCAGTCTTCCAGAGGTTTTCTGCTGCTTCCTTTATCACTGGATAAGCACTCTCAACATCCCGCACAAAGGATTCTTTAAGAGCGTCCGTGAATGCAATATCCTGTCCTTCGTCGTCCTTGATGGTCTTGCGCTCACGAAGCTCTCCGATTTTTGCCTCTAACCCGGCTTTGTCCACCATGCCGAGCGCATCACCCATCGGAGCAGGAGTGGTATCCGTTCCTACCGCTGGCATCACTTCCGAGGCGTTGCCCGTAGTCGACTGTGCAACTTCTTTCTGTTGAGCTTTCACGCCTGATCGCTGCCCATACATTACTAAGTCTCCGGGTTTTTTCTCAACTACCTCTGTCTTAACCACTTCAACTTTGGCCATTTCTTCTTTCCTCCAGGACTTGAATGAGGACATGCCTGCCACGGCTCTTGCCAGTTTTTCGCCTGTGCTGCGCAGGTTGGACGTGTCACGGTATCCCGTGAACCGGAATTCCAGTTGCACGGCTTCAATGGAAATTCCTAGTTTGCGGCTGTTCAAGTAAAGGTACGGGGGCAGCTTGCCCCGACCAGAGAATCCTCCTACGTCGTCTCTCACCACCCCTAATTCTTGGGTCCTCATGCTGACTAGCAATTCTTCAAAGAACTCTTCGGAACCTGATGCAGCTTTGGCGTCATACTTTCCTATAAACCCTTTGCCCACAGCTATGTCGGGCTTTGACGGTTTTGCATCGGCTGATTTGTCGCTCATGCCGTGAATAAAGAGCATGATAGCTTTGGAATTTCGTGTCTTGCCTATTTCTTTTGCAAAATCCAGAATTGGAGTCCAATAATCACCTTTGCACTGCTGGGCTTGGGCAGGCACGTTCAAATCCATAATCCCGGCGGCAAGATTCGGCTGCTCCTTCTTCGTTAGATTCGGCCTCCTGTACTTCTGGTTGTTGATGACCGCATACGAATCCAGCATAGCCGCAAGGTGAGCGCCCAGTTTCTCCGTGTTCATGTCATTCTTCGCATGTCCGTGTGGCACAACCACAAGGACATTGCAGGTTCCGTCTGCTTTCTTACTCACCGTGCCCTTGAGCATCCACGGGAATTGAGCATCAGCCATTTCGATGACGCTCTTTGTCGGTTTGCCCTGTTTCTGGATTTTCGTTTTCGTCATTGCCCGTCCGCTCTCTCTTTGGCAAGTTTCTGTGAACTTTGGACTCAGAGTTTGAAACTTTTTTATACCACACCGAAGATTCTTTGAAAAGAAAATTGAAACGTAGAAGGACTACGACAAATCCGCTGAGGCTTTGCGTAATCGATTCTGAACGATTTTCCTAAAAAGGGAGATGTGATATGTCGATTGCTGTTGCGACGGGAGGCTGTTCCTGTTATGGCTCTTACACGCGATTTTAATGGAGAAAGGAAGAATAATGACGCGTATGAAGCTTGAGGGCTTGGACCTGCAAAAGATGGAGGGATGGGTATTACGAGCGTTGGAGCAACTAGACGTTGACGGAGTCTTATCGTTTATTTGCGCTTGGATAGCCTTCAATTATTACTACGGGATGGTAACGACGGAAAATAGCCAGCGCATTCGCAAGAAACACAAAATCAGGGAAGACGAATTAATACCTGATTCGCTTCAAATAGAATACTTGCTGCAAAGGACGAACTTTCCCAAGATTGTAAGCGAGTTCCAGATGCAGAACGAGAAGGAGCTTGAAACTATAATTGATTTGCCGATTACCAACGTGTCCACAAACAGGGATCATCCATCGTCTCGAACCACTAGTGCCAGCCTCAATGAGTTGACTCCGGATGAGGTGATTGATTCCATTTACACCATTAGGAACAATTTGTTCCACGGAGGCAAAAATCCGTATTGGGTATCAAGGGACATACGGCTTTGTCGGCAAGCAAACACGTTTTTGGTCCCTTTTGTAGGGTATCTTTTGAACAACGCAAGAGAGGCGCTTAACGAGTGATTCTTCATGATGGGAGATTAAAATGGAAACTCGTGCAATGGCCTCGGACGAATTGTAGTTGCCAGCTGCCACCGGCGAGTGCCGCAAATACTGTTCTCACCACTGAGTCTTCATGTAATCAATTCTGAGCAATCCTTGAAAAAAGGACAGGGGGAAGAGTGGGTGATTTTGGACGTTTGATTGAGGCAGTGCGCCTAACAGCGGGAATATGACCAAGCTGCCTAACGAAACCGCCTCTTAGGAAGTCCAACCCCAACCGGGCAAGATAAGATGGACGGCTACTTTTCCTAATCCATATCTAAGACATTACGCACGGCTTTCAGCATCCCTTTCATGTCATACGGCTTGCCGATGAAACCTCTGGCCCCTGGCTCAATTGCTTCCTTCGTCCGTTCGTTTGCAGCGAAACCGCTGGCTATGAGAACCCGCGCATTTGGATCAATCTTCAAGAGTTCCCTTAAACACTGCCTTCCACCCATTTCAGGCATAATAAGATCGAGAATCACGAGCGAAATCTTCTGCCTTTCCCTGTTGTACAAGTCCAAAGCCTCTATTCCATTGGCTGCGGTAAGCACCGTGTAACCGGATCGTTCCAGAATCCTTTTTCCCAAATCACGGATCAATTCTTCATCGTCCGCCAGAAGAATGGTTTCTGTTCCAAAGGCTGGCATCTGCTGGGTCGTAGAAACATCCTGTTCAATTTCCTGGCCAATGGCAGGGAAATAAATCTTGAACGTGGTTCCGCGACCGACTTCACTGTAACAGTTGATGAAGCCTTGATGTTGCTTCACAATCCCAAAAACCATCGCAAGACCTAATCCGGTGCCCTGCCCTGGAGCCTTGGTTGTATAGAAGGGCTCGAAGATATGTTCCTTTATTACCTTGTCCATCCCTGAACCGGTGTCTGAAACACTAAGCCGGACGTACCTGCCGGGCTTGGCTTCCAGATGTAATCTAGCGTAGTCTTCATCGATAAGAACATCCGTGGTTTCAATGACCAGCTTCCCGCCCTCAGGCATGGCGTCTCTGGCGTTCACTGCGAGGTTCATCAATACTTGATCAATCTGAGTGGGGTCCGCATGAATACGCGACAGATCTTCTGCTTGAATCAGCTCAATATCAATCATCTTGGGGATGGTTCGCTGTAAGAATTTCTCGGTCTGATTAATACGCTGATTTAGGTCGAGGTCGAGCGGCTTTATATCGGTTTTTCTGCTGAACGTGAGCAGCCTTTGGACTAGATCAGCGCCGTTTCGCCCAGCCAGAAGTATTTTCCCCAGGTCGTCTCTCAGGTAATTGGGAAGATCCTGATGGGCAAGGACCAATTCGGAGTATCCAAGAACTACCTGGAGAAGATTATTGAAATCGTGAGCAATGCCACCGGCGAGCGTTCCGATTGCTTCCATCTTTTGGGCCTGTTGGAGTTGCTTCTGAAGCGCTTTGCGTGCAGTCAGATCCCGCAGGAAGCCTCTGTGTCCGGCAATGCTTCCGTCTTTTTCAAAATATGCGGACGTTGCGAGCAGGCAATAAACCTCTGATCCATCTTTCTTTCGCATCCTGAGTTTCGAAGTCTTTCACGTATCCCTTTTCAGCTATCTCCTTTTGGAATTCTACACGGTCCGCCGGATTAAAGTACAATTTGCTAACGTCCTTTCCAATCATCTCCTCCCTTGAATACCCAAAGAGTTCGCAGACTGATTTGTTTGCATCAGTTATGGTTCCGTCCTTTAGAACAGAGAACACTCCGTCTATGGATTCTTCAAAGAGCGTGCGGTACTGTTTGTCACGTTCCTTCAGATCTTCTTCCGCCCGCTTGCGGATGTTAATTTCCCACGCTACATCAGCAAGGTAGGAGACGACTTCAACGTCCTTATCAGTGTAAAGTGTAGGCTTGTTTCCAATACCGAGGATGGCTACGATCCTTTCCGATCTCATAATAGGCACAACAAGTTCCCTCGTAACATCGGCGTGGCCTTCCGGCATTCCTTTGCGGTGAGGGAGTGTCGCGTAATCATTGTGGATGACCGGCTTTCTCTCATGTACGCAATCCACCCACACTCCTGCCTGATCGACCGGGTAGTGCGCTCCTTTTCCTTCTGCCTTGCAGAATTCCTTAACTGTTCGGGTTGACCAAGCCTGGAGAGAAAGGGTTTTCTGATCGCTCTCGACAAAGTGGTAGAATCCTATGGGACTGTTAGTTAAATTACCTATTTCATCCAGTGTTTTCTGAATCAACTCATCAAGAGAATGTGATACAGAGAATTCTAGCAACTCCAAACGTATGCGGGCAAGTGCCTCAGATAACTTGCGCTCGGTTATGTCGCGGGCAATGGTGGATGCGCCGACAATCTGCCCCGCTGGGTTCTTGATCGGGGAGACGCTCAGGGACACGTCAAGGATCCGTCCGTCCTTTGTTCGCCGCTTGGTTTCAAAGTGTCTAACGGCCTCTCCGCGCTCGATCCTTGTCATAATATCCGAAAAATCATCAAATCGTTCCAGCGGAAGCAGAATCGAAATGAACTCTCCAATGACCTCTTCCGCCCTGTAGCCATAAAGCCTTGTAGCGCCAGCATTCCAGGTAAGAATACTGCCATTCAAGGTTTTGCTGATGATGGCATCATCTGAGGACTCGACTATGGCGGCTAAACGCAAGTTCGCTTCCTCGCTCCGTCTGCGCTGAGTTACGTCGCGTGCTGCCGGAAAAAGTCCAACAATCTTGCCCGAGCTGTCCCGGTAAACGGAAGCATTGTAGATCACAGCAGTCAAATTCCCTTCTCTATGGCGAATTTCTAACTCATAGTCTTTAACCTGTCCCTCTGTGAATGCTCGTTTATATCCTTTTCTGGCTTTCTGAGGATCGGTAAAATAATCAGCGAAGTCTGTCCCGATAAGTTCATCTCGTGAGTAACCGGTCACCAGCTCTGTTGCAGCGTTGACATCGGTAATCTTTCCCTCTGCGCTTATCGTGACCAGCGGGTCCAAACTCACCTCAATCAGGCTGCGGTTATATGAGCTGGCTTCCTGCAATGCTTTCTCTGAACGCTTGCGTTCAGTGATGTCCTGATTCACTCCATAGGTTCTAACCGTTCGACCAAGCTCGTCTTTGACGAGGAAAAATCTGACTGCGATATAACCAATCTCTCGATCGGCAAAGAGCATACGGTGTTCCAACTGGCGGCTGAAGACGGGATCGCTGGTTTCAATTGCTTTCCGAATTTCGTCCCCGACCATAGATATATCGTCAGGATGGACGAAACGTCGAGCGTACTCGGCTGACGACATGGTGTAGCCACCCACTTGCTCGGCTGTGGTGCGAAATACTTGGTAAAAATGATCGTTGAACGTGAATAAGTCTTTGGTGACATCGTATTCCCACGGACCGAGACTAGCCATCATCACTGCGTTGGACAGTTGCGCTTCACTAGTGGCGAGCGCCTCTTCCGCCAGTTTGCGCTCCGTGACGTCTTCATACGTTCCTAGAATGCCTACGACGTTATCCTCCAGGTCTCGAAGTGGAACTTTGGTGGTCCTGAGCCATCCCAGAGTTCCGTCAGCCCGGGTATAAGGCTCAATAATGTTGTATTCAGGAATACCTGATTGCATAACTCTTCTGTCGTACTCCCGATAAGAATTCGCCTGATCTTTCCAGGGAAGGTCGTAGTCAGTCTTCCCCTCAACCTCTTGAAAAGAGTTGAGCCCGGCAGGCCCTAGCCAAGCACGATTTGCCCCAACATAAATCGAGTCGAGATCTTTCCAAAAGACTCCGATCGGGATTGTGTCCAACACAATCTGTAGCCTCTCACGCGCCTCAAGGAGATCCTTTTCGGTTTTCCTGCGTTCGGTAATGTCGATGATAACCATTCGGCACTCACTGAGTTGTCCCTCACCATCCTGACTGACCATGCCATCTAGTTGCACACGGAATTGTGAGCCGTCCTTTCGCACGATTTGGATCTCGCCAGTCTGCTTGCCCCCGCTCTCAAAGACCCGGTTGATAAGAAGATAAAGGGCGTCGGTATCCCCCTTACAAACAAAACGGGAAAATGGCCGTTTAGTAAGAGATTCTCTGTCTATACCAAGAAGACAGGCTGCCGTGAGATTGGCTTCGAGGATGACCCCTTTGCGGTCCAAGGTTATATAGCCCACGGGGGCGAAGTCGTACAAGTCTTGGTATTTGCTCCTTGAATCTTCGATGGCGATTTGGGCCGTCCGCAGTTCCTCGTTCTGCATTTCCAATTCGATCTGGTGGACCCGCAACTCATGGACCAACCGTTGGACTTCCTGAGCGGTGAGCGCAGAAATATCTTCCATGTCCGTTGGGTTGCGACTAAGGGACTCTTCAGCACGGGGTCTCAGTCTGGAGATGTTACCTTCTGAATCCTTCTCTTCCGCCATATCATGCCTCCAGTTGTTCCTTTCGCCGTCATCTAGCTGTTCCATTCCTACAAAATGAGTCGGAAATCTTACGTTATCTTATAATGATACCATAAAGTTGGCAGGGAGTGAATTATTCCTGGATGCAGGGATCTTTCTTGCATCAGCAGTTCACGCCAAGGTAGGTGCGGGAAAGAACCGGATAGTCACAGCCCGAACATAGGATTGTAGGACGGAAAAACATTTCGGAATTTGATAGTATAATCTTGAACTATGAATGCGGTTCTAGACTTCACTGCCGTCTCTGGTTTGCTGATGGAGTCCATCGGATGCGAAAAGAGGTCTTCGTTTGTCATCGTCAGTTGCCGTTCATCAGTGATAGATATGCATGATATCAATCTGATATAGAGCCAGGTAGGATGCTGGAGTATTATGTGCGAAGACGAGTGGGGGCATGACACTTCATGGGCAGGTTGCTGAACTGGACTGTGGACGGTGTGGTCAGTGCGGGCGTACCGAGTGAGGTAAGACGTTATGTCAAGCCACTCTCATAAGTAAGTGGAGCCACGGTATCCGAACGTAAGTTAATCTATCAGGTTAACTACGGCAAATCCAAAGCGGAAATCGAAACTCATGTGCATCCATGCCAGAGCACGCACGCTCGATGACGGGATTTTGACAGACTTTTTGTGAGACTATGCGCCCGGAAGGCAAGACTACGGTGCACAGAAGTTGGTGTCCAAATGGTGTCCATCGGAAACGAAAAAAGGTCTTTGTTCATATCCGTCAATCTTCGTTGGTACGTGTCGGAGTTCCAACGAAGTCAACCACATATGGTCTGTTTCCTAGTGATGCCGGGTACTTCCCAAATCATCCCAATCGCATTCGGGATGCAGGGGTCGCTGGTTCAAATCCAGTCGTCCCGACCATAAAGACTCAAGGAAATCAGAGTGTTCCGGTGGAACGATGCACTCTGATTTTTCTTTTTGATAGACCTTTTGGCACTTTTTTGACCCCTTTTTCAGTCCGCCCCAACAGCGTAGGAATCATCCACCTGATCCAATTCCGTCCATCCATTATCAAACTTCATCGCATCAACCGCCCTGAGAAGCTCTTCATCGGATACGCGTATGTATCTATCCGCAACGGAACGCTCCGTGGAATGACCCACAATAATATCCCGAATTGTCGGATCCATTCCCGACCTCTGGGCGTTCGTTTTCCACGAATGTCGCAAATCACGCATCTGCAATCCTGAAATGTCGGCAAGGCGGATCGCTTTGTTCCATGCCTTCCGCACCATGTCGTGGGTTATCGGATTTCCTTCTCGGTTATTGAAGCGTCCCGAGTAACCGAAAACAAGTCCTGTGGCGTGAACGACTTTTCCATAGGCGGGTTGTCTCAATCCGTTCAGAAGAGATACGACTTCCTTGCGTAACGGAATCCGCTTGGGCTTCAGCCTGAGCTTCTTGGGGTTCTTCCCTTCCTTCGTAGCCGAGGGCGGTAAAATCAACATCCGACGCTCGGGCTTATACATCTCCCAACGTAAGCCGACCACTTCCCCGAAACGCATCCCTGTGTAATAAAGCACAACCAATATGTCGTGGAGCCACCAAGCATGCTCCAACAGCCGAGTGAAATCATCCCACGACAGATAAGAGTCTCTCTGATTGCTTGGTAGCCGCTTCAAAAGATGACACGGATTATATTCGAGCTGGTCGTTTTCAATCTGAACCCTACAGATGCCCGACAACACGGCAAGCTCTCGGTTCACGGTGGAGTTTTCCACTTTCTGTTGCCTTACCCGTTGATACTTCTTTAGGGAACCCACCTTCAACTGAGCCATCGGGAAATTCTCACCGAAATGCTCCACAATTCGATCTATCGCATACAGATTCCGCTCCGCTCTATGCTTCGGGTCTGCTTGGAGAAATTCCTTTACGGCTCTAATCAAGGTTTGTTCCTCTTCGGGTTGTTGACGAACAAGTTCAGGCGGTAGAGCCCAACCATTATTCTCATGCGTTCGGATTACGACCTCCAACTCGGGCGGAGTCAGATGGACAAAACTGCCTATTTTGAACGCCGTCTTCACGGATTTTTCTATTTTCTTGGCGTCCGTCGAGTTCGTGGCTGGGGTCACCGTCCTGATACGGTTTCCCTTCCACTTGAATGAAACGTAATATTTTTCGCCGATTTTCATCAATCCCATGACGAAACCTCCTGTCTGAGGTCTCGCCAAGATTCCCCTGAACTTCTTTTACCACCCCCTTTACAAGCGGGTTTGGAACTTGCCGTACGTACGGCATGTTGGTGGTTCCTTGTTGTTGATTCTACTCTATTCGTCTTTTCATTCAAGAAATCACCCATCGCATCGGCGCTGAACAGCACGAGCTTGGCCGAAATCTTTACTCGTTCAATTTTACCTTTTCTGGCCCATTTCAAAATTGTCGCTTTGGACAGGTTCAAATATGCTGCGGCTTCATCAGCGGTCAATAACTCCTTTCCGCTTTCGCTTTTCATTATTCATTTTTCCTCCAAACAAAATTGCGGGACTGAGCCCGCCTTGTGCCCCACCGTACCTACTGGAGAAAACAGGAGATGAGGCGGCGGCCTTAAATACGTAATGGCCGCTCTGATGCTCACCAATGCATCAATTCACGCTAAACTTTATTTTTCCGCCGACGATATTCTTTAGAAATTTATCCAATCTAAGGCCAGCCTTTCTCAACTGATTGAGAAAGAATGAGGAAACAAAGTAGCCGTTTGTCGGGTCGTACATTACAAAGGCTTGCAGGTCGGGATTTTGTACATATGCCCAATGCAGGAGAATCTCCAGCTTGCTCTTGCTCATGTTTAATTGGCGGCTGAGGCCCTCTGTGTTGAGAAACAGGATTCTGGTCTCGCCGTCATCCGATTCCCGAACATCTTCTCTTGATGCAATATCGAATTTGATAAGATTGCACGCATATTGTATGGAAGTTTCAAATGCCTCCATCCAATTATCGCCTAATTCTTTCTTCGGGAAACGCTCCATAAACGACGTGATGAAGTAGTCAATCGTTATGCCTTTGTCGGGATGAAACTCAACGAATTCTTCGGGAATAGCTCCCATCACGATCAACAGGTTGACCTCCTTTACCAAGTAGTCCGTACGTCCAAATCGTTTTTCTTTCTTTTTGCTTTTCAATGCTTTACCTCGCATCAATTAATTGCGGGAACACACCTGCCTTGTGGCCGCCCCCGTTGGGAGGTAACAACGGTGGGGCCGGCGACTAAATACGCCGCTTAGCTCATTCAATTAACGACGGTCAATGACTCGGTACTGTGAGAAGCACTTCTTTGATACTCAGCAACCCAATCAAAATAGCTATCTATGGCAACTTGCATGCATTCATAGGCCTTTTTTCGGTACGCAGGCGGCTCGTCACTAAACCCGCCTAACAATTGCAGCTCAACCTTTAACAACACATGTCTTCTCAATCTCGGATCAAGACATTCAGCAGTCATCTTCTCTATGATTCTATCTATCGACTCCCTTACAGCGCTCTCTATTTCCTCAGCATTTCCTCGTGGATTCAGGGCGATCCCATATCGTTGAGCGTGACGCAATGCCATGACCGATTCTTCCTGATACCGCCCCAGCGTTTCTCTGATTTCGGGTCTCACCGTATTTAGGTCCACCGTAAAGAGCCAGCCGAATAACTCTTTCAAGGGCAGGCAAAACATCTTGTAACGAGGTCCGTCTTTTGCGGGCACGGACATGACCCTTGACTGAAACACTCTGTTTTTCTTGATTTCTCTTCTTTGACGATCATGGTCGATCCCTAAAACTTCACACGGCCCTTTGAGAGGCACGTAAACCGTTTCGTCGTCGGCTTGAACGCAGACAATTTCTGCGCCGAATAAATTCAACGTATTTCCTTGCATTGTTATCATTTGTTTTCTCCCATTCTGGTTTTGTTTTTGTTCCTCCGCTTCTGGGCTCCAGCATCGCCGATAATCCCGCAGCCACGGAGGTATTTGGTGTAACATCAAGCAATTGCGCTTTTATTCAATTTGCCGCTTGGTGGAGTTTTCAATCACCAAACAGCCCGCCATAAAGCACAGCGTCAAACAAATCAAACCGCTTCCCACTCGGCTCAATTGCGTGCCCCCGCCTTGCGGGGATACTCCAACCACGAATCGGCTATTGGTTCGATGGTAAGGTCCCCAAAAATCAAACCATCGCACGTCCGCACGAAAGGCTTGTGCCCTCCGAGATGCTTTACTCGGTCTTTGGCCTCCACCATAATGGCTTCTCGCCGAGCGGGATGCACGGACAGGTCTTCGCACGGATGATCTACGAGTAATGTGGGGACAAACCACGCATCGTTGGCTACGACCACAGACTCGGCTCCAATCCGTTCAGCGTCGGCAAGTGTCTCTCTTTCAATATCAGCTCCGTCCCATCCGCAGGACACCACGTTGAGTATTGGGTCGTCAGGGGCGGCGCATATTGACACCCACAGCTCTTCATGTCCTTTCTCCAACAAGTACTGGGTCACACGGCACAGCAGTTCCATTTTTTCTTCAAGGTCGGCCTTGCTGTAACCGACCAACAGCGCTCCTACTTCGTCTTTAATTTCCTTTGAGAATTCCGACATTGATAATCTCCTTTTAGAGTTTTATTTGTTTGTTGCGGTAGTTCAGATCAACGATTGGGGCCTCAGTCTTCTTTGTAACTATCAGGATCGAAGTATTCGTCGTCGTCTTCGTGATTATCCCCTGCGGGGCCTTCTTGACGTTGCTCTTGTAAAGATTCCAAGTAGCGTTCTATGGCGATAGCTACGTGAGCCTCAACGGAACCGCCCAGCTCATGGAGCGCCCCGAAGTGCTCTAAAGAAAGGAGGACTGTTGCCATACGTGAGGATTCTTCGCTTTCATCTTCCTGTACCAGTTCCCCGTCCTCCTCAGTAGACTGCGCGGCAGGATTCTGAGCCGAGAATTCAGCCTCCATTTGCTTCCTTAGTTTCTGTATCTTCTGATATGCTTTGTTGATTGAAATCGTATTCTTCAGGACGGCGTCCTTGACCTCTGGGCTCCCGTGGTTAATTACCGTGAGCGCCTGTTCAACCTTGCGAGCGCTGATATTCAACAATTCAGCCGTCTGTTTGGCTGCCGCAGATCGGCCGTCTTGCTTGCCGCAACTTTGCGGCGTTGATTTTGCCTCATCACCTTTTCGGTCTCCCCCGCGAGGCCTACTTTCGTGGAGCGCTTGAATGCACTGGATAAGGTCACCATCCGATAGATTTCGTCGGTTGCTCTGTAAACGGATCGCATATTCAAAAGCCTCCTCTTCCGTTTCGAACTCGTATGAGAAGACGGGAACCTCTTTAATCCCCGCATTGGTGGCCGCCTTCAACCGTGTGTGGCCGTCTATGAGCACAGGGTCTTCCTGTCCTTCCCAGTTGGCCAATACAATGGGTTGCCATTCATCGTAATGATCGTCACGCATATTTTGTTCAATCTTCGCCAATAACTCGGTGTTGATCGTGAATATTCCCTCGAAAAGAGGATGGGTTTTAATCTCTTCAATTTTCTTGGTTGCCATAATTCATTACTCCTTGTCTGGGCCGAGCGCGGATATGCTCGGGCTCCGTGGGCGTAAAGAGCCACTACGATGTTGCTCATGACAAACGTGTGGCGTTCCGCCCTTTGAAATTGGTCTTGAATTTGCTCAGAAAGAATCAGTAGTAGCCAGCCCTTTGAGTAACCGTGGAGGCTACGGGGTCAGTCGGTCAGGTAAATATCTGAGGGCTATGATAAGAACTCGATTGACTATGAAAAGGTCTCTTTGCTGCTGTTCAACTGTCCGCCCCAGTCCTCCGTCAATGGAGACCGAGGGTCCGTCATAAATTGTCTTCCTACATATTAACTAGTCAACAAATTCATCTCTAACGAAAATAGTTCAGTTGCCTTGTGATTTAGGATGGTTGAGAAATACCGTCAAGAAAATGCCCCGCCCATTTTTTCTATTTTCAAGGAAATTCGGGAGGGAATTTTGGGCGGTTCTTCTCTGAAAAGACCATAATATCAGCGAGTAAGAATATTAGGGGATTTTCCGATCCTTGTACCGACTGCGAGCGGTTTTTTTTACCTCTGGGTCGTGAGGGCGAAAAAAATTAGAAGGCTATTTCCTCAATTCTTCTGAACAGCTTTCCCCCACTGGACTCTATCCAGTAAAGGACTTGGAGATTTATGGGAATCCCGTCAAAGTCCCCACTATTTCGGAAATCCGTTCGCAGACCGTAACATTTCTTACCCAGCGCCGCCGCAAATCCGATTTCGCTTGCGGTCCCTGAGTCCACGTCAGCCCCATCCAAGACCCCAAGCACGATGTCGCACGAGCGGATCATCTCCTCATTTGTCTTCCCGATTTCCACTGCGATTTGTTTGAAAGCGCTAATACGGGCGGGCCAATTCTGAATGGAGCTCGCTTCGACAATTACCTTGTGGAATTTCGGGTCCCAAGGGTCAAGGATTTTGCAACCCAATTCAGTGAGCCGCCGCTTGATTTTGTCCCTGTAGGACTTCAATTCTGGAGAAAAGCCAAGAGGGGATGCAAGATAAACTCTATACGCTTTTGCTTCCACGCCTAATTTCAATGCCCCTATTCCTTGGCTCCGTGGGCTTTCAACAATTCGACAACGTCGCCATGGCCAAATGTGACGTAGGGCAGAGCTATCTTTAAGGCCGTTACCCCTTTGTTATCTTTGGCGTTCACGTCCGGTCCCTTTTCTAAGAGGAGCTTCACCATTTCAAAATTGCCTGGGGTTGCGGTAGCATGCATCAGGACCGTCCGGCCCCTGTTGTCCTTGTCATTGACGTCAAGTTGCTTGTCGATGAGCAGTCTCACCACTTCAAGGCTGCAAGGCTTTCCAACAGCATGCATCAGAACCGTCATGCCGTATTTGTCCTTAGCATTCAGGTCCATCACCTTGTCCATAATCAGCTTCACCCGCTCGGGCTTCCCGCTACGTGCAGCGACCATCAAGACGGTAACATCGTTCTTGTCCTGGGCATTGACGTCTAGTCCTTTGTCGATGAGAAAATTCATCACTTCAAGATTGCCGTCGCTCTTGTCCGTAGTCTTCAGGTCGAGTCCTTTGTCGATCGGCAGTTTCAGCGTTTTGAAATGTTGAAGTCCCGCAGCGAACATTAGGACCGTCGTATCATAGCTATCCTTGGCATTCACGTCTACTCCATGGCTTAAAAGATATTTTAGCGCTTCAAGATTCCCGCGTCCTGCAGCGAACATCAAGGCAGTTCTATTGTTCTTGTCCTTGGCGTTCACGTTGAGTCCTTTGTCTATGAGCAGTTTGAGCGCTTCGACGTTCCCGCCTATAGCAGCATCCATCAGGATGGTGCAGCCATTTTTGTCCATGGCGTTTATGTCAAGTCCTTTATTGATGAGTAGCTTCAGCACTTCAAGATTACCACCTAGGGCAGCATGAGTCAGAACAGTCTCATCCAAGTTGCTTTTGGCATTAGCGTCCGCTCCCTCGTCGATAATGAGCTTAACTATTTCAGGATTACCGCCCAAGACAGCCTCCATCAGCGCCGTTTCACCGGAGTTTTCTCTGGTGTTAACGTCGGCCCCCTTTTTGAGAACCAGCCTCACCACTTCGAGGTGACCTTTGTTCGCAGCCTCCATCAGAGCTGTCTGGCCAAACATACCCTTGGCATTGACATCAGCTCCCTTTTCTAGAAGCTCCTGCACCTGCTTCAAGTCACCTTTCTTGGCTGCTTCTATCAATGCCTGATCCTGTGCGAAGCTTGCGGAACAGAAAACTGACAAAACGAGCAGCAACCCTGTTATTAGAGCGGCAATTCTGGACTCACGCATTGTAATGCTTTCACCGATGTCCAATAAGCAGTCTGAATATCTCATTCCTTCGCTCCGTGGGCTTTGAGGAGTTCCGTGATTTGCGTATGACCGGAAAAGAGCCGCCTGTAAAACGAGGTTGGTCGTCTTCCTTGGCAACATCGGCCGAGAATCTACATCAAATCCTCCCGGTGCCCCGCAAGTCGAGCCATTGTCTATGGCTTGAAATAATTGGACATCTTGCATTCCTCTCACCTTATGTGCGTACAAACATCAGAGTGCTTCAGCCAGCCAGTTTCGGACTAGCCCAAAAGCCTATTTAGGGGTAATCTGGGTTTCCTTGACCTTCCTTGGCGCCGTGAGCCCTCAAGAGTTTCTCGACTTCAACACCACGGCTTCCATTCCATTGGGCCTCCGATAATGCCAAGTCCAGTGCAGTATTACCAGTCTTACGATCTTCGGCATTGATATCCGCCCCCTTGTCCAACAGGGCCTGGACCATCTCTACATTACCACCCGCTGCAGCCCACATGAGCGGCGTCCAACCTTCATCGTCCTTTGGGTTGATATCGGGGCCCTTGTCCAACAGGGCCTGCACCATCTCCACATTACCTCTTTGTGCGGCCGACGTCAGTGCTGTGTTGCCCCACTCGTCCTTGGCGTTGACATCAGCGCCCTTGTCCAATAGAAGCTTAACTGCCTGCAGATGCCCCTCCTCGGAAGCCCACATGAGCGGCGTCCAACCTTGATAGTTCTTTGCATTGATATCCGCCCCCTTGTCCAACAGGGCCTGCACTATCTCTACATTACCACCCGCTGCAGCCGACATCAGTGCTGTCCAACGACCGAGGTCTTTTTGAGCATTGACATCAGCTCCTTTGGCCAAAAGAAACTTCACGATCTCAAGATGTCCACTTTCCGAGGCTTCCATGAGCTCTGTCTCTCTTCCCGAGGCTTCCATGAGCGCTGTCCTTCCCAACTCACCCTTGGCATTGACGTCCGCTCCCCTGTCCAATAGAAGCTTAACTACCTGCAGATGCCCCTGTCTGGAAGCCCAGACCAGCGCTTGACCGTTATCCTGGCCGTCTATGCCTTTTTTCAGAAACTCGCGGACTCTTTCTGTATCCCCGAGCATAGCTGCTGTTTCCAACGTGAGTATGGCTCCTCGTTGTTTCAGCAACTCAGCGATTTTTGGCCGATTTCGACTCGCTGCGAGCCGCATTGCCGTATAGCTATAGCCATGCCGAGCTTTTGCATTGACGTCGGCGCCCTTGTCCAGCAACAGCTTGGCAATTTCCAGGTGATCTGCTATGACGGCGTCCATGAGGGGAGTGCAACCGATCCAGTCGTTCGCATTGACATCAGCCCCTTTGTCCAGAAGCTCCTGCACTCGCCTCAAGTCGCCTTTACGGGCTGCCTCTATCAATGCCTGGTCTTGATCCTCCGCAAAGCTCACAGAACAGAAAACTGTCAGCACGCTCAACCCTACTGCTATGACAACGGCTTTTCCCGATTTATGCATTTTGAACCTCCCCTCCTGTTATCTCGTCTCTTGAGGGCTCAATTGAGGAATTCCAAACAGCTGAAAGTCGGATGACCGCACCACTATTCGCCCCTGCCCCCGAATATGTCAACAATTTTTGGGTTTCAATTGTGATTAGCGCCAGCCTGCGTCAGGTCTGTTCTTGAACGGAAGGAGAACCCTATACGCGAACGTTTCTGTTTTCGTCTGCTCAACCATAACTGTTTTCAGAAAATCGCGGAGAATTGTTCTCAGCCGTCTTCTGAGCGACTTCCGACTCACACAGCCCTATCTGTTAATCTCGGTCACAAAATACATCTCTATTCCCTCATGAATATATTAGGCCATAATATCAGGGGCTTGATATCTGTGTCCCCAAGAAAATGCTCCCCAATTTCTTGGAGGGGGAACAGAATGTCCGTGATAACTCAGGTGGTCGGATATTTCCGTGTTCCAAAGCGGCAAGGCCAAGGTGTGCTATCAGAAAGACCGCTTGTATACTGGCATTGGTAAGGTCATCATGTAGCTTACGCCAGGGTCAAGCCAGGGTAGGACACGAGAACATCCGCTTGTGGCCTACAAGAAGCCAAGGTAGCCAGGGTAAAGGGTCAAAAGAGGGTCTATTTTCTCGCCAACTATTTTTGACATAACAGAAGAAAAATGGTTGATTAGAGTCGCGGGCTAAAACACTTGTTAAATATTAAACACTTACAATATTGTTAAGGATTATCAAGTTACTCAAAATTTTTTATTATATAGTTTCTATATAACCCTGGTTACCTTGGCTTCTATAATATAATAATTAAGTTAATATATTAATATTATTATTCTTCTGCTATGTCAGGGTAGCCCCCCGCCCCTGGCTTACCCTTGGCGTACCCCTGGCTACCTTGGCTTCTTCCAGTAGGGGACTAACCTTTCTGCTTGGCGCGGTAGTTCTCGGCTACCAGCTTCACTTTCTCAGGTCGGAACCAATAGCAAGTCTGTCGTTCCCCCTCAATGAGCTTCCTGCCCTTCTTTTCACAAACATTGAGATTTCTCAGAAGAGTTCCCAGAGCGTCCTCACGAATTTCCCCGACATTCATTCCTTCAGCCTGAATAAGTCAGTTTGTGAGCGCCGTTGCAAGCTTCTTCTTTTGAGGTAATTATAACAGACCGCTGTGTCGGGCATGAAGAGGAAAATCGAAACAGGAGAATTCCTTCACTCGGCACGGCATGGGGAGTGCAAGCTCCAACGGGGTAAGGACGGCGCTTTTTCCGCACAGCCGAATCAATTCTGCTTTCGCAACCACCCATAATAAATCTCTTATCGTTTCAGCCCCAAAGGATTTTAGAAGGTTGGGAAAATGGTGGGGCAAGCTCTCCAGGGACAGTAATCTCTTTGTGGACTGCGCTTTGAAACCGTCGTCGCACATGGCGTGCTACCGTTCTTTCCGAATCGTCGGAAGCATTGCTTGACAAACCAAACCCCCATGGATAGTCTAATAATGGATGTGTTCTGATCAGAGTTACGGGCATAAATACATTTGATGGTCACAACTTAGCCGCCACTGTTTCTTGTCAGCCGATTCATAGTCTGACCCTAGGTCCGTAACCCTCTTGCCTACAGGTAGCCAGGGAAAGGCGTTTGCCGTGACTCTGGAGTAACGGGCGTCGTTCCTCTGCATTAACTAACAGTCTGCGATAAACATCAACGATTTCAAGCCGACAATAGACCATGAAACCATTTCTACCCCCATTAAACCAAGAATTGGGAACAATTTCTCGGGTACCCTTAATATCAACAGATTTCCATACTAAACCGTGAGCAACCGCAAAAGAGCAAATAACAAAGCCTCATCCGTCGGACATCCGACTGGGTAATTTGGGATCGATCATGGGTAGGTATTTTGGATAAACCGAGCCTCCATTGCTTGCATTTCGCAATGAAGGCTGACCGAGAAAGGGGGACATCTCATGGCTGAAGTCAAAGGAAAGTTCATAACGCTGGCCTGCGACCTGATTAAGACCAAGCCTGAAGCCAGACAAGCGGCTATTGAAGCCGTAATGAGGTTGACGGGCAAAGACCCCTACGAACTGGACCCAGAGGGCTGGTACGACACAAAGGTGTTCGACGCTGTGTTCACCGCAATTGAGGCCAACGCTCCAGGAATTATGGGATGGGCTTCCATAAAAGTCATAGGACAACTGGTTTACCCGACGATTAAGACTACTGTAGGCCTTCCTCCGCACCTGAAAACCCCTCTCGACTTCGTTAAGTTTGAAGCAGAGGGCTTCCTTCAGAATCACAGGGGGATTGATGTGATAGCAAGAAGATTCATCAAGGCCGAGGACAAAGACATAGTGGTTGCCGCCCCTTCCCCGGGTTACAATTGCGCCCTGATTGACGGAGTGTATGAAGGAATCTTGCACCTCTGCGGTATAGGAGACGGTTCCGTGAGGCAAATACAGTGCGTGAAAAAAGGGGACCCAACCTGTATATACCAGATAAAGTGGGAAGGCAAACTGAAGCTGGGCAGCTCCGCAGTGGACTGGTCGGTTCACTCCCGAAAATGACGTTCGCGGGGCGCTACGATTCACGCTTAGCCATGCATGCAGTCGAGTCGCCGCGCCTCTCGTCACGTTTCTTCCGAATCACATGAATCTTCGCTTAAGTTCTTGCATTCCCATCAGTCCTGGGTTTACGAGCAGGTCAATTGATAATTTGATATCTATTCGGGCCTGTGACCCCACTAGTCGGCTACTGGATACCAAGGCGTTCCCCTGTAGGTATATATTTCTGTGGCTATACTCCGCTTCACAATTACATAAATCGGCTTCATGATTCCAAATCTTCAAAAACTGACCAACCCAATTCCTCGCCGAACAAGATACGTTGCTCAGAATCGTTCTCAGGCGCCTTCTCGTCCATTTCCGTGCGCCTGCATTGCCGCTGATGTAAGGTTCTGTTTAGGCGTCCGTTCATTGATGTGTCTCAATTCGCAACTCGCTGTGATAATCCAAGCGGGTTTGGTCATTTTGCTTGGATTTTCCAAGGAGTGACACCCCCATTCGCTTGGATTTTCACAGTTACCGTAGCCCTCCTGTCGGCTTGGATTTTCACAGTTAAACTTATTGTACCATATAGTACCGTGGTAGCGGGCGACTATTAGCAGAGAGACGGGAATAACCAATTCCAGAATAACCAACGTTTTAAGTTTCTAGTACCAGTTTCCATCTCTACCCGAAATGGCATAATATTGCGGGGTTGAAAAATGCGGTTGGAAATTCGGCGAGCATTTATTCGGGACTCAGGAAATAAATCCTGCTGAGCCCGGACGCATCATTGCCGCAAGGTTGCGGCATAGAAAAAGGGCGGCTCATAGATGGCGGGTCGGACGCCTGAACAAGCGCTCTCCTTCACGCAGCAGACACGGCTTCCCATTTTCGGAAACCTCTACCCACAGATAAGCGATAAGCAACTCATCTCGAAGCGGTATTTATGCTCATTTGAATCCTCATAGGGACTCACGAAATCGTTATATGATCCCTTCTGTTCAAAGCGATTTTGTTCAAGGGGTCCGTGAGGCTTCCTCCCAAAATAACTGGCTTCACTTCGCAAATCTCAAGGCCTTTATACTGGTCACGATTTTCTTGGTTTCGTATCCTATTTGGTTTCTTCAGGATGGTACAGCCATTCAATAAAATGGTCAAAAGTATCTGCCAAGATTTCCACCAACGTCAAATCCATCCCAACAAACGGCACTTGAACAATATTCATGGATTCTGACCTTATATCAAAAGCATATGCTTCTCCGCCACCATTGGATCCAAAAAGTAACAGTCCAGGCGCAAATTCATTGGTAGCGTAAGATTTATTCAGTTTGTCTAAATCTTCCAACATCCAAAATATCACGTAAGAATTATTTCCTATCCAACCTTCACCGCCATTTGTTATTTTCAGGAATTCTTTGTATGCATAAGGAAGATTTAGTCGTGAACTCTTTTCAAAGTCAATGATCGCTTGATCAGAAACGGCCGGTCTAAACCTCAATTTCTTGATCATATTCTGAATCTTTTCGTCCATCGTTATCACCTATTGGTTGTTAAGGGATCGCATTAATCGGTTCCACCAAGTGGCAATTGTGCTGTGGTCTGCTGGCGTTAATGCCATCTTGTTGGATGGATCCGTAGGACTTCCGACAAACTTGATTGGCTGAATCTCATGAATTTGCTTACCTGCCAATGAGGGATCCGCATTCCTAATGGCGTAATTCGCGGCGTTTCTTGCGGCAGCATACTCTTCTCCTTCGATTAATCTGAAAGGACCTTCGGGTTTCAGTATGCCATCAGGATAGCCGGACCAATCTGAAATTGAAAATGATCCGTCTGGTAGATCAGAAGGCAGTAACCCTAACGATGGTGGCTCCCCTGAAAGAAGGGGACCGATGCCGGGTCCATCTGGCCTAATAGGCGGTACTCCTGGTACGCCGCCAGAGGGTGTTGGCTCGGTTTGGAAGAAATTTGATATACTTTGACCAATAGCGCCAAGCCTTTGCCCCAAGTTCGCAGCTTGCATTCCTAGCCAAGCGTAAGCAATTTCGTCACCTTCATAAACAGTGGTAGCAACCGTATCAGCCAGGGCAACGACAGGAGCAGCACCCCAGGCCCACATAGCCCCTAAGGCTGCGCCAAGGTACAGCGCTATTCCACTCGGAGGATCTGCGCCAGCACTACCGTTATTTGGATCGCCAGTCCATGTATCCGGTCCTGCGCCCGGAGTTTTGGGATGTTTCTGAAGGGGGGCATAGTGAGCTAATCGAGTCCCAGGGTCCTTATATTTATGACATGCCTATCTCCCTTTGGAGCCGTAGATTGATACCCTCGATGGATTTTGCCGGTCATTGGCCGAGCGAATCCCGTCGCGCACTCCTTGAGCATACTAGGGGTCTGTTTGAGTATCTCCTCGTGCAGTCTCTGGGGGGTAAGCATCGCCTCCGCTGTCTCCTGGAAACAATCGTCAGAGGGGTCCCCACTATGGATTCCGCTATAGGCTTAACGAGGAGGACATTGTTAGGATTTTCGTTTTGGGGAATCACGGCGACACAACAGCATTTCCTTGAAGGGGGCCTTTCCGCAGCCGCCAGCGTGGCTCCTTGGTGAGGTTGATCGAGAAAATCGGTGTTGCGTCCCCAGTCAAAAAACTCATTGCTTCAGCATCAAAATTAGCTCTGTCATCTCATTCTCGTCAATTTTGCCGTCGACAATATCGCCGAGTTCGTCAAGCCTGGATATGACGTAAGCAATCTGTTCTTCAAACTCTTCCTCCCATTCGATGTCAAGCGCCCGCACCGGCAAACCCTCAGGGACTGCCACTGGCACATAGCCTCTTCTCATCAACGAAGCCCATTGTTGTACCTTTTGTGGATCAAAAGTTCCCGCCTCCAATCCGGCTAGAACACGAAGAACTGCCCTTCGGGTGAGCAATAGGTCTCCGATTTCGCCACGTGCCTGTTCCATAGTGGCATGTGAAGAAAGTAACAATTGATTGAGTTCTGAAAGATCGCCCGCAACAAGTTGCTCCAACAGTCGGGCAACGGTCGTAAGATCAGTCATTTTGGTGGCTTCCCTCCAGCCACTATGTAATCCGCGCTTCATTTGCGGCTATTGTCTCGCCCATTGTGGATTCCGCCGTAAGGAGGTCGTCGAATGACGAAACGACGCCTTTTGAAGGTTGGGCATCAAGGCGGGCCTTGAGGTCTTCAACGGTTTGACAGAATTCGCGTTGCTCTTTGGAATGCGAGGTTGTTCAGGGCATCCTTTTCAGCCATGTCAAACCGATTCAATTTTCATCCACGCTGGTTTATCGGAATCATTACCGTAAAAACCCCAGTCCATAAGCGCCTCTTTGAAAATATCCGCATCGTATGATGCATAAAACTCAGACCTGATAAAAGAGCAATAAATACCGAGATCTTTTGCAGCCTCGAACACTCCGGGCGTGCGCACATAGTCAGGAGGCACAATTAAATCTAAAATAATTCCATTAACACAACCAAAATCGGGAAGGTATGCGATACATTCACATACAACGGAACCGACCACCAGACTATAAGGAGCTGAGATTCTAAAGTTCAATTCTTTAGACGCTATACTCCAAGCTTTTATTACAGCATCCCTGGTATCTTTCGTATTGTCCATGATATTTCCCGATTACTGCGGTTTTCAATAACCGATACGCTCCATCCGGATGGGTCATAATGGTGGATCGGTTTCCACGATGGAAAAAGGTTCACAAGAAAAGAGGTCCAGGACAATACCGCCTTCGATATGGCACTGGCATATAAC
This sequence comes from uncultured delta proteobacterium, assembly GCA_963747865.1. Taxonomy (GTDB): domain Bacteria; phylum Desulfobacterota; class Desulfomonilia; order Desulfomonilales; family Desulfomonilaceae; genus JBBSBY01. Next base: position 65,237 of record CAVVHK010000011.1, on the reverse strand, counting down.
TTCCTGTAATTGCCAGTCATTTAAGCCACAACCTGCTTCCCGCAACTTCTCAAGAGCGACCTTTCCAGACTTGAAGGCGGGGGCAAGCCAAGAGGAAGATGAGCGATATCCAGGCAAGGACGGGAAGAGAGAGATATTTGGTTTTCATTTCGGATTTCCTGTGAACAACATCGGTTCCCGGTAAGTTTTAGGTAGCAATGTCACTATAGATGAGAATCTTGAGGAATCGAGCCTCAGCCGTTGTCATCCTCATCCCCAATATCCATCTCAACGCCGGTAAAGCGATTCCATGCTCGACAATAGGCGCGAGATTCTTTCCCTACCATTGTCTTGATCCTCGAGAAATCAAAGCGCCCACTGTCGGATTCCGCCAGAAGCGCCTCTAAAAAGCCGGTTGTTACAGACTCCCTCACCGTATAGTCGCCTTCTTTGATAAAGTATTCGAGAAGTTTTAGGATTATCTTTCTCTCGCTCTCCGAAATATTGTCAAACGAAGCCGTAAAACGTCGAGCAAATTCTGCCATTAGCAAAGTGGGCGGTACCTCATCAGGCACCCATTCCGAAATCATCTCACGGTTGGCAATATCCATTTCTTTACTTGCCTGCACGAGGCAGCCAACGGCTGTGAGAATGTCCACGATGGAGTTATCCCCCTCTAATATGGGATACTGGATGAATGCAACTGTTCGCTGGGCTGAGTCGTTGAGCAACCATCAAGACCACCCTGCTCACCCGCTCGCCTCTTTCTTCAGCCAGTTCTCCATCTGTTTGGCAACCATGTCAAGCCACTGTGACGGCGTCAGCCCATCCGCAGCTGTATTGTACGAACAATCCAGTTCGTGCATGAGGTAGTAATCGAGTTCGTCTTCGGACAAGTTTTTGGCCAAAAGCTCTCTGACTTCGGACAGGGCCTGCTGGATCTTTTCGGTCGAGGTTCCTGTTAGATAGGCGTCGAGGGCGACGTCCGCAGTCCCGTAGTCCTCGACAAAATCTTGACCGAAGTAAAGCATCATTTGGAATAGCGCGGACATGATATTAGATTCCTAATCCGAATTCAGATCGTCTGTACTGGTTCAGACTGCTCGGGATGAAAGACCGTATCGAAATCGATGTCCTCATCTTCAGGGATTTCTAACGATTCGCAAAAGACTTCTGCGCCGTCGATCGTTTGCTTACGAATAATGTCCAAGGTCAGTAATTCCTTCAATCGCCATCGTACGCAGTTATGCTCTGGATTAAGATATTCTTCCTCCTCCTCACGAGCCAATTGGATGGCACGGCGGCGGGCATCCCTAAAATCGATCGCACGGAACACAAATATCGAGTCCCAGTACCGATTCGCCCACCTGCTGTTTTCCACCACGCAAGCCATCCTGACTCTTGCGCTGAACCAATTCATGTCTTCCGAGGTGGCGGGCTCGTCCTGCCCAGATTCCTCAGTACGTGCAGGGTCTGAAGCGACGCTACCCGTCCTTTCCATCGCCTTTCTTAGAATATCCTCTATCATTTCTTATGTTCTCCGATTGTCAGCAATTTTCGGAAGCACCGATAGACCATGAAGTCATATTGTAGCCCACCACAATTCAGCGATCGACAAACGTGCGGGATCGACTGCATTGGACAGCGAATCTCGCCCGAACAATGACTTAACCATGCGTGGGTCAATCCGTATATCCCTAACTTCCCAGTCTGAAAAGTATAAAGTGGCTACGCCGAATTTCTGAAGAATTGGCTGCAGAATTAATCGGAATGATTCATGTGCAAAGCACAAAGGGAAATCCGCCCTTAGAATAACTGCCAATTTCTTTTCGCCTGAGATTTGCGCCCACTTTTCGCCGGCTTCGTCATCCCAATTAAGGTTACTTCCCGGGAGAGTCTTTATCACTTCAGATATTAGTTGATGCAAGGCCGATTCTGCCCAATTCCCAGCTATGGCGTGAGCTGAAATTAGGTCTTGGGTGATATCGGTTACCTTCATAGCGCACCTCCAGGGCTTCCTTGCACAAGGCCCGTAAACGTTCTATAGACGTTAATCCAATCGCAAGCGCCTGTCGAATCCCTGAACAGCCTAATCCCGAGCTGTGATTCAAGAAGAGGTCCAGTCTGTGCTTCACCAACCCAGTTGGTCACTCTTTCCTTACTTCGCACCCTTCTTCTTTTAAGCGGTTTGCGAGGCGAAGCGCAGGCTGTTTGACTTGTTCTCCGAAACTGGCGTCCCATAGAGCCTCCAACAGCAGGTCATGACCCTCGACATCCTCCAGGTCCACTAAAGAGGACGCTACCAGGACGAATGATGCCCACTCACTGAGCTCATGCGGCTTTGATAAGAGTCGAAGTAGCCCTTCCGAGATGTCGGAAAGTGATGCTTGTAAAGGAGGTTCCGACTCCACACCGAATTCCCAGCGACCATCATAATAACTGACCTTGAAACCATGCCGCTGAAGAACAGGCCATGGCTTATGCCCACGAACTACTTCAAGGAGAATGCGTTGGCGGTCATTTATGATCATAGTGTACCAACCTTCCAGCGGCGTCATACGCTTTCTGCACGATTCTCTTGGTTCCATCTGGTCCAACCGTAGTTTCGATCACCTGATATCCGTTCCACCCTAATCTAACAAGGTCCCCTACCAGAAAGACCGCTTGTATACTAGCGTTGCCAAGGTTAGGGCTAAGACATGCCACGGTAGCGCCACACTTCAAAACGAGAAAAACCTCATAATAACTGGAGATTGCCACACTACCACACTTAGTCGGGGGTAAGCCCCCTGTCTTTCTTCCTAATCAAAAGAAAAAGGTATGATTAGTGTATCACCTTAAAATGTTTAATAAACTTCTTGTAGCTCGAAACTTTGACATTTAATATTAACTACTTATAAAGTTATTAATTGGTAACTATAGGGGGAGGCCCCGCCCAAAAAATGCGGGGGCCTTCCCCCCTAAAGACCGTGGTAGTGTGGTAGTAATGTATATAATATATTATTATTCTTATTCTTTTGCTATGCCACACTTAGCTTCAAGGTATCCTTAACCGTGGCAGAGTGTGGCAGACCTTGGCAATGTTTCATAATATTCACTGGTTATCTCTACACGATAGTTAAGCGCAACCCGCTTAAGAGTTTCAGGTTCAATACGATAGACCGTTTGTCTCTTGCCGCACATCATTTTCCTGCTCTTGCTCTTAATAATCCGCAAATGATGAAGTATAGTCCCGAAATGCTCTTTGGTAAGACCGAATCCCAAGTCCAAGTCATTCTCTTTGATAAAGGCTATTAGGCCGTCGTGGAGCTTATCCAATACATAATCATTCTCCTGTTGGACTGTTTCCAGCATATACCGCAATACCACGTTCTCTACGGCGGTATCGTTCATGGCCTCGGTCTTAGCCTCGTATCGGGCGTTAGCAAATTCTACAAGACTGTCGGAGCATCCTACAATTGCGGCTATGGCGTATAGAGGCTTAAACAGATTCCATTCCCGAGCGTCAAATTTAACGGCGTGGGGACGTTGACACTGTTCATATTCCATTCTTACGGAATTCCCATAGGTCATGAGAGCGAGGAAAAGCGTATCCTTAATGTCCTTGAAACGGGGGTCTTCCAACATGACTTCATTCTCTTTAATGCGGTCATCATAGGAACGGCTCATGGCGATTTGCACGCTGCGACTGGCTAGGGTATCATCCATACGGTTGATGGAGCCGAACACACGCGGACAATAATTGTCGTACTCCACTACCCTGAATTCTCCGTTTATTGACTCCGTCCTCGGGACGCTCGCTCCTTTTTCAAAACCTCCCAACAACAAGGCCCTGCGGTCGCTGGGAGTTTTATCACTCAAATTTTCAGATTCATCCAGAAACAGAGTGGGTAATAATTGACTGATAATTCGGAACATACTGGCGTCGGTCATAGATACGGACATTTTACCGTTCCAGCATAAAAGGGACATCAATTTTATGGTCTTGGATTTTCCGGTCTCTTTAGTTCCAGTGAAATGGAGATACGGATAATAATTGAAGACCGGGAAGAAATACGTGCCGATAATCCATATGGATAAATAATCGTAAGTGCTCTGCTCGGGAAAATCACAATAATTTTTCAGAGTATCTTTTATGCGTATGAACACATTTACTAAATCGTCCGACTGCCTACCCGACAAGAATTCTTTGACGACTTGCGGGCTGAACTGTTGTTTTTCGGTTTTTACGATACTCTTGCAGCAGTAACCCCGCTTACGAAGTTCGTCTTGGCTAAGGGGGAACGCTTCACGGTTGGAAGTAATCACCCAAGACTCCCAGCCTTCATTGCCCAAGAAAGGACACGTAACCAAAGTTTCATCATAACCGAAATGCAAGGCGGGATGTATCTCTTCGTATTCTTTGAAATCCATCTTTATTTCTTTGGTGGCCTGTTTGGCCAATAATGCCAAGTGCTCATTGACCTCTTTTTTGGATTGCCCGACCTTTTTGGAGATTAACTCCACAAGAGGCGCTTTAGTCAAAGGAGTAAGACTGCCAATACGGGTCATGACCTCTTCCAGCGTTTCCACTTTTGCCTGAGCGTCCAATTCGTCTGGAACCAGTGAGATAGCCCATTGTTCAGGAATTGCCGCCGACCGTAGCAATTCGTTAAAATCCTCAGCGGAATTCGTAAGAAAGAAGTCGTTGGGGTCTTGCCCATCGGGAAGCGTTACCATTTTCACTTTGAGTCCGAGGTCGGCCAATTTGAAAGCTAGGACCAGACCACGCTTTCGGCCTGCGTCGTCTCCGTCAAAGCATATCCAGACCTTTTTCAGGCCTAAGGCTATGGAACGGCGCAATAGATTTTCATTTAGACCGTTGGTCCCGCCTGTGGCTGCTGTATTGTCAAATCCATTCTGGATAAGGGACAGAGCGTCCATGACGCCTTCAACCAAAATGACCTCCGAGCGGTTTATATCCCAATTGAAATGACTATGGCCCGTGCTGACTCGCTCACGGGGCAGTCTCCAGTATTTCGGATAATCTGAATTGTCCCCCGTATACCGACCGATGAAGTCCACCGCTTGGTCGCCCAGATAGATGGGAAATACCACATGGTTTTGAAACAGGTCGTTTCCATGCTTGTTGAGTAATCCACATTGGGAGACAATGTCTGTAGAAATCCTGAGTTCGTATAGATGCTTCAGTAAGTTCGTCTTTCCTTTTGCCCGCCCGACATGGAAACGCTGGGCGGTCTCGTAAGAAATTCCTCTTTCCAATAAAAAGGGGTCATCGGATGTTAAACATCGGCTATAATATTCTGCGGCGGCGTTCATGCAATAATCAACCTGCTGGCTTAATTTAGCGTCATAAAGTTTGGTAGCATTGTTTTGGTTCATTCCTTTCTTTACCTCGTAATAATTAAGAAGGGCTGGACTCCACTCCAGCCCTGAGCGTTTGTTAGTCTTCTTCAATTTCAAACCAGTCGGTTTCGGCTCCCAACACCTCGCGACGGAGCAGGTTGATTTCCTCGCCCAAATCACACATGAGGCCGAAAGCTCCCTCTCCTCTGCCGCTCAACAGAAAGCAAACATGCCGAAGATGCGCATATAGTTCAAGGTCCTCGCCCTCAAGCCGTTTGAGAGCGGGGCGTAAGTTGGTCTGCAATTCCCAATACAAATCGAATAAGTCCTCGATGGCGTGAAATTCGTCTTGCTTTGCCTTAATTTCCTTGTAGTCGTTAATGGCTACTGTTTTTCTACTAATTTCCATTCTTAACCTCTTACTAATTGAAATTATAGACGGATGCTCACAGTCCTCCCTCGGGTCGGGACATGCATTTGCCTACACCTTGTACCCGATACACAATGAAATCTCTGGTTAACATATTGTTATTATTGGTAGTCGAAAAATCGACCGGGCTCTATTTTATTTTGCCCCCCGATTTTAGGGTCCAGCGAGTTGAAACATGCCCCGAAAACATCTAGCTTCAGAAGGCCCTTACGGAGCCTTTACACCATACGCCTCTTGGCGTCGGCCAGCGTCCAAACTTCTTTCCGGAATGACGACTGAACGCTTCGATGAATTCGATTCACTATTCATTCCAATCTCAGAAATCCCTATGTTGAAAGAGTAAGCCATTGTCCCTCGCTCTCCCTGTTCGATCAATTGACCCTGTATCAGTCCTTTTTTCAGTTCCCCCTCTCCGAAATTGATGTGACTTCCGTCAAAAGCCGTTTCTGGTTTTCAGCTCGGAAAGGAGCACATGTGTTAGTGGGTCTAAAGACAAGCGATGAAGAAACCATTCCGCACCCTGCGGAGCACTGCTACCAGAGACTGTTCGGCCAGGAGTTGGTTCCCGCCTTCAGACCGGACGGCTGTGACAAAATAAGAGAGTCCTGCGGACGATACGTGTGAAATTGAGGTCTAAGTAAAAGAGTGACCTTGAAGCTTGGGGATGTCTGATTGGCGATAGGCTTTTCGGAGAAACCACGCCCAAAATCACGTGGGGGTCCATCCTTAAGGCAAAACGGCATCGCTCGCCTCTCAAAAACGTCCATTCCCGGCGCCGTGAATCACAACACAATGCCCTTCACATAATTTCCCGTTGATTTGGGTTGAGTAGTCCTTGCTTGCCCATAGTTCCTGGGCTATTGTGTATCCCATCGTGTATTTGTCGATGAATTGCAACCTGACCTGTTGACTCTGCCAGCCCAGGTTGCTCCCCGTGAATGCGATGCGCAAGCTCTTGGTAAGAATACAGCGAACCTGGAGGCTCAAATGACTCATGGAATCCTTGAAGTTTGTAAGCCGGTTGACATTTCGGACGATGATATTTGCGAGGCCATGAAGGATATTTCCGGGTATCTGGACATAACTCCTGCCGATTGCAAAGAAATTTACCTCAAAGCCTATAAACATGCTATTGCGCGGTTGGTTCAGTCCGTTAAAGCGGCTGACGTGATGACGAGGGACATAGCCTCCGTCCTGGAAGACGCTCCACTTAAGGACGTAGCTCAAATTATGGCTGAGAGACGTGTCTCCGGGGTACCCGTCATCTCTTCAGAGGGCAGGGTGACCGGAATGATTTCTGAAAAGGACTTTCTGGCCACTATGGCGGGCGGGCGGGCAGAAACCTTCATGGAAGTTATTACCCAGTGCTTGAGAGGAGGAGCTTGCTTGGCCGCGCCTATTCGAGCGAAGTTCGCAAAAGACATTATGGTTTCACCGGCCATCACCGTGAATGAGCAAACCCCGGTTCTAGAAGTAGCTGAGATGCTCACCATCAAGAAAATCAACAGAGTGCCGGTAATCGGCAAGGACGCTCGAATGGTGGGCATTATTTCACGAGCGGACGTGGTGGGATCGTCGTTTCTACTCGTGGGGCATGAATTAGTTGGATAGGATGTTAGAGAGCGTCCCTTCCGCACTCATACCGAAACTATCGTTGATTCTTTGGGCTTGCTAACCTTTCTTCTAACCCCCGAGCTTCCAGAGCCCTGTTATACGCCGACATAATGTCGCGTTGAGACAGTATTCCTACGACTTTTTTCAGGCTGTCCCCATCACGAACCACGGGAAGCCGTTCGATCGCATTCTCATCGATGAGCGCTAGCGCTTTGGCCATATTGTCGGCCGTTGTCACCGAGATAGCCGGTATCGTGGCGAGATCCCTTGCCATGACACTGGCGAGAAGACTTTCCTCAAATATCGCCTTCCGGAAATCTCTCAGAGAGAGCATCCCAACCAACCGTCCCTCACCGTCAACAACCGGAAAAGATGTGTGCTCACTGAACGGCAAGATCTTAATTAACTCTCGCAATGACGTGGTTTCCAACACCGTTTCCGGGCGCCACGTCATAAAATCCGTGACGAGCATGCTTTTTAGAACGTTGACGTCTCGGCCCGCTTCTATGTCAATTCCCCTGCGGAGAAGCTTCAGCGTGTAAATGGACTCTCTCTTGAGGCCGCGCGACACGAAAGTCGCAATGACACAACAAATCATAAGAGGCGGAATGATCCAGTAGTTCTGAGTGAGTTCAAAGATAATCAAAAACGCTTGAATCGGTGCATGAGTGGTCCCGGCTACAACCGCGCCCATACCCACAATGGCGTATGCCCCCGGGTTAGCCGCGACGCCTGGAAACAAAGCATGAGCTGCGCATCCGAAAGCTCCTCCCAACATTGCCCCCATAAAGAGCGACGGAGCAAAAATGCCGCCGGAGCCCCCGGAGCCAATGGTGACTGACGTCGCCAGGATTTTCAATGGGACCAGGAGAACCAGCACGGTCCAAACCTCTTGGTTGAGGAGAGCCTTTTCTATCGAGTCGTAGCCCACTGCCATTATCTGTGGAAACCGCAATGCGATAATCCCTATGATAATGCCGCCCAAGGAAGCCTTGATATAATCGGGAATCTTCCACTTGTCCCAAATATCTTCGCTCTTATAAAGGGTCACAGTAAAGCTCACCGCAACCAATCCTGCCAACAATCCAAGGATAAGGTAAAATAAGATTTCCCAAGGCGACTCCAGTTGATATGGAGGGACCTGGAAGGCAGGATAATTCCCCAGAAAAGCGCGGGATACAACTGTGGCTATCACCGAAGAAAGAATGATTGGAGTAAACGTCGGAAGTGCGAAGTCCGCTAATATTATTTCCAGCGCAAATATCGCTCCTGCTATGGGGGCGTTGAAGGTAGCGGCGATTCCTGCGGCAGCTCCGCAAGCCACAAGAACCCTCATCTCGCCGGGTGAAAGACTCAAAATTTGACCTAGAGTTGAGCCCAAGGCGCTACCGATCTGGACTATGGGTCCTTCTCGTCCGACAGAGCCGCCTGAACCTATGCACATCGCAGACGCTAAGGTTTTTACAATAACGACGCGTTTTCTTATGACTCCGCCATGCCTCGCCACAGCATTCATCACCTCCGGCACGCCGTGACCTTTCGCTTCCCTGGCAAGAAAGTACACAAATGGACCTACGAACGCTCCCCCGATAGCCGGTCCCAATATAACCCGCCACCATGGGAGAGAATGGACGACCGTCGCGAGATCAGCTCCACTGCCATAGATGAGCGTTTGAAAAAAGCCTATGAGATACCTGAAGGCTACTGCTCCTAGTCCACCGAGAAAACCGACTAATATTCCCAGGCCGGGCATCATTAGGTCGCCAGTATAGCGACTTATTTTTGCACGAGAAATCGTGTATCGACCTGGAACGAACTCGCTCTCATTATCGGGCAACGAAAAAACAGATGGGGCTTCTAAGCCCCGACGACGAGAAAACATACTCTCTCTCCACTAAAATTGCGCAGCGACGCTGTTCGCATTCCCTTACAAATAGCATATCCAAAAGTGCCAGTCCACCCGCCGTCCGGCAAGCAAAGGTTACGGAAACGGAACTATAGTGATGCGCGGAGAGAATGAGTCCTAAGCAAAAGATGCCAGGACGCTTCTCAGCGACGCAGGATTTCCCTGAAAGCGGTTGAATCTTCTGAAAAGTCGCTCCCTGAATTCAGCCAAGGTTTTGAAGAATCGATTGTGAGTGGTTTTTCTCCTGGTTTCCTTCCAGACGTATTCGGCCGCATTGAGTTTCGGAGAATACGGCGGCAGATAGTGGAGTTCAATACGGTCTTGTTTGTCTTTGAGCCACTCCCGTACTTTGGGACCCTTGTGGTACTTGGCGTTGTCCAGGATCATGTGTATCTTGCGACCCCTGTACCTGGAGATGAGCTGATCCAAGAAGGCCAGAAAACTGTGAGTGTTGAACCAGTTGACGAAGCGGAAGTGGAATTTGGGATAAGGGCCGACCGTTACCGCTCCCATCACTTTCAAGGATTTCCTTGTGGGTGGACTCTTCACCACGCATCCGATCCCCTTCAAAGCCCAATGTCGGAAAATGGAGCCCGCTTGCTTAAAGCTCACTTCATCTTGATACATCAGGATGCCTTCGTCTTCTTGGACTTTTTTTTAATCTCAGGCACTTCCTCTTCAAGCCATGTGGCCTGCCGCTTTTTATCGGCTTCAGAGGGCTCTTGTCTGGGATATTGAAGTGAAAACCCCAGCTCGTGCAGAAGCCTGCGAATCTGAGAGGGACTATATTTAATATTGAACCGCCGATGTACCAGATCTGCAATGATCGGGGCCGTCCAGACTCCAGTGTCTAGGCCACTGACTTCAGGCCCTTGTCGAACCGTTATAGCTAGTTCTCGTTTTTGGTCCAGACTCAGCCTGGGCTTTTTGCCCTGATACGGTCCTCGTACAAGCAAGCCCGTCACGCCTCTGGATCTGTACCTGTCTACCCAGCGCTCCACCTGTACTCCGAGCCACTTCTAGAATTTGACCAACTTGTTCAAGGGTCTTTCCTTCGTGAACCAGCAAAATCGCTCTCAGACGTACCCTTGCCTGAAAATCTTTCCTCTTCCTGGCAAGATAGCGATGGCGAACAATGTCATTGTAATCATCCAGTTCAAGCCTCAATCCACGCTTGGGCATTGCCGTTCCCTCCCATCAATCGATGGCAGGGACATACCAAATGTCTGGAAAAAAGTCGCGCTCTTTTTTACACGCAATCACAATGCGCGGCACTATAGTTTGCCAGCCCGCACCAAGGAGGTTCGCAACACGGTTAACACCGGATTTATATTGTGGCTGCAAACCTGCGGCGGATTCCAGGGAATGATCAAAGTCATGAGTGAAAGGGCGGCTGAGAGATGAGGCTCCGGAAAGTTGTCTCAAGATCGTTGCGGAACCAGTCCGATCCTTTAATGGAGAATTCCGGCCTTCATACATGAATTGACTCGACAGAGAACCAATCAGAGCCGCACATGGATTCCATTCAGCAGCATCTTGAAGAAACGACGACTGCGTGGGTTACGAACGAAGGCGTATTTTGAGTTCCTGACAAATGCAAGGGTCGATTCGAGACGCGTCAATTGCAGCGTGGAGATCAGGCCGGAGGTCCAAGCGTTGCGAGCGAGTCTTCTCTGTGACGAGGTCGCTATTGGCCAAGCGTCGATACGCCCTAGATTGGATTTAAGGTGTTCAACCCCTCGCCACGCTATTCCTGTGGGGACTGAGCCGTCACAGGAGGTGATTCCGTCCATAAGGACCAATTCCCGCCCCGATCTCTTGAATAGGAGCAAACTCTCAGGTGGAGCCGGTTTGCTCTGTCTTTGGCCGCCTCCGGCCGTGAATCCTTCTGGAGTGACCACCGCTTGTTGGTATTCATGAGTGAGTTTGTCATGTGCGTATGGATAAAGACGCCACGCCCCCAGGGTCTGATCCGCGTAGAGCATCCGGATTAGTTCGCGCAGGCCGTCTTTCTCCCGGCGAATGACCTCCGCGCGTTTGTGCGAACAAGCGATATCCAAAAACACAAAATTGGCGCCGGATTTCACTGCGGGAACTTGGCTGATCAAACTCCGCAAAAGATCGTTTCGGATTTCCCCTGCCTCCCTCCAGTCTTGGCTCAATCCAGCGTGAAAAATCGCCATAAAACCTATTACAACCAGAGCCGCTGTCTTTCCGAATAGCCTTCCAGAAGGTTTCCTCCAGCCATCGAACCCCAAGGCAAGCAGAATTGCCACGCCAAAAGAAGCCGAGGAATAGATCCTGCTCGCCCAACTGAAGTTGTACCAGGAGAGGTCGCCCTCTGGCGCTATCCCCCACTTTACCATCAAAGTGTCAACCAGCCGTGGGCCTAAACTTCCGTAACCGGCGAGCTGGTAAGGGAACATGCCCAAAACCACTATGCTTGCCCCCAGCACGACCAGATACAATTGCGATTCTGGCTCGAACGGACGCCCGCCCGCTGATTCCAGAGCGTTCCGGTCTCGCCTCTGAAAAACGAATAGAACAGCAGCCCCCGTCGCGACCAGGAGGCCTGCCAACACCGCCCATCGGTCCGTAGATATGGATGTAAAAGGCGCTAACAAGTAGAATGGAAGCAGAGCGAGGTACGACCACACCAACTCGAAGGGCGGTAAGAGAAAACTGTGTCCAACTGCGCCGCCGTTCAGGAATAGGAATCTGACCGCAACTGCGGCTACAAAGGCTGCCAGTATCCCCACAAAGAGTCTTATCAGAAAGGCTTGATAGGAAGGGCGACCGGAACAACGCCTATGAACGGGCCATACCAACAAGGGCATAACGAAAATAAGAAAGCTTGCGGTCTCATAGGTGAGAAACGAACCGACATACAGAGCCACAGGGAGAATTAATCCGCTCCATGGCGACGACTTCTTCGCCCACCGCTGGAACGCGATCACCGAAGTCCAGAATAACAGCATACTCAGCCGTGAATTGTCCGTGAACATCACGTACGTAAGGCAGGAAACAGGAGGTAAAAAAAAACCATCAACACGGCGATGGAAACACAAGACCGTCGACCGGGAAAAGCCAGATCTAGGGATACGCCCATGAGCGAAGCGGAGCCCGCCAGCAGAAGCAGTGAACAAAAATGGAACGCAACCTTGTTGAAGCCGAATATCTTAAACAGACTGATCCAGTAAAGCCCCTCCAGCGGACGGAGGAACTTTTGAGCGTATAGAACCAGCGCGTCCGGGAAGCTGTTCCAGTAAGGTAACGCAAGCACCCACCAGTCGTCGCCGTTGAAGCCGATGTCGCCCGTTATCGCCGTGAGCAAGACACAATAAAAAGCCAGTCCCGCCGATAAAAACCATAGATACGAACGCCCACTTCCGGGATGTTCCAGGGACACAGTCTGAGAGCCTCCGCTGCGGTTAAGAAATCAATGAGCGCCGCACTGCGTTCATCGATAACAGGCTTTGGATATAGCAAACTCGCGGCCTCCTGAAAAGGGTAAATTTACCGTGCTGAAAGGTGCAGCGCACGACCGATTGAGTGATCTTTTCTTGAGATTCAATGAGTCGTGAGACCCTGCATTAGAAACGGCCGCTCCAAACCAAAAGTGTCAAGAAACGCCATTGAAAATGGGGCTCCTGATTGAGGCAAGCGGTTGCTTCTCGTTTTGTGCCCAATCTAAGTACATTTCATCATCCACAGTCGGCTTCTGAAGGAACATGCCGTAGGTACGGCGAGTTGAATTTAGCTTTCAGACTGGAGCTTGCTCAAAAGGGCAACACATCCTCATAGGGACTCACGAAATCGGGCCGTTCGGCCTTAATCACTTTCCGCAGTGCCTTGACGAAATCAATCGACTCGCCCAAGTTTTCCCTCACTACGGTCGCTGAACCTAGCACCAGCCAATGATAGAGCCTGTCTTCGTTTCCATCCAAAACTCCAATGAGCTTGTCCACGTCATAATCATTCATTCGGCGTATCATCTCTATATCAATCATTGTTTCTGTTCCTCCTGATTTGCTGTTTCGTTGTGCGCGACCCTAAAGGCGTCCCCGACGTTCATGCCGCCGTGCATCAATTCTTTTCCCCGCCGTAGCAATTCCAGGTCATCTTTGCTGTAAATTCTAACCGTGGTTTTTCCCATATTTATACGTTCGGGAAATATCAGTTCCCGTTCCTCCCAGCGGCGGAGCGAAGATTCATGGACTCCCAATTCTTCGGCTACGGCTGCGATACTGTAATAATTCATGCGAAACCTCCTTAACGTAATGAGAGAGGTAAACCTCTACCGCAGGCATAAGGGGAGTTAATTGACTGAAGGGGTGCAAGGTCTTAAGACCTCACATGTGCAAACTGAAAGAATTCCTCTGGGCCTGCCACAGCAAGACAGGCTGATAAGGAATGGTAAGCTACGACCTACATACTATGGCAGCCGCCAAGTATTGTTTGACACGTTATCTGGGGTGGGGATATGCTCAGGCTGATATAGTTCTTGCGTCTTGGTCCGTTGACCCTGATGAGTCCAGGACTGTTCTGTTTCCCTGTCCCGCCTAACAGGTCAGAAATGGGAGCGCAGGCACTCAAATGCCCAGGGGGGACGAATGGGATTAAATACAACCCCGCCGTGTGCGACGGCATAGGATATCCGCTGTTTACTGTGTTTGTTCAATGATAGAGAGGGATTATTCATGAAGAAGGCACCAGCAATTCTGCTGATGGTAGCTTTTCTCATCTCTGGATGCGCAGATAATAATCAAGCTTTAGTAGAAGCCGTTAAAGAAGGCAAGTTGGAAAGCGTGAAAAGTCTTTTGGCTAACGGAGCGGATATTAACGCCAGAGACGAGAGAGGCGCTTCAGCCTTGATATTAGCCTCTGGGAAGGGAAGCCTCGAAGTGGTCAGACTTCTTTTGGACAAAAAGGCTGATATCAATGCAAGAAATAGGTTTGGCGATGCAGCTCTGATGTATGCTTCCAGGTACAGGTAGCCTTGAAGTTGTGAAACTGCTTTTAGACAGAGGAGCCGACATTAATGCCAAGAACAACTCTGGCGGCACAGCACTTATGGTAGCTTCTGGGAAGACGTTTTTTTGGCCGACAGAGACGTTTGCCCAGACTGGCCGTAAAGCCCTTGTGGTAGGTTCTGGCAAGGGTCATCTTGAAGTTGTGAAACTGCTTTTAGACAGAGGAGCGGACGTTAATGCTAAGGCCAAAGATGGCGATACAGCACTTATGTCGGCTGCTGGCAAAGGTCACCCTGAAATTGTGGAACGTCTTTTCAACAGCGGAGCGGATATCAATGCCAAGAGGACTGATGGCTTTACACCCCTTATGGTCGCTTCTTCTAATGGCCGCCTTGAAATTCTGAAATTGCTTCTGGGTAAAGGGGCTGATGTTAACGCCAAGTCCGAGAATGGCTTTACACCCCTTATGGTTGCTTCTTCCAATGGTCGCCTTGAAATTCTGAAACTTCTTTTGGATAAAGGAGCTGACGTTAATGCTAAGGCCAAAGATGGAGGTACAGCCCTTACGACGGCTTATATGCCGATGTCGCCTGTTACTAATGCTCCTAATGCTTTTTCTGAAAAAGCTCACCTTGAAGTTGTGAATCTGCTCAAAGCCCACGGAGCCAAGGAATGATCCTTCAATGAAAGGGACTGATTATGGTTCGGTATCCGAATTGGCCTGCATGGAAAAGAGGAATTATATTGGCGACGAAAGCCGCGGCTATTGCATTAGCCATAATGCTTGTAACGAGCACGAGTATCATTGCGAACGCAGACAACAATCAGGTTTTGATAGAAGCCGCTAAACAAGGTGAGTTGGAAAAGGTGAAAAGCCTTCTAGATGGCGGAGCAGATATCAATGGCAAAGACAAAAATGGCTTTACAGCCCTCATGTGGGCGTCTTCTAAAGGTCACCTTGAAATCGTGAAACTTCTTTTGGATAAAGGGGCTGATATTAATGCGAGGCACTCGCATGGCGATATAGCGCTTATTATGGCTTCTTCTGAAGGTCATCTTGAAGTTGTGAGACTTCTTCTAAATAATGGGTCCGATATTAATGCCAAGAACATGTATGGCAATCCGGCCCTTGCGTCGGCTTCCTTTAGGGGCCACCTTGAAGTTGTTAAACTTCTTCTGGATCAAGGAGCTGATATCAATTCTAAGAACAAGTGGGGGTGCACAGCCCTGTGTGAGGCTTCTTTGGCGGGTCACCTTGAAGTTGTAAAACTGCTTCTGGATAAAGGAACGGATGTCAATAGCAAGACTCATTTGGGCTATACTGCACTGATGGAGGCTTCGCAGGGGGGTTACCCTGAAGTTGTAGAACTGCTTTTGGATAAAGGAGCGAATGTTAACGCCGAGAACAAGGATGGCGCTACAGCACTGAAGTTGGCTTTGCAGAAAGGGCACTCTGAAGTGGTTAAACTGCTCAAAGCCCACGGAGCCAACGAATGATCCCCGTGGCAAAAGATTTTCGGTGCCCCAAAAAACTACCAAAACAGCTATGACTCCTAGAGCTGCTCGGAAAGACCTCGGGAGGGAAATCAGCGACGGGTGCTTCAATTCTGCCCTGCTACCACTTTCTTCCAGACAAACATCGGATGACGGGCAAGGATGTATCACGCGACATGATTGATTGCTCTCAACGCTGCCCGCTGCTACCGCTTACCTCGCCGTCCTTGAGTTGATAAATTATCTTACCAAACCTCTTGTTTCATAAATCTCAGCGTCTGGACCAGCCCTGCCCCTACTTTTCCATTGAACAAGTCGGCTAGCAACCGAGGGACTACAGGGACAATTTCCAACGAAACACGTAATTTTATTTTCTCAGTGTTGATGCTGGTTTTTCAAAATTGGTACCACTTATATAATGTCCCCCAACCTAGGGGCGGCCCTTTCCTTTTTCTTAGAATTATTATTAACCAATACTTCTTATAATTAGTAACTTTTTAAGGTAGATGAGATTAATAGATTAAAATCTCTACTTAATTTTCAGAATTACCAGATACTAAAGACTTCTATCAAGGTAAGACTCCTGTAGTTATAACAGCTCCTTTTATAACCAATGATAGAGTAACAATAGGCTTGTACAGCAGAACATTAGAGCTAGCGAATATATTCCCGCCGAAGGCGGCCCTATGGTAACCTCCAGAGACTCTCTCGGTAGGATAATATGATGCCGCTCATACCTATTGATATGATCCAAGTTGAGAACAGATTTAGACGTCATCTCGGCAACCTTGCAGCTCTCATGGACAGTATCAAAGCTTTGGGCCTGCTTCACCCCCAAATACAAGCTCATTGCGGGCGGAAGACGTTTAGAAGCTTGTAAGCGACTCGGTTGGAAAGATATTCCCGCAACAGTCGTCAGTCTTGATGAACTCAGGGCGGAACATGATGAAAATGTGATCAGGCAGGATTTCTTGCCGAGTGAAGCCGTGGCCATTAAGAGGGCTTTGGAAAGCGTAGAAAAAGAAAAGGCCCGAGAGCGTATGAGCGCAGGCGGTAGGCTGAGCAAGAAAGGGACGATAACCTGTGGTAATTTACCACCCCTTATGAAGGTTAAGACTCGGGATCGTCTCGGAGCGTATGTCGGAATGTCCTACAAGACCCTTCAACGGGCTGAAGAAATAGTGGATGCAGCCGAGAGCGAACCCCAGAAATATGGTGATTTGTTGGAAGAGATGGACGCCAAACACCACGGCCTCAACGGTGTATATAGAAAACTCAAGGTCCGCCAAGAAATGGAGCGGATACAAGAGGAGCCTCCTGCGCTGCCGACGGGAAAATACTCGGTTATCGTAGCTGACCCACCGTGGCGCTTTGATATTCGGAATGAAGACACAACCAAACGCAACCTCTTGCCCTACGCTTCCATGAGCGTCCAAGAAATCCAGGCATTGCCCGTGCAGGACTTGCTGGAAGAAAACTGTATTCTATTTTTGTGGTGTACCAACTCTCACCTGCATGAAGCCTTTCACGTGCTGGAGGCATGGGGTTTTCAGTATAAGACCATCCTCACTTGGATCAAGACCGCCAACGGTAATGGAACTCACCTGGGAACGGGAAACTGGCTAAGAAATAACACGGAGCAAGTCCTTGTGGCGGTTAAAGGGAGACCCATCGTTAACCTCACCAATCAAACCACTGCGCTGGTTAGCCCCGTGGATCGGGGGAAACACAGCAAGAAGCCAGACGCTTTTTACCGAATGATTGAATCCCTGTGTCCGCAAACAAACCGCCTAGACATGTTCGCTCGGATTAAGCGGAATGGTTGGGAGGCCTACGGCCTTGCCGAAGAAACTGATTTATGAGATAGACCGCTTATCCTGCGTCACAGACAGAATTCCCACGGAATAGCCGTCCCGAAATGACCTAACCTATACTTGCAGGCGCACAGGGCCTCTTCGGTTATCCATCCCATATGTCGCTCGATTCCCACACGAACAACTACCGACCCATGACAACAAGCTCCCGTTGAGAAATGCCCTCTAGATTAGCCAGCTCAATTCTCCGCGATGTTCTTGAGAGGGTAATGGTTCAGCATGGATGATTTCCCAATATTTGTCTGCGGACGGATCAGGGAAGAAACCCTTTGTAGGTCTTACTAGAATCCGTAGTGGCTACCGCCGAGGACTCTCTGGACCCGCTTTCGTTCAGGCTTCGCAGTGAAAGGTTACGTTTTCTTGATGAGAAAAGTATGGAGTGTCTGAAAAGCTTCACAAAGACTGTTCAACAAGCTTATTACGCCAGCGATACTGACCCAAGCTCACCTTGACAACCTAGCGCCTGAAATAAAGGAACTAATCAAAGAACCTACGCAGGTTATCCAGCCACTACTCACCTTTGCCCTGCCGTATGACGGTTTGATAAATTCGCTTCAAGCAATTGCCTTGCGGCTTCGCGATTTTCAGGCGGCACAACTAGATGCATCTGGTTTCGTCGTTTTCCAAATTTGAGGTCAACAATGAGTTGGCCATCTTGCGGGGTCCAAGAAGACGATTCGCATGCGTCCCACTCGTACAGCATCCCATTATACCATAGACCATTCGCGCAGATTTCAGAACGTTGGAATGAAAAGAGGATAAGGAACGCCGTTACAGAAATCAGCATTGACAGCGCCGCGGGACCCTGCCATCGAGAAAAGTGACCTTCAAAATAAAAATCGATGAATACGAACGGCATTGGGACGAGCATAACGATCCCCAAAATGCGCTCACCTAGACGGGAGACACGAACGCAGGGCGGAATGACACGCTGTCGGAGTATGGGGCGAGCGACGAAATCGGATAGGGTTATCGCGGCGACAAGATGCATGCAGATTAATTTCGCTTTGAGGGGACCGAAGAGCACGAGAAACGCCACAGCGAATGTTAGTGTTATCGCAAGACGCGAAAAAACCGCACGTGCCGTCGGTGTTGCACCAATCCTGCCGAACAAGAATGACAAGAATAACCCTGTCAGGAGTGCAATGGCTAGGATAACCATCATTTGGGTCCCTTCACGCGGCATAATATCTTAGGAAGCTTGTCAAGCGTATGTCTTACCCTTCCCGGTCTGGTTCGGGTGAACTCCGTACGCAGTCGCTATCTCCGCCACTGTCCGATCCCCCCTGATGGCCTCCAGAGCAACCCGAGCCTTGAAACTCGCATCATATCTCTTGCGCATAGCCTCAAGAGCCTCCTTGACGTCCCCCCAGGTTTCTACACAATCGAGGTCGGCTTTTCCACTTTAGCCCTCTGCCCAGTTTTTGGGGTACATTATACGCTTCCCTCAAAGTGAACCCAATCATGATCAAAGGAGTCTTCAAAAAAAGGATTTTGAGACGAGTGGCCAGCGCCATTGCGATTCCAGCCAAAAGCCTATTTAAGGATAATTGCGTTCGCCTTCCTTAGCTCCGTGCGCCCTCAAGAGTTTCACAACTTCAACACTACGGTCACTCCATAATGCCCAGTCCAGCACTGTACCTAAGCGGGTTGCGGCATTGACATCCGCTCCTTTGTCCAACAGGGCCTGCACTATCTCAACATTGCCTTCCATTGCGGCATCTATCAGCGCTGTACTCCCATCCTTGGTCTCAGCATTGACATCCGCACCCTTGTCCAAAAGGGCCTGTACTATCTCAACATTGCCTTTCATTGCGGCTTCCATCAGGGCTGTCCAACCCAACGTATCCTTGGCATTGACATCCGCTCCTTTCTCCAAAAGAAACTTCACTATCTCAAAGCGATGATGCGCCAAAGGTTTAGTCAATGCTGCCAGCTCACGTTCAAAAGCATTGATGTCAGCTCCTTTCTCGATGAGAAACTTGGGCTCAACCGAGTAGCGTGGCGAGATGGTCCGAATGAGCACCGTCTGGCCCTTCTCGTCCCTGGCATTGACGTCGGCTCCTTTGTCCAACAGCTCTCGGATGTGTTCCAAGTCGCCTTTACTAGCAGCCTCTATTAATGCCTGGTCTTGATCCTGTGCAAAGCTTGCGGAACAGAAGATTGTCAGCATGCTCAGCCCTGCTGCAATGACGACAGCTATTCTAGGAACATACACATCTACCTCCCTGCGGCGGCTAACAGACATCCTGAAGACCTCATTCCTTCGCTCCGTGGGCTTTGAGCAGTTTTGCCACTTCAGTGTTATTCATCATTGAAGCCACATCGAGCGCCGTCAGGCCATTTTCTAGCTTTGCGTTAACGTCGGCTCCGTTAGCAAGAAGGGCTTTCACAGTTTCAGCTTTACTGGTAAAAGATGCCCACATCAGGGCGGTCATGCCCTTATTATTATCCTTGGCATCAATATCGGCTCCACCGGCTAAAAGGATTTTCACTATCTCAGCGTGACCCTTGAGAGACGCCGAAATCAGGGCGGTCATGCCGTCATTTTTCTTAGCATTGATATCTGCTCCGCCGGCTAAAAGGATTTTCACCACTTCAACGTAACCACCACTAGCGGCCCAAATCAGGGCGGTCCACCCCTCTTTATCCCTAGCCTCAATATTCGCCCCTTTAGCAAGAAGCGCTTTAACGACTTCAGTGTGACCCTTGCAAGAGGCCGCCATCACGGCGGTCCCACCATCAGTATCCTTAGCGTTAATATCCGCTCCACCGGCTAAGAAGACTTTCACAACTTCAGTCTGACCTGCAAGAGATGCCCACACGAGGGCGGTCCGGCCTTTATTATCCTTAGCGTCGATATCCGCTCCCTTTTCTAATAGTTTTTTGTACCTGCTTCAGGTCACCCAGCATGGCTGCTTCTATCAACGTCTGAGGCTGATCATCGGCACAGCTAAGGGAACAGAGTACCGTGATTACTACGATAAGCCCTGTTGAGATTACGACAATCCTCGCTTGGCGCATCATGATTTTCCCTCGTGATTTTGTCTTTTTGGCTTGAATCGTGGAATTTCAAAAAATGTTCAGATCATTGAATGACCGCCCGAGTATTCTTTTTAGACCCAAATATGTCAAGCCAAAATGTGATTTGATGGACGCTGTCGGCCTTATGCACAGGAAGTCATAGGGCAATATTTCGGCATTGAGTGTTTCTAAGTTCGATACACGACATCCGACTTCGTGTTCCGCCCATTCCGTCTATCACATTGCAGGCACGCATCTTCCCTTCTTTTCTATATTTGGGGGTTTAGAGGGTAAAACCTTGAGGGCTATGAATCAAAAGAAATATGCACGAAAGGAGGCTTTGGTATGAACGGTCAACAACAACATCAAAGCGGAGGTATCGGCTGGATAATTCTACTGGTCCTACTCTACGTCATTTTCAATCCGATTCCAGGCCCTATCGATGACGCAATTGTAGCAACTGTCGGCGGATACCAGGCGCTGAAGAGATTATGACCTACATACACCTGCGCACGCATTAAATCTATGGAGGAACAGAATACATCAAGAAAGGAGCGCCATTATGGGCACAAACGGATTCCGTGAAGATGAACTGGTAAGTCGCAAAGTCAAAGTCGGCAACGAATGGCAAACCAGAATATTCCCTGTGGTCGGAGGTCGGCTCAGAATTCTCCACGAAAACAATGAACATATGAGCATCGAGACCGAGATTGTCAGGTTGGAGCCCGACTTCGCTGTGGTTAAGGCAGCCGTCGAAAGTGAAAAGGGCAAATTCAACGGCACGGGAACAGCATCAGCCCAAAGAGACGCGAGACTGGCCGACTCTCTGGTCGAGTTGGCGGAGACCAGAGCAATAGCTAGAGCGTTGCGGTTTGGCGGTATAGGGGTTGAATACGCCTCAGCGGAAGAAATCGCTTATGCGGCGGGCGCTGAGCAAACCACCAACAAAGAGGATGTTCATGTGTTTCCTGCTAACAGCGGCGCCAACAAACAGGAATCAAAACCGTCGAGTGATGCTATCAATGCACAGAACAACGGAGCAAAACCTGATAATTCAGCAGCGGCCCATCGACCAACGCCGCAAAGTTGCGGCAATGGAAAAGCTACGCAAGCGCAGTGTAGAGCGTTGTTCGCCCTGACCAAGAGAGCGAAATATACGGATCACGATATCGACTCTCTGCTGCGTCCGCTGAACGCCGTATCCTTCCAGAACTTACCCGTGAATCCGCCTCTCAGTTGATATCCTACCTGCAAACCGAAGTCGCAGCTTAACCTCACCACATAAAGACAACCATGAATAGGAACAGGGGCAGGACGCTACAGGTGCGTTCTTGCCCCGCCACAACAAAGGAGAATACCTATGTTCAGAATTACCTCATTGTTCCAGCCACCGAAGGCCAAGTCCCGAAGAAGAAAACTGATCCGTGAACTGCGCCGCTTGGTCAATCAGAGAAATTATTGGCGCAACCGCACGAAGGAACTTCGAGGGAGGGGAAGAAGATGAGAACAGCGGAAGAGCACGATCACTTGTCGTATTCTCAGATTAGCTGCTATATGGCCTGCTCGTTGCAATACAGGCTCAAATACGTGGAGAAAATAGAGCCTGAATTCCATTCCGCGGCTTTGGCTTTCGGTTCAGCAATCCATGAGTCTGTGGCGGCCTATTACCAGACGAAGTTGGAAGGCGATGAACTCAGACCAGACCAAATGCTGGACGTTTACCGCGATGAGTGGCGGAGAGCGGGACAGCTCAAATACTTCAAGGGCGACAATGAAGACTCTTTGACGGAGAAGGCCAAGGGAATGCTCACGGTGTTTCACGGGTCAGTGGATGCCGATGCTCAAGTAATAGGCGTTGAGGAGTTCTTTGAAATCCCCCTCGGCGGACTACCTCTCTTCCAGGGGTTCATCGACCTCATTGAACAGTCGCCAAACGGGGACATTACTCTGGTTGACTTGAAGACGGCTTCAAAGAAGTTCTCCACAAGTGCCGTGGATAGCAATATGCAGTTGACCGCTTATGCGCTGGCTACAGAGTCTATGGGCTTTAATGCTGATGAACTCAAGCTCAGGTTGGATGTGCTCCTGAAGACCAAAGAGGCGGGGCTGGTAAAATATGAAACGAGCCGCACAGCAGATGAACGCTACCGCTTTATCAAGCTCCTTTATAGCGTCTGGAGCGGCATACAACAAGAAGTGTTCTTTCCCAGACAAGATTGGCAATGCGGACAATGCGCCTGGGCGAGACAATGTAAGGAATGGTAGAAAGGAGTAAGAGAAATGGCGAAACCAAAAGACACACACCGCATATCCAATGAGCTGATTACCTTGCAGCCGACCGACAACATAACCGTCCTGCCGCCCAATTCAGGTATTGTTGGAGCATTCCTGGAGCAAACCGCCAACATGTTCAAAGCCAGAGCCATGAGAATGAACGGTTTGCTCAGGAGAATAGACGAGGCGGGACAACGAACTGAAGTGTTGTTGAGGACAGCGGCGGAACGTATGGAGTCAGCGGAAGCCACTTTGGAGGAACAGTTCACGAAGGAAGGGCTGACCAATCAGAACGACACGGAATCGGGAGACGGCGTTTAGTTAGACCTGTGGAATGTCCAACTTTCACTGAAATTCTATAGAGACCGAAGGTCTCTATTTTCCCGCGCAAACACGAATATCTCGCCTTATGGATTGTGGCCGAACGTACCCGAACGGGAAACTTCGGAGACAAAAAGTAAGGAGGGGCCTACCCCTTTACCTTCTCCATGTCCCAGTCTTGTCTTTTCTACCCTTTCCACAAGCGCTTCTATCTACGTCCCATGAAAACAGTAAGGATATTATCCGCATGGGTACTATAACTTCTCGGCTTCCGCATTCTTGGCGCCATTGCGAACAGATCCAATTCAATAAAGAGGGTCA
Organism: uncultured delta proteobacterium; assembly: GCA_963747865.1. Lineage (GTDB taxonomy): Bacteria > Desulfobacterota > Desulfomonilia > Desulfomonilales > Desulfomonilaceae > JBBSBY01. The sequence continues at coordinate 41,681 of CAVVHK010000011.1, read as the reverse complement.
TAGAATATTATGTCTAGGAGAGCCATTTGTAACCGTATTCCTTATGTCACGGAAGCGTTTGCCCAACATGCCGCACGTACGGCAAGTTAAAATTCATTCCGTGGGCTGTTTGAGGAACACCCGAATCCAACCGACGCAGAACAACTTTCAGCCTGTGTAGGACACAATTCGTCCAAGGGCGCTGAAAGGGACGTCTATGCTTCTCGTGTAGAGGAATTGTGTGAGGTGATTTTGGAGTTGCGTCAGAGAACTATCAGGAAAGGATTTGGAGTCGGCTTCATGAACTTGCCGTACATGTACGGCGTGTTGGTCGGTGTCGTAAAAGTGGCTATAGGAGGGGGTAATTATGCCATGGAACGCCTCAGAGGAATCCCAAGATTATTAATCAGAGAGTCCTTATTCGACATATGTCGGCGCTATGATACTAGGGATTCGTTCCTGGAGTTTCAAGAGGCTGAAAACAATGATTCAAAAAGGGAAAAAACGTGAAATTCTGAGGTTCAATATGGAAGATCATCTTTTGGAGGGAATAGCATACAGAATGCATTCCCATCTTTGGTACGAGTAATGCTCAACGTAAAAGCTATAATCTATGCAACGATCCATCAGACCTAAAGGTATCTCCCACATGTGGCACGGCTCATGATATATGCTCACGGCCAGCGAAGGTCGAAACTTCTCGATGGTTTTCTGCATTCCCTCCAACGCTTCGGGTTCGGCCCCCTCCAGATCCAGTTTTACATAATCTACGCGTTCGATCCCGTGCTCCGACACGATATCGTCCAATTGACGGCAACGAAAACTTCTGCTCGCTAGTCCGTCTACAGAATGCCCTGCTAGCTTCCCGATAGCTTGACCATCTAGACCAACAGGAAGATTTAGAAAACCCTCTTGGTTCCAGAGGGCCACTCGAATGTCCTGAATTTGCGATGGAAACAATTCGGCAGTCCTTCTTACGATCGGATGCAAGCAGTCAAGTCCCATTGGGTCGATGCAATACAATCGACCCTCTGCCCCGACCATAGCCATAAGGAATGGTATCTCAAAACCAAGATGTATACCGCCGTCAATTACTGTGTCTCCGCTTCTGAGCCTTACGTAATCGCAATATTGTACTTTTGAAAAAGCCATCGACCAGTATCGTGCAAACATCGCCTCGGGATCGGCTGAGAATAAGAAACGGTAGAGGTCTCTGCTTCTCTGATTGGATAATCTGTCAGCCACTTCATGAATCAGGTCCGACCGAGATTGGACCAGTTCGTCATAATACTTCAAGTATGAGCGCCTTGATACGATAGCCTTGTTTCCGAACATTCCATGGGACTCAATATTAAAGAGTCGATGCCGTATCAGCCTTCCGGGAACCCGTATTTCGCCGGTTAAATCCCTGCTGAAGCGTTCCACAACACCGCTGGTCACGTCCCAATAACCGTAATAATCGCCTACAATCGGAATAAAGACAACCAAGTGGTCCCTAGGAACAACGAGTTGTGCGTCATTCATAAGATCGGGCCAATATTCTGAGGCCACAACCAAGTAGTCATCTCCAACTATTGACAAGTTGTCTTCTCTGACAAATCCGCAAAATACCGAATCTGGAACCGCTAGCTGCAAGAAAGGAAGCACTTGCAAAAAAAGCGACCCATGAGCCAAAATGTGATATCGAATTCCTTTGGGAAAATCGGCAGGTGTGAAGACAAACGGGTTAGTGATACTATTCCGCCCCCCTTGGATGGAGAAACGGATCTTCCCGACATCCAATAAGGTGACATCTCCTCTAAGTCGAAGCCAGACATGCCTCAGCAGCGGATTCTTCATCACCAGGGGAGCAAGAGTTTTTCGCCACAATCTTTTGAGAATTCCAAAGACCAAGGTCACTTTGCTTGCATCCTTTCTCGAATCACTGCCGCTCAGCAGCCGAGCCCAGTCAATGTAACGGTCATTAAAAGTGAGTGATAGACTTACCGTAACAAACCCTGACCTTTTTACAAGTAATCTGGTGTCATCATGCTTCGTCGGCGACAAGAGGTCAATAGTTTGGTGTTCATCAGACGCGAAGGTTGGACAGGTCCTAAACGGAGTAGACATCGCTTAGAAAAAGGGAATCTTTCAAAGCGGTGACCACGGGAAAGGCGACAAGAAAACAGTCATAATAGCCCGTGGGTGGAAACCGAGAACCAAAATCTTTTGGCACTTTTTTGGCCCCTTTTGGGCCCCCCATAAGAACTCATGAGTCCTGATAGGCTTCAATGGGTATTGATTTGACAGGAGAATCTCGGCAAGACGGCTCTGGGATTAGCTGGTTGTAAGCATTCGGGATGCAGGGGTCGCTGGTTCAAATCCAGTCGTCCCGACCAACGAAATCAAAGACTTAGGTCATGTGCCAGCATGACCTATTTTTTTGGATACAACTTTTTTCGTCATTTTTTCGTTACCTTTGAAAACTCGCCTATAGCCGCCGACCTGGTTCCGTGTTCAAATCGCATCGAGTCCACCGCCTCTAAAAGCTTTTCGTCCGTGATATGAATATAAAGATCTTCTACAGGCAAGCGCGTAGCGTGTCCGACAATGGCGTTTCGGATCGTGCGATCCACTCCCGAAAAAGCCAAGTTGGTTTTGAACGTGTGCCGCAGGTCCCGCATCTGAACTCCTTCGAGCTTGGTCATCTTCACGATATGAGCCCATGCCTTACGTTTGGTCCCTCGGGTGATCTCCCTCCCCTTGTGGGTAAATACGCGGCCACTGAGACGCACTACGTTGTCTCCGCCGCCATGTCTCATGGCCCAAAGAAGATCGTAGACCGCACGGTGCATAGGAACACGCTTATCTCTTAGAATCTTCTGGTTGAGGTTCTTCCCTTCCTTCGTGCGCTCTGGCGGTAGAACAATCATGCGCCTGGAGAAATCAACCTCTTTCCAATCCAATTCAAATACCTCGGAAGGCCTCATCCCAGTGTAAAAAAGGAGCGTTACTATCGGTTTCAACCAACCCGCAACATCAAGCATCTGCTGGAACTGTTCCCAAGGGACGTACACATCCCGCTGGCTTTCGGGCAAACGGGATATCATAGAGCATGGGTTAAACTCCAAGGACCTATTTTCAACCTGAACCCGAAAAATACCCGACAGCGTGGACACTTCGATATTCACCGTAGCGTTGGTTACGCCCTGCGACAGTCGATGATCCCGGTATTTCCTGACCTGTAGCACCGTGATGTTTTCCAGAGGCGTATTTTCTCCGAAGTATTCCACGATCCTGTCGATGGCGAATACCTTTCTCACTGTACGGTTCCTCTCCGCAGCATCGAGGTAGTCTTTTATCCCTTGGAACAACGTCAGCTCTTTTGTCGGCTCTGGAGCCGCCAGCTCGTCAGGTAGTTTCCAGCCTTTGGTCTCAAAGACCTTCATAGTCACTTCGAGGGCCTTGGGTTCCAAGTGATCGAATCGATAGATGTTGAAGGCGGTCTTCACTGACCTCTCAATCCTTTTAGCTTCGGCCTCATTGACGGCCGATGTTACTGTCTGAAGACGATTCCCTTTCCAGTTAAAGAACACGTAGAACCGTCCTCCTATCTTCCTTACGCCCATTTATGGACCTCCTTGCGAAGGCCTCTCCACATTTCCCCTGAAGTTTCCTTACCCCCTCCCTTCTGTTGTTTTGGACGGGCCTTTTTTCGGGCCGCCCGATCCATTTTTGAATCTAATGCTTTTATACCATGTGTCTGTTCTTGAATAAATCTCTCTATTGCTTGTTCGGTAAAAAGGATTTTCTTGTTGGAAACTCTCACAGACTCAATTTTATTCTCTCTCGCCCACCGCAATAATGTCCTTTTTGCGATTCTAATTTTCTCGGCTGCCTCGGCAGCGGTTAATAATTCCTTTCCTGACATTCATCAGGACCTCCATATGTCCCCGCAGGAGTTTCTCCTGCTTCGGTGCAGGTCATCAGACCCGCCTTGTGCCCCGCCCGACCTTTTGAAGAAAAAGGCGGCGAGGCCGGATTGCGGATCATGGAACATCCGCTACTTCAATTTCCATTTAACCAAGAATCTATCTATATGTTAGTGGATCATGCGACTTGCAGTAGCCGAAATCCGCCAGCCACTCGATATATCTGTCTATGGCAGCCAAAATACATTCCGAGGCCTTTTCCCGGAATAGTGGTCCTTCGTTACTTATTCGGCTGAATACGTCCAACTCTGTCTGCAACAACAGGTGTCGTTTCAATCTCGGGTTGAGAGGTGCGGGAGCCCTCATTTCAATAATTCTATCCATAACTTCCCTGACATGCCTCTCAATTTGCTCAGCGGGTTCCCGTGGATTAAAGGTTATCCCATCCTGTTCCATGTCGCGTATTGCGATCCTGGATTCACCTCTATAGTCGATGAGTCTGTCTATGATTTCAGGTCGAACGGTGTTTGGGTCCACACGAAAGATCCAGAAGTGTATCGTCCTCAAAGGCAGACAGAACATCTTGCGGTGTCTTCCGTGTTTTCCCACTACAGGCAAAACTTTTTCGTCAAATATTTCCTCTCTTTTAACCTTCTTCATCTGCCATTTGTAATCAATTCCCAAAATCTCGCATAATCTCTTAAGTGGCACATACATGCTCCCGTCGTCATCCTGAAAGCATTCAATTTGATAGCCGAGGAAATCCACGGCTTTTGGGTTAGAGTTTCTCATACTCTCCTCCATATTGTTTGGCCGGATCTGATCCGGCTCTTATGCGGGCAAAGCCCGTCTTGTGCCCCGCCGCCCTGTCGGAGGAGCCAGAGAGTGGGGCCTGATCACGACCCAAAGAGGTCGTGCGAAGACCTGCCTGCAGGTCTTCAATCTCTATCTGTATTACTCAGCGTCTTGCTTGCGGTTCGCCATGAGCCATTCCACCAAATCCTCATCCGTTCCGACACAACGTCCCGAATCATCTCTTAGGCTATTGCCACAGTCGGCACATTCGTAGAAATGATCATTGGTCTCTTCTGGTAAATTACAGAATATTACTCGGCCATCTTCGTATACCTCAGCCACGTACAGAGTTTCATCCTTCTTGGTAATCTGTAAGCGGAGATCAGAGCCCCCGCACTCGGGACAGCTAAAACTCAATTCTCTGGGGGCTCGCTGGCGGTGCATGTCCGCAGCCGGTTTCAACAATTCAGTTCTTCCGTTCATGATTTCTCTCCTCGGCGCGATTTTTGCGTTATCCGCACCTTCTGTAACTATTTCCCGACAAAAGGTCAGGATTTGCGGGCGAAGCCCGACTTGTGCTCCGTTCCTCCGCTGGAGGAGGCAGAGAACGGAGCTGGCGTACTGCTACGCTGCGTCTACATTGGGTTCTTCATCATCACAGTCATCGTCACAATTCGCCCACATTTCTTCATATTGAGCCCGATCATAGTCTTCCAATTGCTTTCGGTGTTCCAGACACTCATCGATGGCTTCCTCTGGCGTCAGGCCGTACTGTTCGAGGACTTTGGACTGCGCCAAACGAATCTTGACATTGACGTAGCCTTCCTCATCAGCCTGTTCACTGATTTCCGGCGCCGCTTCTGAGTCTTCCAATTCCTCTGCTTCAACCGGTCTCAATACTTCGTGATCTATCTCATCATCGTCCTTTCCAGCATCCGTATCTGAGGCTTCCTGTTGCGGAGTCTCTGCCTTTTCTTCCGAATCCCGCTCGTCGTCAGCGGCATTCAATTCCGTCTGAGTTTCTTCAAGAGCGGATTCGGGTATTAATTCAGCAGCCTGGGCCTCTTTCCGCCTTTTCTGCGTTTCATTGTAAGCCCTGTTGACCGACATCTCGCCATTCTTCACCGCTTCCTGAGTATCGTGGTCCGCATGTTTCATTACAGTGCGGACTTGTTCGACCTTCCGAGGGCTACAACCTACTATCTGAGCCGTGTCTTTGGCTGAGGCGGACCTTCCCGACTCTTTGCCGCAAGATTGCGGCATTCCGGACTCTGGCTCACCTCTTCGCTCTCCTCCCCGAGGCCTGATCTCATCCAGGGCTTCTATGCAGGACATTAGCTCCGCATCCGTCATGTTGCGCCTGTTGGCCTGCAACTTCATAGCGTGCTTTAGAGCTTCCTCTTCGGTATCGAAGTCCTCCCTTATCCACACGGGAATTTTCTCAATTCCAGCTCTTATGGCCGCCTGGAGTCTGGTGTGCCCGTCTATGCACACAAGCTCGTCTTGTCCTTCCCAATTCGCCAGGATCACCGGTTGGGACAAATCAAATTTGTTTGCCCGCATATCCTCTTCTATCCTTTGCAACACATCCTCTTTTGTGGAAAACAGGCTCTCAAAGGTCGGGTGGGTCTTAATTTCATTGGGGTTTATCATTTCCATGATTCTTGGTTCCTTTTTCTTGTTCGGCCAGCCGTCGGTCTGGCCGGTTTCAATAGTGAATTTGCGTAGGTGAATAGCAGGCTCCGCAGGGCATAATTATCAGTTGACATCGGAGTGTTTCGGCTTCTCGGACATCCTGCGGATTATCTCAATCGGATTTTATATTTGTGCTTTTTCGGGCATGCGGGCGCACCGCATTGGTCGAATATGAGGGAAATTATCTGAAGCTTAAAGGGAGGAACTCTAATAAAGGTAAATAATATCTAATTAACTATAACTTGCTTATTATGTTTAATATTTCAACATACTAATCCCTCCAAATCTTGTTTTTCCCGCCGATTCCAATCTTTCCAGCAAATGTCCTGGAGTAACAATTGATAGTCAGCGTCAATACGCAATCTGTCATTTTATGGGCACGATCTTAATGTGTAAGGGGGAATAATCTGGGGGCTATGAGATATTCGGGAAAGCAAAGTCAAAAATATGGTTCAATCAAAAAAGTGGGAATTTCCACAAAAAAGTTCATCTAAAATCGTTTGGCCGGAGTGAGTCCATTCAGGTAAAGAAAGGTTCCCACTTTTTTCAAGATTCTTTATCGGTCTTCTGACTGAGATCTATTGCAGGCTCCTCGACTTTTTCTTCAGGTTTTATAGGTCCTTCAGTGCTCTTTATCTCACGTTGCCTTGCAATAAACTCCGCCACAGCCGTATTAACAACGGCGTGGCGGTTTCCACCCAACTCTTTCAAGCCTGCAAGATTGTCGTCGGTCAGCGCGACCAGGTTATCCTTATCTTGGATCGCTTTCGATTCCACGACTGTTTTCTTGGCATTGATAATGGCATTTACGGCCTGACTTATTTTTAATTTACCGTCTCTTATGGCTTGGATAATCTTATCAGTGCCTTCTCTCTGAATTCTCCGAGCCCGTTTTACAGTTGTTTCGTTGGTGCCAACAATGTCTGCGGTCCTCTGGGCTGAGTTTTTGTATTGTGTTTCAATTGGACCATCTGGTCCTTTTGACTTTGCCTTCTCACTCCGCCGGTCTCCTCCTCTATCCATAGTGTTATCAAGTTCGCAAATTAATTTGTACACTACCCAATCATTATTTTGTCGCCTCTTCGTTTGTATGCTCGCCACGAATCGCAGAGCACCATCTATGTCGTCAAACCTTTCAATCGTATAAGGAATCTTTTTGATTCCAGACCTTATGGCACTTTGGACACGAGTATGTCCGTCTATGAGCACAAGCTCTTCTTGTCCCGGCCACGTACCCAAGACAATGGGCTTGGACAACTTATAGCCTTCCACGGCCATATCAACGGACATGCTGTCTACCAAATCCTCATCTATACTAAGAAGTCCTCGGAATCTGTCATGGTACTTTACCCTCCTCGGATCTATTGTCGCATAGTGACCGGAGTCAGCTTCGGCTCTTCTTCTTTTCTTTAGTGAGCTCCCTTCGGTTACGATTTGCTCTCGCTCCTTAAGATTTGCGCATCGGCCGAGAGTCGCTGTCCATGGGTCATCCCGATCAACAAGTATGTGACAATTAGTAGATTCCTCCACGTCATCGGATTCTTCTAAAACGGTGTCCTCCGAAAGTTCTTCGGGCTCAACAGTGCAATCGTCTTCACACTGCCGCGGAGCTTTCTCAGAACTGCCTTCAATTTCAAGATCGGCGGATGTGATTTCTTCTGGTTTGTTTTCGGTCAAAACAATTCCTAACGTGATACGCCGCCGCTGGAATATCTCCAGCGGGTTACGGCGTTAATTTTCCCAAGGGAACCTCGGGCGCTCGGATCAGGCAACTTTTGTCCAAACGGGAACAGCCCTTTGGCTCATAATAGCGACCCCCGCACGCGTTCACGGTCAAGAAGAATGGATCTATTACAGCTTTTTAAAATGGGGAAAATCTGAGGTCAATGGAAAAATCAGTCATGAATTATATGAGCGAGATCCCGAAATTTACACTGTTCCGTCCCAGCAGGTCATTAGATACTCGACCGAAAAAAAGGTTCCCAAATCTATTAGGTGAAATCATCATCAATGATAACTCGTTGATTTGATTAAATACATATTTACAATCATTAAATAAGGCAACATATTGATAATTATATCTTATTAATGCTAAATCTTATACATGAATAAGTATTGGCCAAAAGCACTTGCGCAGAATGACAAGAATGAATCAACCTGCGGGCGTCGATGCTGTGCAGGTGGCCTGTCATTAAGGGATGATCGTCCATTTGACGGCATACCCTTTAAGGGTCTGCTCTTCTCATCGGCATTCAGTAAGCATGATCCAGTCCCAAATCTCTCAAATCGCGGCCCAGGCACCTTTTCGGCCATTTTCATTTTTCAGCGATACCGATTCTCGAAAACGGCAGAGGAGATTCGACCTGAAATACTTATCAGAACCAGCAGATACGCTAACCATTACTTATTATTTATTAATCCCACGAAACGGGTATGCTGACCTATTCTTTAGTTCATAAAATCGCTCAGAATCGTTCTCAGGGCGTTTTAAGAACGAATCTCAGGGGTCTCTCCGCAATGTCTTTCTTCACTTGAGCGACAAGAGCCGCTGCGTCGCGGGAGTTCAGGATCGGGAGGAAGAACCACACTCCAATTTCCTCGTCTGGTTCGCTCTCAAAAGGTTTTACTAATCAGGCAACTCCGATTGCATTTTCCCGTCTTGACAAAGGGATCCACCGCATATATCGTAATAACCAGCGCGGGAGCGAAAGTTCATGTCCTGTCTTTGTTGGCCTGGCCGAGAAACGGATGAAAGTTCGGATTTTAGTCAGATTAGCATTGATGAGCCAAGGCCAATTTCTCCCGCGCTTTCACTTTGACCCTCCATATAAATAGCTCACCAATACTCACCCCGATCTCCCAAAATCGCTCAGATCGAGGCTCATGTGCCTTTTCAGCCATTTCCATTTTTGGTCGGGATCGGATTGTCGAAAGCGACGGAGCAGGCGTGAACTGAAATGCCCATGGGAACGCATAAATACGCTAAATCCTATGTATTATTTAACAATCTCTCCAAAGGGGGTATCCCCAAACCCATTGCCGCTTCAAGAAAATCGCCCAGAATTGTTTTTAAGGCGCTTTAAGAACGAATCTCAGGGTCTCTCCGCATTGTTCTTCGTCGCTTGGGCAACTCCGACAAGGAAGTTCAGGAAGAAGCCTGCTTTGTGAAAGACTCGGAGACGGACTGCATTTTCTTATCTTGACAGAGGCGTCCACCCTACTTATCGTTATAGTGGCGCGGGAGCGAACATCCATGACCTGTCTTTGTTGGCCTGGCCGAGAGACGGATGAAAGTTCGGTTTTTAGTCAGAATAGCACGGATGAGCCAAGGCCACTTTCTCCCGCGCTTTAACTATGCGCCTCCGATGAACCCACCCCGTGCTTCCCTTTCAGGTAAATATCCCGAACAGACGACTTCACTAATGATATCACCCGCGTATTCGTATCGAATACGTCGGGAAACCTGCAGAAAGAGATAAGAGAGTTTAATCTGGAAGGCTTTGCCTTGCTGCGACCAGCTCTATTTAAACGAATCAGTTACAGAGTAATTTCTAAAACACCTGAAAATCGCTCAAATTGCCCATCAAGGGCCTTCCCGTTCGTTTCCATTTTTCAGCGACACCGATTCTCGAAAGCCGCAAAGAAAACGTGACCTGAAATGCGCGTAGAAACAAGTAGCTATGCTAACCTCTAGTTATTATATATTAATCTCACAAAACGGGTCTCCTTGACTGTTCCGCGGTCCAGAAAGTCGCTCAGAATTGTTCTCAGGGCGTTTTAAGAACGAATCTCAGTCCGGCGAGAATCTCGTTTTACCGGACAGCCGACCGTGATAAACTTGGTCCTTACCGATCCGCTGGAGCCCTGATCATGGATGACCCCAAGAGCCGTGACGAAGAATTAAACGAGCTGGTGAAAGCTTGGCACGATTATGGAGCCCAATTTTCGGTCTTCGTTCCCCAACAGCAGCCCGGCCCGACAATATGGGACCCCGACGTTGCGGAGTTTGACGACAGGGAGCGCACAGATCCGAATTACTTGAAACACTGGAAATTCCTGGCTCGGACAAAGGAATTTGTGCGGGAGCGCTACGCCAAACACAAAATCCTCCAAGGCCCCGCCCTCGTTTTTGATTGTTTGGTCCGCAAATTCCAACCCCGTATTTTCAATAAATCATGTGAAGGCCCTGATGGAAACCCGATCTACTGTGAGGTGCAGGATTCTCACGAGTGGTATGAGCAAGCCATCCGAATGGATATTTGGGAATGGCAAGTCGGGTTCGCTTGTCGATCCAATGTTTGCGAACGGGATTGGTGCTTGATGAACCGCCGCAATCCAAAGAAAATCGTCCCGGTGGATATTTACAGCCTTATATCCGTGTTCGAGGGTATCTCGGTGGCGGCGGCCAAGTCTCAAATTGGTAAATGGTTTGACCTGAAGCTCGGAGAATTTGAAAGTAAAGGCGTCCGCCCATCGACCCGGCTGCGGCGAAAGGTTTCCAAGAATGCCATAAAGGCTGTGATGGACCACTACAAGAATGTTCGGACGCAGCACGTCAAAAGTCTGATCGCTGAATTGGCCGGGGTCATCAAACAGAGTGAGGTGGTCACGTGGCACCGACGCATGTTCGATGAAGATCATGTGTTCCTGAAGGACCGAGCAGCGGACAATCTCTATAAAATCAAGGGTCCTGCCGTCAAAGCATATTTGTGGCTCCTCATTCGACAAGAGGAACTGGCCCGAAGCACAAGGGGGCCTGAGCTGGAGATCTCGGATAAGGAGTTGGGAGAAGGGTTGGGCGTTTCCAAAAGGACGGCCTGCACCTACCGGGAAGAATTGACCAAACTCCGGTTGGCTACAGTGCAAGAGAAGAAGGGTAGCAAGATCGGTGAGTTAAGGATCACAAAGGTGAAATACTAGATGGGTACTTCAACTTCCTAGTACCTGAGAGATAAATATAGTATTTTCGGGAGCATGAGAAATGTCATACCATATAGTATATATAGCTATATTCTCTTTCCCCCGGCGCTACCCTGCTCAGTCTCCCGATCAATATATAATTATAATTCAAGAGATCTATTATATGATTATCTCTCCGTTTAAATGTCCGATTATAATTCCTCGAATACCAGGTACAGAGTTATGACCCGGTTTATGTCCCCCGAATATTTGATCGCTAATTTAGAAGCGGGAAATACAGTAGCCCTTACAGCCCCTTTTATAATGAATGAGCGGGTACTGATCGGATTTGCCTTATCTCCCGAGGAATTTCATAGCCTCGATTTGGCTCTCAATGAGTTCACGTCCGTATGTACGTCTCTATATTACTGCGTAAACTCGCCCCGCATATTTCACGGACTCAAGCGAATATGGGAATCCCTTGATCAAAGAGGTTTACGCAGAGACTCCAACTCACATCATGTCGATGTGGATATAGTCCATGACACGAAATTGATGGCGTACCTGCTCGATCCCGATTCGGGCCGGGAAATTGAGTTCGGAGAGCGTCGAGTACAAGCAGGACTAACGTTGGCTCACCTGTGCGCCCGGTACCTGAGAAGAGAATATCCATATAGAAATACGAATCTATATGATAATCCCGCCCCGGCGTCCGTGGCTGACATGCTTGCTTATGACGCCGGGATAATCCGCCGATTGGCGGACACTCTTTCTCCGTTAATGAGCCCTGGCCTGAAGAAACTTTATCGCCAAATGGAACTCCCGCTTATGTTTGTATTGGATAACATGCGACGGGTAGGAATTGGTGTGCATGGGAAAGCCTGTGCTGAAGAAGCGGATCGTATAGAGCTGGAAATCGACGACTTGGCTGAGCAGATTACAGGCGGAGCGGAAGTGAATTTAAGGTCGGATCGTGAAGTTTACAACTTTCTTACAGCTCAAGGCATAAGTTTTTCAGATCAACGGGTGTACCAATGGCGGAAAGTCTCGACAAGAACGCTTGAAGACATCGGCTCATATTATCCAGTAGTGAAGAAGATTCTACAATTCAGGGAAATGAAACAAGATTTGAGCTTCTTGAGAGCCGCGGCGGGCCGGGAACGTGTTCATCCAGCATGGGGCCAAACACGTTCGGCTACTTCAAGAGTGAACTGGTTCAGCGGAAATTGGACAGACGCCTATTTTTGTTAGACAGTCTGGGTTGATGAATCGAATTTCTGTTCCGCCCTTCGGGCGGGGATTTTTTGAGGCATGTCAGGGTCTATCGTCCGATGGATGGAAGTGAGGATGGGGCCAGGAAGAGATTCCCAGCGCCCAATCCATCGGCTCGATGAGCCCTGGCCGAGCTATCCCTCGACGGGTTGCTTCCCAGCAGAGCCTGTCTCCGTTTCACTCGGCGGCTTCAGTTTATCATATTGTCCAGGCGTTGTCGCGAGGTCTTTGCTCTGATTGGACTTTCGCCGCAGCCTGCGTTGTTCCCGGGCATGCTCCAGCTTCCGATCTCGTTCGGCAAAAATCTTCTTGTCTCGTCTTTCCAGTTTGTCCCTGGGAGCGACATAGCCTATAGCGCTGTGAAGACGCACATTGTTGTAATGCTCCACGTAGCCTACCACGATGCGCCGGGCGTCATCCACGCATAAAGGAGTGCCCGGCCGAATGCACTCGCGCTTGAGCGACTGATGCCACCGCTCGATCTTGCCGTTGCTCTGTGGGTAATGGGGCGAAATCCTGACATGTGTCATGCCGCTGATCCTAATGAACTCTTTGAAATCCTTGGCGATAAACTGAGGCCCGTTGTCTGAGATGATTCTGGGCTTTGCATCGGGAACCTTCTCTTTTGCTCTCTGGAGAATGATCTCCACATCCGCCTCGGTCATCGACTCGCGGATATCCCAGTGCACGATATATCGGCTGCAACCGTCCAACACGCTGCACAGATAATAGAATGTGCCGGAGATGTTGATATATGACACGTCCATGTGCCAGTGCTGATGCGGATGGAGAGGCTGCTGAAAACCCGTTCCCTTCTTTGACAGCGTGGGCTTCCAAGGACGCAGAAGCCCCTCCTTATTCAGTACCCGCCAAACCGTGGCCGGACTTACCGCAACCACGTCAGAATCCAGCATCATGAAGGTCAATCGTCGGTAACCTTCCAGGGAATTGTCATGGTAGAATCGAATGATCGCTTTCCTTTCCCAGTCTTCAATCCAGAAATCCCGTGGAATCTTTCCATTGTGCTCGTTGACCATTCCGTATCGGGCTCGCCAGTTGTAGAATTTGCTCCTGGAGATCCCCAACCAAAGAACAAAACAGACGACTGCGATCTCCGTCAGTCCAGACCATCGGTCAACGAAATCTACAACGGTGTCCCGGACGTCGTGAGGCACCCAAACGGCTCTCAGATCTCCCCAAGACTTTTTTTTAGAGCAACATGCTCCTCCATTAGTACCGCCAAGACCTCGTCCTTGCGCTTGATCTTGGCTTCAAGGGCTTCAATACGACGCTGATAGCCACGCTCCTTGCCGTTGCCGTGACGCTCAAACGCAGCCGCCCCATGCTCGAAAAACTCCTTCTGCCATCGGTAAAACACGGTTGGCTGAAGTCCCAGTTCATCGCACAAGTCCGACACCGGAACCTGGTCAATCAAATGACGCCTGAGAATCCGCACCTTCTCCTCGCTGGTGTAATTCTTTCTTCGCCCCTTCATGGTGTTCCCTCCGCTGCCTTGTGACTATCTTAACGGAGGCTTTGTCCAATTCCAACTGAGGCGAAACACTCCCAGGCCATGCTGTGAATCTACTGGACGAGAACAAACTTGCGTTGCCATGCTGAATCGGAAGAGTAGCGCAGCCTGTCACGAAATATCGAGAATTTCGTCGTTCCACTGGTATTCCAAGTCTCCCCCGTGCGCTGCGAACATGTCAATGAGATCCCGTGTGCAGGGCACGCAGTATGGGTGGTTACCAGCGTCTACCCAGCCTTCCGCAAGTCTAATGCTTTCACGGGTAAATTGTCTTTTCCCTGGGTCTCCGTTTAACCATAGTAAGGCCTCTTCGATTGCCTCTGGCGGGGTTTCTCCAGTCCCCCAGATCACACCAAGATAGATAACGGCATATCCAGCTCGGTCCACTGACATGATCATCTCTCCTTGGTTGATTGAATGATTCCCGAGTTTCAATCACGTTGATTAGATTGTCTCAGGCTTATCTATAAGATTCTCCGGACTGCCGACATAGGCCCACAATAAGCGCTCAACCAAAAGACTCAGACTGCCGCCGCTCCACTGTCTATCTACCTTTACTTTTTCGGCTGCCAATTCCAAGATTTTCTCGTTGACATGAAGTCCGGTATTGCGCCGTTTACCCTTGAACGCCGGTCTACGTTCGGACGTTGAAATGTACGCGCCTTGATGTTGTTTCCAGGTCTCTAACATGTCGGCCAAGTTTCCCCTCTGGTAATCCGTTAGTAATGCCTTAATAAGGCGAGCGTCCTCTATGGTTAGCAATTCGTTGCTAAGTTGCCGGGAAGGCCGCTCTTCCTCTTGGGCCGGTTGCGTTAGTAATTCCTGGGTAACCCTCTGGTCATCGGCGATGGGTAATTCGTTAGTAACTTGTTGCTCACTTGGCATTCGCTCTTTCGTGGGTGAGGTTACTAAATCATTACTAATGTCTTCCCCGCTTGTCTGCTCGCTGTCAACAGGCAGCCTATTGGTAACCCGCTCCCCAGTAGTGGGTAATCCCTTACGAATTTGCACCTCACCCTTGCCGGGTAACGCGTCGCCAACGGATTGCTCAAGAGTTAGTAATTCCTTACCAACGGCTTGCAGGACATGTCCAGCTACATCGCTGCCTGTAATTATGGGATTATCGTCTTTCACGTCATCAGCGGTCTTTTGAGCGACCGGGACCTCTCCCCCTTCGCCTTGTATCGATTCCGGCTTCTTGTCCTGTAGCGGACCGGTGGAGAGGTCAGCCGTGGCTTTTTTCCTGGAAGCAGGGTCGTTTTCTGCGGATTCCCCCCTCTTTTGATATCCGGGAATACGTTCGTCGCTTACGTAGTTGCGCAGATTGTTCTTTTTCCATTTTTTGCCGGTTGCCGTTAGAATCCCGGCCTGGTTAAGAGCTTCTACCAGCTCAGGCAATTTGCTGTTGGTGAACCCAATCTGTTTAGCCTTAGCCGCAACGGCGGCCTTCAGGGCTTTTTTACTCAACTTGACCGGAACGTCGCTCATTGTCTCCGTCCTCTTCATTTTCGTCTTCAAGCCATGAAAAGAAGGCTTCGCGTCTGCCTTCGTTCAAACCTTTCAGTACGTCTGCAAGCTCGCCAAAAGCGGCGTCTTCCGTCTCTGGCGTTAAGCGGCCCGCTTCAGTATTCTTGTCACTTGAACGTGAGTCCATTTGCTGTTCCCTTTGGTCGTGATTCCCATCTCGTTGAGTTTTCGAGCAATAGCCGCAGCGCTCAATCCATTGCCCCGCAGGTGGGTCACTGTTTCTTATGGCTTGCTGCTCTTGGGAGTTTTCAAACAGCTTGCCGGACTCGTCTACATCATACCCGAAAGGGGCCGGGCCGGTAGTGTATCCCTGAGACTTGCGGGCTCTTCTGCCTTCAATGCAGCGCTCCCTAATGCGGCCCCGCTCCATTTCAGCAGCGGCAACCAGAACAGTCAACATGAACCGGCCCGCTGGGGACGCTGTGTCAACGCAACTGCCGCCCATGTCACAAATATGAAGGCTCACGTCCAGTTTTTCCCAAACTTGAACCGTCTGCAAGCAATCAACCGTTGAGCGGAAACCCCTGTCCAGCTTGGTGATAATTACGGCCTGAACCTCACCGCTATGAACCATCTTCATTAGCGCGCTGCCTTGAAGCCGGTCACTAAGCGGTATCCCCCCGGATACGCCCGCATCAATCAGCACGTCCACAAGCTCAACACCCTTCATGGTCGCATAGGCACGAATTTGCTCGACCTGAGAAGTCAGGCTTGTTCCATCAATTTGGCCGTCGCTGCTTACCCTTGTGTACCCGATTGCTTTCATTTTGAGGGCTCCTTAGTTGATCACTGGTAATAGATTACTAAGGGCGATTTTCTTTGTCAAACGAAAACTTACTACGGCTTGCTAATTAGTTAGTAATCCCAATTTCGGGGGAATTATAGCTAGATATATTCAGTTGCTAATCTGCTGGGAATTTGTTGCTAATTTGGTCGGCTGAACACTGTTTTAAGAGTCTTCAGAAAAACTCGTTGTCTATGGATTCAACTAGGCGCTAAGAGAAATGGCATGGGGTATTTTATCCGCGACTGGGAGGTTGTCATGGATTTCGGTGATAAGGTGAGTTCCTTATCACCGACGTCAGGAGAGTTGGCGACTTTGCAGGGTCACCCCAAATCATAAACTCATTGTAGTTCCGGCTTCCTTGGCTGCTTTATATTCCATCCGAAATTTATCCCTTATCTGAGCATATTTTATTAACCTGACCAAAAAGTCTTTTACGTCGTCGAAGTCGAACAACTTGTTACGTTTGAACTGCCCCAAATGGACGTACTCGTCATTGTCAATCAAATATGGCGAATGTTTTCTTACGTATTTAATCATCAATTCACGCTTCGCTGGACCTAAATTGCCTACTGTAATTGTTCCATCGTGTTTAACACTTATATATTTGACATCCACATTCATGTATTTATCAAATGCCAAAATTAATGACGGATGAGGCGACATATCAAAATTGTCTATGGCAATATGGATTTGGCTTTTACCCTTGAGATTTCCATATCTTGGGTGGTTCTCTGTGCGCATGGACCCAAAAAATCCTATGCGGTATATCTGGTCATTGTGGTCGTTTTCAACAACACGGAACCCGGCATATGATCCATCAAACCGGCCACCTGATGCATTGCTATATTTAGTATATTTGTTGCCCAAGAATTCAGCAATATTAATGTCGTAAAAGGTGAATGGAAAGTGTGAACGTATATTATTGCTTCTAAAGAAGGCATTAAACAAGTTTGCTATATGCGGCCGAAGATTTTCTGGGGTATCCTCCCCGAATATAAGAAATTCATTATCAAAATTGTGCAAGAACTCAAGGTCACAGACTTGTTCGTATGTCAAAGGTTTTATAATCCTATCTGCTTTGGGCTTGTACTTAATTTTATATGGCTGTAGCATTTCTTTAAATGAAGGAAAAGCGGTAATAGGCTCCCAGATATTATTCAATTTATGGTATGTTTGCGTCACAGCTCCGTTGGTAATGGCAAGAAATTTACTGTCCAAGTGATCAGCATAGTGCATGCACTGCTGAAGCACATCATCGAACAAAGGGGTTTCAGGCTCTTTACATTCGATCACCATTATTGGTTTACCGTCGTTAAATATAATTATATCAGCTCGCTTCTTCGATATGCCTGCATGCTTTTTTAGCAGATATTCGACTTGAATTGCGTCTGGTGGTACTTGAAAATTATTTTGCAGCAAAGACAAAAACTGTTGCCGTACTGTTTCCTCTCGCGTCTTTAATACAAAAAAGCCTCGCACTGAATCATAATAGGCTGGTTTCCCATCCCTGGAATATTCTTGTAGATTCTTGTTTGCCTCCATTTGAGCTATTACCATCTCAGCCGTTTCAACTCCGTTATTTGCGGCCAGTCGATACCACTTTTGGGCCTCGTCGTTATCTTGGGGTACGCCTTCGCCCCACCGATACATGTCTCCTAAATTGAATTGAGCCTCGCCATAATTTTGTTCGGCCGCTAATCGATATAACCTGAGCGCCTCGTTATTATTTTGAGCAACTCCGTATCCATATTCATACATCGTTGCAAGGTTATTTTGGGCCATAGCTTGACCCTGCTCGGCGGCTAGTCGATACCACTTGAGCGCCTCCCCGTAGTCCTGAGCAACTCCCTCTCCATTGTCATACATCGTTCCGAGGTTATTTTGGGCTAAAGGTTCCCCTTGCTCGGCTGCCTTTATATACCACTTGAGCGCCTCCCCGCAGTCCTGAGCAACTCCCTCTCCATTGGCATACATCGTTGCAAGGTTATTTTGGGCCATAGCTTGACCCTGCTCGGCGGCTAGTCGATACCACTTGAGCGCCTCCCCGTAGTCCTGAGCAACTCCCTCTCCATTGTCATACATCGTTCCGAGGTTATTTTGGGCTAAAGGTTCCCCTTGCTCGGCTGCCTTTATATACCACTTGAGCGCCTCCCCGCAGTCCTGAGCAACTCCCTCTCCATTGGCATACATCGTTGCAAGGTTATTTTGGGCCATAGCTTGACCCTGCTCGGCGGCTAGTCGATACCACTTGAGCGCCTCCCCGTAGTCCTGAGCAACTCCCTCTCCATTGTCATACATCGTTCCGAGGTTATTTTGGGCTAAAGGTTCCCCTTGCTCGGCTGCCTTTATATACCACTTGAGCGCCTCCCCGCAGTCCTGAGCAACTCCCTCTCCATTGGCATACATCGTTGCAAGGTTATTTTGGGCCATAGCTTGACCCTGCTCGGCGGCTAGTCGATACCACTTGAGCGCCTCCCCGTAGTCCTGAGCAACTCCCTCTCCATTGTCATACATCGTTCCGAGGTTATTTTGGGCTAAAGGTTCCCCTTGCTCGGCTGCCTTTATATACCACTTGAGCGCCTCCCCGCAGTCCTGAGCAACTCCCTCTCCATTGGCATACATCGTTGCAAGGTTATTTTGGGCCATAGCTTGACCCTGCTCGGCGGCTAGTCGATACCATTTCAGTCCTTGCCCATAGTCTCGTAAACTTTCAGGCCCATCACATAGTGTCCAGCCGAGACCGAATTGCCCTTCGGCTTCCCCCTTGTCAGCAGCTTTTCGGAACCATTTTACCGCTTCTTCATGGTTCTGAGGTACTCCTTCCCCATCACTGTACATGTAACCCAGGGAAGCGTAACTCTTTGATACTCCCTGTTCAGCCGCCTTCCTGAACCATTTCAGGGCCTCAAGAAAGTCCTGAGCAACTCCCAAGCCGTAATAATACATGTTTCCAAGTTCAAAATGGGCTAAAGCGGCACCCTGCTCAGCAGCTTTTCGGAACCATTTTACCGCTTCTTCATGGTTCTGAGGTAATCCTTTCCCATCACGGTACATTAATCCAAGGCCGTATTGAGCTTCAGCATTCCCCAGCGTGGCTCGATTCATGATTTCTTCCACTTCGTCCTTTTCAGGTAGGTCCGGGCCGCCACAACCTGGAACTTCCCCTTTTCGACATCCTGTTTCGTCCATTGTTTTTCCTCCGGGTGCGGCGCGTTTTCTTCAGTTGATGACATCATGCCGCTTTCCGGTTCCGAGGCGCTTCCTGGGTAGCTGGACGGATGTTGTCGTATTTGGCGTATAGCCTGTTCCTCTCCGCCCTTGCTCTGAATTCCCAGAATTCCTCCCAAAGGTCATCAAGGAAGACTCCTCGAAGTTTTAGCATCGCCTCGGCCCCTTGCGTAGACCAAAACATGCCCGCTCCCTCCATGCGGATATTTATGAGGGAATTGCAGACGCTCTCGATTACTCCCGAAGCTATGGGAAGCCCCTTAGCCAGATTCCGATCGTAAGACATCCTATGCCGGTTGTTCCGAAAATAACCCAGAGCCTCGCTCTTGAGTTCTTTCGCCTTTGAGACGGAAAGCGTCCCGTCATCCAACGCCGTATCGAAGTCCTCGATCACGTCATCCAGACGTCCTTCCAGGAGACACAGCAGAGCCTCACGTCCGTAGTCCTCCGCCAATGTTCCGGGGCCGTGATGGAGTTCGCCCGCGAGCCGAATCCTCTTCACGGCGTGTGTGAGGTCGAGAGTCTCGGACCAACCCGGTAGCGCTTTGCGAGAAAGGCTCCACAGGGCCTTTTCTCCATCCATAAGAGCCAACTTCTCTTCCTCTGTCCCATGAATCCGAACCTTGGCCGAGAGCGACGAGCGGCGAAAGATTTCGGACTTTTTGTCTTTGAGCGAGACAAAGGTCCGCCTGTTCAGTGGTTCCGGTCGACGGGGATCTTTGTGTTTGACCGTCTTGAAAACGGCTGACCCAAAGAAGCTGTCCACTATGCCTTCCTTCGACCTGTAATGAGGATCGATAGTGTAGACTTGCGCCACACAGGCCATCCGCTTCTCGCCGGGCTTGTCCTTGGTTTTCACGACGTCGGGATTGCGCTCTTGGGGTCGCATTCGAATTCCTTTGCAATCCACTGTGTGAACCAGAATGGGTCCCTCCGTTTCCACATGGGGAGGGGTAAGAGAGTCCATGAACTCATTGACCGCCAAGGCGCAGTCCTGAATCACTCGTTGAATCGGTCTATGGGCTGATTCTAAATGAAGACGCTTGTTCACCCAAGCCGCCGCTCGTTCATAGGATGTTTCTACCGCTTGAGAGGCCATCCAGTCCTGGAGGACGTAGGAATACTTTCTGTCGGGAAGATTGAGCCTTGCGTCCAAGGGAAATAACCCCTTTTGTCCTCTTCCGGCATAATAGGCCCGCATTATCGTGATCTCTCCGAAAATGGACAAATACTTGCGCCCCAAATCTCTCAGATACCGGTACAAGCCGCCGTCGGCGCTGACCAAAATCTCTCCTGTTTTCCCAGTCCCCATGGACAATACAAACAGCTCCAACAGAATTCGTCCCAGCCGAAGAAGCATCCGATAGATCCGATCTTCCACCTCGTGAATCTGCAGATCAAGCGCTCCATTCACTACGAATTGACCTAAATCGCGGGTCAAAAAAAGTGAAAAACCTCGTTGTTCTTGAGAGATCAAGAAGATAGAATGCTTTTGCAACAAAGAATCTATCACCAACGAGGTGAAACAATTATGGCACAGGGCGTTCTTCCTTTCCAGTTTGAAGTTGAGAAAAAAGACGGCGGTATGACGGCCTTGGCAGGGTTACTCCTGTATCTGGATTTCTGTCATGTTATGGGTCTCAGACGTCTTATAGCCGAGTGCGTCCGAGCCAGGCAAGGAGGCCAGGGGTGGACCGATGACCAGATGATAATGGCCCTGGTTCTGCTCAACCTGGCGGGAGGCGATTGTGTCGAGGACCTCAGAGTACCTGGAAGGAGACGAAGGCTTTTGTCGAATTCTCAGAGAAGTGGAGGATCACGGACGGACAAGATCGGAGCGTCAAGCCCTAAAGAAACGGTGGCGCAAAGAAAGGACTCGAACCTTTCCCTCTCCCACTGCGCTGCGTGAGTATTTGGAACGATTCCACGATCCCGAACAAGAACAGCGCAGGGAACCCCATACGGCCTTTATCCCGGCCCCGTCCGAGCTCCTTTTAGCCCTGACTCTACTCATCGCAGCCTTTGCGGCCGCTGTTCAGCGTAGGTCCCCTCAAACTACGGCCACTATCGACATGGACGCGACTCTGGTGGAAACCGGCAAAAGAGCGGCGCTTTACTGCTACAAGAAATTCAAGGCCTATCAACCCCTCAATTTTTATTGGGCGGAACAAGGACTTATGGTTTTCAGCGAGTTTAGGGACGGAAACGTCCCGGCGGACTACGATCTGCTCCGACCCTTTAAAGAAGCCCTGAAATTGCTCCCAGTCGGTGTAAATAGGGTATATCTTCGCTCCGACACTGCGGGATACATCGTTAAGCTGCTCCAGGTACTGCGCCGAAGGCAAAGATAAACGCTTCGGCGTAATTCCTTTCGCCGTTGGGGTCGATGTCACTGAAGCCTTCAGGCAAGCCGTACGGGAAGTGGCGGAAGCCGACTGGCGGCCTCTTATGAGGAAGGTCAACGGTGAATATCAGAAGACGGGTCAGCAGTGGGCCGAGGTGTGCTATGTTCCGAATTGGATAGGCCGGAAAAAGGATGGGCCGACATATCGTTTCTTGGCCGTTCGAGAGCCTTTGGAGCAGCAACCTCTTCCGGAAATGGACGGACAACTCAACCTGCCTTTTCCGACCATGGACTGGGGGCAGGTGAAATATAAAGTTACCGGTATCGTGACCAACCTGGAGACGCCGGGTGATGAGGTGATTTGGTGGTATCGAGGCCGCTGCGGTAAGAGTGAAGAAGCGCATTCTATCATGAAGGAAGACCTTGCGGGAGGGAAGCTGCCTTCGGGCTTGTTCGGCGCCAACGCCGCTTGGTGGCAGATTATGATACTCGCTTTCAATATCAATTCAGCGATGAAGCGTCTGGTTCTGGGGGAAAGGTGGGCGCCTCGTCGCATGAAGGCCGTGCGTTTTTGGTTGATCAACTTGCCGGGCCGCGTGCTTGAGCGGGGCAGAGAGCTATTTGTCCGGCTTTGCGGGGGGCATGCGTCCAATGGGCTTCTTTTTGAGGCTCGCAGGAGGATGTTATGTTTATGCGGCTCAGGCTAGTCGATCAGGGGGGCGAAAGAGGGTCTGGAAGGGGGCTGAAACGAGTCCGGGGGGATAGCTCGCTCAGAAACAGGCCTGAATCACGGTGGGGGAAAACATGTTAAGTCCGGCCTACTCCGCTCGCCCAATTTTCCATCCAAATACCTGCTGACAACTCCCATTTCCGGACTCACGAATCACGACCCGACAACCATGACGATGTTGACCGTGGATTTTGGTTGAAGAATAGAGTTGAATTCCTCCTGAGCTTCTTCTATTTTCGTATTCATCCGAGGCCTCCTTCCTTGCTTTAACTTGTACTGGATATACAAATCAAAGCACATGAGGTCTCGGAGAACAAGCCCTATTTACTACCAGTTACGAAAAAACAAAAAGCGCGGCACCCTTTTCCTCCTCGCATCTCAATAAGACTCATGACAAGATAACAGTATATCCACAACTTTCTTTGGTAGCGGTTTTGCAGCCCCAGACGGACGGCTCGCGATTAGGCAACAGCCTCCCCCTATGTTTATCTCTTGAACTCCGTCCCGACAAAGCTGATTCTCAAATCAAGTGCTGCTATCAGGTTCACAGGTGTCAACCGGCGACCGTGCGCCGTATAATAAAGCTTAGCAATTGTATCAGAATCAGGCCGCTCTTGGCCTAAAAAACTCATCGTTTGTACTATGTATAAATGAAATCGGGCTGTAGCGGAGGTTCGGGGGGAAGCAAGACTCTTGGAACCGAATCTGGAATTCAGGACCCTATGTTACCTTGCCGAGCCGCGGAGTTAAACGGAGCGACGACAATTCAACATCTTGCCGACTTATTACACAGCCTGAAAGAGCTCGGCGAAGAGCTTCTTTAGAGCCCTTTCCATCAATCGGTATTTTTCAATCAACGCCGCATCCTTGAAGCCTGAACGTATGTCTTCCACCAGCCCCTGTGCTGAAATTTGTCGTCTGCTCTGTTGGTCATTCGGTGACAACATGCCCCCTCGGGCCGAAAGTGTAAGTCTTTGACTAGGATTACAACCGGGGGGACCAAATGTCAGCAAAAAAGGGCATGATGTGATTGAATTCTCCCTGGGGCATGTAATCACTCAAGCTACTCGGCAAGTTTGAACTCTCCTGTATCTGGATCGATATCCATCTTGATTGCATGCTTTTCGAGTTTGAGCAGAAAAAGGTTGGTCGCTTGTATCAATTTTTGGCTGTCCCCGGCTAAGAAATCCAGAGCTCTGTCGCTTCGGGCTTTGAATTCTGGGTCTAGATGAGGGATTGCTTCTCTAACGGGATTTGACGGCATTTTCGCTCTCGCTTTGCTTATTGTTGCAAGAGCTGTGACGTGTTTGGCTATATCAGTGGTCATGAGACCATTGTTGTAGTTGGCGTCGGCGAGCATTTTTTCTATAAGTTTGGCGTAGGCTTTTTCAATAGCTTCGAGCCTTTCGTCAGGCTCCATGTCGGCCATGCCCTTGGGGATTTCGATTTCTGGGCTGGGCGGAGGCGGATCGAGATACTGTGCGATGCGTTTTCTGAATTTGCCTATACCTTGGGCCATACTTCTCACACTTGATCGCGGCCCGACACCCCGATTAAACATGGCAGAAGCCAACGACCGAGAAGAAGCGCCACGACGCATTTGTTCGTAGAGCCACCACAATTCCGTGTCGTCCAGCTCGGAAATCCATGTCTTTATTTTCCCGGGAATTGCGCAGCGATCACGCAGTTGTTTGATTATGTACTTCTTCGTTTCTTCGCTCGGCATAACGGAATACTCTTTTCGTGCTATTGTAACTGTAGCTGAAATATCATAAAAATGTCTCGTCTTCCAGGAAGCTGGTGGAAGAAAATGGATTTTCACATCAATATTACTAGGAATAATAAGCCAAATGGTGTCGAATGTCAACAGGCTGGCATCGATACACAAAGTAAGGCGCTTGCCTTTCGGCATTATCAATGCTTTGACAGACGAATTAGAACCCACGTAGAATCGGAGAAGAGTCTGCGAAGCTTAAGAATTAACGTAACTTCCTTGACGGTCTTGGCCCCTCAAGAACTTTTTCTGGAGGGCAGGAGAGAAATGACCTGATAGATATACGGAAATCATAACATCCTCTTGTTCATCATTATGTTTCTGCAATCTGATCAAACCACATCGGCAGACCCAATAAATGAATATGGAAAATATAAATTTCATGGCCATTTGCAGGTCTGGAAGAGGGGGCATCCCCAAGAGCCAGAGCCAGTGAGCGCCAAGGATCAGAGCAGCAACAAAGATACCCAAGTCCATGGCCATAAGCCAGTTTTCTCCAACATAGCGGTAGCGTCTCTTTGTCCTGATCCATTCTCGAAGCTCCTTCGGCGAACCGTAAGATTGCATCCATACTAGAAAAGGCTCAAATATCTCGTTACGGTAGGCTCTACACAGTGAATATTTATACACACTTGGCAAGGCTGTATCCCACCAAGAATCATAATGTATTTCTCGTGCAATTCTCTCGTATAAAAAAGCCTTCCCGTGCCTCCCCTGATACCAAATAATCGAGACCACTTGCACAAATTGCCCTAGCGTAGTCAATGCCAACGCGACGGCGGTCATTTTTAGAAGCGCCAAGGTCGTATCATCTTGCTTCCACAGCTTATCAGACCACTCATTTATCAGGCATTTTGCAAATTTCTCGTCGAAGCACCAAAATGTGGCTGTGGCCGTGAGTACAAAGATAATGCCTAATATTGTATTATTGAAAATAAGGTGCTTATCGTGTGAAGGCCGGTTGAAAAGTGCGGAGGGTGGCGGCCGAAAAGTGCGGCGCCTATTGGACAATTAGATCTCTTCTCTGCTACCTGTCAAGCTTTTCCTCCTTTCAAGCTCCCGGTTTTATATGGTCGGATCGGCGCGGGGATCGTTTCTTGGCTTGCTGGAGCCTGTAGCTCTGGCCATTTGCTTCGAGAATGTGGACTCTATGGGTAAGCCGGTCGAGCAGAGCCCCGGTAAGACGCTCTGACCCTAGGATTTCGGTCCAGTTTTCAAATGGGAGGTTAGTGGTAACCATTAGGCTATGGCGCTCATAGGCCCTACTGACCACCTCAAAAAGCAGTTCCGCCCCCGCCTTGGAAAAGGGGACGTATCCAAGTTCGTCCAAGACCAAGAGGTCTTGGCGTTCCAATTGTCTGTGGTATCGTTGTAGTCCTCTCTCTTCACGGCTCTCTAGAAGCTCCGTGACCAAACCGGTTACGGTGTAGAAACGCACTCGGCGTCCCTGCATGCAGGCGCAAAAAGCCAAAGCGCAAGCCAAATGGGTTTTGCCTGTGCCGCTGTTGCCTATAAGCAAAACGTTTTCTCTCTTGTCTATAAATTCCCCTCTCATGAGTTCTCGCACCAGCGGCTCGTTTATAGATGGCTGCGCTTTGAAATCAAAGGTATCAATGGTCTTGGTCACGGGAAACCGAGCTTCCTTGACTCGCCTTTCCGCAGCTTTTCTCTCACGATCAAGCAATTCGCGTTCAGTCAGACGAAGAAGGTAGGTCGGATAATCGGACCGATCATCTCTGCAAACCGTCGCCATGGAGGCATATTCTCTCAGGACAGTGGGAAGCTTGAGTCTCTTGAGATGATGCTCCAATAGAATCGTTGATTTATTCTTCTCGCTCATGCGGAGCCTCCAGGAGAGAGAAGATCTGTGTAGGCCGATATATCGGGCCCGGCCACCTTCACCAGGGTGAGACGCTCTCGTCCGTCCAACCTGAAAGTGGGATGGCAGGGAGTCTGATGCGTTAGAAACTGAACGACGGCGTCCCGAGGTACAGGCTCCCACTCTGAGGCCCTTTATTACAGCCTCTTTCACTTCGGAAAAACTGTAATCCTCTAAGAGCCGGAGCACACGGATATATTCTCGAGTCCCTTCACCCTCCCGCTCAGCCTTTGCCTGAAGGAGGCGATGAAGATCCCCGAAACACTCCGGTAGATTTAAATCAGCCAAAGGCAACGCATAATTCAAAGCGCCGGGTTTTCTTTCCAGAAGCGCCAGGTAATGCACGTAATTGAAAAAGACGCCTTGCTTGCTCCAGGAGCGCTTGTGCTCAGCCGCCTTCTCCTTTCCATGGCGCAAGACCACTTTGTCTACGTATCCCTTTACCTGAATCGTATGGTGAGCGTATCGAACCGGAACCGAATAGTCGTTATCATCGAATCGCACCAGAGATAGTGAGCTTGCTCTTGTAGACTGTATGAGACATGCGTCGAACGGCGTTGGGGGAAGGGAATGAAAAGCGGCTTGATCTTCAAGCATGAGCTCGGCCTTTGAGCCGATCTTGCCGCGAAGACGCCTGGTCAGGTCGTCTCGGCACATCCGCGCCAGCCTTTCATTGAGCTCTTGAAAATCACTGACCTGAGGCACTGGCACAAAGAAATTAAGACGAGCGTACTTAACCACCCCCTCAACGACCCCCTTCTCGTTGGCGCGGCGCACCCGACAGAAGTGATGATCAAAAAGGTAATGGCTTTTTAGTTGCGAGAATCCTTTGGTCAGTTCGCTTCCCCGGGAACATACGATCTGAGATGTCAGCACCCGGCTGTTGTCATACGTGATCCGTACGGGAACTCCCTCAAAAAACTCGAATGCCCGCACATGACCTTCCCACCAAGTCTCCGTGCATTCCCGCTGGAATGCTACAACGAAAAAAGCGTCCGAATACGGGAGCGCCATAACCAGGAAGTGAGCCTTGCGCAACTCTCCGGACACATTTACCAAGGCTTCCCCAAAATCGACTTGGGCTTCCCCCGGCCGGTGAATCAGAGGCATAAAAACCTCACGGCTGTGCAGTTTGATCCTATTTACCGCTTCTTTGACCTGAGTATATTTTCCCTCGTAGCCTTCTTGCTTGATTCGTTCATATATCCGCTTGGCCGTATGACGCTGCTTCTTTGGCGCTTGCTTATCGCTGTCTAGAATGTCGGCGATCCGGTCCAAGAAAGGACCGATCTTGGGTTTGGGTCTAGCCTTGCTCAACCTGTAACCAGGGGGCTCCGGATGGGTTAGGATCTTCTCCAAAGTCGTCCAATGTATTCCCGTTTCCCGAAGAACCTCCCGCTTGCTCTTCTCCTCTCTCAATACCTTAAAGCGTATCTCCGTCCAACTCTTCATCTGTGTGTACACCCCTCCGGCCTCCTCATGAAGAACTGATCGGAAAACCCCCGGATTTTCCGAAAGTCCTCTATCACGAGAGGCTACTTAGGGGCGCCGCGATTTTAAACCGCCCCGACTTCCGTCGCGATTTTCGTCCGGCGTTTACATTATCGTCCATCAGACTATTTCCTCATTCATATTGCGCATTCGATGGGGGCAAACGCCTTAGGATGCCCTTTTGTCTTGTGATCAAGAGTCACGGCGACATTCCTTGATAGGAATTGCGTGGAGTATGAGTATACCGAACCCCCCGAGGGCATGTAAACCTAAAACATGTTTCAATTTCACCGTTCCAGAGGGGCTCCAAGACGATCTTATTTACTGCCGCTATTTTCCGGTAAATTTTTCAACCACCTCAATTTTATACCATTTCTCTCAATTCCCGGTAACTCGCATGCAAAGATGAGCGCAAGGCAGCTCAAATCAAGGTTACTCAAATCTGCGAGAAATGGTATAAGAGCCATAAAGTTTGTGCAGGATCAGGCAGATTTACGTGCCGCAGAAATTGCAGCGATAGAGCTTCTTTATTTAAGACTGTTCCATTTCGAAGAAAACCGTAAACCACGCTCTCTCTTCAGTCAAATAGCCTCTGATCCTTCTTTCTTTGTTGAGATGGTTGAATGGTATAGCGACAGAGCCAAAGCTGGCGACGCCGATAAGAATATTTCGCTTGTAAAACGCGAAACGGCATGGGAGCTTCTGGAAATGGCTTCGGTCCTACCAGGCAGCAACGGATCAGAAATTGATGCTGACAAGCTTCTAGATTGGGTAGACGAAGCGAGAACAAAGTTGGCCGAAGCTGGCTGTGGACCCTGGGAAGATTGTAATGGCTGTACGATAGATTAGGCCTGCAAATGTGCATTTGTGCCATTCTTTTGAGGAGGCAATCGAGATATCGGCCAGCAGTGTATACTAAGGGAGCTAAATCAGAAGAGTGGCCCTGATCATGCTGGGGATCTTCCAATGTAATCTATAGTGCCGCGCATTGTGATTGCGTGTAAAAAAGAGCGCGACTTTTTTCCAGACATTTGGTATGTCCCTGCCATCGATTGATGGGAGGGAACGGCAATGCCCAAGCGTGGATTGAGGCTTGAACTGGATGATTACAATGACATTGTTCGCCATCGCTATCTTGCCAGGAAGAGGAAAGATTTTCAGGCAAGGGTACGTCTGAGAGCGATTTTGCTGGTTCACGAAGGAAAGACCCTTGAACAAGTTGGTCAAATTCTAGAAGTGGCTCGGAGTACAGGTGGAGCGCTGGGTAGACAGGTACAGATCCAGAGGCGTGACGGGCTTGCTTGTACGAGGACCGTATCAGGGCAAAAAGCCCAGGCTGAGTCTGGACCAAAAACGAGAACTAGCTATAACGGTTCGACAAGGGCCTGAAGTCAGTGGCCTAGACACTGGAGTCTGGACGGCCCCGATCATTGCAGATCTGGTACATCGGCGGTTCAATATTAAATATAGTCCCTCTCAGATTCGCAGGCTTCTGCACGAGCTGGGGTTTTCACTTCAATATCCCAGACAAGAGCCCTCTGAAGCCGATAAAAAGCGGCAGGCCACATGGCTTGAAGAGGAAGTGCCTGAGATTAAAAAAAAGTCCAAGAAGACGAAGGCATCCTGATGTATCAAGATGAAGTGAGCTTTAAGCAAGCGGGCTCCATTTTCCGACATTGGGCTTTGAAGGGGATCGGATGCGTGGTGAAGAGTCCACCCACAAGGAAATCCTTGAAAGTGATGGGAGCGGTAACGGTCGGCCCTTATCCCAAATTCCACTTCCGCTTCGTCAACTGGTTCAACACTCACAGTTTTCTGGCCTTCTTGGATCAGCTCATCTCCAGGTACAGGGGTCGCAAGATACACATGATCCTGGACAACGCCAAGTACCACAAGGGTCCCAAAGTACGGGAGTGGCTCAAAGACAAACAAGACCGTATTGAACTCCACTATCTGCCGCCGTATTCTCCGAAACTCAATGCGGCCGAATACGTCTGGAAGGAAACCAGGAGAAAAACCACTCACAATCGATTCTTCAAAACCTTGGCTGAATTCAGGGAGCGACTTTTCAGAAGATTCAACCGCTTTCAGGGAAATCCTGCGTCGCTGAGAAGCGTCCTGGCATCTTTTGCTTAGGACTCATTCTCTCCGCGCATCACTATATTATCCATTTTATCATAAAATCGACCTGCTCCTTCTGGACTTCTTCGTAATGCCCATGAGCAGCGTTATTCCGGATATCCAACCAACCGGTGATGAGCTTTTGGTCCGCTTTTGAATGGACTTCCTTCTTAGCCAAATCCGCATTCATTGTGCCCGCTTTCTTCGGTTTCACTTTCGCGTTCGCATCCGTCCAAGTTATGTCGATATCCCATTTGTTACATAGTTGACGTAAATGGCTTTCCAGAGAACTGCCGGCTATTACGGCAGCGGCGTCCTTGAAGCCCTCTTCCAGAAGATGGGATGCCATGTCCAAGAAATCGGTGAACATTTCTTCGTGAATGCGCTCGGCCAAGCTGTCCAAATAGCCTTGTCTCAGTTCGAATACAAAGGATTGGATGATGCCCATCAAATACTCTGCCTTAATATCAGGCGCTGTCTCCTGTCTGATAATATGTTCCACCTTGTCTTCATAGGAAGTGCCTCTTGCAGCCCGGCATATTAGTGATTGCGATCTACTTGCCAAATACTCAAGTTCTTTGCCCGGTGCATCATAAAAGGGAAGTTCATTGCGTCCTCTAAAGCTATTAAACTCACTCAGAAGTTTGTCGGCCTCCAACAAATATTTATCTCTTGAGTTTTTGTCCATTGGTCCACGTCCTTTGTTAATGGGAGACATCATATTCTAATACAACCAATTCCAAAAGTCATGAATTGCCGTGCTCCAAAAGAGATGAAATAGTTTCTATGAGGGGCGATTTCATCTTCCTCTCTCTCACTCCTCACTTTTTTCCGATAAATGTTTCAACTACCGCAATTTTCTCTGTTTCCCCCCTGCGATACAACTACCCCCCAGACGCACTAGCCATTACCTCCAAAACATGGGGCGGTCGGCCCACATCCAATCCAGTCGGCCGACTGCTTTTTCAGATTTCCGAAGGAGTTTCATATGCGCCGCTCCGTTTGCATTTTGGCGATTGTCACTTTCTGGTTGGGTTCCGCCGCGTCCACGCGGCCTTGGGAGAATCAGAGCCTGGAATTCCCTCAAGTTAGCCAACGACTATCGATTATGGAGCTCAAAGAGGGTTTCGACCTTGATGCGCCCAAAGCTGAAATCGACACCGAGCGGTTGGAATTCCTGGGAGCATACGGACTCCGAATATAAGCGGCTCAGGCACGTCCTGAGTACGGACAAAGTCACTGCACGGGACGTGGAGGGCTTGAAAATTTGCTGTGAGTTACGGAATTGATTCTCAATCTCACAGTAAAAAATTACTGAGTAATTGGCCATTGTCACGCCTGTAAAATTCACGCTGACCTGGAGGGAAGCAAATGATCAAAAACATCGCCGCAAAATTGTCGTAATAGTCGTGAGAGAAAGTGGTTCTACAGCGTTGCCGGTTCTTGATAGTTAACGACCCAGAGCCTGAATGGTTTTTCAGAGGCTCATAAGGCCAGCCTGATGAAGAAATAATGCGTACGCCTATTATTCCGATTGCGAGTCTCAACGGCAAATGCCTTGGTCTTTAAGATGGTCCGGCAAAAGAGCACGCTCTGAAAAACTTTTGGTGGAAATATAGAGGTCTTATGACGCAAGCCCTCTTGGCGCTCCTCAGACACATTAGCCCCGGGGGGGGGCATTGAAAGTCCGCGTTCCTCTCTAAGATGTTCAAGGTTAATGCTCGCCATTGCCTTATCCTCCTCAAACCTCATTTCATAGGTCATCTGAAGAACCTGGCTGAATCTCACAGCGTACTTCAAAAACTGAAAGAATTTGTTCCTGTCTGATCCGTATTTGATTACGAAGTTGACAGGAAAATTTGCTGTCAGATCATGAGATTCTGAGGATCTGATGGGGTTACAACGTCTATGGGAGCCCGGTTACGGCGGTTACGGCAGAGGAGGGAAACCCGTAACCGAGTAACCTTTTGATTATAATGGAAATTGACCTCAAAGTTACGGAGT
Source organism: uncultured delta proteobacterium (assembly GCA_963747865.1). Taxonomy (GTDB): domain Bacteria; phylum Desulfobacterota; class Desulfomonilia; order Desulfomonilales; family Desulfomonilaceae; genus JBBSBY01. Next base: position 9,714 of record CAVVHK010000011.1, on the reverse strand, counting down.
TACGGAAGTTACGTATTTTATAGATACATATAAAAATATTCTCTCTCATTCTCTAATCATGTTTTGTATATATATCTCTGTAAATCACTGTAACCGCCGTAACCCGTAATTTTTGCCCCATTTAGTTGGTATTTTCGGAGGTTTAACCGGTTACGGGTTGCCCCAAAAATCCGTAACCGGCCGAAGAAAGCGTAACCTTAGATGGTGGTATATCCTATGAACCGACTCTCCACCTGCTGTGAATAGATAACCCCTGGATTCAGTGGAATGAGTTTTAGCGGTTTTTAGAAAGTCGGATATCTTTTTGGGGCGCTCTTCCTTTTGTTCTTAGGATTCTTTGCATCGCCGATAATATGGTCAAAGGCTGCACGTTTCAGACAAATGAGGCGATTTAAGTGCCCGTCTATTCTTGTCGGCACGCTTCGTTCGTTCTCGTTTTTGACCAATAAGCCAGCGTGCGCCAGATCAGTCTTGCATGCGTGAGGGTCCATACCACCTTTTTTCAAGATCTCCTCAAACTGAGTTCTAGAAAATCCGATATACTCCCAGTCATCCTTACCGTCTTCACGGTCCCATCGGCCGACAAATCCCTGAGGTGGAGGACTTTGCCTGTCCTTCGCATTGTAAAGCATGTCTTTATGTTGAAGAGCCCAATCATTGAGCATTTCAGCAGCTCGTCTGCTATTACTTGCCTTTTCCACATGCTCTTGAATGGTATTTTTAATGACCTCAAAAGGATCTCCTTCGATACGAAACGTCATAAGTTCTGACTCGCGAATTAGTTCAGCGGTAAATCGTAAACAGCTCAGCGCTTCATTCAATCTAGCGCTTGGTCCGGAATTGGAAGAATACTCCAGAAGAATCTCATTATCTCTTTTCCTCCATGCCTTCCATTCGTTACGATTTTCGAGGATATATTTAATCCATCTGGGTCCCAGGTGTCCGAAATTGCCTTTGACTAATGCTTTGAGCTTTTGCACAAAGAGTGCGGTCTCGACATTCTGTTTTCCGAACGGCAACCCTTTGATTGGTAGAATCCTGCTCCGCGCCCCCGCGTCCTGAGCATAGTCGGCAAGAGAGCTTTCTCCTGTGGTCAGCGCAATCGTTTTCCATGCCCTCCGTTCCTGCATACCTCCATCGCGTTTTCCTCTGCCTTTCGATTTACCGAAAGTAAGATCGTAGAGCATTTTATTGAGATTCAGCCCCGCTGTTTTGGTGTCGTCCATTGCGAGAGGAAATCCGCTTTGAAGGGAGCAAACGTTTTCAAGAAATACCGGGGTAAGGTTCACGGAATGGACACAGCCCGCGGGATTGCCGTAGATGGACATCACTAGATTCAGCGCGATGGACTTCCCCGTTGAAGTTGGTGCGCTAAGGTCCACGATAAAATTGTCCCAGCCCATAACGCGCTGGAGAGGCGCAGCCATTGCCGCATAAAAGAATACTGCGAATCTAGGATGTTTCATGGCCTGTTCGAGAGCTTGGAACCACTTCGAGGCGTCGCCCTTGGTTCGGTACGCAGCCGCCAATGCCTCGTGTTCTCGGCTTTCGGGAGAGAAAATTACTTTTTGATTGACTGATTCTGCGGTTACCAGCTCGGCCTTGCCGTATTGAAATGAGGTACGATTCTTATTGTAGCCGAATGTCGAGCGGGAAAGGGTCAGACGGAGTTGACCCTTGTTTTGGGCCTCAAAGGCCGCTAGATATTTGACTAAGGGTCGGGAAGTCTCCGAGGAAACCGGTAGTCCCCGGTCCGCTTCTGCCACAATTTTTCTGCAATCCAAGGCCGTTCCACGAGGGAGAATTCTGGATATCCATGGAGAGGCCTGAGAGTCTTCATAAAATCCGATCTTCAGCTTTTCGCTATCGGATTCGACATTCTGAATTCGTTCACAAATTATTACAGGGGCGTGCGATACCGGCTCCCATTCAGCGGAATTTTTTCTTATTTTTTCATGGAAGACCCCCTCGCGGCGGATTTCGTACCCCGCGGGTACTGCTAGGTTTTTCCCCTTTTTGGGAACAGGTATATTTATTTTGTTGAGAGCTTCCTCGACAGTGATGGAATCGTAGTCCTGTCGAGATCTGCTCAGGGCGCTCTCTGTAATAGTCGTTAATTCGGAATCATCTAATGGAGGGTTGTTCATGTTATTTGCAACCTCCATTGCCGCCCAGATGGCCGGTTCGTCCACCCCCCTATCACGCAATGCACAGCAATATTTGAATAATTCTATGTTGCGATTCCCCTCGGTTTGAGGTTCATACCGCACTCGCCGCATTGACTTCTTCAAAGCCGGTCCCTTCAGTTTTTTGGAGCCCTCTACAAGTTGCAGATCCAGCCCTTCAATAATCTCAGCACGGCTGTATGGAGGGATCCTGTTTTTCTGCACTATAAGGGTCCGAAACGGGGCTTTTTTTTGATGAATAAACCCCGGAAGTCTCATTACTCGGGGCAGGTCCTTAACGCTCGAATCTGAACCGAATTTTCGTATCAGGGCTTCCTGAATGGGAGTAAACTCTTTAAGAGCGCCATCGGACACCAGCCAATATGCGTGGAACCGACCTGGACTCGTTTTTACGATGATATGCGGTGTAAGAGCGCAATTGGTGACAAGATTCAAGTCCGATTCGTCATCGCCGTCGATGTCCACGAAAAAGGCTCGGACACGTGTAATATTCTTGAGTTCTCGCCCTTTGAGATCGGTCTCGTTAACAGTAATGAAGATACCAGCTCCCCTCTGATTGAGGCTTTTAAGCGCTCTTTCATGCTCTGAAAGAGAGCCATGCAGAATCCGACTCAATCGTCCCCGCTCTTTCTTATCGTCAAAAGTCTGAAACGTGACAGGACTTTCACTATTACCTGTCAGCGCTGCAATAAATCGTTGTGCGGTCTTTAGAACTATAGTATTATCCATTTGTGTCTCCATTATGCTCTGTGCTCAGAAGAGTGCAGTTGGGAGGCGATTCGCACGGAGATGGAAGTCACGTTAGTCGAATCACCTTCATTCAGTTTGTTCGGCGCATGGCAGTGCGCCTTCATTGTTTGTAAGGGATAAAAAACCCTATTTCCTAGCGCCGGTTTTACATTCCTAATGGCTGCCGTCAAGAATCGATCTGAGGGCGCATGTCGATTTATCATTGACCATACTCCGAAAGGCTTGGAAATCGGTTTCCAGGCTGTTGATCAAAATCATCGATTTTGGGGGGGCGAAACCGTGCGTGTGTTTTCGTTGCCCCAGACTCGCCCCCAAAAAAACATATGCCTAAAGTCTCCTGGGCCGACCAAGGCGATGACTGGCAGCTCCTTGTGAACGCTCTTCCAACCATTGCTCCCACGCCTCCAAGTCCAGAAACAACTCTCGTCCCAACTTGGTTATCACCTCTCTGGGAATGCTTCCCACGCTCAGGCGGTTGTGCCAGCTTTTCATCGCTGTCTTGATTCCTTGACGGTCTCCCGGTAAGGCTTCATGGGTAATCTCAACCACTGCTCTTTTCAGAGGCATGATTTCTTTCATGTCCCAAAATCCTCCTTATTTTTTTCGGATCAAAAGTGATTTGATGCTCAGTAGCTTTCGTAAGATCCGTTTCAAACTTATTTGCCACGTCTCCGCTGGAAATAAAATTGGGGTCCAGCGAAGAACCCCCTTTTTACACGTAGACCGATAATATTTTCGGGAGGCAGAAAGGTGCGATAGTTGGAGCTTGATAAGACAGACGCGCTGAGAACATGGCGGAGTGAGCTGGGATAGGCAACAATGCGGTTAGGCAGAAACCGTCTGGCAGGGCTTTCGATCAATCCTTCTTGGGACGGCCCGGCTTCGGGTTGGGGCAAAGGTCTCTTATCCACTCGCGTATCGTCTCAGGCTTATATACTTTACGCTCGCAGCCAATTTCTAGTATATCCCCATCGTCCATCATTTCTGCAATGTTGGTATCGGGAAACTTTTTCCATTTATATTCGGCGAGCGCCCGGCAGCGTTCTTTGTGACGTTGGCTCTTTCTGGGTTTTGACTCTTTCTGTTCACCACTGCTTTTCGGACTCATCGGTTCCTCATCGGCTTTTTTAATCAGTTCCGGATGATTTGCTTCAAATTTCTCTATGTCAGTGAGCTTGAAATAAACATACGGCAGTCGGAAGGGACCTGCTGACAGCCGGTTTGAGGGATCTACTTTTTCGTCAGTCATTTTGAAATATGCTGATAGACCCTGTTGTCTAACGAGAAGTTTGAGCTTCTCGTCGGTTATGCCCCACCGATTCGTCACTTCGTCCGTTGTCAGCGGCAATGACTGGCCTTTATCTTCTTTATTGCGTTCCTCTCCCACTAGAGTCCTCCTCTCATTCATTGAAATTGGTCGCCAAGCCCAAGTGCCCGATCTTCGAGATAGCGTTCTTTTTATGGTCGTTCACGACGTGGAGATACCTTTGCGTCGTCGCCAAGTCTCTGTGCCCCAAGATGTCTCTGATAGTCTCAAGGTCAACGCCGTTCATGACCAGAAACGTTCCGCATAAATGTCTCAGGTCGTGAATTCTGAGCTTTCCCGACCCGGGTAAGTTGTCCAGACCGGCCTTCTCCACAACCCGATCAAAACTCATGTGCATGTCTCTGGGCTTATCTGGATCTAGCCTTGAGGGAAACACCAGACCCACCCGCTGGCCGTTAAGGTCCACAACTTTCTTGATCTTTTGATCTTCGGCCAGTTTGACCAAGACGTCGCTGGCGGCAGGTGTGAGCGGTATGGCGCGGGCGCGATGAGTTTTAGTCTCAGAGCCGACCAGGGAAATGAAGTTGCCTTCGAGATCTACTTGGGACCAGCGCAAGCCTCGCAATTCCATCGATCTGCACCCTGTGTGTAGGGCGAGCAGAACAAAAGGATACAGCAGTTTAGTAGTGGCTTTTCTAGCCTCTTCTAAAAGGAGTACGATCTGTTTCTCGGAAAGCACAGGACAGCGCCCTTCCGGGATAGATGGTTTCTGGATTTTTTGAACCGGATTGTCTAAGCCGTGGAAAGACCATTCCCTCTGAGCAATAGCAAATAGATGGGACAACAGAGCAAGTTCAATCCTCACGCTGTTGGGAGAGACCTGGGCAAGCCTTTGATCGCGATACGCTGCGACTTTTTCCGGGGTAACCTGTAGCAAACTAAGCTTCCCCATGCTTTTCTTCAGGTAACCAGCCGACAAATTCTCGCTTGTTTGGGTCTTCGGGCGCTTTCGAGGCGTGACTGCGCCCAAATACCTATCCAGAGCTTGACCCAAAGTGATCAGACTGGCTTCTTTAGAGTCCTTCCACAGCCCGGCTTCCATTTCATGTTCAGTCTTCTTGGCCCACTTTTGGGCATCAGTCTTTCGGTCAAAGGTCTTTATCTGCGCTGGATATCCTTTTTTCCTGACTTGCGCTTGCCAAACCGTTTGCCCTTTCGGCCCAGGCCTCTTAAGAATGCTTGCCACGACGACTCCCCATAGGACAATTTCCTGATGCACTCACGCTGCACTACAGTGCAACATGAACGAGTATATTGCAGCATAATTTGTCAGTAAAAAGCAGTAATGTCAAGGACTAAAAGATATTTAAAGGTTCAGAAAAGAAAGGTTGCGGTGACAGGGAAAAGACCGTGATATTTAGCTATGTTAGATCGATTGCTCTACTAACTCTTAATCAGTAGGTTTGGGGTTCGAGCCCCCGACGGCCCACCAGAAATCATTGAGGATTCAGGACATAACCTGAGTCCTTTTTTGTTTGGCGGTAACTCAGCGGTAACATAGAAGCGTCGCCATTAGTCCATAACCGTCTATTCAAGAGCTTAGATTATCCCCCCGTCCAGTCGCTCGCATCCTCCACCTTCCCGGACATGACTACCGGTCCCAAGAAAGGCGATAACCCCTCGGTTGTTTGAGCCTGAAGAGAGAGGCTTGGCCGCTCCCAGCCTTGCCGAGAAGAGGCGAAGTTATCCCTCGGTAAACCCCATGGCGCCGCTTGGCGGTTGTGCCGGGCCGTGGAGGACTCACCCCCCCTCACGGCCTCGAAAGTGGATTTGCTCGGCAGGTGAGGCTATTTCCTTTATAAAATCAGTTCCACCAATTTGGTGGTAGACGCCTGGAAGGTTAATGCTCAGGAATATCGGCCCGATACCCGGTTCGGTTAACCGGTCGGAATCATAGCTTAAATATCGCATTCGTTACCGCCCGGTTACCGCTCCCGAGGGACATCCACCCCCGCAACGAGGGTGGCGATAGCCGCTGGATGTAACCACTTGATTTTAGACCCCAGACAAATTGACCGTAGCGATTTTATTGACGAATTCCTCTGTGCGCCTACGCCCCCCCGGAAGTCAGAGAAACCGCTCTCCACGCAGCGAATCCCTAAGAAAAACAACCGCCTCAATTTGAGGGTGGTTAGAAATCAATACGTTACGGTCTCCCCCTTCTCTGTGTCGTCCGGGTTCGCGGAACCTTGGACAATTTGTCCATAGTGGAAAATCAGCACATTACGAGCCCCACATTAAAGAGGAATTTACCAATGATCACGCTCGTCTAGAACTAGATTCTAGCCATCGGGTATTATTCGACAAACTCGGTTCTCCACGCCTCTCGGCCCTTCGCCACAAATCGGCTATGTTTCCAAGGGACTGCTCAAATTGAGCGGCCCCGTTTTTGTTGTTGAAAGCGTAGTGATATCGGCATCCTGACCTAATCGGTCCGAAACCTTGTGATTTCAATGTTTCTCATCAATAGGATGAACAATGTTGAAATTACGACATTTCACCGTGTATCCCGGTAAAACTCCTATGGTCTTAATATTTCTCCTCACATCGCGCACAAACTCCAAGGGTGTCCGTCCTGCAACATCTCTTCTCGGTTGTCGTCCCACGAGACCGTATTCACCAGAAGGCCGCCAACGCGCTTTTAGGGATGCGGTAGGGTACCGAGATTCCCGCAGTGGGAAACACACAGGGAGGAACGTCATGAACAAAATCGATATGGCACAACGTTTTGTCATTGACGCGATTTCTTTCATAGACTGTTTCAGCGCTCCGAGCCTTAACTTTTTTTCGGCTATTGTGATCGGATAGGTCCTGACCGTCGGACGCCACAGGATCAGCCAAATGATCCTGACCATGGGGCTCCATGAACCTCGGCATTTTGCCGGTGTGTATCGGCTTATCGGCCACGCCGGCTTTCGGACATGCTCTACTATGCGGTATTCGAGTCGATCCTGAAGATCCTGTTCGGCGCCGGATTGGAAGTTCTCACGATAGTGGACGACACGCTCAACAGGCGCCGCGGTAAGAAAGTCTGCGTCGCCGAATGGCAATATGACGAATTTGCGAGAGAAAAGGGACCGAAGGGATACGGTCTTTGCTTCGTTATCACAGGGTTGGCGGTGCGGCTCCCCGGTATCACCGACCGTGTCTTCTGTTTGCCCTATGCGGCTCGACTCTGGTGGCCTCCCCGAACCAATGTAAAACCGGCGAACATGGTGTACAAGAGAAGTCGAAGCTGGCTCGGGAGCTGATTAGGCTGACCCTCTCCCGGACAGATCCAGGCCGACAGATCCGAGTGGTCACTCACGTGGGCCATTGCCGTGAAACCGTTATCATCGGACGACCGCCGGGGACGCACATAACAGGGAGAATTCTCAAGAAGTCAATGTTGTTCGAGCTACCCCCCAACCTGCCCGGCGCAGCGGTTCGGGGAAAAAAAGAAAAGGTCAGCGGTGTTCACGCATTCACCGCCATCTGGCGCCACGCGGTCCATTATCGAGATCACTCGCAATGAGACGAAACAGCTTTTGGGCACAGGCGATCCTCAGTGTCGGACCGAATCGTCGGAGATTCGCGCTGTTTTTCGCTTATTGGGTCTACACCCTGGTGGTCCTTTGGCTCGTCGGACAAATCAAATCGGCGCGGCGCTTGATTGACGACACCGGTCCGTGGTACCGTCACAAGAAGCGGTTCAGTTTCTCCGACATGCTATCTGCGGCGTTCTCATTTCAAGATCCGTTTTGTGAAGGAAGCCTATGAACATAATGATTCAACAAAATTCAACGTCCCGCGCTCTACGCGCGAAACAAAATTCACAAAAAAAAGCGAAACTTTAGACGGGATGGTGAGAGATGAAAATCATCGGAATCGACCAAAGGCAATTTGATTATGATGACGGACTTGAACCTCTTTTTCTCAAGGGACTCGCAAAAGTCGTGATTTTGGCCGGCCCAAACGGGTCCGGTAAAACCAGATTACTCAACCGCGTTGACGCTATGCAGTATCAGGATTTTGGCACGAGAAATTCATACTTGAAATCCGGTCTCGATATATTTGATAAGATCAGAGAACGCAAAAGAACAAATCTTTTAAGTGGTAGGGACCTAGATGAAAGTGATCGGGAAAAGTTGAAGCCGGTTAATCGCATATTAGGAGTCGAAACAGATGGTGAACTTGACGGGGGTGGCCTTACTGTCGGGCGATATGTGGTTCCTGGAAATGAAATGATCAATCCTGATCATTGCAAGCGCGATGAGATTATCACAGCAGCCCAGAAGGCAACGCAATTGGGTCTTCACGAACTAGAACGGAACGGGTTATGTTACATTGAACACGTGCAGTTACTTTGGTGGAATGCCACTCATCCGAGCAGCCGAGCTGATGATTCAACCAAGAAAAAGGCCTCTAAAGACTACGACGAATTAGCAGCAATCGTAAACTCCCTATTGAAGACCGAGCTGAAACGTGATCAAGAGGGTCGAGCTACCCTCTTCGGAGGGCCAATTGCGAGGGCGGGACTCTCTGAAGGGCAATTGGCTTTACTATTGTGGGGAGTGGGCCTTCATGCACAAGGGGTCCAATTGGGAGATGCCATCCTTATTATGGATGAACCAGAGAATCATTTGCACGCAGACTCCGCAATCCAAGTTGTTTGTAGATCAATTGAGGCAAACGAAGATGGACAAGTATGGATAGCAACGCATTCTGTCCCCCTTATAGCAGCTTTGACCGCCAAATATCCCGATGACGTATCGCTCTTGTTTGTGAATGAAGGCAAGGTGAGCTTCGCGGGGAGAGACCCAGAAAGGATCCTCCTTTCGCTCATTGGCGGAGACGACAATTTGATGGCAATGCGAGAATTCATCGATTTGCCTGAACAACTGGCAGTAAATCGATTTGCGGCGCAATGCCTGTGTCCCCCTTCCATTTGTGCTAGCAATGATCCTGAAGACCCGCAAATGAGGCTGGCCGACAATGGCATTTTAGGAAACGCCCCAACAGGACAGGTCTCAAAGGTGCTTGATTTTGGGGCCGGACATGGGAGACTTCTGGAGAGCTTGTTCGAGTTGCATGGAGACGCACTTAAGGAAAGGCTCGAATATGTGGCATGGGACCATTCAGATTCATGCGCGAAGCAGTGTTTAGCTGCTGTGAATCGGGTATATGGTAAGGAAATTCAACGACGATTTACTGACTCCGCTTCATTATTTGGGACCCATCCGGCAGGTACGTTTGATTTTGTAATGATGTGCAATGTGCTTCATGAAATAACTCCAGAAGACTGGCTGAAATTATTTGCAAAAGAAGGCGTCATATTTTCAGCACTGAAACAAAATGGAAGATTAATAATCATTGAAGATCATTTGATGCCGAAAGGGGAGTATGCACATCCATATGGGTTCATAGTTTTAAATTCGGAGGCACTTGACGCATTATTCGGCCCAATCACCG